>CAVTJF010000001.1:0-7800 GCA_963734945.1 uncultured Gammaproteobacteria bacterium
CGACAGGTACAGGAAGGTCGATTCCCTGGACGCGGCGCTGGCCGAGCTTGATGCCGGCACGGTCGATGCCGTGGTATACGACGCGCCCTTGCTGCGCTGGAAGATACGCCAGCGCTACCAGAGCAGCCTGCGCGTCCTGCCGTTCACTCTGGAGCGCCAGGACTACGCTTTTGCATTGCCCACGGGAAGCCGTTTGCGCGAGCCCATAGACACCTCGCTGCTGCGACGCATCAACTCGCCCGACTGGAAGAAGTGGCTGGAAACCTATTTCGGCCAGCAGGATTGAGCGGGGCACACCCGGCCGGAGGGGCCGGGTGCCGCGCCGCGCCGCACTGGCGTGTGCTGCGGCTTGTCAGTCACTGAGCGCCGCGAGCACCTGGCGCTGCTCCTGACGCAGGCGCTCGGGCAGGCGGTTGCCATAGCTTTCAAGGTAGCTGCCGATGGCATCGAGCTCCTCGCGCCAGCCTTCGCGATCAACCGCCAGCAGCTGCTCGATGCTGCCGGGGTCGATATCGAGTCCCTCCAGATTGATCTCGTCGGCATCGGGCAGGATGCCGATGGGCGTCTCGCGGCCACTGGCCCTGCCCTCGATGCGCTTGATCATCCATTCGAGAACGCGCAGATTGTCACCAAAACCCGGCCAGATGAACTTGCCCTCGGCATCCTTGCGGAACCAGTTCACGTGGAAGATTTCAGGCAGCCTGGCGCCGGGCTTGTCGAAGCTCAGCCAGTGCGCGAAGTAGTCGCCGTAGTTGTAGCCGCAGAATGGCTTCATGGCCATCGGATCGCGGCGGACGCTGCTGCCCGTGTCGGTTGCCGCTGCCGTTGCCTCCGATGCCATCGAGGCACCCATCAGCACACCATGACTCCAGTCGCGGGCCTGCATGACCAGCGGCACCAGTGATTGCCGGCGGCCACCAAAGACGATGGCCGAAATCGGCACGCCGCGTTGCGATTCGGCCTCTTCCGACCAGCTCGGGCACTGGCTGGCGCGCACCGTGAAACGCGAATTGGGGTGTGCGGCCGGGCCGTTGTCGGGGTTGTAGTCGCGCCCCTGCCAGTCCTTGTCCGGCTTGCCTTCGCCGATACCCTCCCACCATGGCTGCTTGTCGCTGGTGGTCGCCACATTGGTGAAAATGGCATCGTGGCCGAGCATGGCCAGGGCATTGGGGTTGGTCTTCTCGCTGGTACCCGGGGCTACGCCGAAATAGCCGGCTTCCGGGTTGATCGCCCACAGGCGGCCATCCTCGCCGGGCTGCATCCAGCAGATGTCGTCGCCAATGGTCCAGATCTTCCAGCCGGCGCGGCGATAGCCTTCGGGCGGAATCAGCATGGACAGGTTGGTCTTGCCGCAGGCCGAGGGGAAGGCAGCAGCGATGTAGTGGGTCTTGCCCTCCGGGTTCTCGATGCCGACGATGAGCATGTGTTCGGCCAGCCAGCCCTCGTCGCGGGCCTGGTTGCTGGCGATGCGCAGCGCGTGGCATTTCTTGCCCAGCAGGGCGTTGCCGCCATAGCCGGAGCCATAGGACTTGATCATGCGTTCCACCGGGAAATGCATGATCCAGCGGCGCTCGGGATCCAGCTCGCCGATCGAGTGCAAGCCGCGCACAAACTGACCCTCGCGCTCGATGCGTTCGAGTGCAGGGGTGCCCATGCGTGTCATCAGCGCCATGTTGGCTGCGACGTACGGGCTGTCGGTTATCTCCACGCCGCAGCGCGACAGCGGTGAATCGATCGGTCCCATGCAGTAGGGGATGACATACATCGTGCGGCCCTGCATGCAACCGGCAAACAGCGCGTCGATCTTCTGGTGCGCCTCCTCGGGATCCATCCACTGGTTGTTCGGGCCTGCGGTGTCCTGGTCGGGATGGCAGACCAGGGTCAGCTTCTCGACCCGTGCGACATCCCTGGGATCGGAGCGGTGCAGATAGCAATCCGGGTGGGTGGCCGGATTGAGCTGGATGAGGTCACCTGAATCGAGCATCAGTTCGATCAGTGCCTGGTATTCGGCTTCCGAGCCATCGCACCAGTGGATGCGCTCGGGTTGGGTCAGGCGGGCAGTCTCGTCTACCCACTGATTGAGAGAGTCCAGCTTGCTGGTCACTGCGTGAATCCTGGTGGCTGCGGGGATTGGATCGAAGGTAGACCGGGGGCAGGCTGTTTGCAAGTTGTGCCCGTGAGCGGCGAGCGGCAAGCCGAGAGCGGAACGCGGAATTCAGGGCCGGTATGGCGAGGGCCAGGCGCTCTTGCCGCTCACCGCTCACTGCTCGCCGCTCATTTGCATGCGTCAAGGCACCAGCGTGGCGATCAGGTGGTCCACGTAGTCGTTGTACTGTTCCTGGCTGATGCGCTCATGCCCGAACACGAGATTCATCTGCATGAAGCCGAGGTAGGCGGCGTAGGCCAGGCGGGCGCTGTTCATGGCCGTCGCGGGTGATTGGCCGATCTGTCTGTAGGCCTCGGCCAGCAGCGTCAGGTGCTGCTGCGCGGCGTTTTCCACCGCGTCGCGCACGCGCGGCATCTCCAGGGCCTTGAGCAAGGCGGCGTGGACACGATGCGACTGCACCTCGGCGGCGACCCGCTGGAACACCTGTCGCAGGCGCCGGCGCGGATCGGCAATCGCCCCCAGGTCGGCCAGCAGATCCCGCTCGCCCAGTTGTCGCCAGCGCTCCAGTACGGCGTCGATCAGTGCATCGCGGCTGCGGAAATGCCAGTAGAAGCTGCCCTTGGTGACACCCAGATCCTGGGCCAGCGGTTCGATCGCCAGCTTGCCCAGGCCGTCCTCGGCAATCCGCTCCAGGGCCGCGCTCACCCAGTCGTCGGCGCTCAGGCGCCCGCGCGCCGTGTCGGTATCGTCATGCATGCCCGCATGGTATCGCGTTTGCCCGTTCTGCGAAAACATTTTTGATAATCAACAGGCTGGCGCATACGCTGGCGTATTGACAAGCGCTCCCGGCAATACCATACTTCAAGGTATGGATGCGCCTCTGCAAAGTGTTCCCGATGTGGAAATGCTTGCCGGTGCCGACGGACTTCCCCTGGCCACGGAAGTGCACGGACCGGAGGATGGCGCGTGCCTGGTGTTTGCTCACGGGTTTGGGCAGACGCGCGGCAGCTGGCGCGCCACGGCGCAGCACATGGCCCGGCGCGGCTGGCGCTCCACCCTGTTTGATGCTCGTGGCCATGGTGACAGCGGCCGTCCTCCCGGCGGTGACTACGCGCTTGACCATCTGGTCGTGGACCTGCAGCGGGTCATCGCGGCGCAGCCGCAGCCGCCCGTGCTGGTGGGGGCGTCAATGGGTGGCCTGGTGAGCCTGGTGGCGCTGGCCGAGACGCGCGCACTGTCCTGCCGTGCGCTGGTTCTGGTCGACATCACGCCGCGCTGGGAAGTAGCCGGGGTCGAACGAATCCTGGCCTTCATGCGCGCTTTTCCGACCGGGTTTGCCAGCCTGGACGAGGCCGCCGCCGCGATTGCGGCCTATCTGCCGCAGCGCGCCCGGCGCAAGAGCGAGGCGAAGCTGCGCAGCCTCCTGCGTCAGACCGGCGACGGTCGCTGGCGCTGGCATTGGGACCCGGCCATGCTCGACTCGATAGCCGACAATCACCTCGACTATCAGCCGCGCCTGATGGCCGCCGCGGCACAGGTCACGCTGCCCGTGCTGCTGCTTTCCGGTGGTCGCAGTGATGTGGTGTCGAGCGAGACGGTGGCCGAGTTCCGGTCACTGGTGCCGCATGCGCAGCACGTCGAACTGGCCGATGCCACGCATACCCTGGCCGGTGACGACAACGATGCCTTCACCCGGGAAGTGGAAAAATTCATTCTTGGCAACCTTTGAGAAGATCGATGCCTGCACCGAATTCGCCAGCGGGTTGCTCACTCTGTCATGATGATTCGCGTTCATCCTGACACCTTGCTTTCGAGGTACTGAACATGTCTGCCATTGCTCCTCTTCTTGTCGCGCTGATTGTTTCCGGTGTCTGCGCCTGGATGCGCACCGGCTTGCGTCCCTGGACCGCTGCTGTCGCTGTCGGGATCGTGCTGGCCGGCCTGATCTTCCAGGCTCCGGTGGCGATGTGGGTCACGCTGGTGGTGTTCGCGCTGATCGCCATTCCGCTCAACCTTGATGACATTCGCCGGGAGCACATCAGCAAGCCGTTGCTGAAGCTTTTTGCCAAGGTGACGCCGCAGTTGTCGGACACCGAGCGCACGGCGCTGGAGGCCGGCACGGTCGGCTTCGAAGGACAACTGTTCTCCGGCAAGCCGGATTGGTCCGAGCTTCTGTCGCAGCCGGTGCCGCGCCTCAGCGATCAGGAGCAGGCCTTCATGGACGGGCCGGTGGAGCAGCTTTGCGCCATGATCGACGACTGGCAGATCACCCACGAGCTGGCCGACCTGCCACCGGATGTCTGGGACTTCCTCAAGAAGAACAAGTTCTTCGGCATGATCATTCCGGAGGAACATGGCGGGCTGGGCTTCTCCGCACTGGCCCATTCGGCCGTCCTGCAGAAGCTGGCCAGCATGTCCATGACCCTGGCATCGACGGTCGCCGTGCCCAATTCCCTGGGTCCGGCCGAGCTGCTGCTGCACTACGGTACCGACGAGCAGAAGAAGGACATGCTGCCGCGCCTGGCCGATGGGCGCGAAATTCCATGCTTCGCCCTGACCGCCCCGAATGCCGGTTCCGATGCCACGTCGCTGACCGACTACGGTGTCGTTTGCAAGGGCAGGCACGATGGCGCCAATGTGCTCGGCATCCGTCTCAATTTCGACAAGCGCTACATCACCCTGGCGCCGGTCGCGACCCTGGTTGGCCTGGCCTTCCGCATGTACGACCCCGAACACCTGCTGGGCGACGAGGAAGACCTGGGCATCACCCTGGCGCTGCTGCCACGTGATACCGAAGGCCTGGACATCGGTCGTCGCCACTTCCCGCTCAACATTCCCTTCCAGAACGGCCCGGTGCGCGGCAAGGATGTGTTCGTGCCGCTTTCCGTGCTTATTGGCGGTCCGGACATGGCCGGGCAGGGCTGGCGCATGCTGGTCGAGTGCCTGTCGGTGGGGCGCGCCATTTCGCTGCCGTCCAACGGTGCCGGCGGCTCCAAGGCCGCCGCGGCTGCAACCGGTGCCTACGCGCGCCTGCGCCGCCAGTTCGGCCTGGCCATCGGGCGCTTCGAGGGTGTGCAGGAAGCGCTGGCACGCATCGGCGGACATACCTACGCCGCATCGGCCTTGTCGCGTGCAACCGCCGCCGCGGTTGATCGCGGCGAGAAGCCCGCCGTGTCGTCGGCCATTGCCAAGTATCACGCTACCGAATGGGGCCGCATGGTGGCCCAGGACGCCATGGACGTGCACGGTGGCAAGGGCGTGCAGATCGGCCCGGGCAACTACGCTGCGCGTGGCTGGCAGGGCGTGCCCATCGGCATTACCGTCGAGGGCGCCAATATCATGACTCGCAGCCTGATGATCTTCGGCCAGGGTGCCATCCGCTGTCATCCCTATGTGCTGAAGGAAATGCGCGTGCTGGAGATCGAGGACGACAAGGAGCAGCTGAGGGCATTCGACAAGGCCCTGTTCGGCCACATCGGCTTCGGCATCTCCAATGCCGTGCGCGCGTTCGTCATGGGCCTGACTTTCTCCATGATCGGCAAAGTGCCCGGAGACGACTACACCCGGCGCTACTACCGCAAGCTCAACCGCTATTCCGCCGCGCTGGCGCTGTGCTCCGACATTGCCATGGGCGTGCTCGGTGGCAAGCTGAAATTCAAGGAAAAGCTGTCGGCGCGCCTCGGTGACGTGCTCAGCCACCTGTTCACGGCCAGCGCCCTGCTCAAGCGCTACGAGGATCAGGGTCGGCCCGAGAGCGATCGTCCGCTGCTGGCCTGGGCTTTCCACAACAGCGTGTGGCAGATGCAGATGGCGCTCGATGGCGTGGTCCGCAATTTCCCGGTGCGCCCGATCGGCTGGCTGATGCGGGTGCTGGTATTCCCGTTCGGGCGTCGCGAAGTGCCGCCGTCGGACCGTCTGGGTCATCGCGTCGCATCCCTGCTGATGGCCCCCAGCGAGACCCGTGACCGGCTCATTGAATGGACCTGTCTCACGCCAACCGACAACAACGCCATTGGTCGCCTGAATGCCCTGTTGCCGGATGTGATTGCCGCCGAGCCGGTCGAGCGCAAGGTGCTCAAGGCCGTCAAGGCCGGCCAGATCGAGGTTCATGGCGATATTGCGCAGCTGGACAAGGCGCTGGAACTGGGCGTGATCGACGCCGATGAGCACGCGCTGGTGCAGCGGGTGCGCGAGCTTGGCGAGGAGTTCATCGCCGTGGACGATTTCAGTACCGATGAAATGCGTGCTGCGGTTGTTCGTGACAAGAGCAAGGCCATCCTCGACGGCAGCGCCGGCAAGGGCAAGCGAGGGAAACGCAAGGCCGCCTGAGCGCTTGAATATGAATCGGCGGTGACCGAGGATAGGCGTTCACGGAACGGACTATCCTCGTATGGCGCCACATGGCTCCAAACCCGATCACGAGCGCCTGGAATCACTGCTTGCCGAGCACGCCGAGCGCGTACGCCTGGTGATGCTGCGCTATCGCCTGCCGCAGCACGGCATCGATCCTGACGAGATCGAGCAGCAGGTACGCATTCGCCTGTGGAAAGCCATCCAGCGTGACCGGTCCGGGGCGTTTACTGCGTCCTACATACAACGGATCGTTGCCAGCACCGCCATTGATGCGATGCGACGAGCCCGCGTTCGGCCCTCCGAACCGGGTGCCGAAGACGACGAGCAGGGCATGGATCGGCTGGATGCCGACATGCCGCGGCCCGACGACACGGCCAGTGACGATCAGCGGGTCAGGATCCTGGCGCGCTGCATGGATGAACTGCCTTCCCGGCGCCGGCTGCCGATCAGCCTGCATCTGGAGGGCCATACCTTCCGCGAAATCGGCGAGATGATCCAGATTTCCGAGGAGGCGGCAAGAAAACTGGTCTCGCGCGGCATGAAGACGCTGCGTGCGCGACTGCAGGAACTGGGAGTGGATGTAAATGAGCACTGAGCACAGCCAACTCGACGATATGCGCCTTGCCGGCCTGTACCGGCAACTGGGTGATGCCGGACTGCCTGCCTGGCTGGACGCCGATACTCTGGTGGCTCATGCCGCTGGTGAACTGCCGCCTGCCATGACGCAGCGTGTGCAGCAGGCCGTGGACGCGTCGCCCGAGCTCAAGGCATTGAGCGCCGGCCTGGCGGAGCTTGCGCCCCACGCCGAGATGCTGGCGCAGTCGCTGGCCTCACACGGGCAACATCAGACCCACCGCCGAACCCGCGTTGTATCCACGCGCCACGCCGAACGGCGACAGGCGCATCACATTCGCGCGCGCTGGGCGGGCGCTGCAGCGGCAGTATTCCTGGCCATTGCCGGCGTCTGGAGCTGGCAGCACTTTGATGCCGCGCAGCCAACTGCCACGGCCAGTCAGCAGCCAGTCGTCACTCCCAAGACCGACGCCATTTTCGATAGCGGCATGGACTCGCGCCTCGCAGCCAGTCCAAAAAAGGCGGCCGGTGACAGCATCTTCCGCGCCTCTTTCAACCGCAAGTCGTCCTAGCCTGTTTGCGGGACTCGGGACTCGGGACTCGGGACTCGGGACGACTTTCCCTGATCTGCAAGAGCCGTCATTCTGCGCGGAGCCGAAGGCGGAGTCGCAGAATCTGCTCAGAGCGGGCGTCTGCACCGTGATTTGTGCAGAGTGACAGCCAGCGTTGAACCAGCCGCCTGCCGAGTGCAAACGGTGATCCCGGGG
>CAVTJF010000002.1:0-30397 GCA_963734945.1 uncultured Gammaproteobacteria bacterium
AGACTGGCCCGGGAAAGATCGCACTGACGGCTAGGAGCCTGGGCGGTAGAAACCAAGTGAGCGAGGCAAAGTGGTTTTGATGCAGATCTTTCGATCATTTGAGGCAAATAGCCGTAGCTATTTAGCGAAAATGAGCGGAAACGCCGGCCAAAACCACGAGCCGCAGCCGTTTGTGTTTCTACTGCCCAGGGTCCTAGGCTACATGAGCATGCCCGGAAGGAGCAGCAGGCCCCAGGTCAGCAATACAAGCATCATCAGCAAGAACACTGCTGCCGATCCCATGTCCTTGGCACGACCGGCCAGTTCATTGAATTCCGGGCTGACCTTGTCGATGACTGCCTCGATGGCCGAGTTCAGGAGCTCGGCAGACATCACCAGCAGCGGCGTCCCGGCCAGCAGCAGTTTCTCCACACCCCCGTGCCCGAGCCACAGGCCCAGCGGCACCAGCACCAGGGACAGACCAACCTCAAGGCGGAACGAGGCTTCATGCCGCCAGGCGGCGCGCAGCCCCTTGAGCGACCATACCAGGGCTCTGAAGATCTGTCGGGGACCGCGTGATTCGATGCTTGCCATGAATGAGAGCCTCAGCCCTGCAAAAGCGCGTGCAGGGGCCCGTCGCCCGGCCATCGCCGGCGACCCTCCAGCGCGGCAATCTCGATCACGACCGACGCACCCAGTACCTCCAGCTGCAGGCTGCGCGCCAGTTCCAGCGATGCGGCCAATGTGCCGCCGGTGGCCAGAACATCGTCCAGGATGACCGACCGCGCACCCGCCTTGACCACATCACTCTGCGCTTCCAGCCGCGCACTGCCGTACTCGAGATCGTAATCCGTGCCCACCACCGAGCCGGGCAACTTGCCCGCCTTGCGCAATGGCACGAGGCCTGCGCCAAGACGTTGCGCCAGGGCGCTGCCGAACAGGAAACCGCGTGCCTCGATGGCCAGCACAAGCTCGACACCCGATTGCTGCCAGGGGGCGGCCAGAGCATCAATGCAGCGGTTGAAGGCAAGCGGATCGGCCAGCATCGGCATGATGTCGCGAAACGCGATGCCCTGCTGCGGAAAGTCCGGGATGGTGCGGATCAGCGAGCTGAAATCAGTGTTGTCCAACGTCATGCGAGAACGGTACCCGAGCCGGGCCAGGGTTTGGCATCCCCGCTGTCGGCGGCGCTGTCGCAGTCGCTCCGTGCCTCGGCCAGCATGGACTCGACTTCACGCACCCGGGTCTCGGCCTGCTCGATGCTGCCGTCGGGTACCATCACCGCGATCAGGTCACGCGCCGGCAACTGCCCGATTCCTCCGGTGAGGTACTCACCTGCAATGAACGCCGGAATGCCATCGCCCTCCAGCGCATCCTTGACCAGATGGGCATCAATCAGGTTTTCGGCGTGGTAGACAGTACGCATGGCTCCAAAGCTAGCCGCAGCGGCACATTTTCGCAAGGTCGGCTGCGCGCCAGTGCATCGGTGGCGCGCCCCGGACGAGGCAGCCGGATTCCGGGGCGGCCTGGTACCGGCTTCCATGAAGCTACAATCGGGGCATGAAACGACTACTGATTGCCGACGATCATCCGCTGTTTCGCGTGGCCTTGCGCCAGGCCGCGGCCGCGGTCGTGGATGATGCGGACATCTCGGAAACCGACAACCTTGCCAACACCCTCGGTGCGCTGGAACAGTCCAACGAAATCGAACTGGTACTGCTGGATCTGCACATGCCCGGCGCCCACGGGCTGTCCGGACTGGCAGCCCTGCGTGGACAGCATCCGGGTGTGGCCGTGCTGGTCGTTTCAGCGCACGACTCGCCGCGCATCGTCCGTCGGGTGCTGGATCACGGCGCATCCGGCTTCATTTCCAAGAGCGCGGACAACGGCGAGATCAGCGCCGCAATCCGCAGCGTGCTTGATGGCGGCGAATGGATCCCGCCACCGCTGGCCGCGCAGGTGGCCGCCGAACCCGGCGAGGCCGAGGACAGGGATCTGGCGCAACGGCTTGCACGCCTGACCACGCAGCAATTCCGGGTGCTGAGCCTGCTGTCCGAAGGCCTTCTGAACAAGCAGATCGCCGATCAGCTGGGTGTGCAGGAACGCACCGTCAAGGCCCACGTCACGGCGATCTTCGACAAGCTGGGCGTGCGCAACCGTACCCAGGCCAGCAACCTCATGCACAGCCTGGACCTGAACCCCCCGGCCCTCTAGGGAGCCGCTGTTCAAGCTCGGCGCGGACGTCAGCGGCCTCGTCATCCCGGCGCATGGACACGTCAAGCGGAGCGGGCCACGGCAACGCGGCGCAGCCATTGGCGCAAGGCCAGCGGCTTGACCGGCTTGTACAGTACGGCCACGTCTGCCCGAAGCAGGCGCTGGCGCAAGCCGGGGTCGCGATCGGCGGTGAGGATGGCGCTCGGCAACTCGCCATAGGCTTCACGCAGACGCGCCAATACATCCAGCCCGGTCACCCCGTGGTCAAGATGGTAGTCCAGCAGGAGCACATCCGGTTGCCATGGCAGCCCGGACAGACCATCCGGGCCTGACACCGCAGCCACGCTCCAGTGCCAGGACTGCATCAGTGTCTGCAGTGCGCGCAGAGCTTCAGGCTCATTGTCGACCAGAAGCGCGCGACCCGCATCCGACCCGGGCACCTCATGAGCATGGTGCCGGACGCGTTGTGCCGGTCTCGCGGCCCGCGGCACGCACACGGAAAATGCACTGCCGTGCCCCGGCCACGACTGCAATCCGAGGCGGTGACCAAGCAGGCCGGCCATGCGTTCGGCAATCGCCAGCCCCAGGCCAAGGCCCTGACCGCTGGCCTGGCTGCCGCGACGGAACTGCTCGAAGATCAGCGTCTGCTCGGCCTTGCTGATGCCCGGGCCGGTATCCCGGACCTCGATGCGAATATCGGCGCCATCGCGCCGGCAACCGAGCAGAACCTCGCCACTGTGTGCATGACGCAAGGCGTTGCCCAGAAAGTTCTGCAGGATGCGGCGCAGCAGCTGCGGGTCCGAATGCACCCACACGCCAGTCGACACAACGCGCAGAGGTATCGATCGCTCGTCTGCCAGCGCGGAGAATTCAGCCGCCAGCGGATCCATGACCTCGGCCAGGGCAAAATCACGCGGCCTGCATTCAAGCTGATTGCCCTCGAGCCTTGCAATATCGAGCAGGCTGGCGAGCAGCCCCTCGGTCACGCCCAGCGAATCGCCGAGATGGCGTGCGGTCATCGCCGCGTCCCCCGCGCCATCCAGCTGTTCGCGCAAGGCCTGCGAAAACAGCTGCGCAGCATGCAGGGGTTGCAGCAGATCATGACTGACGGCGGCCAGGAAGTGGCTCTTGGCCTCATTGGCGCGCTGCGCCGCCTCGCTGGCCAGCGCCAGCTCGCGCGTGCGCTCGCTGACCCGCTGCTCCAGTGTCTCGTTGCTGCGCGTGAGTTCGGCCTCGGCGAGCCGAAAGCGGGTGACGTCGGTGAAGGTAGCCACATAACCCCCGCCAGGCATCGGATTGCCGCGAATCTCGATCACCGAGCCATCGTGCAGACTGCGCTCGGAATGATGTGGCGTGCCGCGGCGCATGTGCGCCAGACGTCGCTCGGCAGCGCGCTTCGGATCTGCCGGGCCAATCAGCCCTGCGCCGATGTTGTGCCACATCAGCTCGGCAACCGGACAACCGATGCGCAGCAGCCCGGGCGGGTAGTCGAACATCTCGGCGTAGGTGCGGTTCCAGGCCACCACGCGCAGATCGCCATTGACCACGCAGATACCCTGGCTCATGTTCTCCAGTGCGGCCTCCAGAACGCGCTGATTGAAGCGCAGGTCCTGCGAGGCTTCGCCCACAATCGCCGCCACCTGGTCCAGGTCCTCATGCCGACGCTCGCGCATCACGTCCAGCAGCAGGTGTGCCGACGATGCGCCGATAACGGCGGCAAGTTCGTGCTCGACCGCTGCCAGCAGGCGCTTGTCCGCCGCCCGCTCGAGAACACCGGCAAACAGACTGTCGACCTGCTCAGGCGACAGGAAGCGGGTTGCAAGCGCGCGCAGCTCGTCCGTTTCCACACCACCCAGGGGTCGACCCGTGCGGGCACGACCCCATCGGGTCTGGGCAACCAGCAGGAGCACCGCCGCATTGACCGAAAGATTGAGACCCACGGCGCGAGCCAGGCGGCTCCAGTGATGCAGTCCCAGCAAGTGGTCCGGTGCCAGCCACTGCAAGCCGAACGGCCCCGCCACGACCCAGGCCGGCTGTGGCGCGAACAGCGCCGGCGACAGAACATACAGCCATACCACGGTACCGGCGAGCAGACCGGCGCCTACCGCCCGCGCGCTCAACTGCGGACGCCAGACGGCTGCCAGTGTCGGAATCAGGAGCCCGGCAAGCGCCGAGAAGGATATCGCGCCGATGTCAGCCAGTGCGTCGTTGCCGGCCAGCGCGCGACTGTAGGCCCAGGACAGCAGGACGATCAGCAGAATCGCGGCACGGCGCTGCATGAGCAGGGCACCGCGCAGGTCGCGACTTTCCGATCGTCCCCAGCCCGCGCGCACGCGCACCGGCGCTATGAAGTGGTTGGCCACCATCAGGCTCAAGGCCAGGGTGGCGACAACGACCATGCTGGTGGCCGCGCTCAGACCGCCGAGAAAGGCCAGCAGCGCCAGTCCGTGATGCCCTTCGGCCAGCGGCAGAGCCAGCACGTAGAGATCCGACGATACGCCAGACGGCCCCAGCAGTGCATCGCCAAGTCGCGCCAGCGGCAGGATGGGCAAGGCAATCAGGAGCAGATACAGCGGAAACAGCCAGCGTCCCGTGCGCACATGGTCGGCATCACGGCACTCGGTGACGCCGATGTGAAACTGATGCGGCATGGCGAACATGGCCAGCGCACCAAGCAGAATCAGACTGGGAAAGCCGGCGGTATCTGACGGCGCCGCCTGCGCCGGAGCAGGTGGCAGACCATGCCAGGGCAGCAGCAGCATGGCACCCAGGGCCAGCATCGCCACAAGCTTGAACAGCGACTCGAAAGCCACCGCCAGCACCAGGCCGCGATTGTGCACCACCGTCGATGCGCGGCGGGTACCGAACATCATGGCAAACAGGGCCATGGCCAGCGCCACGTAAAGTGCACTGTCCTGCCAGGCAGGGGTGCCGGGCACCTGACCATGCACCACAACGCCGTAGCTCATTGCCACCGCCTTCAACTGCAGCGCAATGTAGGGAATGATGGCCAGCAGCATCACCGCCGTGGCCAGCGCAGCCAGGCCCGAATGGCGACCCAGACGCGCAGCGATCAGGTCGGCCAGCGAGGAGGCATTGTGCTCTCGAGCCAGCTTGACCAGGCGGATCATCAGGCCCGCGCCCAGCACGTACAGGGCAATCGCACCGACAAACGTGGGCGGCAGCCACCAGCCCGAACGATTGGCCTGGGTGACCGTGCCGTAGAAGGTCCAGGAGGTGCAGTGTATGGCCAGCGACAGCGCGTAGATGATGGCCCAGCGCCGGTTGATCACGTCGGGATGGCGCTCCCCGTAGAGAGCCACGGCAAAGAGCATGCCCAGCCATGCAAGGCCGGCCACGATCACGGTGGCAGCGCTCAGCATGTCGGCAAACGCCGTCGATCAGGCACGCACTTCATGGCAGACGCAGACTTTGGCCGGTATGACGGGCAACATGCTTGAAGGCAGACGCGGATGCAAGCACCAGGCACAGCGCGCACCGTGTCGCTGCGTTGCGGACCGGGCATCAGCGGGCAGCCGTCACACGGGCGCTGCGCCCGGTAAAGTCCGGGTACTGCGCTTCACTGGCTGGCCCGTGGCACACCCAGCGCGGCCAGCGCGTGCATCAGCCATTGCTGCTGGCGACCCTGGCGCGTGTCGTAGTTGGCTCCGGAAAAGCCCCACCAGTCCCAGCAGGCCTTGGGATTGAGCGGCGCGAATGTGGCTCGCGTCTGCGGATAGAGCACGGCCACATGGTAGACATCCGCCCAGCGATTGAAGCCGGCATCGCGAACGAACGTCTCTCCCACCGCCTCGGCATTCTGCTGGCACCCGTGAAAGACCACCAGCAAGCCGCAGCGCGTTCCCGCAAGGCAGGCTCGCGGGAAATAGGCATAACCGGTATCCGCCAGATACGGGTCGGGCACACGGCCATTGAGCTGCTTCTGACTGAAACGGCGCAGCTCGCCGTGCGCAGTACCTGCCTTTTCCGCGGGCTTGCCGTAGAGATGCGCGAAAATCTCGCCGGCGGCATCGAACCCGCAGTGCCCCAGGAACGGCGCCACCGACTGGGCGCAATCGTCGCCCCGGCCAGCCACTGGCAGGTTGTGGCCGAAGGCGCGATCACCATCCCATTGCACCTGCAGACCCGACAGGACAGGAAGCTGTGTCCGCAATGTCGTGTACAGGCCCGCGGCATCGCGCGACACCGACTCGGCCACGGTGTTGTCATCGCGGCCATGCAGAACGTACACGTGATCCCCTGCCAGAGCCTCCAGGTCGCCGAGCGTGCCCTGGGCGGAGCGCTGACGCACTTCGCGGGCCAGCGCACCCAGGTCGGCGGCCGGTTCGCCCTTCATGCACGTCGACAAGGCCTGACCCAGATCACCGGCGGCGCAACCGTAGGGACCGCCGGCAACCAGGGCTGCACCGGAAAATACCCGCGGCCAGGCGATGTGGCTCTGGGTGGCCATGTAGGCGCCGGACGACAGACCGGCGACGGTGACCCGAGACGGATCGATGTCGAGCTTCGGCAGACTGGCCGACGGCGGCTTTGCGCAGGCAGCCAGAGCAGCCAGGGCCAGGCCCGCGGTCAGCACGCGGAGAATGATGGTCGTGTTCATGCGTGCTCGCAATTGCTGTTTTCCGTATGCCATTGGCGGATGCCACCAGGCGCCCCGCCAGCGTGCGGGCCTGACGCCCCTGCCCGGTCTCCCCCTGCAAGCGGGGGAGACTGATCCCGGCATGCTTGCCTTTCCCGAGTCCCGAGTCCCGGGTTCATGCTCCCGCGCCCACATGACTCGCTACTGGTCGCCATGGCCAATCCCGCAAGCTGGAAAATGGATCCCGGGTTCGATCCTGCGGATCGCCCCAGGATGACGAAGTTCTCTCGTCATGCGCCTTTACCCGGGTGACATGCTTTCCTTTGCGCATTTGGCGTCCTTCGCGGACCACCTCCCCGACTCCCGACTCCCGACTCCCGACTCCCGAGTCCCGAGTCCCGAGTCCCGAGTCCCGAAACCGAGTCCCGGGTTCATGCTCCCGCGCCCACATGACTCGCTACTGGTCGCCATGGCCAATCCCGCAAGCTGGAAAATGGATCCCGGGTTCGATCCTGCGGATCGCCCCAGGATGACGAAGTTCTCTCGTCATGCGCCTTTACCCGGGTGACATGCTTTCCTTTGCGCATTTGGCGTCCTTCGCGGACCACCTCCCCGACTTCCGACTCCCGACTCCCCGACTCCCGAGTCCCGAATCCCGAGTCCCGCACACCCGCTACTGGAAGAAATTGTAGCGGGCGCTCAGGTAGTAGTTGCGTGGCCAGCCGTAGTAGGCCGTCTGGATGTTGCCGACACTGGAGAACTCCTGGGCATCGGTCTTGTAGGTCTCGTCGGTGAGGTTGCGCACACCGGCGCGCAGCTGCCAGCGACCGTCAGCCGAGTCGAACACACCAAACAGACCGGTCAACGTGTAGGCCTTCTGCATCAGCCCAGGTCGGTTGTCGACACTGAGCCAGACATCGTCGCGGTGGGACACGTCGCCACCGAAGGTCAGCGCCGAACCGTTGGCCAGGTTGAATGTATGGGTGGCAGCCACACGCGCCGTCCACTTGGGGGCAAAGGCGACGTGGGCATGCAGGCCGGCCAGCGAGGGGTCGAGCGCGGTGCGCGGATCATCAAACCGGTCGTACTTGGCATCCAGATAGCCGATCTGGGCCTGCAGTCGGGTGGACTCGCCAAGAAGCGTGGAGCCCTCGAACTCGATGCCGTCCATGCTCAGCTTGGCCGCATTGAGCACCGGAAAACTGAAGTTGGGAATCGGGTCATTCGGGGTTGGTGATCTCCGACACGCGCGCCTGAAAATCCTTGTAGTCGGAGTGGAACACCGCCACATTGGCCAGTGCGCGGCCGCTGGCCGAACGCATTTTCAGCCCGGCCTCGTAGGTCCAGACGTATTCCGGATCGAAGCTGCTGACGTCGGCCGGGCTGTTGGCGCGCCCATTGAAACCGCCCGACTTGAAGCCTCGGTTGGCAGACACATAGCCCATGACCTGCGGGCTGAACTGCTTTTGCAGGCTCAATGACGGAGTCAGCGCGGACCAGGTCTTGCCGGTATCGAATGCAAACGTGCCATTGGCCGCGGACAGCGGCGCACCGAAGAAGGTGGAGGTGGTGCGGAAGTAGTCTTTCTTCTCGTGCGTGTAGCGCAGGCCGCCTGCCAGGCTCCAGCCATCCCCGAATTGCCAGTTGACGTGGCCGAAGCCGGCATAGCTGGTGGTGTTGAGGTCATCGTCGATGGTGCGCAGGAAGGTCAGCGGGGTGCCGCTGTAGGTGAGAAAGTCGTTGGCGTAGGCCTCCTGGTGCGAAGGCACCTTCTCATCCATGTAGTACATGCCCAGCACGGCCTGCAGGTTGTCATGATTGTCGTACTGGAACTGGAATTCCTGGCTGGTCTGCTTCTGCCGCAGTGCCACCAGCACGTCGCCAAGCTGGAACTCCGAGGCATCGATGTCGATATAGGCATCGGTATCCAGCTTGCGGTAGGCGGTGATGCTCTTCAGGTTCCAGTTCTGGCCGAGCACCCAGTTCATGTGCAGGTCCACACCCTTGTGGGTCAGCTTCTGGCCCTTGCCCGGCCCGAACGAGGTCTGCGCGTGGTAGTTCCAGTCGCCGCTGCCGGGCACAAGCAGCACGCCGACACCGCCCGTGGCCAGATCCACACTCACCAGCGGTGCGGTGGGTCGGCCCATGGTCAGCGCGGTATTCTGTCGCGTGTAGTCCATCGACAAAACGGCATTGAAGTTGTCGGACGGATGAAAGTCCAGCTTGCCACGGACGGACTTCGTATCGTCGTCGTTGAAGTGACGGCCGGTATCGGGATCGGTCACGTAGCCATCATTCTTGAAGGTGCCCGCTGCAATCGAGCCGGATACGGTCTTGCCCAGGGGCCCGCTGAAGTAGGCCTTGGTATCGATCCGGCCGTAATCACCCACGGTCACTTCCACCGAACCCTCGGCAAAGTCGCTGGGCTTCTTGGTGACGATCTTGACCGCACCGCCGGTGGAGTTCTTGCCGTACAGCGTGCCCTGCGGTCCGCGCAGGACTTCCACATGATCGACATCGAAAAGGTCGATCAGGGCACCATTGATGCGCGAGTAGTAGACGTCGTCGACATAGAAGCCGACACCCGGGTCAAAACTCTGCAGGGCATCGGGCTGACCGATGCCACGAATGAAGATATTGACATTGCCCGACGAGCCGCGGCCCTGGACGATGTTGAGGTTGGGTACCGAACCTTGCAACCCGTCGATGGCGACGGCCTGCATGTCTTTCATGTCCTCGGCGCTGAAGGCACTGACGGCTACCGGAACCTTTTCCAGATCCTCGCTGCGGCGACGTGCTGTCACCGTGACCGTGCCCAGCTCCTTGGCCTCGCGCTGAGCGGCCTCGGTCTTCTTCCTGTTCTGCGCATTGTCCGACTGGCTGCTCTGTCCGGTACCTGAATCCGGCTGCGCGGCGGCGGCGAACGGGACCAGCAGGGCGGCGCTGATGGCAAGTGCAAGAATCTGACGTTTCATGGTTCTGTCCCCATACTCGAAATAGACGGCGCGGTGCCCCCCGACACCCGTGCATGCGCGCGGGGGACCGTTGAGTTGAGACTCATCCTAGCCAGCCACGACCTGCTCGACACTTGTACCTTGGTCCAGTGGGACTGCCGCAGCTTTGCGCCGATACTCGGCTCGGCAACTGGTTTTGGGGACAGGTGGATGTCTTTCTTGATTGTTCTGGCCGCACTGGCCTTTCTGATGCTGGCGGCCTACCGCGGCCACAGCGTGATCCTGTTTGCGCCCATCGCGGCGCTGGGCGCGGTTTTGCTGACCGACCCGTCACTGGTCGCGCCGATGTTCACCGGTCTGTTCATGACCAAGATGGTCGGCTTCCTGAAGCTGTATTTCCCGGTATTCATGCTGGGTGCGCTGTTCGGCAAACTGATCGAGATCTCCGGCTTCTCCAAGTCCATAGTCGCCGCCACCATCGGCATCGTCGGCCGCAGCCGTGCGATCCTCTCGATCGTGCTGGTGTGTGCGATCCTGACCTACGGTGGTGTGTCCCTGTTCGTCGTCGTGTTCGCGGTCTATCCGTTTGCGGCCGAGCTCTTTCGCCAGTCCGACATACCCAAGCGCCTGATCCCCGGCACCATCGCGCTGGGCGCATTCACTTTCACCATGGATTCGCTGCCCGGCACGCCGCAGATCCAGAACATCATTCCGACCGCGTTCTTCGGCACCAACTCCTGGGCGGCGCCATGGCTGGGCACCATGGGCGGGGTGTTCATTTTCGTGGTGGGCATGAGCTATCTGGAATGGCGCCGTCGCAGCGCCGCGCGCAACGGCGAGGGTTACAGCGGCGGCGCCAAGCTGCGCAACGAACCGGCACCTTTCGAACACGACAAGCTGGCCAATCCGCTGCTGGCGATCACGCCCCTGGTTCTGGTTGGCGTGATCAACAAGCTGTTCACCGACTGGATTCCGCAGTGGTATGGGAGCAGTACCGCGTTCTCGCCGTCGGTCATGGGCAAGGCTGAGCCGGTAGTGCAGGAAATTTCCAAGATCGGCGCCATCTGGGCCGTCGAGGCGGCCTTGCTGAGCGGCATCATTTGCGTGCTGGCGTTTGCCTGGCGGCCGGTGACGCGACGCTTTGCCAGCAGCAGCCAGGCCGCCATCGGCGGCGCCCTGCTGGCATCGATGAACACGGCGTCCGAGTATGGTTTTGGCGCGGTGATCGCAGCCCTGCCCGGCTTCCGTGTGGTGGCCGATGCGCTGCATGCAATCCCCAACCCGCTGGTCAACGAGGCGGTCACGGTCACCTCGCTGGCCGGAATCACCGGCTCGGCCTCCGGCGGCATGGGCATCGCCCTGGCAGCCATGTCCGACACGTTCATTGCCAACGCCCACGCGGCCGGCATTCCGCTGGAGGTCTTCCACCGCGTGGCGGCGATGGCATCGGGCGGCATGGATACCCTGCCCCACAACGGCGCGGTGATCACCCTGCTGATGGTCACCGGCCTCACCCACCGTCAGGCCTACAAGGACATCTTCGCCGTCACCGTGATCAAGACCCTGGCGGTGTTCGTGGTGATTGGCTTGTATTACCTGACTGGCTTGTCCTGAAGCAGGGAGTGGGAAATCGGAGCTGGAAGAGCAACCATCTGGATGCACGGTCTCCCAGCCGACCCCACGCATCCCTGCTCACCGCTTGCCGCTCACCGCTTTCCCACTACCCACTACCCACTCCCTGCTTCCCGCCTCCATTTGAGGCACTGCAGGGTCATGCAGCCGGTATTCACATCCGCCCCCGAATATCCGGTAAACTGGTCGGCTAACCACTTACCAGAGGGCGCAATCTCCGGATTGCGCCGATGCCGCCATGTCCATCGAAAATCTCCGCAACATCGCCATCGTCGCTCACGTCGATCATGGCAAGACCACTCTCGTCGATCAGCTGCTGAAGCAGTCCTCGACGCTTGCCGAGCGTGAGGTGCTGCCGGATCGGGCGATGGATTCCAACGACCAGGAGCGCGAGCGCGGCATCACCATTCTGGCCAAGAACACGGCCATTTCGTGGAACGGCAATCGCATCAATATCGTCGATACCCCGGGCCATGCCGACTTCGGTGGCGAGGTCGAGCGCGTGCTGTCGATGGTCGATTCGGTACTGCTGCTGGTCGATGCCATGGACGGACCCATGCCGCAGACGCGCTTCGTCACCCAGAAAGCCTTCGAGATGGGTTTCAAGCCGATCGTGGTAATCAACAAGGTCGACCGTCCCGGCGCGCGGCCGGACTGGGTGCTGGACGCCACGTTCGACCTGTTTGACCGCCTTGGCGCCACCGACGAGCAACTCGACTTTCCCGTCGTTTATGCCTCGGCACTGCATGGCTATGCCGGCATGAATTCGGACGTGCGCGACGGTGACATGACGCCGCTGTTCGAGGCCATCATGAAGCACGTCGATCCGCCGGCCGTGGACCCCGATGGCGATTTCCAGATGCGCATCAGCCAGCTGGATTATTCCAGCTACGTCGGCCTGATCGGCATCGGTCGCATCCAGCGCGGCAGCGCGCGCACCAACATGCCGGTGGCGATCGTTGATCGCCACGGCAAGAAGCGCCAGGGCAAGATTCTGCAGGTGCTCGGTTTCATGGGACTGGAGCGTCGTGAAGTGGAATCGGCCGAAGCCGGGGACATCATTGCCATTTCCGGCGTCGACAAGCTGGGCATTTCCGACACCGTCTGCGCACCGGGCAACCCCGAAGCCCTGGAGGCCCTGACGGTCGACGAGCCGACGATCTCGATGACCTTCCAGGTCAACAACTCGCCCTTTGCAGGGCACAAGGAAAACAGCGGCGGCAAGTTCCTCACCAGCCGCCAGATCCGCGAGCGCCTGACGCGCGAAACCCTGCACAACGTGGCACTGCGGGTCGAGGACACCGCCGATCCGGACCGCTTCAAGGTCTCCGGTCGCGGCGAGCTGCACCTGTCCGTGCTGATCGAGACCATGCGTCGCGAGGGCTACGAACTGGCCGTCTCGAGGCCCGAGGTGATCGTGCGCGAAATCGACGGCAAGATGCAGGAACCGTGGGAACAGCTGGTGGTGGATCTTGACGAGCCCTACCAGGGTGGCGTGATGGAGCGTCTTGGTACGCGCAAGGGCCAGCTCAAGGACATGCAGCCCGACGGCAAGGGACGGGTGCGTCTGGAGTACCTCATTCCCGCGCGTGGCCTGATCGGCTTCCAGACCGAGTTCAAGACCATCACCGCCGGCACCGGCCTGCTGTTCCACGTGTTCGACCACTACGGTCCCCGTGCCGACGGCGCCATTGCCAAGCGCAACAACGGCGTGATGATTTCCAACGGCACCGGCACAGCGCCCGCCTACGCCCTGTTCAACCTGCAGGACCGCGGCCGCATGCTGATTGACGCCAATGTGGAAATCTACGAAGGCCAGCTGGTCGGCATCCATGCCAAGGACAACGACCTCACCGTCAACGCACTGCGCGCCAAGCAGCTGACCAACGTGCGCGCCTCGGGCAAGGATGATGCCCTGACCCTGGTGCCGCCGGTGCGCATGTCGCTGGAACAGGCACTGGAGTTCATCGAGGACGACGAACTGGTGGAGGTGACTCCCAAGGCCATCCGCCTGCGCAAGAAGCACCTCACCGAAAGTGATCGCAAAAGGGCTTCGCGGCAGGCCGCCTGACGCCAGAGTCCGGGAAACCCCGCAAATGGCGGGGCCGCACCAGCGGCCTCCGTCCTGCAACGGGGGATGCCGCAAGACCGGGTTTATCTAGCTGATCTCCAGTTTCCTGTAGTTCTCGGCCAGAAAATCGACCAGTTGCCGCACCGCGGGCAACATGCCCCGCCGCGAGGCAAACACGGCGTGCACGACGCCCGGCGGTGGTGCCCATTCCGGCAACACCCGTTCCAGGGCGCCGGCGGCAAGCGGTTCGCGGATGGCCATTACCGGAAGCTGCACGACTCCGAGGCCCGCCAGCGCGGCCTGGCGCAGCGCCTGCATGTCATCGCTGACCAGGCGCGGATCATGCACGACAAGCCGCTCTTCCCCGCGGGCATCAAGCAGCCGCCATTGCGGGTTCGCCTTGCGGGTTCTGGTGGCCAGGCTTGGCAAACGCGACAGCTCCTCGGGTTTCGAGGGTCGGCCCAGTTCATCCAGCAGGGACGGGGTAGCCACCAGGATCTGGTGGCTTGCACCGAGTGTCTTCATCACCAGGTCACTGTCCTCGAGCGGGGGAAAGCGCACGCGCAAGGCCACATCCATGCCTTCGCCGATCACGTCGACGCGACGATTGTCGGCGTCCAGTTCCAGGCTCACCCGCGGGTACAGCCGCAGAAAATCATTGAGCATGTCGCCGATCGCGCAATGCAGCAAGGTCACCGGGCAGCTCAGACGAACAATGCCGCATGGCTCGCCATGGCGCAGATTGATCGCCTCGTGGGCGGCGTCGGCTTCCTGCAGCAGCGCCTTGCAATGCCGATAGAAGGTTTCTCCGGTGGAGGTCACGGAAAAGCGGCGCGTGGAACGTTGCAGCAGGCGCACGCCCAGCCGTTCTTCCAGTGCCTTGATACGGCGACTCAACTTGGACTTGGGCACGCCATGGCGGCGCCCGGCAGGCGCGAAACCACCGGCATCGACAACCCAGGCAAAATAGGCCAGGTCATTGAGATCCTGCTGTTCCGGCATGGCATTGTTCCACTGAAGCAACACTGACGTCCATTTAAGCATCTTTGATGCAGAATGGCATAGCCCTATCCTTGGACTTCCATCATCTGTTCACTGGAGATCCGCATGAGCACCGTTACCCGGGCCGTTGAACGCATCCTTACCGCCCACCGCCAGCGCGAAGGCGGCGGCTTTGTCGTGCGCCGCCCGTTTCCCAGCGGCCAGATTTCCCACCTGGATCCGTTTCTGCTCATCGACGAAATGGGTCCCGCCGACTATGGCCCCGGTGAAGCGGTCGGCGCGCCCGATCATCCGCATCGCGGCTTCGAGACCGTGACCTACATGCTGGAGGGCGAGTTTGAACACGAGGACTCCGCCGGCCACAAGGGCACGCTGCGACCCGGCGATGTGCAGTGGATGACAGCCGGCGCCGGCATTATCCATTCGGAAATGCCCTCGGCCGAGATCCGCCGCAACGGCGGGCGGGTGCACGGTTTCCAGATCTGGATCAATCTGCCGGCTGCCGACAAGATGCACACACCGCGCTACCAGGAACTGGCGGCGGCGCGGATTCCCGTTGGCCAGAGCGATGACGGCCTGGCACGGGTGCGCGTCATTGCCGGCGCAGCACTGGGTGTTTCGGCGGCGATCGATACGCGCATCCCGATCACGTTTCAGGACTGGACGCTGAAGCCGGGCGCGGATGTCAGCGTGGACCTGCCCGCCAGCGAACAGGGCATGGTCTATGTTTTCGGCGGCTCCCTGCAAATCGGCGACGACCCGCAGCTTGTTGCCGACGGTCAGCTGGCGCAACTCGGCAGCGGTGACTCGGTGCGCCTGCGACACGCTGGCGAGGGCGACGCCCGCGCCCTGCTTCTGGCTGGCACCCCGATCAGGGAACCTGTGGCGCGTTACGGCCCGTTCGTGATGAACAACGAGTCGGAACTGCGCCAGGCGTTCGCCGACTACCAATCGGGCCGCATGGGCGAGATCACGCGCGAGGCCCAAGTGGGGTGAACCGGTTGCAACCGTCACCCGAGCACGCGTTCAAGAAAACGGAGGTACGACATGACCAATCTGATCAGTGAACATCTGGCCGGCTTTTCCCACGATCTCGGTGACGGCTTCCGGGTACACCGCGTGCTGCCGCCGAAATCGCACCGGGCGGTAGGCCCGTTCGTTTTCATGGACCATTTCGGGCCGGTCACCATGGCCGCCGACAAGGCCATGGACGTGCGCCCGCACCCGCACATCGGGCTGGCGACGGTAACCTACCTCTGGCAGGGACGTATCGAGCATCGGGACAGCCTGGGCAACACCCAGGTCATCGAGCCCGGTGACGTCAACTGGATGCGTGCCGGTGCCGGGATCGTGCATTCCGAGCGCACCGCGGCCGAGGATCGGGGCAAGCCCCAGGCCATGCACGGGTTGCAGCTGTGGGTGGCATTGCCCCTGCAGCATGAAACCGGGGAGCCCGGCTTCGAACACGTCACGTCGACCGCGCTGCCGACACTGGACATCAATGGCGTCAGCGGCCGCGTGGTGGCCGGCACGGCCTACGGCCTGCGATCTCCGGTATCGACGCAAAGCGAGCTGTTCTACGTGGATGCCCACCTCCCGGCCGGCAGCGAGCTGCCGTTGCCGGACGAGCACGAACAGCGTGCCGCCTACCTGATTGACGGCGAGGTTGATGCAGGCAACGAGGCTTTGCGCGAGCGCACTCTGGCCGTATTTTCGCCGGGCAAGGGACGTGTGCTCAAGGCCAGGCGCGACGCGCACGTGGTGCTGCTCGGAGGCGCACCGCTGGACGCTCCGCGCTACCTGTGGTGGAACTTCGTCGCCAGCTCCGAGCAGCAACTGCAGGATGCACGTCTGGCGTGGCAGGAAAAACGCTACCCCATGGTGGAAGGTGACCCCGAGTTCATTCCGCTGCCCGAAGACAATCGCCCCAACGTGCGACTGACGCCCGAATAGCCGGCCGGTGTCAATCGAATACCCAGTGCCCGCGGACCGGCGCAGGTGCCGGCGCAGGTGCGGGCGCACGCCTTTCGGCGGGCGCTGCTATGCTTCGACACGACCAGCTGAGTGGATGGGGGAACGATGAACAGCGACCGCATGGCAGCATTCAGCGACGGCGTGCTCGCCATCGTCATCACCATCATGGTGCTGGAACTGGGGGTCCCCGAGGGCACCGACCTGGCGGCCCTCAAGTCTCTGCTCCCGGTCCTGCTCAGCTATGTTCTGAGCTTCATCTACGTGGGCATCTACTGGAACAACCACCACCATCTGCTGCATGCAGTGGAGCGCGTCAACGGCACGGTGCTGTGGGCCAACATGCACCTGCTGTTCTGGCTGACCCTGGTGCCATTTGCCACCGCCTGGATGGGTGAGAATCACTTTGCAGCGGTGCCCACGGCGCTGTACGGCACGGTGCTCCTGTTCGCCGCCATCGCGTTCTACATCCTGGCGCACCGCCTGATTGCGCTGCATGGCAGTGAATCCACCCTGGCCAGGGCCATTGGCAGCGATTTCA
This sequence comes from uncultured Gammaproteobacteria bacterium, assembly GCA_963734945.1. GTDB lineage: Bacteria > Pseudomonadota > Gammaproteobacteria > Xanthomonadales > Rhodanobacteraceae > DASSBG01. The sequence continues at coordinate 16,965 of CAVTJF010000002.1, forward strand.
AGAACAGGATATCGGTGGTGATCTACGCCGCTGCCATCCCGCTGGCGTTCGTGCGCCCGTGGATCGCCGATGCGCTGTACGTCGGCGTTGCCATCATCTGGCTCATCCCCGACCGCCGCATCGAACGCCACATCGCCAACTAGTCACGCGGATACCAGCACCGTGTGCGCCGAAGGCTGCCCCGCCGAGGCCGGGAGAAGCCGCACCTGGCTGCCCCGGCGTGCCGTGCATGCGCGGGTCCGAGTCAATGATGTGCGCGTTCAGCGACCCTTGTCGCGCATGGCCTTGAGCCCGTCGGCCCAATAGCGCAGTTCGGCGAGCATCGTGTTGGCTGACTTGTCGATGAGTTCATTCGACTGAAAGTGACCGTCATCGTCGATCTGTTTGGCGACCATCGGCACCATCACGCCTTCCATCAGCGGAACCAGCTTCAAAGTGGTCAGCTGCAGCTTGACGGCCTGCGCCGCGCGCAGCCCACCGGACGCACCGCCGTAGCTGACGAAGCCGCAGGGTTTGTAGTTCCATTCCCTGTAGACATAGTCAAGCGCATTGACCAGTGCTGGTGTGGGGTAGTAGTTGTATTCGGGCATGACAAAGACATAGGCGTCGGCCGAGTCCACGCTCCGGCTCCACTTCTTTGTGTGCTCGTGCTTGTAGTCCTGCTGCGCAGGATGCACGGGTTCGTCATATACCGGCAGATCAAAGTCGGCCAGGTCAACCAGTTCCACATCGAATGCGCCTTCCTTCCTTGCAAACTCGTGGAACCAGCGGGCCACGGACGGGCCCACTCTTCCGGGCCGCGTGGAACAGATCACAACCTGCAGTTTGAGTGACATGTCGACTCCGTTTGTTGATGGCGAAATGGCGCGAATGCCGTGGCGGCAGCGGCCTTGTGCGCCACCACCCTAATGGCTTGCGCCGACGCCTGCCAATAGCCGAACCGGCAACACACTGTTGCACCAGCGGCAATCTCGCGGAAGCGACGCAGATGACGCCGCGGACCGGGGCATTACAATGTCACCATGAGCACCCGACCCATACTTGTGTCCTGGAGCGGCGGCAAGGACTGCCTCATGGCACTGCAGCGGCTGCGCGCTGACCCGGCCTGGAACGTGGTGGGACTGCTGACCACGGTCAATCGAGAACACGACCGGATTGCCATGCACGGCATCCGTCGCAGCGTGCTCGAGGCGCAGGCAGACGCGCTGAACCTGCCCGTGCTCGTGGCCGAGATGGACTGGCCAGGCAGCAACGAAGCGTACCTGGAGAGCTGGCGCAACGCCCTGGACGAAGCGCGCAAGCGCTGGCCCGGACTCGATCAATGCGCCTTCGGCGACATCCACCTGGCCGACGTGCGCGCGTGGCGTGAGCAGCAGATGAGCGCATGCGGGTGGGGCTCGGTGTTTCCCCTCTGGCATGAAGATCCAGCGCAGCTCGCACGCGCTTTTGTCGACGCCGGCCATCGCGCCAGACTGGTTTGCGTGGACACCGAACAGCTGGATGCCGGTTATTGCGGGCGCCCGTTCGACGACGCATTGCTGGCGGCGCTGCCGCGCCATGTCGACCCCTGCGGTGAGAACGGCGAGTTTCACACCCTGGCATGCGGTGGCCCGCTGTTCGCTGTGCCACTGCACCTGTCCCGTGGCGAGTCGGTCCTGCGCGACCAGCGCTTCCAGTTTCAGGACTTCGTGCTCGACGATGTCTGACCGCAGCACAGCCATCCTTCCCGATGTATTGCAGCCCGGCCTGAAGCTGGTGTTCTGCGGCACCGCGCCGAGTCGGCGCTCGGCAGCCGACGGCGCCTACTATGCGCACCCCGGCAACTACTTCTGGCGTGCGCTGCACGAAGCCGGCCTGACGCCGCGTCAATTCGCGCCGTCGGAGTTTCGCAAGCTGGCTGCATTGGGCATCGGCCTGACCGACCTGGCCAAGTGCCACAGCGGCAACGACAGCGAGTTGCCGGACGGCGCTTTCGACGTGCCGGCACTGATTGAAAGAATCCGGCAATACGCCCCGGAAAGGATTGCCTTCACCAGCAAGAATGCGGCGCGCGCCGCACTCGGCCGCAAGATCCAGAGCTATGGCGAACAACCCGAGTGCATGCACGCCACCGCCGTGCATGTGCTGCCGTCCCCGTCGGGCCAGGCACGCGGCTACTGGGATATCGAGCCCTGGCGTGCGCTGGCACGCGCCGTGCACACGCCCTAGCCCGCCATGGCTGCCCGTGTCCGGCCACCGATTACTGCGGCCGGACTCCCATATAGCCGCTGGCCATGGCGATCGTCACCCAGACCTCATCCGGATCCAGTTTGATCGCCCGATCAAACAGCTCCTCCGCCTTGGCGCGATCGCCGTTGATCAGATAGTCGGCACCGATTTCGGCAAGATCCTTGGCTTCCTCCGGATTGCGCTGCAGATAGGCATCGAAGATGGGACGCGCCTTGTCCCAGTCACCTGCCTCCTGGTAGACGCGGGCTATGCGATAAAGGTCGCTGTCGGCATGCTCCCCGTTGAGGTAGGCGTCAAAGATCGCCTGACCACGGGCCTTCATGCCGCCCAGATAGTACACACGCCCGACCGCAATACGCTCCCAGCTGCCGCTCTCGCCGGCCTGCGCCATGGCGACGTCGGCAAGATTCTGTGCTGCCTGCTTCTTTTTTACGCCGTGGTACATGTTCTGCGCGGGCTGGTTGCCGGCGGCGTAGCCCATACCGAGCCCGGCGACGAAGGTAGCCAGCGCCAGTCCGATCATCGTTGTCTTTTTCATGCGGATCCCCGTTGCATGTGAATTGTCCTGCGCCAACAGGATGCCGCGCCTGCCCGGTGACCGCAATAGCCGACTTGCGTGCATCCGGGATTGGCGCCGACTGCCGCCTGGGTCACTGCCCACCGGGCGATTCCGGAGCCCGGGCCGCTTTCAGCTACACTGAGCGGGCGGGCGCCCGGACAGGGGGCGCCTTTGCCCTCCGGATTGCAGTCGTCGCTGCCGGTGGCGGCTGTGCCGGGTTCAACTCAAGCATTCAGGGGACAGGCATGCAGGCACTCAAGCTCATTCCGCGCTCATTGGCAATTCTGCTGTTCATTCCTCTGGCCTGCGCGGCCTGGCAGAGCGACCCGCCTGCAGGCAATCAAGGCGCTGCCGGATCCCCGGCGGACAGCCAGGACACTCCCGCGGCTTACCTGAGCGTGAGCCAGCTGCAGGAAGGCATGCACAGCGGCAGCTTGAGTGCACTGGATCTGACCCGCCAATTCATCTGGCGAATCGCCCACCTCGACCATGCCGGCCCGCAAGTCAATTCGGTCATCGAACTCAATGCCGATGCCTTGCCACAGGCACGCCAGCGCGACCAGGACCGCGCTGATGGCAAGAGCGGCATCCTGCTCGGCATACCGGTGCTCTTGAAGGACAACATTGACACGGGTGATCAAATGCTGACCACCGCCGGGTCGCAGGCGCTGTCGGCGGCGCCCGCAACACACGACGCAGCGGTCGTGGCCCGGCTGCGCAAGGCAGGCGCCATCATTCTGGGCAAGACCAACCTGAGCGAGTGGGCCAATTTCCGCTCCACCCACGCCACCAGCGGCTGGAGCGGACGCGGTGGGCTGACGCACAACCCATACGTGCTGGATCGCAATGCATGCGGCTCCAGCGCCGGCTCGGGGGCAGCTGTGGCAGCCGGCTTCGCGACCCTTGCCATCGGCACCGAGACGGACGGCTCGGTGATCTGCCCGGCGTCAATGAACGGCATCGTGGGCATCAAGCCGACGCTTGGGCTGGTCAGTCGCGCCGGGATCGTGCCCATCAGTCACAATCAGGACACGGCCGGCCCCATGGCCCGCAACGTGGCTGACGCGGCCGCCTTGCTCACCGTGATGGCCGGCAGCGATGCGGCGGACCCGGCTACTGCCGAGGCCGACCGGCATGCCACCGACTACCGCAAGTTCCTGGAGGCGGACGGTCTCAAGGGCAAGCGCATCGGGGTGCTGCGCGAGTATGCCGGCCTCGAGCCCAACACCGACCGGGTACTGGACCAGGCTATTGCGGCAATGAAAAAGGCCGGCGCCGTGATCGTCGATCCGGTCAAGCTGCCCCATGTCGGCGATCTGGGCGACGACGAGTTGACCGTGCTGCTGTACGATTTCAAGCACGACATCAAGGCCTATCTGGCCACACGCAAGAACCTCGGGGTTCACGACCTCGCCGACCTCATCGCCTTCAACAAGGCGCACGCCGCCAGCGAAATGCCCTGGTTCGGCCAGGAACTGTTTCTGATGGCTGAAAAGAAGGGGCCCATTACCGACAAGGCCTATACCGACGCATTGCAGCGTGCCAAACGGCGGGCCGGGCCGGAAGGCATCGATGCCGCCCTGAAGGCACACCATCTGGATGCGCTGCTTGCCCCGTCCTGGGGGCCCGCATTCAGGACTGACCTGGTGCTGGGTGACCACATCCTCAGCGGCGACCCCACGGTAGGCGGCGCATCGCAACCGGCTGCCGTCGCCGGCTACCCGTCAATCACGGTTCCTGCCGGCTTTGTGCACGGACTGCCCGTGGGTATCGTGCTGATGACGCGCCAGTGGGGCGAGCCGACCTTGATCAGCATCGCCTACGGCTTCGAGCAGCACGCTCATGCGTTCAAGCGCCCCGGCTTCCTCGCCACCGTGCCATCACCGGAATCTGCCCGGTAGGCCGGGCGCACAGCATGGCCCGACAGGCGCGGCGTCAGGCGCCGACGTGGCCGCCGGACTTGCGTACGATCATCATCGCCAGTTCCAGCGATTGCTCATAGTTGAGACGTGGATCGACATGGCTCTTGTAGGCGCGGCCCAGATCGGTTTCGCTCAGGCCGCGCGCACCACCCGTGCATTCGGTGACGTCTTCACCGGTCAGCTCCAGATGCACGCCACCGAGCCGGGTGCCGGCCGCCTGGTGCAACTCGAAGGATGTCGCCAGTTCGCTGGCAATATTGTCGAACTTGCGCGTCTTGTAGCCGTTGCTGGTCTTCTCGGTGTTGCCGTGCATCGGATCACACACCCAGAGTACCGTGCGCCCGGCGTCCTTGACCGTCTTCAGCAGTGACGGCAGGCACGCCTCGATTCGATCAGCCCCCATGCGGTGAATCAGCGTGATCCGGCCCGCTTCATCGTCCGGATTGAGCACGTCCAGCAGGCGCAGCAGGTGATCGCGCTGCATGGTGGGGCCCACCTTGATGGCCACGGGGTTGCGGATGCCGCGGAAATATTCCACGTGGGCGCCGTCCAGCGCGGCCGTGCGCATGCCTATCCAGGGCAGGTGCGTGGACAGGTTGAACCAGCCCCACTGCCGCGGCACCTGACGGGTCTGTGCCTGCTCGTAGTGCAGCAGCAGCGCCTCGTGCGAGGTATAGAAATCAACGCGGGAGAAGCTCTCCAGCGACTCGCCGGCAAGGGTTTCCATGAACTTGAGCGAACCACCGATGCTGTCGACCATCTGCCGGTATTCCTCGGCCAGCGGTGAATGCTCCACCCAGCCCAGGTTCCAGTATTCGGGATGGCGCAGATCGGCGAAGCCGCCGTCTATCAGTGCGCGCACGAAATTGATGGTCATGGCCGAACGCGCGTGTGCCTGGATCATGCGCGCCGGATTCGGACGCCGCGCCTCGGGCGAGAATTCGGGACCGTTGACGATATCACCCCGGTAACACGGCAGCGTCACATCGCCGCGTGTCTCCGAATCGGACGAACGCGGTTTGGCGTATTGCCCCGCGAAACGCCCCACCCGCAACACCGGCATCTTCAGCCCGTGCACCAGCACCAGGCTCATCTGCAACAGCACCTTGAGACGGTTCGCTATGACCGAGTCATTGCAGTCATCGAAATTCTCGGCGCAATCGCCGCCCTGCAGCAGGAATCGCTTGCCCTGCTGCGCTTCGGCCAGCAGTCGCTTCAGCGCCAGCACTTCCCATGAGGTGACCAGCGGCGGCAAGCTGGCCAGCTTGCGCAGAGCCTCGTTCAGCTCGCCGGCATCGTCATACCGGGGCTGTTGCAGCGCCTGCCTGCCCTGCCAGCTATCGGGCTGCCAGGTGGCGTCCCGGGAAATTGCATGTACGGGAGAGTTGTCGTTCATCGGCGGAAAAGTTTTGCTGAGCGCGGGCGGCGTGCGGTCCACAAGCCCCAGATGCACAGTGCAAGCAGGCTGATCAGGGACCAGGCGGGCATGGCAAGACCCAGGAAGCGCCAGTGCACTTCGGCGCACTCGCCGGAACCGGAAAGTACCATTTTCAGGGTCTGCGCCAGCGGGAAGGTATCCAGCATGTAGCCCAGCCCCGGGCCACACGAGGGCACCTTGTCGGCCGGCAGCGACTGCAGCCAGAGCTGTCGTATCGCCACGCCAATGCCACCGAGCGCGATGATGGTCAGCACGGCGGCATATGCCCGGCGCCATGCGCTGCGCGGCGCATGCAGACCACCAATCAGGAACACCACGCCCATGCCGATGAAGGCAATGCGCTGCAGGATGCACAAGGGGCATGGCGAAATGTACTGATAGTACTGCACGTACAACGCGTAACCGATCAGGCCGGCACAGGCCACAAAGCCGAGCAGCCAGGCCATGCGCATCGAGGGGCGTACACTGGAGGTCATGAAGGTATTCCGCGATTCGGGGCAAACGGAGCGTCTACGTTAACGCCTGGCCGCACAATTGTCAGCACAAATGCGTGATCCGGGCGCTCGCCAGGCGCATAAACAAAGGCCCCGACGTACGATCCGTCGGGGCCCTGTATTGATGCTGCTCAGATCGAGCCGATCATTCGGCGGCGGAAGCTGCCTGCGGCCGATCCACAAGCTCGACATAGGCCATCGGCGCATTGTCGCCGACGCGATTGCCGCACTTCAGAATGCGCAGATAACCGCCCGGACGCTCGGTATATCGCGGCCCCAGCTCGGAAAAGAGCTTGCCGACAGCTTCCTTGTCACGCAGGCGGGCAAAGGCCAGACGGCGGTTGGCCACGCCATCGGTCTTGGCCAGCGTGATAAGCGGCTCGGCCACCCGGCGCAGTTCCTTGGCCTTGGGCAAGGTGGTCCGGATGAGTTCGTGTTTGAACAGCGAGGCCGCCATGTTCTTGAACATGGCCTGGCGATGTGAGCTGTTGCGGTTGAGCTTGCGCCCCGATTTCATGTGCCGCATGGTTTTATTCCGTTTCTCAGTCTGTTTGCGTCAATCGTGGCACTCGTGGCAACGATTGACATGTCAGTTTGCGTGCTGCCTGCCCAGCGGGACGTCCTCACTGTGCGAATCGCGAAAAACCTCGCCGACTCACCACTTCCGGCTCCCCGCTCGTCAGTCCAGCTGCATGCCGGGCGCCAAACCTGCCGGCGGCCAGTTTTCCAGTCGCGTGCCGAGCTTCAGCTCGCGGCTCTCCAGCACTTCCTTGATCTCGTTCAGCGACTTCTTGCCCAGGTTGGGAGTCTTCAGCAGCTCCACCTCGGTCTTCTGTACCAGATCACCGATGTAGTAGATGCTTTCCGCCTTCAGGCAGTTGGCCGAGCGCACGGTCAGCTCCAGGTCGTCGATCGGACGCATCAGCAACGGGTCGATCGAATCCGACTCGTCCTTCTCCTGGGCCGCCTCGCGATGGCTGAAGTCGCCGAAGATGTGCAGCTGGTCCATCAGAATCTCGGCGGACTGGCGCACCACTTCCTCGGGCTCGATGGTGCCATTGGTATCAATGGTCAGCACCAGCTTGTCCAGGTTGGTCCGCTGCTCGACGCGAGCCGAGTCCACTTCGTAGGACACACGGCGCACCGGGCAGAACGACGCATCCAGTGGCAGGCGGCCGATCGGGCGCGCTGAATCCTGGTCGTCATCGGCATTGGCCGAGGTGACCGGCACATAGCCCACGCCGCGCTGCACCTTGAGGCGCATGTTCAGCGCGATATCCTTGGTCAGGTGACAGATCACCTGCTCCGGATTGACGATTTCGACGGTATGGTCAACGGTAATGTCGCCCGCCGTAACCACACCCTTGCCCTTCTTGCTCAGCGTCAGGGTGGTTTCATCCGTACCGTGCATGCGGATGGCAACGTCCTTGAGGTTCAGCAGGACTTCGATGACGTCCTCCTGCAGGCCGTCAAGCGTCGTGTATTCGTGCAGCACACCGTCCATTTCCACCTCGACGATGGCACAACCGGGTATTGCTGACAGCAGGACGCGGCGCAGCGCGTTGCCGAGGGTATGCCCGAAACCACGCTCCAGGGGCTCTACGACCACCTTGGCACGATTGGTTGCAAGCTGCTCGACGCTCAACCCACCGGGTTTGAGCACGCCAGTCGATGCGACTCCCATGTAGCAGACTCCTGAAAAATTACTTGGAATAGAGCTCGATGATGAGGTTCTCGTTGATATCGGAGGGCAGATCTGCACGCTCCGGCACCATCTTGAACACACCCGAGAATTTCTTGGCATCCACCTCAACCCAGTCCGGCTTGAGGTCCATGCTGTCCGACAGGGCCAGTGCTTCGGTCACACGCAGCTGACCGCGGGCACGCTCGCTCAGAGCCACTTCGTCATTGGCTGAAATCTGGTAGGACGGCACATTGACACGCTTGCCATTGACCAGAATCGCGCGATGCGAAACGAGCTGACGAGCCTGCGCCCGGGTCACCGCGAAACCCATGCGGTAGACCACATTGTCCAGGCGCGTTTCCAGCAGCTGCAACAGGATCTCGCCGGTGTTGCCCTTGGAGTGGGTCGCCTTCTTGTAGTAATTGCGGAACTGGCGCTCCAGCACCCCGTAAATGCGCTTGACCTTCTGCTTCTCGCGCAGCTGTACGGCGTAGTCGGAAAGACGCATGCGGCGGTTGGCACCGTGCTGGCCGGGCTTGGTCTCCAGCTTGCACTTGGTGTCGACGGCGCGCTCCGGGCTCTTCAGCCCCAGATCGGTGCCCTCGCGACGGGCCAGTTTGCAGGTTGCTCCACGATATCGTGCCATGATTTTTCCCTCAGACCCGGCGTTTCTTGGGTGGACGGCAGCCGTTGTGCGGAATCGGCGTCACGTCAATGATGTTGGTTACCTTGTAGCCCAGCGAGTTCAGGGAACGCACCGCCGACTCGCGGCCCGGACCGGGGCCCTTGATGCGGACTTCGACCGACTTCAGGCCGTAATCCTGAGCGGCACGGCCGGCACGCTCGGCAGCGACCTGCGCCGCGAACGGGGTCGACTTGCGTGAACCGCGGAATCCGGCACCACCCGATGTCGCCCACGACAGGGCATTGCCCTGACGGTCGGTGATGGTGATGATGGTGTTGTTGAACGAAGCGTGCACATGCGCGATGCCGTCAGTGACGACGCGCTTGCTCTTCTTCCTGGACTTGACCGGCTTTGCCATAATCTTTTCTGTTCCTGGACTCGTGCAAGCGCTTCTCAGCGCTTGATCGGACGACGCGGGCCCTTGCGGGTACGCGCGTTGGTTCGGGTACGCTGGCCGCGCACGGGCAGACCACGGCGATGACGCAGGCCGCGATAGGTACCCAGGTCCATCAGCCGCTTGATGCTGATGCCGACCTCGCGGCGAAGATCGCCCTCGATGGTGAATTTGGCCACTGCTGTACGCAGTTGCTCGACCTCACCCTCGCTCAAGGACTTGATCGGGGTGGCCGGATCGATCTTCAGTTCGCCGCAGATATTGCGGGCCCTGGAACGACCAATGCCGTAGATGCTTTGCAGCCCGATCCAGACATGCTTGTGAATGGGCAGGTTTACGCCCGCAATACGCGCCATGACGTGTGCTCTCCAAAAGTAAAACCAGCGCAGTGAACAAGAAATTATAACGTGAATGTGCCGCCAACGGAACCCCTTTTGATTCCGCAGAGCAACCCGGGCAACCTGCGCTGCTGCCCGCACTCAGAGCCAGCTACCGGTCTCAACGACCGCGCAGGTTGGCCTTTTTCAACAAACTGTCGTACTGATGACTGACCAGATGGGCCTGGATCTGGGACGTGAAGTCCATGACCACGACCACCACGATCAGCAATGAGGTGCCACCAAAATAGAACGGGACGTGCCATGCGCTCTGCAGAAACGTCGGGACCAGGCACACCGCGGTCAGGTACAGGGCCCCGACGCCGGTGAGGCGGGTCAGCACGCCATCAATGTAGTTGGCCGTCGCCTTGCCCGGACGAATGCCCGGAATCAGGGCGCCGGAGCGCTTCAGGTTGTCCGCCGTCTCCTGCGCGTTGAACACGATCGCGGTGTAGAAGAAGGTGAACAGGATGATCATGGCGGCATACAGAAGCATGTACAGCGGCTCGCCCGGGGACAGGGCCGCGGTGACGCTCTGCAGCCAGCGCATCTGGCTGGCATCGTGGAACCAGGATGCCGCCGTGGCCGGGAACATGATCAGGCTTGAAGCGAAAATCGGGGGAATCACGCCGGACATGTTGATCTTGAGCGGCAGATGCGAGCTCTGGTTCATGTACGCCTGCTGGCCACCCTGGCGCCGGGCATAGTTGACCGTTATGCGCCGCTGCGCGCGCTCCATGAACACCACGAAGGCCGTGACCGCAAGCACGATGGCGGCGACCAGAATCACCTTGAGCGGCGACAGTTCACCGTTCTGTGCCATGGTCAGCGTATGCGCGACCGCGGCCGGCAGTCCGGCCACGATGCCGGCAAAGATCAGCAGCGAAATGCCGTTGCCGATGCCGCGCTCGGTCATCTGCTCACCCAGCCACATCAGGAACATGGTGCCCGCCGTCAGGCAGACCACCGAAGCCAGGATGAAGCCGAAACCAGGCGTGAAGACGATTTCGACCCCGCCGGCTGTACCCTGCTTCTGCAGCGCCACGGCAACGCCGAAGGACTGGAACGCGGCCAGGCCCACGGTGCCCCAGCGGGTGTAGCTGGTCAGCTTGCGCTGCCCGGCCTGCCCTTCCTTCTTCAGCGCCTGCCAGCTCGGCAGAACCGAAGCGAACATCTGCACCACAATGGACGCGGAGATGTAGGGGATGACACCCAGTGCGAACAGGGAGAAGCGCGACAGGGCACCGCCCGAGAACATGTTGAACATGCTCAGCAGGCCATTGTTGCCGATCAGGCGCGCCATGGCCTCCGGGTTGACGCCCGGCACCGGAATGAACGAACCCAGGCGGAACACCACCAACGCGCCCACCACGAACAGGATGCGCTGGCGCAGTTCGGTCAGTTTGCCCATGGAGCCCAGAAGGCTGTTGCCTTGCGTCTTCGCCACTTAGAGTGTCCTCTTGTTCACGCAGATCCCGTATTTACTCGACGCTGCCGCCGGCAGCCTCGATGGCAGCCTTGGCGCCCGCCGTAGCCAGTACGCCGGAAACCTTCAGTGCACGCTCGATCTCGCCCTTCTTGACGATCTTGACGCGCTTGGCGCCAGCGTGAACCAGGCCGGCCTTGCGCAACGCTTCCAGATCGATGTTGTCGACCTTGAGGTTGTTCAGCTGGTACAGGAACACCTGTGCCGACTGGTCCGCCTTGCGGGAATGGAACCCCACCTTGGGCAAACGGCGCTGCAGGGGCATCTGACCGCCCTCGAAGCCAGGCGTATGGGTGTTGCCGGCACGTGCGTGCTGGCCCTTGTGTCCGCGACCGGCCGTCTTGCCGAATCCCGAGCCGATGCCACGACCGACGCGCTTGCGCGCCTTGCGCGAACCGTCGGCTGGCTTGATGTCATTCAAACGCATGATGCATTCTCCAAACAGGCCTTGAGCCTGAAATTCCGACCAGTCATGGCCGGACTGACCAATTAATCTTCCACCTGGACCAGGTAGTAGACCTTGTTGATGAGACCACGAACCTGCGGGCTGTCTTTCAGCTCGCGCACGTCGTTGACCTTGCGCAGGCCCAGAGCGCGCACGCTCAGGCGATGCCGATTCTGAACGCCAGCCAGGCCCTTGACCAGGCGGACGCGCACTGTCTTTTCGCTGGCCTTGCTCATGACATCACCTCTTCAACCGTCTTGCCACGCTTGTCGGCGATCTGCTTGGGCGAGGACATGGCCTTGAGCCCCTTGATGGTCGCACGTACCAGATTGATCGGGTTGCGCGAGCCGACCGCCTTGGCCAGCACGTCGGTCACGCCGACGACTTCCAGTACGGCACGCATGGCGCCACCGGCAATCACGCCGGTACCTTCCGAGGCCGGCTGCATGTAGACACGCGCCGCGCCATGGTTGGCCTTGATCGGATACCAGAGGGTGCCGTTGTTGAGGCTGACCTTGATCATGTTGCGACGGGCGCGCTCCATGGCCTTGGAAATGGCCAGCGGCACTTCGCGCGCCTTGCCATAGCCGAAGCCGACGCTGCCTTCGCCATCACCGACCACGGTCAATGCGGTAAAGCTCATCTGCCGGCCGCCCTTGACGGTCTTGGCCACCCGGTTGACGGAAATCAGTTTTTCCTGAAGGCCGTCAGCACTTTCTCTATCATTGCTGGACATATCGTTTCCTGTCTGCTCCGACAAGGCGGAGACTTCTGCTTACGGCACGAGGGCCGCTTGGAGTTGTTGTGTACTACGTGAGCGGTGAATGGTGAGCGGTGAGCAGAAAAAAGCATCTGGCGATGGATTCTTCCGCTGACCGCTTACTGCTTCCCGCTTGCAATCAAAACTTCAATCCTGCTTCGCGGGCGGCGTCGGCCAGCGCCTTGATGCGCCCGTGATACTTGAAACCCGAGCGGTCAAAGGCGACCGACTCGATACCGGCGGCCTTGGCCTTTTCGGCCACGGCCTTGCCCACGGCCGCCGCTGCGGCGACGTCCTTGGTGCTCTTCAGGCCTTCACGCACGTCCTTCTGCAGGGTAGAGGCAGCAGCGATGACGCTGTCGCCGCTGGCAGAAAATACCTGCGCATACAGATGCTGGCTGCTGCGGTGCACGCTGAGGCGGGGCACGGCGAGCTTCCTGATTTTCATGCGCGTGGACTTGGCACGGCGCAGTCTGGCTTTGTTCTTGTTCACTGTCATTCTCCGAAGCGGATCGACGGTCTTGTCACCTGGCGCGATGGGTTCATCGGCCGGGGGACACTTACGCCTTCTTGGCTTCCTTCATGGTGATACGTTCACCCGCGTAGCGAACACCCTTGCCCTTGTAGGGCTCAGGTGGGCGCAGAGCGCGGATCTTGGCGGCAACCTGGCCGACCAGCTGCTTGTCGGCACCCTTGACCACGATTTCCGTGGCGCTGGGCGTTTCCAGCGTGATGCCGTCGGGCATGGCGAATTCGACCGGATGCGAAAAACCGAGCGACAGATTCAGGTTCTTGCCCTGCAGCTGGGCGCGATAACCGACGCCGACCAGTTGCAGCTTGCGCTCGAACCCTTCGCTGACACCATGCACCATGTTGGCAAGCAGGGCGCGCGTGGTACCGGCAAACTTGACGTTGTCCGGCTTGTCCGCGGCACAGGACAGGCGACCTTCTTCCTGGCTG
>CAVTJF010000003.1:0-65020 GCA_963734945.1 uncultured Gammaproteobacteria bacterium
GGATAGTCGCATTCGTTGAGGCTTTCGCTGGACTGGCTTATGAACAGGTGCAGGGGGCGTGTCTGGCGCTGATGCTCGGCCAGCAGCTTCAGACCGGCATCCAGGCTCCACAGGTCCAGGTTGGGTACCAGCCCGGCGCGCCGCGCCAGTGGCAAAAGCTCCGTCGCCGTATGCACGAAGCCGTCACTGTCACGCAGCCGAACCAGCGCCTGGTATTGCGGCATGTGGCCCCCGCCAAGATCGACAATGGCCTGGAATACCAGATGCATGCGCCCATTGCGCAGCGCGGTCTCCAGCATCAGCGGATCAAGACAGCCGTCGCCATTGTCATGCCAGCCGATCTGTCCGTGCCCCGCGGCGCGGCGTGCGCGATAGGCGCTGTTGAGCACCGTGTCGGCCTCATCCAGGTCCTGGCTGAGGATGCAGCCGCCCATGGATACCGTGAGCGGCAGTGCACGCGCGCCGAAGCGCTCGCTGCGTATGTTGCCCATCAGCTCCTGTGCCAGGGCATGCATGTTCTCGCGCCCGCGGTCGCGGCACAGCAGCAGGAAGCCGGCGCCGTTTTCGCCAAGCATGTCGCCGGGCTCCAGGCACTGCGCGATAAGTTGACCCAATTGTGCGTGGATGGCGCGACGCTCGGCGGCAGAGTATTCCCGTTTGAGCGCGTCCAGCTTGTCGATGGCAATATCCAGCAGCCCACCGCGCCGCGCTTCGGTACTGTTGAGGCATGCCTCGAGCCGGTCCAGCAGCCACGCCCGCCGATAATGGGCCGGGCTGCCGAAATCCGGGAGTGCCTGGCTGTCGTCCGAACCCAGTGGCGCCAGGCGCCGCTGCATGTCGGCGATCAGCTGGTCGGGCGCCTGGGCCATCGACACGACGTCGCTGACCCCGGTTTCCGGCAGTTCGCCGGGCACCAGATGCACGATCGGCAAATTCGCGCAATCCTCGCGTTCGCGAATCATGCTGGCAAGGTCGGCGCTGTCACAAACCTGCATGTGCATGTTGAGCATGATCAGGTGCGGGCTGAAGCGGGTCAGTTGCTCCAGTACGGCCAGCGGCTCGGGTACGTGCAGAACCTCGAAATCAGGCTGCGCTTCCAGCCCCGGCAGGAACTGGTGCGCTTCGTCTGCTGACAGGCCCACCACCAGGATGCGGGCGTGCTGATGACTGGCCAGGCGCTGGTGCGCCTGCTCCACGGCACCGGGCTGATCTTCCTGTGACGAAGGCAAGAGTTTTTGCAGGTGCTCGCTGAGCGCCGCAACCAGTGCCGTAGTGCCGCTGTCGGGCACCCGGGTACGGGTCAGGGCCGGCGTCAGCGCCGTCTGGATTGCAAGCAGTTGCTCCTGGATCGACACCTGGCCCAACTGCCGGTGCTGGTTGGCCAGCTGACCCAGCTCGGCATGGATGCGCAGCATGGCATTGATGTCCCAGCCCTGACGGCATTGACTGAACAGTTCACCGATCAGCCGGCGCAGGTGGGGCACCAGTTGCTGGAGTGCAACCCGACTGCTGTCGGGAGCGAGCGAGGGTACGGCTTCTGAGCTGTTCAAGGGAACGCTCCGCACAGGGTTCCGCTGACTATACTCGGAGTTTTCATAAATGTGAAACAGTTCACACTTTGTCAAAAAGCCCCGATGGGCGTCCTGCCGCAGCTCTTTCGTGTTGCGCCACTGACTCCAACAACCATGCCAATCAATAGCTTGCATGCATTCCATGCGTGCCAGACCGAATGACAGGCGGCGCACGGGAAGGCGATGCCCGGCCTGGCCGGCCCGGATTGACCGGGAGCGGCATCGACGCGTCGTGCGCCGGAGCCGGGCGTGCCATCGCCACGGCGAAGCAGGTGCCCGCAAGCTAGAAGGGCTTGACCACCACCAGCACCACGATGGCGATCAGCAGCAGCGCCGGTATCTCGTTGAACACCCGCAACCAGCGACTGGAATGGCGTATGTCGTCGCGTGCAAACTGCCCGGTCAGGCGCACCAGCATGAGGTGGTAGCCGATCAGCAGCAGCACCAGCACCAGTTTGGTCTGCATCCAGTGATTGTGCGCCACATAGCCGGGCAGATGGCGCTGCCACCAGCCCAGCAGGGCCAGGCCGAACGTGACTGCCAGCACGCCGCCGATATGGGTGATCATGAGCAAGCGACGCTGCATGACCTTCAGGCGCTCGCGGATCGCCGCTTCGCCGGCCTCGGCATGATAGACAAACAGCCGCGGCAGGTAGAACAGACCGGCAAACCAGGTAACCACGAAAATGATGTGAAAGGCCTTGAGCCAGAGCATGGTGCATGTCCGCAAAGCAGGAGATCGGGCCATAGTGTCATGCAGCGTGCCGATTTTGCCAGTTTGCGCTGAAAACAGCGCTTGCCGCGCATGTAGAATGGCCGAATGACACAGCAACCGGATTGCCTGATGAGAGCAAGTCAGTGAGCCCGCGTCCCCAGTTCGAGGTGCGCCGGCTTGACCCGTCGACGCGCTGGCGCAAACGCGTCCTGCTGGTTCTGATGTTGCTGGCGTCCGCAGCAATCGGGCTGGCTGCCGGCATCTGGTGGAGCGAACGCACCGCTCCGCCGCCCGAGTCGTCGGCGCCTGCCATTCCGATAGTGGGCAAGTCGAGTACGGCGCAAGCTGCGGCGCAACAGATAGTGACACTGAAGCGATCCGAACAGGTCGCACGCATCGCGGCGCAGGACTTGCGCAAGACCCTGGCGGACCGCGAGGAGGAAATCAGCGCCTTGCGCGCGGACCTGGCGTTCTACTCGCACCTGGTCGGCAGCGGCGAACAAGGCAACGAGCTCACCGTGCATGGCGTGCACCTGCAACCCGTCAGCGGCTCACGCGCCTGGAACGCGACTATCACCCTCACCCAGAACTCGCGTCGCGGCAAGGACAACAAGGGCACCATCACGCTCGCCGTGGAGGGGGTGCGGGATGGTAAGCTGATCCTGGTGAAGTGGCCGCAACTGGCAGCACCCGATCAAGTGAAGGGCATACCCTACGCATTCAAGTATTTTCAGCAGCTGCATGCCACCATGATGCTGCCGGACAACTTCACCCCCAATCGCTTGCGAGTAAGGGTTGATCCATCCGGCGGGAAAAACATCATGCACAGCATGGCCTGGTCAGACGCCCTGAAGTCGGCGGAGGAAAACAATGTTCAGCAATAGCAGCAAGAACGCGAAATCAAACAGCGACTCGACCACCATCATCGCGCGCGGCGTGGTGGTGCGCGGCGACATCCAGTTCAGCGGCAGCCTGCACCTGGAGGGCCGGGTGGAAGGCACCATCAGCGCAGCGGCCGAGGAGAAGGCCCTGTTCACGCTGAGCCAGAGCGGCAGCGTGCAAGGCGAAGTTCAGGTTCCACGCGCGGTGATCGACGGTGAAGTCGAAGGCAACATTCACTGCAGCGACTGCCTGGAGCTGGCGGCCGGTGCAAAGATCAAGGGTGACGTGCACTACCGTGTTCTGGAGATGGCTGCCGGAGCGACCGTCAATGGCCGCATGATGCACGAGACCGAGGCACCGCCTCAGTTGACCCAGTTCACCGACACGGATGAGATTGATGAAGCCGCTGATCGCGAGGCTGCACACGCCTGAACACCCGGATTTCTGCCTGAACCTGCCGGTCGCATCGGGGTGAAACGGCGCGTTCGCTCTGCGGCTGTATCCCCGGGTCGCACATGGTTGCGGCCGGTGGCGGTGAGCATAGCCCTGGCCTTGAGCGGGGCCGCGCAGGCACAAACGGCTGCGCCCGGCCTGCGCGCCAACAGCGATGCACGCATCTTCAGGCATTGGGCCACGCCTGGCCAGGGCGCACTCGATGCGCCGTCACGCACCGGTGCGGGGCAGACACTGGTGGTTGGCAACTGCAGCGATGCCGGCGCCGGCTCGCTGCGCGACACCCTGGCCGTGGCCGCCGACGGTGACACGCTGGATCTGAGCGGACTGCAGTGCGGGCGGATCCAGCTTGAAACGGGCGTGCTGAAGGTGATGGCCGATGACATCCATCTGGTCGGGCCCGGTGCCGACAAGCTGCTGATTGACGGTGGCGGTACCGATCGGGTGCTGATCGACCCGTACAGCCTGCTGACCATCTCCGGCCTCACCATTCGCAATGGCGCCAATCGAACCACGGGCTTTCATGTCGCTGGCGGAGGCTGCATCGCCGCAGCCGGCGAGCTGAAGCTGGTGGACAGCGTTGTCAGCGGCTGCCTCGCTGCGGGCGAAGGGGCCTACGGCGGCGCGCTTTATGCATTTGCCCTGACCATGCAGGGGAGCACCCTGTCGGGGAGCACCGCCTACGGCTATCTCCCCGGAACTGGCACCGCGGCCAGCGGCGGCGGCGCCTTCGTCTACGAGATCGACCTGACCGCAAGCACCGTCAGCAGCAACCGCGCCAGTCATCACGACGACCCGCCCCGCTCGAGCTACGATGTCGGCGGTGGGGTCATGGCGGTGCGCGGGGGCCGGGTCAGCAACAGCACCTTCGCGCAGAATCAGGCCGGCGATCGCGGCGGTGCCATCAACAGCCTCAATGACCTGGCCATCGACAACAGCACGCTCGCCGACAACAGCGTGACCCGCGGGCGCGGTGGTGCCATCTTCATGCGCCGCCCCGGTCGCCTGGCGCTCACCAATGTCACGGTGTCCGGCAATCGTGCCGCCGAAGGCGGCGCCCTGCACCTGGCCGATGGCGGCGGCAACGTGGTCAGCAGCATCATTGCCGGCAACATCGCCGACTCGGTTGCAGGCAGCAACAATCTGTCCAGCAACGCGCCACTCGTGCTCGACGGCGACCACAACCTCATCGGCAGCGGATACACCGGCATCACGCTGCCGGCCGATACCCTGGATGCAGACCCGCAGCTTCTGCCGCTGGCGGACAATGGCGGCCCCACCCGCACCATGGCGCTGTCACCGGGCAGCCCCGCGCTTGATGCCGGCAGCAACCCGCTTGCAAGCGCCTTCGACCAGCGCGGGCCCGGTTTTCCGCGCGTGCTCGGCAGCGCCGCCGACATGGGCGCGTTCGAGGGCACCGCCAGGCTGGCTGTGCCGGTTCCCGGCCCCGAGGGGCGGTGGCTGGCAGGCCTCGGCCTGCTGCTGGGCGGTTTCACACTGTTCAGCCTGGTCGCCGCGCGTGACCGCGAAGGCGTTACAATAGGCAGATGATGAATACGGTCACCGAGACAACTCCCGACTACCGCAGTGGCGACGCGCCGCTGACCTTCACCTCGGCCGCCGCGCACAAGGTACGCGAGCTGATCGAGGAGGAAGGCAATGCGGACCTGAAACTGCGCGTGTACATCAACGGCGGTGGCTGCTCGGGATTCCAGTACGGCTTCAGCTTCGACGAGGAGCAGGCCGAGGACGATCTGGCACTGGATCGCGAGGGCGTGCGCCTGCTGGTTGATCCGCTGTCGCTGCAATATCTGACCGGCGCCGAGATCGACTACGCCGAGGACCTCAGTGGTGCCCAGTTCGTGATACGCAATCCTGGCGCGCGCACCACGTGCAGCTGTGGCTCCTCGTTCTCGATCTGACGTGAGCGCAGCACAGCGCACCCGCCACAACACCTTTACCGATATCGGTCTGGATCGCGCCGCCGAGCGACGCCATGATCAGGACTGGCTTGCGCAACTGCAGCAATCACCGCAATGCCGGTATCTGCTGGTCGATGCCGAGGGCCAGGTTCTGGTCGACGCCGCTGGCGAAAGCCCCTGCCGGCTGGATGCGGAAAGCCGTGCCCGGGTGCTGCCGCAAGTGCCGGCCACCCTTCTGGGTGTGGACGGCGAGAGTGCGCATTTCCTGATTCATGTCGACCGCGACAACGAGCCGGCACTGGCCAGGCTCGAGGGCGTCCAGCGCATGGGCCTGCGCAAGCTTGCCGACCGGTTCAGTCCCTTCGATGCCGGTCTGTGCGCCTATGCCTGCGGTCTGGCGCACTGGCAGGCCAGCATGCGCTACTGCAACAGTTGCGGCGCCAGGCTTGCGTTCCGGGATGCCGGGCATCGCGCCCAGTGCAGCAACGAGAGCTGCGGGCGGATGCATTTCCCGCGTACCGATCCGGCCATCATCGTCATCGTCGAACACGATGGCGCGTGCCTGCTGGGGCGCCAGGCAAACTGGCCGCAGGAGCTGTTTTCAACCCTGGCCGGCTTCGTCGAGCCCGGTGAAGCGCTGGAAGACGCGGTGCGGCGCGAAGTCGCCGAAGAGTCGGGTGTCGAGGTCATCGACTGCGAATACCACTCCTCGCAGCCCTGGCCGTTCCCGGCCTCGTTGATGCTGGGTTTTACCGCCACTGCGTCTGGCCGCGACGTGGCCTTGCGCGACGGCGAGCTGGCCGAGGCACGCTGGTTCACGCCCGAGGACATTGTGGCCGGGCTGGGCAACGGCTCGCTGAAACTGCCCTCGTCGCTGTCGGTATCCTGGCATCTGCTGGATCACTGGCTGCGGCAACGCGGCGGTATCGCCCTCGATACCCTGTAGCACGCTCGCGGCCCGGCGCGGCCTATTTCTGCGCGGGAACCTCGTCGCTCGGGTGCTTGTAGATCACCCCGCCCTTCATCACGAAATCCACCTTGCGCAGAACACTGATGTCGCGCGTCGGATCACCCGCGACGGCAATCAGGTCTGCCTGCAGGCCTGGCATGATGCGTCCGATGCGATCCGCCAGACGCAGGATCCGTGCATCGACCGCCGTGGCTGCGAGCAAGGCATTGCCCGGCGACATGCCGTCGCGGACCATCCATTCCAGCTCCCTGAAATTCTCGCCATGCGGAAACACGCCGACGTCGCTGCCGTTGCCGATGATGACGCCAGCCTCGCGCGCCAGCTTGAAGGCATGGGCGGCCTGGCTGATGCGCTCGTTGGGCGCGTCGCCGGGCTTCCAGCCGCCAAAATACTGCGCATAGGCCGCCGTCGCCGCCAGCGTCGGCAACAGGGCCACATGGTGCTTGTGCATCAAGGCGAACACCTCGGCCGTACCGCCGTAGCCGTGCTCGATGGTATCGACGCCGGCCAGTACCGCACGCCGCATGCCCTCGGCCGTGGTGGCGTGGGCGGAAACGGGCAAGCCCAGTGAATGAGCTGTCTCGACTCCGGCCCTGAGCTCGTCCAGACTGAATGTCGGTACCGCACCATCGCTCTTGCCGCAGTGATAGTCGGCATACAGCTTGATCCAGTCCGCGCCGTGTCCGGCCTGCATGCGCACCGCGTCGATCATCTGCGCCGTTCCGCTGACCGGCAGGCCGCCCTGGGGGAGATCCAGATCATCACGAAAGCCCGAGGGCCCCGGGCCATAGCAATGCGCGGCAATCGTGGCGCGGGTGGCCACCAGTAGTCGCGACCCGGCAATCAGGCCGTCATCAATGGCCTTCTGCACCGACACGTCGGCGTAGCCCGCACCTTCGGTACCGAGGTCACGCAGGGTGGTGAAACCGGCCATCAGATCGGCCCGCACATGCTGCCCCGCTTCCAGGGTCCGGTATGGCACGGACTCCTTGAGCACCTGGTCATTCCACAGGGTCTCGTTGTAGGGATGCAGAAACACATGCGAGTGTGCGTCGATCAGGCCCGGCAGCAGGGTCATGCCCGGCAACAGGACAGGTTCGGCATCGGCGGGGACCTTCATTTGCGCTGCCGCGCCCACGGCCTTGATGCGGTCGCCCTCGACCAGCACCGCCCAACCGTCATGGGTCTGCGCACTGCGCGCATCGAATACGCGCGCCGGCTGCAGCAAATACACATGCGTCCTGGCCGCCAGTGCCACGGGCACGATCAGCGGCAAGCTCAGCGCAGCCAGCAACGCCACAAGTGACAACGACTTGACAGCTTGGCGCATGGCGGGTCCCCGAATGGCTACCCGATCACTGTAGCGCGCCCCGCCGCATTTGCGAAATGACCGGCCGAACGTCAAGGCCCGAATCCCGAGTCCCGAGTCCCGAATTTCCGGACGATTGAACGGCAATCCGCGAAGCACGCCAGGGGCGCAGACCGACACATGCTGTCATCCCGGCGCAGGCCGGAGGCGCTTTTCAACAGCCGCATGGCTGGTCATCCAGTGATCTGTCGTGCGAAACACACGAGACCGGTTCCGAGTGCTGCGCACCGCTCCAGACTGGACCCCGGCTTCTGCCGGGATGACGGCGGTCGGGGCCTCATGCACGGCCGAATGCAGTGCGGGTCGGCCGTACCATGGCAGTCCCGTGCCACGGATCCTCAATAGGTCACCGACACCGTTATCGTGTCGCTGTAGGTGCCGGCGCTGGGCGTTATCTGGCTGGGCACGCGGCCATAGACGGTACGATTCTGGTTGCCGCCGTTGCCGGTGCCATTGACGGTGTCGGTACCGGGATTGTTGCCCCAGCGCTGACTGCGCCCGTTGTCTCGATACAACTCGTATTGCACGTATCCGCCGGGTCCTTGCATGCGCCGCGTGTTGCCGCTGGCGTGCATGCCGTTGTCCAGGCCAATCTTCCAGGCGGTACCGCTGACGCAGGTGACACCGATGGATGAGGTGGCGTCGTGCGGGCCGCCGCTGTCGAGCAGGCCGGCATTGCCGAAGTTCATGTCGGTGGCGGTAACCGTGCAGGCCGGCTGCACGTTGGCCGTGACATTGAAGGGGAAAGTGATGCCGCTGTTGCTGCCACCGCAATCGGCCGGATAGGTGTTGCCGCCATTGATGTATTGGCCGCTGATGCTGGCGTTGATGCCCGAGAAACTGTTCAGGTAGTTGCCCGTCTGCGTTCCGGTTTGCGGAACAGGAATCAGACCGTAGAGCGTGTAAGTGGGGCTGTTGTAAGTCCCCGAGCCGAAGAACCCCGGCACGGTGAACTGCACCTGGAGCGGGTTGGGGGTGCCAGGGGTGAATTCGGACCCCCAGACCTGGCTGTGTGCGGCATTCTTGTACAACTGAAACTGCATCGAGGTTCCTCCCGGCCCGTCCATTGTGCGCCAGGGTGATGTCTGGCCGCCCGCGCTGCCGCCGGCACCGATGTTCATGCACAGGGTCACCCGGGCGCTGTAGAAGGAATTGTTGGTGCAGGTGAACTGCATCGAGGCAGTCGAGGTGATGGCGCTACCGGTCTGACTCGGATCCACCGTGCCAAAGTTCATGGTGGTCATGCTGGCGCTGCAGCCAACGTCTGCACGCACCTGCAACGGCACCGACAGCACCAGCAGGCACAACAGGACGAGCAGCAGCTTGGTCGGCAGGCCATTGTTCATGGCGTTTCCCCGCGGCAGGTGAGCGGGCCTATCTGTGGAACAATCCCGCGGCTTTCCGGATAGTCGAAGTCGGCTCGGCAGCGACCGGCACCGGTCTGCACGTCGATCGTGTTGTGCATCTGCAGCGTATCCAGATAGACGATGCCATCGTAACCGACTACGCTCGCTTTGCTATCCTGACCCGCAAGGCGCACGCGACTGCCGACCGGCAGCGGTTTGCCATTCTCGTCCACCAGCACGACGCTGGCAGCGCGCACCGGCTTGATGCCGAAGCCTACCAGCATGCCAGAGCTGTCGCGCGGGGTGGCCACGGTTCTCACGCGCTGGATGCGCACGTCAGCCGGGAGATTCGTCGGGTCGATTTCCAGCTTGTTTTCCTGCCATGCGTTGAGCGGCGTGACCAGCAGCATGCCATCATCATCCGTGCGACCGATCACGCGGTTCTCCAGCTTCACCGGCACGTCAGCCACGCCGTCGGTGGAGACCACGGCAAAGGCATTGTCGACGCGGCGCGCGGCGAAGGCATGCCCGCCCATCAACACCAGGGAGCCGGTAGCCTCGGCGTAGCCGTACTCACCGCCTCCGCTGCTGCCCAGCCCGGCGCGCAGTTCACCGTAGCGCCCGCGGTAGCCGGCCTCGGCCAGGCCGCTGTGATCCCCGTTGCCCACCCGGGCCTGGCTGCGCCAGCCGAAGCCGCCATCGCCGGGTATCGGCTTGTTGGCGTTGAGGCTCAGGTGGGTGCTGCTCTGATCATGCTGCAGCGAGCCGCCCAGTTGCAGATGATTGTCCAGGCTCAGCGCCATGCCGAGGAAGATGCTGCGATCCTGGTGGTTGTCCAGGTTCTGATTGACGCTGAGGTTGACCGCCAGCCGCCCAAACGCCTTCGACCAGAAGCCGTTGGCATAGCGCGAGCCGCTCTGACCCGGATAACGCAGGTTGAGATAACTGGCGCTGAAACTGCCGGCATGGTTGCTGCTGTAGCCGATCAACGCGCGCTCGCTGACGCTGGGTGGCAGGCTGCCATAGCGCGAGGCCACATCCCGCCAGTCGCCCCGGGTGCGGGTCGAGTCCAGGCTGAGATTGAAGTTGCGGTTGCGCCAGCTGTAGCCGATATTGGTCAGCGAACCGCTGCCCACCCGGTTGCTGCTGTGTGCCCAGGAGCCGTGCACGACGCCGGCCTGGCCCAGCAGCATCACGCCGCCTGCACCGGCGTTGAGCAGACCGTTGATGCCCTCGGCATGTGCCTTGACGGTGAAGCGATCGCTGACACCATAGCGCCAGGTACCGCTGGCAGCCGGATCGTGGCCGTAGTCAAAAGATGTCAGACCGTAGTTCTCGCGCACGAAGCCGACCGAGCCCGACCAGTCTGAAAGACCCTTCTGCAGCAACTGGTCGGTCGTGTAGAAAGGAAAGTCGATGGTGGTCGATCGGCCCATGGCATCTGTCAGCACCACCTGTGCATCGCCGCTTCCGGTAATCACCGGCGGGCCATTGAGCTCGAACGGGCCCGGATTGACCTTGCCGCTGTACTGCTGGATGCCGTTGACATACAACTCGACATCCGAGGGCGTGGCGGCCTGACCGGAGAACACCGGAATGGGCGTGGTAATTCGATACGGCTGCAAAGCAAAATTGCGCGACAGCTGCACGCCGCCAATGCGGGTGGGCCGCGACCAGTCCAGCGCGCCGGTGAGCGTGTCACCGACAGTGAGGGTAAGCATCTGCCCCGGAAAGGAGCGGCGCCAGAAACTGTCCAGACGCACGGAACGGGTTTGCCAGCCCGATGTCTTCTGGTGGTTGGCCTGCATCAGGAAGCTGGAATCGAACAGGCCGGCATTGCCGAACGCGCGCAGTTCGCTGAAGTTGCTCAGGCTGCCGAGGCCATCACTGCCGCGGCTGCCATACAGGTCGTAGTTGAGCAGCAGGCCGGGCGAGGCCGTGGCCTGCGGCACCGTGGCATGACGGGTATTGAGCATGCTGGTGGCCACGTTGAGCATGTCCACCGGCACCAGCAGGTTGAGCCGCTGATTGGCGGCGTCGTAATCGACCTGTGCGCCGGGCAGGGTATCCAGCGCCAGCGGATCGGGAAGGCCAGCCGGCAGTTTGATGCCGAGCCGGGTCAGCGTGTCCTGGCTGGCCCAGATCTGGTCGCCGTGCAGGGCAAACTGCACCAGCTTGCCGGTGGGTCGACCGTTGAGCACCACATCCAGGTACAGCGCACCGTCGGCGCCACCCATGTCCAGGCCGGTGCCATCGCTGATCACCGACGGGCCATTGTTCGAATACGCCACCGAGGCGTTGCCGGCAACGGCGCAAATCGGCAGCAGCAGGCTAGTGAGCGTCAGTGCCAAGCGACACTGTCGGAGAGACAGTTTCACCATTGACCTTGGCCTCCAGCGTGCCGTGTGGAGAAATCAGCGTGCCGGCTACCGGAAGTTCCCAGTGCATGTGCCGACCGGGCAGCGCGTATCCGAGCAACCCCTGCTTGAGGGTGCGTCGCTGGCCGGATGCGTCCGTGAAGGTCACGTCGCTGATTTGTGCATGACCCGTGCCGCGGTTGTCCACGTCGATGACGGCATGGCCGTTGTCGCGGCTCAGGGCCCAGGTCAGGTCGGGGCGGGCTTCGCCCTGACCGGCAGCCTGGATGAATACGGGAATGGAATAGCGCAAGACGAACTTGAGCCCGCCCTCGGCGTCGTCCTTGACCGGCAGCTCATTGACTACCAGACGGTAGGCGTCTTCGACATCCCCAGGCGGGCTGCCGATACGGATCACCCGCACCAGTTGCGATTGTTGCGGATCGAGCGCCAGGATTGGCGGGCTGGCGACCAGCCCGCGGCTCGGATCCAGACGATCCTTGCCGTCTTCCTGGGTCCAGTGGTAGACGCGCACCTGAGCATGCAGGGGCGCGTCCCCGCTGTTGCGCAGCCACAAACCATCCGCCTGCTTGGCGGGGGCAAGGCTGAGCGAGGTGGGCGAAACCTGCAAGCCACTGGCCGACACCGCACCCGAAGCCATCATCGCGAGGACCAGCCCGAGGGCAGCCGCCATGCCGGCAGGGAAAGTGCATTGTGTCAGGTCGGAAGACATGCAGAGCGTCGCCTCAGTAGGTCACGGTAACCGTGACGGTATCACTGTAGCTACCCGCGCTGGCGGTACCGGGAATGGAGGACACCAGGCCGTAGACGGTCTTGGTCTGCGTACTGCCGTTGCCGGTATCTGCCACAGTGTTCGTACCAATTTGTCACCCCAGACCTAGGTATGGCTTGAATCGGTATACATTTCGTAGCCGATGTCGGCGCCCGGGCCACTCATCACACGCGAGCCCGTGCCACCGCTGGCGGCAGTCAGGCCGATGTTGTAGCTGGCATCGGTGGTGCACTTGACCGAGATGTCGGTGGTCGAGCTGATGTTGGTATCGGCGAAGGTCCTGGTGCCGAAGTCAAGGTCATTGACGGTGGCCACATTGGCATCGCAGCTGTCCTGGATGGTAATGGTGGCATCGAAGCTGGTGGTGTCGGAGGCCGCGGCGGCCATGCTGGCATAGCCGCTTGCGGCCATCAGGGCGCTTGCCAGGAGCACGTACTTGGTCTTCATTTGAACTACCTCTTGATTGAAAGGGCGCAATTTGCGGATTGCAATGGACCTTTAAGCAAATTGCATGCCAACTTTCCTGAACTACGCAAGTCGTTGTTTTTTATGTGTTTTGATAAGCAGGTCAGAGTGAACTGACATAGGCTGACAGCAGCTTTTTGTGGGTTTCGTCGCTATTTGCCGATACAGATCACGTTTTTACCTGTCGTTTCGGGTGCCAGAGTCACCATCCAGACCACCAATTTGCCAAAATGCGGGGGAGCGCACGCTTTTCATGCCGCCAGACGGGACACGGTTCACAGTTTTCAGCAACAACAAGGTCGGCTTGTCCGCACCAGAGATCACGCGTCAGCGCCTGCCCGGCCATACCGCCACTTGTTGCGCCGCAATGACCGCCTCGGCGGTTCACCGGCTACAATTTGGTCTTGTTCCGAGAACAGGTAGCCGGCATGGCCCTGAAATTTCTGGCAGTCATCCTGGTGCTGGGCACGCTGGCCATCGCGCCGCAGTGGGCGCGGTTCCGGCAATGGCGGTGGTATGAGCGCTGGCTGGGCCAGCTTGATGGCAGTGCCGGCCTGAGCTGGGTGCTTCTGGCGGTCGTGGCTCCCACCCTGGTTGCGGCGTTCATTGCCCTGGCGCTGGACGGGCTCTGGCTGCAACTGCTGCCGCTGGCCTTTTCCGTGCTGGTCCTGGCACTGTGCCTGACCGAGCTGGAGCCCGATATCGATGCGATACTGCAGGCGCCGGATCACGCGACCCGCTGCGATGCGGCACGCGCCCTGTACATCGACGATGAATCGGCCAGCATGCCGCTGGACCCGGCCAATCTGGCCGAGGCCACGGTAATGGCAGCACTGCGGCGCCGCTTTGGCGTGCTGTTCTGGTTTTTCCTGCTGGGCCCGGCTGGCGCACTGCTGTTCAGACTGGCCCACCGCGCCTGGCTGGTGACCCGCTCGCAGGATGATGCCGATGCACGCCGCATTGCGGCACGCCTGGCGGCGGGTCTGGACTGGTTGCCCGCGCACCTGATGGTGCTGGCCATGGCCCTGGCTTCAAACTTTGATCGCGTGATCCACGCCTGGCGTGATTGGCATGCGCGGCCCGAGCGCTCTGCCTGGGAGTTCGAGCCGGGCTTCCTGGCCTCCATTGCGCGCGCCAGCGTCGAGGTTCCCGAGGAGGAGAGCTCGCCGGACCTTGCCCCGGACCTGCGCACCCTGCGCGAAACCAACCTGCTTCTTCGCCGCCTGCTGGTGATATGGCTTGCCCTGGCCGGGCTGATCGTGCTGGCCGGCTGGGCAACCTAGAGACGGCCGTCATCGCCCTCGACGAGGAAATCGGTATCGGCAAACACGCCAGGCCATCGTCGCCAGGCGCGACCGTGCTGCCTGCCGACTGCATCGTCGTCGGTGCCAGCTTTGCCGGACTGGCCTGCGCCACGGCAATGGCGCGATCCGGGCTGCGGGTGAAGGTTCTCGAGAAAAAGGCCGATGTCGGCGAGAAGCTGCACACCACCGGCATTATCGTCAAGGACGCCATCGACCAGATTGCGCTGCTGGACAACTTGCCGCCCGAGCTGGTCCGGCGTGTCGACGGCGTGCGCCTGTACGCACCCAACCTCAGGTCGGTAGACCTGTCCGCACCGGGCTACTACTTTCTCACTACCGACACGCCCAAGCTCATGCGCTGGCTGGCTGCCCAGGCCGAAGCTGCAGGTGTCGAGCTGGTGTGCCGCGCAACTTTCCGCGACGCCCGACGCGAACAGAGCGGTTTTGACCTGGGCGAACACGGGCGCAGCCGCTATCTGGTCGGCGCCGATGGCCCGCGCTCGCGTGTGGCGCGGGCGCTTGGGCTGGGCGTGAACAAGCACCATCTGTTTGGGGTGGAACACGAATATCGGCACACCCGTATCGAGGCACCGGGCATGCTGCACTGTTTCGTCAATCGCCGCTTTGCCCGTGGCTATATCGGCTGGGTTGCCAGCGGCCCGGAAAGCGTGCAGGTGGGCCTTGCCCGCCGCGTACGCGGGCAGCCACCACCGCCGCGCGCAGCGCTGGCCGACTTTCTGCAGTGCATTGCTCCGATCTTCGACTTCCGCTCGACCGAGCCGTCCTCGGTACGCGCCGGCATGATTCCCTGCGGCGGGCTGGTGGACAAGCTGGCTACCCGCCGCGCCCTGCTGGTGGGCGATGCCGCCGGCATGGTTTCACCGGTGACAGCCGGCGGTATTCATACCGCGCTCAAGCACGGCATGGCGGCCGGCCACGCCATCGCCGACTACCTGCATGGCAAGTGCGAGGACCCGTGCGGCTGGTTCATCGACTCCTATCCGCGCTTTCGCCTGAAGCGCCTGCTGCGCTTTGCGTTCGACCACTTCCAGAGCGACGCTGCCTTCAACCTGATGCTGAGTACCCGCCTGATGCGCAGCGCTGCCGGACTTGTCTACTTCCACCACAAGGGCGTTTTCGACAGCAGCTCATGACGTTTGTGCACAGGCACCCGACCCGACCGTCGTGTCGCTGCAATGCCGGGTTCGGGATCTACAACTCAGCCAGCGCCTCGCGCAGGTCGCCAACATGCTCCTGCCACCAGCGCGGTTCGGCGGCGAAAGGAAAGGCAAGCGGAAACGCGGGGTCGTCCCAGCGCGCGGCGATCCAGCCGGCATGGTGAACCTGGCGCATGGCGCGCAGTGCCGGGATCAGGTGGCGCTGGCGCTCGTCGATGTCGCGAAACTGCCGATAGCCCTCGAGCAGGGCGTCCATCGACAGCGTATCGCCGGCCAGCATCCACAGGTCCTGGATGGCCGGGCCGCTGCAGGCATCATCAAGGTCGACGAAATGCGGACCGCTGTCGGTCCACAGCACATTGCCGGCATGGCAGTCACCGTGCAGACGAATCGGATTGCGCGCCAGGGCCTCGTCATGGGCACGCAGTGCCTCCTGCAATGCGTCTGTCACCTGTTCATACGCGTCGTACAGGTGATCGGGCAGCAATGCCGACTCTTTCACGGCGCTGACGGGCCGTGCGACCAGATTGTCGCGACCCAGGACCGCACGATGCGCGAAAGTCGAAGTGGCGCCCACGTTGTGCATGCGCGCCAGCAGGCGCCCCATCCATGCCAGATGTTCTGCCGACTGCAGTTCCGGCGCCCTGCCGCCACGACGGGGATAGACCGCAAAACGGAAGCCGGCAAACTTGTGCAGGCTCTGGCCGTCGACGCGGATCGGCGCCACCACCGGCAATTCGGCCGCCTGCAACTCAAAGGAAAATTCATGCTCTTCGCGGATGGCCGCATCGCTCCAGCGACCGGGGCGATAGAACTTGGCGACCACGAACTGACCATCGTCCAGGCCGATCTGGTACACGCGGTTCTCGAAACTGTTGAGGGCCAGCAGACGACCATCCGCATTCAGGCCCGTGGTCTCGACGGCATCCAGCACGCAATCGGGATCAAGCCCGGCGTAAGGCTGGCTGGTGGTCGCGCTAATTGTCCGGCTCCGTCACCGGAATGGGTACCACGGCGCAGGTCAGGCGGGCGATGCACACCAGTTGCTCGCCATCATCCAGGATGCGTATTTCCCACACCTGGGTAGTGCGGCCGACATGTACCGGCCTGGCCGTACCGTGAACGTGACCGGCATGGGCGGCACGCACGTGATTGGCATTGATGTCCAGGCCGACGGCCCGTTCGCGCCGCGGGTCGCAGCACAGGTTGGCCGCGGTACTGCCCAGGGTCTCGGCCAGCGCCACCGATGCACCCCCGTGCAAAAGGCCGAACGGCTGCCGCGTGCGGTGATCTACCGGCATGCTGCCCGATACGCTGTCCTCTCCGACCGCAGTGATGCGCATGCCCAGTGCCGCGACCATGGTGTGTTCGCAATCACGGGCAAGCTGCTCAAGGTCGACAGGAGCTTTCCATAGGGGCATGTGCATTTCGCCTTCGCGGTGAACCTGGGGCTATTGTCACCGCTGCAGCCGGGCAGCGAAACCCTTGCCTGCACAGTGCACCGAGACCGCGACCGGCGATGACAAGCGTTGGCAAGCAGTCCGGCGCACAATCGGTGACAATACAGGCATGCCCTACAAGGTAACCATCGCAGGCAGTGACCGCCAGTTCAGCGCCGAACCGGATGACACGCTGCTCAATTCGGCGGGCCATGCCGGGCTGGCGCTGCCCTGGCGCTGCATGGACGGCTCCTGCGGCAGCTGTCGGGCGCATCTGGTCCATGGCGAATGCATTCTCCCGGATGGTGCCCGCCTCAATGCCGACGACGAACCGGGTGCAGCGCCTCCGGTGCTGATGTGTCAGGCCCTGCCGCGCAGCAATCTGCACCTGGATCTGCCCGGTATCCGCAGTGTCGATGACGTGGCCTGCCGCGTGTTCGATCTGGAGCTGGAGGAAAAACGACTGCTGTCGCCGGACATTCTGCGCCTGAATTTCAGGGTGCTGGGCGACGAGTCGCTGCGCTGGCTGCCCGGCCAGTACCTGGAACTGTTGCTGGACAACGGCCAGCGGCGCGCCTTCTCCATTGCCAATGCCTCCGACGGCGGCAATCGCATCGAACTGCATGTGCGCCATGTGGCTGATGGCAATTTCAGTCGCTGGGCATTCGATTCGCTGGAGGAGGGCATGCGCCTGCGTGCCGAAGGCCCGCTGGGGACGTTTGTGCCAAGGGAAAACTCCGAACGCGGCCTGCTGTTCATTGCCGGCGGTACCGGCATTGCGCCGATCAAGGCCATGATCGAGCATTTCGCCGCACTGGGCTCACAGCGTCCGATGGAGTTGTACTGGGGCACCCGGCAACCGGGCGAACTGTATCTGGGCGAACAGATTGACGCCTGGGCCGAACACGTGCCGCAACTGCGCTTTGTCGCCGTGGTGTCGGACCCGGAAGTGGCACTTGAAAGTCACGTGCGCCGCGGGATGGTGCTGGACGCGGTACTGGCCGACCACCCGCGACTGGCAGATTTTGATGTCTATGTGTGCGGGCCGCCAGCCATGGTTGATGCGGCGACGCATGCATTTGCCGACACCGACCTGCCCAGCGCCCAGCTGTTCTTCGACAGCTACGAGTATGCCCCGGACCTGCTGGCCGACATTCTGGGACAGCGCGCGGGCATCCACGCCGGCTGAACCGACCGCGGACCAGGCATGCTCCGTGGGCGCCACCCTCCAGGGCCGCCCCTGGTCACCTTGGCCGGGCGACCCGCTCCGCCGCCCGAGTCCCGAATCCCGAGTCCCGGTTCCTCCGGCCATTGAACGGCTGTCCGCGAAGCACGCGAAGGGCGCAAAATGGCACATGCTGTCATCCCGGCGCAGGCCGGGATCCAGTAAAGAGATCGTGCACAGCACACGAAACCTGGTTGAGTGCTTCGCACACATACCAGACTGGATGACCCGCCGTTCGGCGGTTGTGAAGCACCTCCGGCTTCCGCCGGGATGACAAATGGGGACTATGTCGCGGGCCTACCATCGGCCTTCGCCGGGATGACGGCGACCAGGGCCTCTTGCACGGCCGATCGCAGTGCGGCCCGGCGATACCGCGCCAGTCCCGAGTCCCGAGTCCGGCTCCCAAGCCCCGTCTACGCGCCCTCGTCCTCGACGTCGTAGCCACCGCTTGGCAGGCGCGGCACGCCATGCTGATCGCGCTCTTCCAGCACGGGCGCCAGCGCGCCATGCATGCCGGGCAACAGCTTGGCCGGCGCACCACCCGAGGCAATGTCGAGCGCGTTGCGATAACACTGGGCAGCAGTCGCCGGATCGTCATCGCCCTGCGCCACGTCACCAAGGGCAGACCAGGCCGGAGCCAGCGACGGGTCGCGCTGCAGTGCCTGCTCCAGATAATCGCGCGCCTTGCCATACAGGCCCTGGCGGGCGCACAGCCCGCCCAGCGCGGCCAGCAGCGCCGCATCGTCGGCATGATTCTTCAGCCAGCTCTCCGCCTGTCGCAGGCGCTGGTCCGCGGGAACATCCTCAAGGCCGATGTACAGGCTGGCCAGATCCGGATTCCATTGCTTGCGCAATGCCGCCTCCAGTTCGCCCATCGCCGCCAGTCCGGCCCCACTTCGCGCCGCATGCCAGGCATACACCGACAGCAGATCGGGGTCACTGCGCCTGCCGCGCGGCAGGTTGCGCCAGATGGCGGCGAGTGACTGCGCATCGCCTGCCGATGCCAGGGCCTCGGTCAGCACGCTCTTTTCCAGGCGCGCCATGGCATCGCTGCCAAGCGCACCCGATTTGCGCAGGGAAGGAAGTGATTCCAGTGCCCGTGTCGCCTGACCCGATGCGAGCAACGCCAGTACCAGTTCGTGCCAGCCGGCTGGCGTCAGTTTGCCGGCCTCGGCCTCCGGCCCGAGCAGTTGCGCGGCCTGTACCGCATCGCCGCGCTCACGCAACACTCTGGCGCGCAACACGCGCGCGGCCTGCGGTGCCTGATCGGTGGCCTGATCAAGACGCTCCAGAGCCCTGTCCCAGGCACCGCGTCGACGCGCGGCATCGGCTTGCAGCAGCTGCGCTGGCGCCCGCAGGGGCGTGTAGCGGGCAGCCTTGACCAGGCTGCGTTCGGCCAGCTCGTGCCGCCCCTCGAACAGGCCGATGAGCCCGGCGGCCAAACGCTTGTGTCCCAGCCGCCGCCGGCGCCGTGACACCGCACCGAATGGCCAGCGCAGCGCGCGCGCCGCCAGGCCGAGTACAGCCCAAAGCAGCAACAGCAGCAGAATGGCCACCAGCAAGCTCGTTTCCACCCGCCAGCCGCGCAGACGGATCAGCACATGGCCGGGGTCTTCGGCCACCCAATGCCAGCCCCACGCAGCCAGCACGGCCACGCCAAGCAGCAGCAGTATCCAGCGCCACAGCTTCATGCGCCGGCTGCCGTTTGCGCGTGTGCGGGTGCAGCGGCCGGTGGTGCCAGTGGTGCGGTATTCATTTGCCGCAGCTGCAGCTGGTTGCGCAATGCCGTCAATGCCGCACCGAGCTGCACATCCACCTTGTCGGCGTCTGCCAGCTGGCTGGCCAGTTGCGACAAGGCCTGCCTGGCCTTGGCTACCATGGGACTGGCCGCATCGTAGTCGCTGGCGAGCGTGGCCGCGGCGCGCTGGACCGCGGCGCGAGCTCGTGCAGGATCATTGGCCAGAAGCGCGGCTTCGGCTCGCGCCAGGTCGATTCTCGCTACCTGCCGTGCCAGACGCGCGTCCGCCATGTTGACACTGCCTTCGGCACTGTCGTGTTGTACCACCACAAGTGTCGACAACGCTGCCCAGATGCGTGACCAGGTACCGGTCACCGGCGCCGCCGCAGGCTCGTCGCTGGGCTTGAGCGGCAGTGATTGCCAGTCATGACGCAGTTGCTCGAGTTGCTGCAGCTGTTCCTCACGGGCTTCGGGGCGAGTAGCCGCCAGGGCGCTGATCTCGTCATCCAGGGTACGCGCGACGCCGGCAAAGGCCGGATCATCGACGTCGGCCAGCTGCCGACGCGCCTGCCGCAATGCCGCCAGCGCGGTGACGCCATCGTGCAGCAGGCGGTAGCGCTGATCGGCCTGGGTGAGCAGCAATTCGACATCCTCCAGACGCATGCGCTCGGCACCATCGAGCTGTTTGCGCATGAGGCCGCTGACCGCCGCCTCGAGCTGCGCGGTGCGTTGATCAAGGCCCTGCAGGCGGCCACCGACGGCTTCGCTGGCCTGGTCGCTTTGCGCCAGACGCGACTGCAGTTGCGCGATCTGGTCCTTGAGCTGGTCAGCACGGCTGTTTTCGTCAGCCTGTTGCTGTTTCAGCGTCGCCATCTGCTGGCGCATGTCGGTGACGGCCTGTTGCTGCTGCTGGCCCTGCTCACCCGCGGCTGCCAGGCGCGATTGCTGTTGTTGCCACCATTGCCAGGCGAACCATGCCGCGACCGCGAGCGCGGCCAGCACGATCAGCACGATCAGTGCCCTGACGGCTTTTCGCGAGGATGCGGTTGCCGGCGCAGCAGCGTCATCGGCCGTGGCTGACGGCACCGTATCGGTGTTTGAGCTTTCGCTGTTTTCGTCCATGTCGACCATGGTACTCAAAAAAGTGCAAGGATGGCGGCAAGCAGATCGGCATCGGTGGCCGAAGCGGCGCGATGCACGCCGGAGAAGCCCAGCTCGTGCGCCAGATCCTGCAGGCGGGGACTGCTGGCCACGGCGATACCCGAACGCAGACGCGTCCAGGCGGCAGGCGGCAGTCGCTCGGCCAGGTCGGCCATGCTCTGCGCGCTGGTCACGGTCAGCACCACGGTGCCGCGCAAGCCATCGAGGGCATGGCCGTGACGGGCATCCCAGCGCGCCGGCAGGCGCCGGTACACATTCACCCTGCTCACCAGTGCGCCGCGACCGGCAAGACTGTCCCCCAGCAGGGGTCGGCCCCCGGCCGCGCCCACGATCGCAATGCGCTGGCCGCGCACCCGGGCAAGGCTCGCCATGTCCAGCAAGCCTTCACTGCTGGCATGGTCGGGGATGGCGACCGGGCCCATCCCCGCCTGGCGCAGGGCGCGCGCCGTGGATGCGCCCACCGCGATGCGCTCGGCGCGAACGCCCGCTGCGGGCGGCCACTGAGCCAGCGCATGGCGCACGGCACTCGGGCTGGTAAAGATGATTCGGTCGCCGGCGAGGGCCCTGGCCAGTCCGTCACGCACTGCTTGCGTGTCGGGCATCGGCGCCAGGCGCAGCACAGGCAGGTTCCACGCGGCCAGGCCACGATCCCGCAACGCGCGACACAGATTCACACCCTGGCCGGACGGTCGGGTGGTCACTACGGTGGCTCGGGCTTTGCTGGGCTTGGCCATGGTTTGCCAGTGTAGCCGACCTGTCGGAGCTATCTGGAGGGTCCAGGGCCTGCTCGCAGCATGATCTGGCAAGCGCTTGCGGCGTGTCAGCGCCGGTCACGCGGCGCCCGCCGCGGGGTACCCATTCTGCAGGTGGCCGCGCCGACCATGAAACTGTCCCCCGGCATGCGTCATAATGAGCGGATGGCTAACAGCAATGGATCCAAACGTCGCCGTCTCGTGGTGCGCCAGGCGCGCCTGGATGATGTCCCGCAGTTGTTCGAACTGACCGACCGCGTGTACGGGTCGGGGTATGGCCACAGCACCGAGATGCTGCGAGGCCAGCAGGCCCATTTCCCCGAGGGCCAGTTCGTGGCCGAATACGAGGGTCGCATCGTCGGCTACTGCGCCACGTTCCGGATCGACGAGGCAACCGCGCTGCAGCAGCATACCTGGGCCGAAATCACCGGCAGCGGGCTGGCCAGCCGGCATGATCCGGAGGGTGATTGGCTCTATGCCATGGAAGTATCGGTGCACCCCGACTACCGCGGCATGCGCATTGGCCAGCGGCTGTACACGGCGCGCAAGAATCTGTGCATCGAGCTGAAACTGCGCGGCATCGTGTTCGGCGGCCGCATCCCCGGACTGGCGCGCGCCATCAAGCGCTTCGGCAGCGCCAGGGAGTACGTCCAGGCCGTGGTCGACGGCAAGCGACGTGACCCGACCCTGAGCTTTCAGTTGCGCAACGGCTTCGAGGTGATTGGCCTGCTGCCCGCCTACGAACCCAACGATCACGAATCACTGGGCTTCGCCACCCACATGGTGTGGCGCAACCCCGAGCTGCACGATCAGCCCGACGTGCCCCATGCCTCCGGCGGTCTGCCCCTGCCGTCGACCGTCCGTGTCGCCTCGGTGCAATACCAGCAGCGCCGCATCACGTCCTACGAGGAGTTTGCACACCAGGTGGAGTATTTCACTGACATCGCGGCCGACTACAACGCCGACTTTGTCACATTCCCGGAGATGCTGACCCTGCAACTGCTGTCGATAGAGAACGTGGAGCTGTCCCCGACCGACACCATCCGCCGCCTCAGCGAATGGACGCCGCAGGTGCGCGAGCTGTTCGCCAACCTGGCCGTGAGCTACAACATCAACATCATCGGCGGCTCGCACCCGACCCGCATGGACGATGGCGACATCCACAATGTCAGCTACATCTGCCTGCGCGACGGCACCGTGCATGAACAGGAGAAGCTGCACCCGACGCCCAGCGAGCGCAACGTCTGGGGCGTGACCGGCGGTGAATCGGCACGCATGATCCAGACCGACTGCGGCCCCATCGGCGTGATGATCTGCTACGACTCGGAGTTCCCGGAAGTGGCACGCCATCTGGTCGACCAGGGCGCTCTGATGCTGTTCACTCCGTTCTGCACCGATGTGCGAGAAGGCTACCTGCGGGTGCGCTATTGCTGCCAGGCTCGCGCCATC
Source organism: uncultured Gammaproteobacteria bacterium (assembly GCA_963734945.1). Taxonomy (GTDB): domain Bacteria; phylum Pseudomonadota; class Gammaproteobacteria; order Xanthomonadales; family Rhodanobacteraceae; genus DASSBG01. The sequence continues at coordinate 23,090 of CAVTJF010000003.1, forward strand.
GAGAACCAGTGCTATGTCATCATGTCCGGCAACGTCGGCAACCTGCCTGGCGTACACAACTTCGATATCCAGTACGGTCAGAGCTGCATCCTGACACCCTGCGATTTCCCGTTTGCCCGGGACGGCGTTGCCGCTGATTCGCAGCCCAACATCGAAACGGTGCTGTTTGCCGATCTCAGCCTCGACAGCATCGCACGGGCACGAAATTCGGGCACGGTCACCAATCTCAAGGATCGTCGCTACGACCTGTACGAGAGTCGCTGGCGTCGGCGCAAGAAGAGCGAGCTGCCCGCACCCGGAAAGAAGGGCAGGTAGGCGGCATGGACGCACGGCGCAGAAAACCCGAGGCGGGCACCGCCGCACGGGACGAGACGGCAGAACTGCAGGCTTTCGTGCTGGAGCACATCCCGCTGGCGCGTGCCATGCAGCTGTCGCTTGGCGCATGGCATGGCGACAGCATCACGCTGCATGCGCCACTGGCTGCCAACGTCAACGACAAGGGCTGCGCGTTTGGCGGCAGCCTGTCCAGCCTGATGACCCTGGCGTCCTGGGCACTGCTGGAACTCACGGTGCGCGATGCGGGGCTGGATGCAGACATCTTTGTTGCCGATGCGGACATCCGCTACCTGCAACCGGTGTTCGAGGATCTCGAAGTGACCTCGGTGCCGGCGGAGGGCCAGGACCTCGACCGCTTTGTCTCGGTTTTGCGCCAACGTGGTCGTGCGCGCATCGGCATGCGCTCTGCGGTTGCCGGCACAGAGGGTCCGGCCTGCGTGCAACAGGCCCGCTTCGTGGCCAAGCTGCGCCGCTGACCAGGCACAAGCGGTTGCGCCGCACCCGGTTTGCTGCACAATAGAACCCGAACACACCACCGGATCTGACTATGCGTATTCGTTCGTGTCTGTTGTTGGTCGCCGCGGTTCTGGGCCTGGCCGGATGTGCCACCCGTACCAAGGAATCACTGCTGGATCAGACCCTGAATGCCTATGCCGGCACCATTCGCTGGGGCAGCATTGCCTCGGCAGCCGAGTACATCGACCCGGCCGTGTTGAAGAAGAACCCCCCAACCGAACTGCAGCTGGCGCGCTACCAGCACGTGCGCGTCAGCGGGTACGAGACCAATGGGCCGCAGCCGGTCAGCGAAACCGAGGTTCGCCAGCGCGTGGTGATCGGCCTGATCAACGTGCACACCCAGACCCAGCGCAGCATCATCGACAACCAGGTATGGAAGTTCGACCCCGAAAGCCAGCGCTGGTGGCTGGAAAGCGGCCTGCCGAAGATTGTGCAGTAGGCCAGCGCGCCGCGAGCACTCAGACGGTCCGCAACACCAGGACTATTCGGCTCCCGCCTTGGTGCAATCGCCCACGCGCTCGCCCTTGTAGGTCACGTCCATTGCCATCGCCGTGCCTCCGGCATTGCCGTTGATGCTCATGTGACCCTTGTAGTGGTCCTTGTCCACCTTTTCGACCCAGCCATCACCAACCATGGTGATGCCCTTCATCTCGCACGACACACTGTAGTTCGCGCGCTTGCCGGAATGCTCGAAGTGCTTCACCTGGCAATCGCCGTTCTTCATCGGCGGCGGGTTCTTCTCCGGATCAGCCGCACCACAGACCTCGGTCGTGTGCGTGGGCATCTTCATGCTCATGGGCTGAGTCATGCTTGCGTCAACATTGACCGACCAGCGCACGTTCCTGGTGCCTGCGTGCACGGCACCGGCTGTCAGCAGCAATGCCATCAGGCCAATCGGGGTCAGGGTTCGCGACATGGATCTACTCCGTCAGAATAACAATGCCCAATGATGCCACATGAGGCAAAACTATCAATTCGCCTGTTCAGGCACGATAATGGCGGGCTTGCAAGCACGTTGACTGGTACTACTCATGAGTGAATTTTTTGCCCGCCTGCCCGAGTTCATCGGCAACCATCTGTGGATGTGTCTGCTGTTCATTGCGCTGGTGGCCATTTTGCTGTTCACCGAACTGGCGCGGCTCAAGCGCGGCTTCAAGGAACTGAGCCCGGCCATGCTGACCCAGCTCATCAACCGTGACAATGCCATGGTTTTCGACCTGTCGCCGCGTGGCGAGTACGACAAGGGCCATGTGCCCGGCGCACGGCATGTCGAGATCGACCAGTTTGACCCGGAAAGCGACAAGCTGAAAAAGATCCGGGACAAGCCGGTGGTCGTGGTATGCAAGTCGGGCACGGTGTCGGCCAGGGCCGCCAACCGTTTGCGCAAGGCCGGTTTCACCCGTGTCCATACCCTGGGCGGCGGCACCGAAGCCTGGCGCCGCGCCGATCTGCCCCTCGCCCGGAGCTGACGCAAGCCGGGCGGGCCGACAAGCGCAGGTGGAACCGGCATAGGGTCGGCCGCTGCGCAGCGCCTGTCCGCTTGCCGGCACGGATAGCCGTACCTGCCGCCACTCAATCCGTATCGGGCGAGTGTTCGCGTGAGCGCACCAGCAAACGCGACGCCAGTACGCCGGCCTCGTACAGCGCATACATGGGCAGCGCCAGCATGATCTGCGACAGCACATCAGGTGGCGTGAGCACGGCCGCGACCACAAAACAGCCCACCAGTACGTATCCGCGCCCCTTGCGCAGCGCCTGCACATCGACCACCCCGATGGCGGCCAGCACGACCACCGCCACCGGCACTTCAAAGCACAGGCCGAAAGCAAACAACAGCATCATCACGAAGCTCAGGTAGTGGCTGATGTCGGTCATCATCTCCACACCCTCGGGCACGATCATGGTGAGGAAGCGGAATACATTGGGCAGCACCAGGAAATAGGCGAACGCGCAACCGACAAAGAAAAGCAGCACCGCGGCCACCAGCAAGGGCCGCGCCAGGCGTTTTTCATGCCGGTAGAGTCCGGGGCTGACAAATGCCCAGAGCTGGTAGAGCACGACCGGCATGGCCAGCAACAGGGCAAGCATGGCCGCCAGCTTCAACGGCGTGAGGAACGGGCTGGCCACCTCGATAGCCACCATGTGTGCGCCTGCAGGCAGGCGCTGGATCAGGGGCTCGGCCAGCAGGGTGTAGAGGCGGTTGGCGAACGGCACAAGCGCCAGCAGCAGCACCAGGAACGCCACCACAGATTTCAGCAGCCGCGAGCGAAGCTCCAGCAGGTGCGACATCAGCCCCTGCTCATTGCCACCGGTATCGTCCTCGCGCCGTTCGGCCTTGTCTTCAGCGGGCATCGTCCGGTCCTTCCCGCCGCCCTGCATCGCCAGCCTGATCGTTGCCCTCGCCAGGTTCCGATGTGTCGCTGTCGGGACGGACTCCGCGGGTGATATCGTCAAGATGACGACGTGCCTCGGCGCTCAGGTCCTCGGCAGCGCTGCGGCCCTTCATCACCGCGTCGTTCATCTGCCGCTTGAGATCCTCGGCTTGCATCTCGCGCTGCACCTCGTCACGCACGTTGCTCCAGCTCTGGCGCAACTTGCGCAGCATCCTGCCAGCGGTACGCGCCGCTCCCGGCAGGCGCTCGGGGCCCAGAACCAGCAAGGCGACCAGCGCCGCCATCAGCAGCTCGCCGAAGCCGAAATCGAACATCGGTCAGCTGTCGCGATCGCGTGTCTGCGTGCGGGCCTCGGCTTTGTCCTCGGGTCCGGCGTCGTCGGCCCTCAGTTGCGGTTCCGGCTTGCTCTCGTCGCTGTCCTTCCCTTCGTCCTTGTCGTCCTCGTCGTTGAGGCCCTTCTTGAAATCGCGTATCGCCCGTCCGAGGTCCGAGCCGACGTTGCCCAGTTTCTTTGAACCGAACACCAGTACCACGATCAGCAGCACGATCAACCAGTGCCAGATACTCATACCACCCATGAACAATCTCCGATTTTGTGTACTGCGGTCGCGCCGAACTGCGGCGCGTGACCTGCACTCACTGTGTAGTGTACTCGCTCAGGCGCTGGCGGAAGCGCTGCACGGCCGCAGGCGGCTTGTCGACATGCCCGTCGAGGATCATCTTCGCGCTGGCCTGGGGGCCATAGATCTCGCGATTGGCTGAATGGTCGATCTTGAGCGACGCGCCCTGCAAGGACAGGCCGGCAAAGAGGCCGCGCGCACGCGACCAGGCATAGACCTCGGCCTCGAGATGAGCATCGGTGGCGGCCTGGGCATTGCGTCCCACCGGCCCGGCTGCCACGGCAATATCCGTGCCCATCAGAAACTTTCCATAGATCAGCGACTTGACACCATCCTCGCTGCGGAAAATCAGCAGTACATCGGTGGAGGAAACCCCGGCCTGCAGGCCCAGGCTGCCGCCGGATATGGTGATGAATGCAGGATCGGACCAGCCGTCCTTGCGCTTCACGGAAAGCAGTCCCTGACCGTGGCGTCCGGCAATCAGCAGCCCGGCCTTGATGACCGATGGCAATACGGCCACGGCGTAGGCATTGCGCAGCATGTCCCTGGGCATGTCGCGATCCGGCGCATGCACGACCTCATCGAGGACGGCTGCCGCCTTGTTTGCCGTATCCAGTGGCTCGGCTGCCCGGGCCGAAAATGCTGCACACAGACCCGCCAGCAAGAGCGCAAGCAGAAATCCGCTCCGCAGCATGCGCGTATCTGCTTCGCGTGGTGACTGCATCAATGTGACACCCACGGCGCGCAAACCCTGGCCGAGGTCAGGCATCGGCCGAATTCCGCCCGCGCGCCAGCAACAGCAGCGCGGTGCCCGCCAGGGCCAGCAACATCAGGATGCGGCTCCACCAGGCGAGGGTCGGTGCGCCCACGGCCTCCGGCGGAGTGCCCGTCGTGCCGCAGGGAGGCGGGCCGATGGTGAACCCGCGAATACCGATGCCGCGAAGCGAGGCCGAACCGGTAATCTGACCCAGCACCGTGGTCTGACCATTGCCGATGTTGATCCGGGCCAGATCGCTCCAGTCAGGCGGCGGCTGGTTGTTGGGCAGCGGCACATAGTTGAACGCTGCCAGCACCTGGCCCTGATCGGTAATTGCCGGTGACGCAGAGGTGATGTAGTCCACCGTCGAGCCCAGGCCGCCCAGCAGCGTGCTCTGCCCGGTCTGCGTATTGATCGAATACCAGCCTTCATCGCCACGCCCGCCAACACCGTAGAGCGCATCATGGTCAACGGCCAGACCGGCAATATCACTGCCCATCTGCCCCACCAGACTTGCCTTGCCCGTGTTCGGACTGACCTTCCAGAGCTGCCGGGTCACGGTCGAGCTCAGCCACAGGCTGCCATCGCAGCTGGCAGCCATGCCGAAATCGAGCGGATTGGAATTCTGGGTCTGGCTGATGTCGAAGGAACCGACCACCGTACCCTTGCCGGTCACCGGATCGATGCGGATCAGCGACTTGAGTGCATCCGAGGCCGCAAACAGGCGGCCGTCGGGAGTCGTGGTCAAACCGCTGAGATCGGCCATCTGCTGTGGCCCGCTGCCACTGACGGGACCGATCAGGCTCGCCTGACGGGTTGTCAGGTCCACACGATAGAATTGATCGTAATCAACCGCATAGGCGCCCGCTGTCCCTTGCGCACGCGCAAGCGACACCGGCAGGCATGCCAATGCCAACAACAGGCAGACTAGAACGCGCATAGGGCCAATCCGTTTATGATTATGATCCTGCAGGCGCTACGGCTACGCATGCAGGTGCCCTGAGACTACCATTTTTTTCGGTTTGCAACAAAGGCAAACAGGATTCGTCCACGCCATGTACCCTGATTCGTGCCAGCATCGCGCCTGACCCCCACAAGCACTGCTGGTTCAACCTGTCGCCAGCCACAATATATTGGAAAATACATGAGCCAAGCTGCTGCAGAACAGGCCGTTCTCATGGTCAACCTGGGCACACCCGAAGCCCCCACGGCGGCGGCATTGCGGCCGTGGCTGGCCGAATTCCTTGGCGATGAGCGGGTCATCGACCTGCGCCCTCGCTGGCTTTGGTGGCTTATTCTGCACGGCGTGATCCTGCGTATCCGTCCCGCGCGCTCTGCGCGCGCCTACAAGTCGATCTGGCGCGAGGACGGGTCGCCCTTGCGGGTGCTCAGCGAAAACCTGTGTGCGGCGGTGGCCGACGCCCTGGCCCGGCGAGAGGCCCGTCCGCCACGGGTGGTGCTGGCGATGCGCTACGGCCAGCCCTCGGTTCCGGCAACCATCGCCCGCCTGCAGGCCGAGGGGGTGCGCAAGTTGCTGGTGCTGCCGATGTATCCGCAGTACTCGGCCACCTCCACCGGCTCGGTCATCGATGCGGTGGCCGACGCGGCCAGGGCGCTGCGCTGGCCTCCGGAAATACGCCTGATCAACGACTACCACGACAATCATGCCTGGCTGGATACGCTGGCCGCGAGTGTACGCAGGCACTGGCAGGAACAGGGACGCGGCGAGCGGCTGCTGCTGAGCTTCCACGGCATTCCGCAGCGCTACGTGCAACTGGGGGACCCCTACCTCGACCAGTGCCGTGCGACCGCCGCGGCGCTGCGCGAACGCCTGGGCCTGGACGCGACCCAGGCGCCCATGAGCTTCCAGTCACGTGTCGGGCGCGAGCCGTGGCTGCAGCCCTACACCGACCATACCGTGCGCGAACTGGCGCATGAAGGGGTGCGCAAACTTGATGTGATCTGCCCCGGATTTGCCGTGGACTGCCTGGAGACCCTGGAGGAAATAGCGGAAGAAAACGCAGGCTATTTCCATGACGCCGGCGGCGAGCGCCTGCGCTACATTCCGGCCCTCAACGACAGCGTCGAGCATGCCGACATGCTGGCCGGACTCATCAGCGACTACACCCGGGACTGGCGGGGTGACAGCCCCTCGCCCGCGCGCGCATGAGCAGCCAGCAAGCAGCCATGCGGCGAGCTGCCGAGACACGCAAGCAGGGCAAATCAGCATGGCGCCCTTATGCCGGGGACGGCACGCGAGACATCGCCGACGCCAGCCAGGAGAGCCGGCATGGATGAAATTCGGATACCTCTGGGCGAGCTGAACCTGGCTGCGCTGGTGCACGGTCCGCAGGATGCGCCGCCGCTGCTGGCGCTGCATGGCTGGCTGGACAACGCGGCCAGCTTTGCGCCGTTGTCAGCGCACCTGCAGGGCCGACGGCTGATTGCACTGGACATGCCCGGGCATGGCCACTCGGACCATCTGCCGCACATGCCGGGGGTGCACTATCACTTTGCCGATTCGGTGCAGGTGGTACTGAGTGCCGCCGACGCCCTCGGCCTGGAGAGCTTTTCCGTGCTGGGTCACTCGATGGGCGCCGGAATCGGCTCCCTGGTGGCTGCCGCCGCACCGGACCGGGTCAGCCATCTTGCCCTGATCGAGGGCCTCGGCCCGCTGGCAGATACCCCGGAGAGCACGCTGAAACGTTTCCGTGACGCCGTCAACGCGCCGCTGCAACCGCGCAGCCGCCGGCTGCGGGTGTTCGCCGACATCGACACTGCTGCCCTGGCCCGCAGTCGTGCCAGCGGCCTGCCGCCGGACCTGGCGCGCCCGATCATCGAGCGCGCCCTGCGCCCGGTGGATGGCGGTTTCAGCTGGCGCTCCGATTCACGCCTGACCGAGCCATCCTCCATACGCATGGCCGAGGCGCAGGTACATCGGCTCCTCGCCGGCATTGCCTGCCCGACATGGCTGCTGCTGGCGCGCCCGGAAACGCCCTATCTGCCGGCGGCCATGATCGAGGCCCGGGCCGACTGCGTGGCGGCTATCCGCATCGAGCACATGGCAGGCCATCACCACCTGCACCTGGAACACCCCGAAGCGGTGTGCCGACAGCTCAGCTCATTTCTCGACAGCCCCTGAACCGCTCCCGGGGTTGCTGAACGAGCCGCCGGGTCCGGGGAACACGACAGGGCTCTCGAAACCATCGCCGGAGACGCTGGCCACGCCGAAATAGCTGTTGTCGATGACCTTGTTCTTCATCGTGTACCGGCTGCGCTGGCCGACGTAAATCGAATGCTGCCACATCGACGCATCGGTGGCGCGCCAGTAGATGCGGTAGCCGGCCGCACCGGATACCGGCTGCCAGCTCACCTGCGTATCGGGCGACAGATTGCTCGTGATCCGGACCTGTTCTGGCGGCGCCGGCGCCCATGCCATCGAGGCCATGGCAATGGCGTTGGCCGCGGTCATTCTGGCAAGAAAGGAAAAGTCGACGAACTCGGCCAGGTCGCCGTATTGCAACCCGTTTTCCACCCGCACATCCTGATGCTGATGGCGCCAGTTCTCATGCGCCTCGTTGATGCGCACCGCGGGATAGCCATTGCGATTGAATGCAATCTGATCACCGCCGCGGCGAAAACGGTCCTGACGATACATCAGCATGAAGTGCAGATCGGGCACATGGCGATCGGCCAGGGCAACAATGTATCGGGCCACATTGCGCGACGGCGAGTCAACGAAACCGCCGGTGTAGCGCATCGCGCGCAGTTGCTCCGGGGTGATGCGCGATTTCACTGCCTCGGAAAAGATCCGCGCCGTTGTATTGTCGATCACGCCATCGCTGCCGTGGCTGTTGCCGATCATGTCGTTGTTCAGGTTGGCTTCCACGTTCCAGCCCTGATCACGCGCGTAGTCGGCGATGATGTGGCCCCCGTACAGGCCCTGCTCTTCGCCCGAGTCGGCCGAATAGACCAGGGTCGCGGCAAACTTGTATTTCGACAGCACGCGAGCCACCTCGATCAGGGCGGCAATACCGGACCCGTCGTCGTCGGCCCCCGGCGCATCGGATGTGGCATCCATGACATCGCTGACGCGCGAATCCAGGTGCGCGGTCATGATGATGTAACGGTTGGCGTCACTGCCTTTCTGGATTGCCACGACATCCTTCACCTCGACGCCTGCTGCGGGCGTGCGCTTTCCCTTGAACACGCGCGAGGGGGTGATGACCCGAAGGCAATGGTCGCACCCGGCCGAGATGGATTCGAACTGCGCCCTGACCCAGCGCCGGGCCGCACCAATGCCGCGCTTCCCGGAGCGCGTGTCCGACAGGGTGTGGCGGGTACCGAACCCGACCAGCCGGGCATCGATGGCGCGCAGACGCTCGGTACTGACCGCGCCAACAATGCTGCGCAGCACCGGATGCTCCTGTGGTGGCAGGGGCGCCGGCGGCTCGGCGCGCGCCAACACCGGAGCGGCCAACAGGGCCAGAACTGCTAGGCATGGCGCACGCATGACCGATCAGTCTCCCACTGTGGCTGTCGCTTTCAGTCCCAGTACCTCGGCACCCTGCTTGAAGGTGATGTCGACGGGGATGTCGGCCTGGTCCAGGCGCTTGAGGTCACTGGCGAGCTGCGGACCAACGGTGCCCAGCGTGTCGGTCATGCGCCGGGCTTCGGCATAGTCGCCGTCACCCTGCACGGTCAGCAGCTTTTTCGACAGCGCATTCATGGCCGCGGTCATCTTGTCGAAGTCAACGCGATAGCGACCGCTCGCATCATCACGGCTGAAGGCGCCCATGCGCTTGAAGAAGTTGAAACGCACCATGTTGGCCTTGGCGTGCGCATCGCTGGCGCCGAAACGCACCGAGCGCAGGATGCCGGCGAGGAAGGTCACGTAGTTGTCCATCAACCTGGTCTTGTCCAGCTCGCCCTTGTCGGCCAGCCTGGTCACCATGAACAGGCCCAGCACATCGGCCTTGCCTTCCTCGAAGCTGGACGCCTGGTCCTTGAGAGCCTTGCGTACCGTGCCCTTGCCATCGAGGGTGTTCTTGATGCCCAGGCCGTGGGCTACCTCATGGAACATGGTGTTCTGGAAGAACGCATCAAACGTGAGATTCTTCTGCTGGTCCCGGGCAATGAGCTCGTGACCGATCGGCACCATGATCTTGTCGAATTTGGCCTGCATGACGTTTTCCAGCTGCAGCCGGCGTGTGCCCTTTTCAAGTTGCACCTTCTCATCATTGGGCAGATTGATGGCAATGGTCTTGGCACCCACATTGGCGTCGCCGGCGTAGTAGACCGTGAAGTAGGCATTGAGATCGGCATCCGAACCGGGCTTCTCGGCCTTGTAGGCGTCCGGCACCGGCAATTCCCGCTGCAGCTCGGGCAGGTATCGGGCGAAGCGCGCAAGACGCTTGCTCCAGGCCTGGTCCTTGATCAGCACATACGATTCGTAGGCCGCCTTGTAGCCGAACAGCTGATCTTCGTAGGTCTCGATGGGGCCGATGACGATATCCACCGGGTTGTTCTTCATGTCCATCCACGCCATGTCGCTGGGGCGATAGTCATCGCTGAGCAAGGCGCTGGCGCGCAACTTGAGGTAGTTGGCGAAATCCTTGTCGTGCGCCAGCGCGGCGGCCTGGCGCAGAAGATCTGCGGCCTTCTGCAACGGGTCATGCCACATCTGGTGATAGGGAATGGCAGTCAGCGCGCCATCGGCATCACGTCGCAGCACCGTATAGAGCGATGCCTTGTCCTTGATGTCCGCGGCCTCGAACTCGCTCTTGTCCATGTCGGCCGGATAGAAGCGCGCACCGGGTGGACGCGGGCCGACGCCGGCCACAAACGGATGATCGTTGTTGAGCCGGTCCCACGGTCCGTAATTTATATCGGCAAGACGGCGGGTGGCCGGGTCGCTGATGCGTGACATCAGCGCGTCACGATCGCCCCAGCCCTGCTGCCAGTAGATGCCGTTCATGACGTCGGCAGCCTGGATCAGCAACCCGACCATCTTCTTCTGTTGCGCGTCCAGCCCGGACAGATCGGCGGTCAATGTACCTCGGCATATTGGTCCAGATGTTTTTCCGCGTAGGCTGCATTGGTGCTTTCGTCCGCTGCAGCCACGACAGCCGGCTCGGGGGCGCTCGCCGGAACCGCTGCAGTGGTTGCCGCTTCGGGGCCGGAAGCCGCCTGCTGGCTGCATCCGCCCAAGCTGAAGAACACCAGCAGGGCAGGGGCAAGTAAAGAATTGCGCAACATGAGGGTACCTCTCGATCGGGCAAATGAATCCGTCATGGTACGGCGAATCCACTCGCTGGTCATGCGCCGTCGCAGCCCAAACGCGGCAATCCGCCCATCGTGATGAATGGGCAGGTCCTGGCGGGCCCCGACGAGAACGAGGCGGCGGCGCATGGTACAAACCATCTTTGCGCGAACAGCTCGCCTATTTTTTCAGCCAGCCGCGCTGAACAAGAGCCTGCACCAGGGCATCGGTGTATCGAGCCTTGTCGCGATAGTCGAAATGTGCGTTGTCTGGCTCCGGAATGCGGGCGATCCGGGGTACATCCATCGTATCCAGGAAGTGCGCCGGTATTACGGTTCCTGCCTGGTCCCAGTACTCCTCGTCGGGCAGTACCTTGTTCATGGACTGGCGCTGCAGACCGTGCGTGGGCGACTTGTAGAAAATCACATCACCCCCCCGCGCCTGGATCTGCCGTACCCAGTGCGCCACAGGCTTCAAGTGATCCAGCCATTCCCCTGGCGTGATATCTGGAAATTCGGCAATGCGTTCGTTGACGACCGCGGCAAAATGTCGCTTTATTTTTCCGGGATCGCTACGCCGGAAATCCACATCACCACTTCGATTGGCATTCAAGGTCGCATAGGTAAGAAATGGCTTGCCGCCCTCGACTGCATAACGCAAGCTGGCGCGCCAACCCATGTCCGGATTCGCAATGACGGCGTGCCTTTGCCATGACGTAAGCACGATGCGATGAATCCGCCAGCTGGGTGACCACTGCCTGTGATAGTAGTCAACGTAAGTCTGCTGACGATCCCAATTTGCGCGCATCAGCCCCATGGCATCAATGTCGCACAGAACCACCCCATTGAAGTGCTCGTCGTCGGCAAGATCACGCAAGGTCGCCAGCGGATAGTGACCACTGATGGCCAACATGACAGGGCGATATCCCGGAAGCCTTTGCCGCAGGCGCTTGGGGTTGATGCCGTAAACCGTGCGCGAGGCACCCAGGAGCGCCAACGCCCGGCCCTTGCCACGGTCCACGCGATCACGCTGAAGCGACCAGAGTTGCCGCGAATCCATAATGACTGGTACGTACCCGCGGCTTCGCCAGTACAACTCCGCAGTCGCCAACGCCGCCCCCGCGGCCAGAACCGCGAATACCCACGCCAGCAACCACTGGCGGCCATTGCGTTCAGAACTGGAAATAGATGAAAGCATGCGTCTCGCCCGGAGAGAGTACGATCAATGCGGCCATGACCGCCAGAAGCAGACTCAAGGCTGGCAGCGGTATCCGCTGCAACCATCCAATGGGATCGATATTGCGAAACAACCAGTGCACCAGAACCAGTCCAAAAAACACGATCAGAGCGAGCCACTGCTCGAAGCCTATCGAACCGATTGATCCATGCTGCTCACCCAATGCAACCATGTTCCGGGTGACCAGCCAACCTGTAGCGAAATCCGGAGCGCGAAACCATACCCAGGCATAGACGACCGCAAGCAGGGTCAGCAGGCGCCAGAACGGCATCCACGCAGGTGTGCGCAGGAGGCTGGTCGCAGCGGTTCGCTCACGAGCGACACGTTCGGCAACCAGGAACAGGCCGTGCAGGCCACCCCATGCCACGAATGTCCATGCGGCACCGTGCCAGAGGCCACCAATCAGCATCGTCATCATGATGTTGCGAATAGTCTTGCCAGAGCCTTCTCGGTTTCCTCCAAGGGAGATGTACAGGTAGTCGCGCAACCAGGTCGAAAGAGAGATATGCCAACGGCGCCAGAAATCCGAGAATCCCGCCGCCGCGTAGGGATTGCGAAAATTTATCGGCAATGCGAAGCCCAGGCACATTGCCGCGCCTATCGCACAAGTTGAATAACCCGCGAAATCGCAGAATATCTGGCCGCTGAAGGCGATTGCCCCTGCCCAGCTCCCCACCACGCCAGAAGCCGATCCATGATTGAAAAGTGCATCTGCAACCGGTGCAAACACATCGTCTGCCAACACCACTTTCTCGAACAGCCCCAGCGTCAACAAGGCCAGGCCCAGGCCCAGACCCGCTGCCGTGGTTTTGCGCGGCGTTTCGATCTGGTAGCCCATCTGCGTCCAGCGCACTATGGGTCCGGCAACCAACTGGGGGAAAAACCCCACATACAGTGCGTAGTCACGCCAGTTCCGCGTCGGCACAAGCCTGCGCCTGAACACATCCAGACAATAGGAGAGCGAGTGGAAGGTGTAGAAGGAGATCCCGATCGGAAGGATGATGTCCAGCTCCGGGGGATGATAGGCAATGCCAATTTTGGCAAGCCCCTCTGACAGCATGCCGAGGAGGAAACCGCTGTACTTGAAATATCCAAGAACTGTGAGGTTCACGAGCACCGTTGCCGCGACCCACAAGCGGCGGCGGCTCGGCGTTTTGCTTTTGTCTATGCGCAGGGCGACCCACCAATCCATGGTCGTCGAGGCGATGAGCAACAGAACGAAAGGCGGATTCCACCCAGCATAAAAGATGTAACTGGCCACAAGCAGCAGCCATTTGCGAGCACTCCACCCACCCAGCGCATTGAACGCGACAAGAACAAGTGCGAAGAACACGATGAAGGTGAAGGCGTCAAACTGCATCGATCACTGGATATCTGTTGGCTGGGTCCGGATTGATGCCGAGGCATGAACTGAGCCAGGAACTGATAGCACGTCTCGGCCTGCAAACCCTCGGGGCCGCTGAAGTGGCAACATTCAACCCAGGTGAACCCCGAATCATAGCCTGTTCGCCGAGAATTGACATTTGCCTTGGACAGGCAACCAAGAGAGGAGGGCCAGGCTCGAGATTCCAAGGGTGAGGCGGGACTGGGTTCGTGCCCTGCGGCACTGTGCTGGCCGGGCTGCCTGCACAGGTCGCGGCGCGCGGGCTGTGGAATTTCCGGGCGCCACCCACGCGTTCAGGTTGAACTTGCTGGACCCACGGCGCCAGGCCACATTTCCGCGTTGGACCGAGCCTGGCAGGCGACAAGCCTGCTTCGGCCAGCCCGCCTTGTCTTGCGCAAACGCATCCTGGGCAAGGCCTGCTCAAGATTGATCAGAGCGTGCCTAGGCAGATATCGCCAGCCGCTCCGACTGATAGACACGCGCGGTCACCAGTGCGACCAGCAGCGCGACGGCTAGCCCGCTTGCCAGTGCCAGGCCGATGTCGATCGCGGCCACGGGCTTGCCGCGCAGCAGATCGGTGATACCGACCTGCTGTGCCAGCAGAGGCACGGCATACATCCATTCGGCAGTCTTCACCGGTGCCACGCTCAGCACCACCGAGGGCAATGCCGGCACCAGCATCAGGATACCGAGATAGGTTTGCGCTTCGCGGTAGCTCTTGGCAAAAGCCGACACCAGCGTCTGCAGGATCGCCAGCAGGGCCACCAGCGGCAACATCAGCAGCAGCACCTCGGCGGCAAACTTCAGATCGAGGTTGAGCGTCATGCCGAGCTTTTCGGTGGGGATGAATCGGCCGGCCACGGCAAACGCCAGGATACTGATCAGCAGGCTCACTACCGAGAACGTGCAGATGGCCGCAATCTTGCCCAGCAGGATGCGCCAGCGCGCCACCGGGTTGACGAACAGCGGCTCCAGCGACTGCCGCTCCCGCTCGCCGGCGGTGAGGTCGATTGCCAGGTACATGCCACCCAGAAATACCGTCAGCACGAAAAAGTAGGGCAGGATGGCAAACAGGTTGCCGGCCCGCGACTGCGGCGTCGACTGGTCGCGCTGATCGACATGTACCGGCCGCACCAGCGACGGTGACAGGCCTCGGGCAATGAGGCGCATGGCACCATTGCGCTGGTTCCAGGCGTCCAGCATGCCGTTGATGCGGCGCACCGGCGTGGATGAGTCGCGCTGCGAGGAATCGAAATACAGCTCGACCTGGGCCGGTTCGCCCTTGCGCCAGGCCTTGGCATAACCGGGCGGTATCTTCAGCACCGCATCGGCGTCACGGTTGCGAACTGCGGCAATCGGATCGGCTACCGGTGGCTGCGGATCCAGACCCTGCTGGCGCAGGAATTCCACCAGGTTGGGCGCATGACTGGCGCCGATGACCGGCAATGCGAGGGGCGCTTCGGCCTTCTCCAGCTGCTGCCTGATCACCAGGTTCATCATCAGCACGAAAATTACCGGGCCGATCAGCGGGCCATACAGCAGGGCGCTGGTGAGGGTGCGCTTGTCGCGCAGGTTTTCCCGCACTTCCTTGAGCATGACGGTCAGGACACTGTTCATGCGCCCAGGCCCTCCTCGCTGCCGATCAGTTTCACGAAGGCATCTTCCAGATTGGATTCGCCGGTTTGCTGGCGCAGGGCCTCGGCGGTGTCATCGGCCACGACTCTGCCGCCTGCAATGACCACGATGCGGTCACACAACTGCGCCACTTCCTGCATGATGTGGCTGCAGAACAACACGCAGCGGCCTTCCGCCTTCAGATCGCGCATGAACCGGCGCAGGCCGCGCGTGGCCATCACGTCCAGCCCATTGGTTGGCTCGTCGAGAATGATGTTTTTCGGGTCGTGGATGAGTGCCCGCGCCAGCGCGGTCTTCACCCGTTGACCTTGCGAGAACCCCTCGGTACGGCGCGCCATGATGTCGGCCATGTCCAGTGCCCTGACCAGGGTGGCGCGACGCGACGCGAGGTCTTTTGCAGCAACGCCCTGCAGCCGTGCGAAGTAGTCGATGTTCTCCTGCGCGGAGAGGCGCTTGTACAGGCCACGCGCATCGGGCAGGACACCCAGCCGGCGGCGCGCACCCAGCGGATCGCGGACCGCATCGATGCCGTCAACGCGCACACCGCCGCTATCGGGCTTCATCAGGGTGTAAAGCATGCGCAAGGTGGTGGTCTTGCCCGCGCCATTGGGACCGAGCAGGCCGGTGATCTCGCCGTCGCGGGCACTGAAACTCACCCCGTCCACGGCGTTCACCTTGCCGAAGGCCTTGTGCAGATTGTCGACTTCAATCATGGCCTGGCAGCCTTTTTCACGCACGGGGACAGGTCTTCCATGACCTGCCCCGTGACGCCCGCGGCGGTACATGCCCGCCGCCGGCTTCGCTGCGGACGGCGGTGCGCCGTCCGCGCGTCGGGCCATCCATGGCCCGCGTCGCCAATGCAGTTTGCTGTCGTCAGGTGCGGGCTCATGGCGTGGCGGCTTTTTTTCACGCACGGGGACAGGTCTTCCATGACCTGCCCCGTGACGCCCGCGGCGGTACATGCCCGCCGCCGGCTTCGCTGCGGACGGCGGTGCGCCGTCCGCGCGTCGGGCCATCCATGGCCCGCGTCGCCAATGCAGTTTGCTGTCGTCAGGTGCGGGCTCATGGCGTGGCTCCGTTGAAATCAATGAATGGGGGTGTTGGGCCGAGACGATCCAGGCAGGAGGCATCCAGATGCTGCGGTTGCAGCTTGTCGATGAACTGGCCGACAAGGCGCGGCACGCACCCTCGCGTGCCGACTGCGTGTCCCTGGCCCTTGAGCACCAGATGGCGTGCGTTGCCGAGACCGGCCATGATCTGTTCGCCGTAGCGTGGCGGGGTGACCGGATCACGGGCACCGGACAGGATGAGGATGGGCTTGTCGCTTTTCAGCGGCTTGTGAAAATCGGCCGGCATGCGCCCGTGCGGCCATACCGCACACTGCGCCTGGATGGCCTCGATCAGGCTGTTGCCCAGAATAGTGTCCTTGTCCTGCGGTCGCGGCTGCAACTGCTCGGCGTCCTCGGCGCAGATCACGCTCATGGCCATGCCGCTGTTCATGTCACCGCCGAGGTCGCCACTGAGGAGTTCCGATTGGCCCAGCAGGGGGCCGACGTCGCCATGTGCCGCGGCGTCGATCGACAACGGCAGCAGGGCGGCCGATTCGGGCGCGTAGGCAAACAGGCGCACCACACCGGCCAGGGACTGCTCGCTCAGTTTGCGCGTGACGGTCTTGAAGCTGCGCGGATCGCGAAAGCTGACATCGTGCGGGTTGGCACGCAAGGCGTCGCGCAACTGCTTCAGCGTCTGCATCGGGTCGCCGAAACGCTTGTGGCACTCGCTGGCCCTGATGCAATCGGCGAAGTCCAGCTGCAGCGCGGCCTCCAGGTTGGCCGCAAAGTCCTCTCCGAGCACCAGCGGATTGGGCACCGGCGAATCGAGCACCACGCTGCGTACCGCATCGGGGTGGCGGGCAAGGTATTGCTGGGCCACGCGCGTCCCGTACGAAACCCCGATCAGGTCGAACCGGGGCGCACCCAACGCCTGGCGCACGGCCTCCAGATCAGCCACCGCATCGGTGGTGGTGTAGAAGCGCGGGTCGGCGCTCTGCTGCACTTCGGCCAGGCAATCGGCCACATTTCGGCGGATGCGCTGCGGGTCCAGGGCGACACCGGCCGGTGCCTCCTTGCGCAGGGCCTTCTCGACCTTGCTGCAGTCCAGCGGATGCGACTTGCCGGTACCACGCTGATCAAGCAGCAGCACATGGTGATGCTTGAGCAGACCGGCATACCAGGAGGTGTCGGCAAAATCGCGGGTTGCCGCCTGACCCGGGCCACCGGCCAGCATCACCACCATGTCAGGCTGCGCCACGGCGGCGTCGCTGCGCACCACGGCGAGGTGCAGGCTGATCTTTCGGCCGTTGGCCTCGCCCCGGTTTTCAGGTACCTGCAGCGTGCCGCACCACGCCGCTGTGCTGGCTCCGCTGTTGCGCCGTTCAAGCTCGCATGAGCGCAGCAGCATTGATCCCGCCTTCCATGTGCGCGGAGCCGCAGCCGGCGTCGCGGGCGCTGCGGCGCTGCCGGCGGCAGCAGCCACGACGGCACGGGAAGCTGGCTGGGCGGGCACTGGGCTGTCGGCCGTGTCCGTCCGGAAATGCTGCCAACCCAGTACAGCAAGCACTGCCAGCACCACCAGCATGCGCCATGCGGTGCGACCGCTCATCGCCATGGTTCGCTACTCCGCTTCATCATCAAAAAGTTCTTCAATCTTCAACTCGAACAGCCGCGCAAGGCGGAATGCCAGCGGCAGGCTGGGATCATACTTGCCGGTCTCGATGGCGTTCACGGTCTGGCGTGACACATCCAGAAGTTCCGCCAGATGTGCCTGCGACCAGTTCCGGGCAGCGCGCAGTTCGCGCAGGCGATTGTTCACCGGTAGCGCCCCTGCAACACGCGTTGTACCGCGACATAGCTGAGGAACAGAAGCCAGAATGCCCAAAGCGGACGCAGGCTGACCGGCAGGTGGATCATCTGCAACAGGGTCAGCAGCAGGCACAGGCACAGCATCACGAGAAAGGCGCTGCTCATGGCAAGCAACTCGATACGCCGCTCCAGTTCGTCCGCCTCGCGCAGCTCGCGCAACCGGATCCAGCCGATCGCAAGCACCGGTGGCACCAGTGCCACGCCCACCAGCACGCGTCTCCAGTCGAGAGCCGAACTGTCCGGAATCAGCAGGCTGCCAAACAGCACCAGCACAAGCCACAGCAGCCACGGTGCTGCTCTTCGCATCTTGCGCTGACGTCGCTGCAATCGTTCGGCGCGCGTACCGGCATCAAGCTCTGCATTAGCCGTGGCGCGCAGCAGCCACTCGTTGAAATATCCGAAAAGCTGCACGTCAGTCGTCCCGGTATTGCCGCTTGATCCATGCCAGTGCCACCCCGTAGACGCCGATCAGTGCCGGCAGCACGAGCATGAGCAGGTTGTCGACCCGCAGCAGATCGGCAGCCACCAGGAAGGCTGCGGCGAAGCTGACCAGGCCCACGCTCATGGCCGAAATGGCAATGGCCTGCAGTTGCATCCGCTGTTCCAGTTCGTCACTGGCAAGAAGCAGGCGCAGCATCGCGCGCAGAATCAGGAACACAGGCAATGCCGGCAACAGCGCCAGCACCCACTTCAAAGCCAGGCTCTGGGTGTCGTGGATGTGACTCCAGCCACCAAACAGGATCAGGAAATAGGCAAAGATGGCCGGGAAGAATTCGCGCATGTAGCGGCGCGCCTCCGGCCGCATCGGTTCATCACAGGCAAAGCGCGAGGTCACCAGCCAGGCCGCTCCGGTGACCAGTGCCGTCACACCGAAGTAGATCAACAGGCGTACATCAAACAACCAGCCGGCCGGCGCGGCGAGCAATCCCAGGATCATCGCAATGACACCGCTGATCCGAAGCATGCGCTGCTTGGTCATGGGTTTTGGCACGGTCGAGATCATGTTCGCGGTCTCCCTGATTTGTGCATTCATGACTGATCCGCGAGATCTGCCAGAAAGGCATCCAGTACCTCGATGAACCTTTCGGGCTGATCCAGCATCACGAAGTGGCGTGCGGGCGAAATCGAGACCACCTTGAGCCGGGGTGTTCCCTTGAGCAGCTGCCGATAGTAGTCGGCCTTCTGCTGCTCGCTCAGCATGGGCATGCGCCCGCTGGCGGCGGCAGCCTTGATATCCGGTTCATTGTAGGGCGAAATTTCCAGCAGCGGCACCCGGATCTGCGCAAGATCGCCTCGCAGGTCGGTGCTCAGATCCTCGTACATGAATTGGGCCACGACACGCGGGTCGCTGCGTGCCTGCAGTGCGCCAAACCGCTGTGCAGCCTCGCCATCCAGCACGCCCATGGTCTGCATGTAGCCGACCTGCTGCTGCTGGAACTGCTCGGCGCTGGCCTGGCTTATGGACTGCTGCATGTTGGCCGCCGCCGCCTTGCGCTGCTCGGCCGGCATGTGCTCGAACCCGGGGAAGATCGGCAGGCCGTCGACAGCCACCACGCCGCTGATCAGGTCCGGGTGCTTTTCCGCAAATCCGATGGCCAGGGTACCGCCCAGGCTGTGACCAATCAGCACCGGCCTGTCGATCTTGCGGCTCCGGATCAGCTTCAGCAGGGAGGCATCGGCCTGCGCCATGAGGTCGGTCATCCGGGCCGGCACCTGCGTGCCGTCGAATCCGGCCAGAGTCAGCACATAGACCCGGTGGCTGCCTTCGAGCTTCGCCACGGTGTCCTTCCAGACCCATGGGCCACTGCCCAGGCCGGGTATCAGGATAAGCGGGGACCCACTGTGGCCTCGCGCCTGCACATGCAGGGTGCCCACCTGGAATCGGTCGGCTGTCGGGGTCGCCGCCAGCGCGCCGGGATTGTTGGCGGTCAGGAGCATGAAACTGGCCATGGCGAAGGCCATGAAGGTGGATTGTGTGCTGCGCATGATCGAACTCCGATGTGTAAAGGGTACTTGACACACACAATATCCCGCACCCGCCCGATATGTCAAGCGTCCTTTACAGTCGGGAATCCTGCCTTGCAGTTGCCGTGGGCCGAACCGTAAGCTGAAGCGCTCAAGAACCCTCTACACACGATGCCGCCACAAGGAAAAACACGCATGAGCAGTCTGCAACTGGGATTTGTCGGCCTGGGCCGGATGGGGCTCAACATGGTGCGCCGACTGCATGATGCCGGCATTGATTGCGTTGGCTTCGACCTTGACGAGAAGGCACGCGCCGAAGTGGCCAGGTCCGGCGCCAGAGCGGCGGACTCCGTCAAGTCGCTGGTGGCCTCGCTGGAGCGGCCGCGCGCCATCTGGATGATGGTGCCGGCAGGCGCGGTGGATCATGTCATCCGGGACATTGCGCCACTGCTCGAGGCCGGCGACATGCTGATCGATGGTGGCAACTCGCACTACGTGGAGGACCTGCGCCGCGCCAAATCCCTGGCCGCGCGCGACATCCTGTACGTGGATGTCGGTGTCAGCGGCGGCGTGTGGGGTCGCGAGCGCGGATACTGCCAGATGATCGGTGGTCCGGATGCCGCCTATGCACACCTCGAACCGGCGTTCGCCGCGCTGGCGCCCGGCGTCGACATGGCGCCGCGCACGCCGGGCCGCGAGGGCCCGGCCGGTCCGGCGGAAAACGGCTACCTGCATTGCGGCCCCAATGGTGCGGGACACTTCGTGAAGATGGTGCATAACGGCATCGAGTACGGGGTCATGGCTGCCTACGCCGAAGGTCTCAACGTGCTGCGGCATGCCAATGTGGGAAAGGCCGATCATGCTGTCGACGCCGAGACGGCGCCACTGGAACACCCGGAACACTATCAGTACGACCTGCCCCTGGGCGAGATCACCGAACTGTGGCGACGCGGCAGCGTGATCGGCTCGTGGCTACTGGATCTGACCGCTATCGAGATGAACAAGGACCCTGGCCTGGAAAGCTATGAAGGCCGCGTTTCGGATTCCGGCGAAGGTCGCTGGACCGCGCTGGCAGCCATCGAGGAAGGCGTGCCGGTACCGACGCTCACCTCGGCGCTGTTCGGCCGCTTCGCCTCGCGCGGGCGCGACCTGTTTGCCAACAAGGTGATGTCGGCCATGCGTCACGCCTTCGGCGGGCACCACGAGAAATCCGGACCCGGCAAAGGCTGACGACGCCCTGGCCCCGGGCTGCTGCCGAATCCGCGCTCGCGCGCCGTCCCTGTCCGACCTGTCTTTCTCCCCCCGGCTGGCCCTGACGTACAATCGGGTCATGTTGCGCATCACCCGTTCCATTGCCATACCCGAGCACGAACTGTCGGAGAGTTTCGTGCGCGCGTCCGGGCCCGGTGGTCAGCACGTCAATCGGACCGAGAGCGCGGTGGCCTTGCGTTTCGACCTCGCCAATTCGCCGTCAATCCCCGAGCGCCTGCGCGAGAAGCTGCTGAGCCGGGGTGATCGCCGCATCACGCGGGATGGCGTGGTCGTGATTCAGGCGCGCCGCTTCCGCGATCAGGCGCGCAACCGCGACGATGCGCGGGCGCGTCTGCGTGCGCTGATCGTCGCGGCAACCAAACCGGTCAAGAAGCGCATCCCCACGCGGCCCACGCGCGGCTCCAGGGAGCGCCGTCTGAAGAAGAAGCAGCAGCGCGGCCAGCTCAAGCGCACGCGCTCGCGCAACTGGAGTCAGGAATGACTGGCGCTACGCCCGGCCCCGAGCAGCTGCCCGAGCACATGCCGGTGTTTCGCGACCACTTTGGCCGACGCATCTGCCGCGCACTGGTACGCCTGAGTGGCTGGCACCTTGTCGGCGACTTCCCCAACGAGCCCAGGCTGGTGCTGATTGCGGCGCCCCATTCATCCTGGTGGGATGGCATCTGGGGCTTGCTGATCAAGACTGCCCTCGGCGCCAATATCCGCTTCATGGCCAAGCAGGAATTGTTCATTGGCCCCCTGGGCTGGGTCCTCCGCCACCTGGGCGGCATGCCCATTGATCGAGGCTCGGCGAAAGGCGTGGTGGAACAGATGGTCGACGCATTCAATGAGCATCCAAACCTGTGGCTGGGTCTCACTCCCGAGGGCACCCGCAAACGCGTGGCGTCATGGAAGACCGGCTTCTGGCACATTGCCCACCAGGCCGGTGTGCCGGTGTTCCCGGTGGCCTTCCACTATCCCGACAAGTCCATACACCTCGGCCCGATATTCGCGCTGAGCGATGACATGCAGTCGGACATCAGCCATTTGCGCCGGTTCTACGCACCGTTCGAGGGCAAACACCGCAGCATCTGAAGGCGCGCAAGGGGACGGCCTGCGAGCCGGCATGACGCGCCGCCATGATGCTGTCGAACCCTAGTTGGCGCCAGCTTTGGCAGCCAGCCCGCTCTAGAGCGCCGCCGCGCCCTGATGCGGCTGGTCTTTCCCCTCCGGCGGTACCAGTGCGGTCACGGTCACGTCGGGCCGCGGATCCAGTTTCCGCTTGCTGCTGGCCATGCGCAGAGTGCCCTTTTCGGTGATCAGGAACAGCAGGATGAGTTCCGAGCCCCATGCCTCGACGAACTTCGGCCAGTCATAGGCTTCGGTGAGGGTCGTGGTCTTGATCTGCCAGCCTTCGTTCAGCAGTTCATGAAAGCGCGAATTGGTCATTTCCTCGCCGAACAGGGCCGGGGCCAGCAGGGGATTGGCGAACGAAGCGCGCTCGCTGCTTTCATCGGCCGCCAGGTTGCGCAGGCGATAGACCTTGTCGCGCCCGAACTCCTGCCGATAATGCAGGCAGCACAGCGAGTTCATCTCGCGCTGCGTGGACATGGCAAGAAGCCGCCCCAGCCCGGTGTGGTCCAGGTAATTGTGCGCGTGTTGCGAGGTGGGATTGCCGAAATAGGTGTCCAGGCCCTGCATGCGCGCGGCGCGTATGCCTTCCCAGTCGTCGCCAGCCACCAGCACCTGGACATCCTGCTTCTTCAGCGCCCCGGCAACGGCGCGCGCCACCGGATTGACCCCGAAAATGAGCACCCCTCGCGGCTCGGGTTCACGCACACCCAGCAAGCGGGCCAGTGGCCTTGCGGTAGCGCTTTGCACGACCACGGTGGCAATGATCAGGATGAAAACCAGCGGCACCAGACGATCCGCACCGGGCATGCCACGCGCCTCGAGTTCCAGCGCGAACAGCGCCGAGATGGCGGCGGCAACAATGCCTCGGGGCGATATCCATGCAGCCAGGATGCGCTCGCGAACGGACAGGGAGCTGCGCACCGTGGCCACCCATACCGACAGCGGCCGGATCACGAACTGGGCTGCGAGGTAGATCAGCAAGCCGGTCGTCAGGGTGCCGGGTGGCAGTGGCCAGTTCAGGCGCGCGGCCAGGATGATGAAAAGCATCGAGATCAGCAGTATCGACAGGTCTTCCTTGAAATTGGTGATCAGGTCGATGTGCACATTGCGGTTGTTGCCCAGGACGATGCCCATCACGGTAACCGCCAGCAGTCCCGACTCGTGGGTGATGGCGTTGCTGACCGAGAAGGCAGTCAGCAGCAGTGCCAGGGTGGCGTAGCTTTGCAGGTATTCGGGAATGAACTGGCGCTTGAGCAATGCGCCCAGCAGCCATGCGGCCACGGCGCCGATGGCGATGCCGCTGCCGATGGTCAGCACGAACAGCCACAGCGAGTGACCCTCGAAGCCCTGGGTGGTGATGATCTCGTAGACCAGGACCGCAAGCAGCGCGCCAATCGGGTCGATGATGATGCCTTCCCAGCGCAGCAGGTTGCTTACTTTGCGATTGGGCCTGACCGCTCGCAACATCGGATTGATCACGGTGGGGCCAGTAACACAGGTCAGGGCACCAAACAGAAACGCCAGTTGCCAGCTCAGACCGGCCAGCCAGTGCGCCGCAGCAGCCAGGCCGAGAACGGCGACGACCGCGCCATAACTGACCAGTCTTCGCACTGCATGGCCAATACCGCGAATCTCGTCACGACGCAGATTGATGCTGCCCTCGAACAGGATGATGGCTACGCTCAGGGAAACCACCGGGAACAGCAGGTCGCCCAGAAACCGATCGGGATTCACGAGGTGCAGCAGGGGACCCAGCACCAGGCCCACCAGCAACAAGGGCAGGATGGCGGGCACGCGCACCCGCCAGGCAAGCCATTGGGCCAGGAATCCGATGCACAGCAGGGCGGTGAGCATCAGCGCGGGGTTCGAGGTCAAGCCTGAAAGGTCCACCGCGGCATTGTAGCGGGACACCACCGTCGCAGTGCGCGCGGCGGCTGGGCATGCCTGCGCCCGGAACGCCGGTCAGGCCGCGCTGTCCATGCGCCGCAGCTGCAAGGCCTCGGCCAGATGGGGTTTGCGTACCCGCTCGCTGCCGTCCAGATCGGCGACGGTGCGGGCCACACGCAGGACCCGGTGATAGGCGCGCGCCGACAAACCCAGCTTCTCCAGGGCATGTTCCAGCAGGCGGCGATCGTCCTTGCCCAGCGCGCAGGCGTCCTGCAGTGCATCGCTGCCCAGTTGCGCATTGGCACAGCCGCTGCGCCGCAGTTGCCGTGCACGCGCCTCGGTCACGCGCTCACGCACGCAATCGCTGCCCTCGTCTTCGGCATTTCTGTCGCGACCCAGCTCCTGCAGCGGCACACGCGGCACCTCCACGCTGATATCGATGCGATCCAGCAGCGGCCCCGAAATCCGCGCCCGATAGCGATGTATCTGATCGGGGGTGCAGCGGCAGCGACCGCCCGGATCGCCGGCGTAGCCGCAGGGACAGGGGTTCATGGCCGCCAGCAGCTGGAAGCGGGCCGGAAACTCGCACTGCCGGGCGGCACGGGAAATGATGATACGGCCCGACTCCATCGGCTCGCGCAGAACCTCCAGCACATGGCGCGAGAATTCGGGCAGCTCGTCCAGGAACAGGACACCGAAGTGGGCCAGGGAGATTTCACCCGGCCGCGGGTTCGAGCCGCCACCCACCAGGGCGGCGGCCGAGGCACTGTGGTGGGGTGCCCTGAACGGTCGCTGCCGCCATTGCGCCAGGTTGACCGGCAGGCCCGCCACCGATCGAATGGCGCACGACTGCAGTGCCTCGCCATCACACATGGCCGGAAGGATGCCGGGCAGTCGTTCGGCGAGCATGGTCTTGCCGGTACCCGGCGGACCCAGCATCAGCATGTGGTGCCCGCCTGCCGCGCAAATTTCCAGTGCCCGCCGCGCCTGCATCTGGCCCCGCACATCGGCCAGATCCGGCCCCGGCTCGGGCGCTTGCGCCTGGCTGACCGTTGCCTCGGGCAGCGGGCCCTGTCCGCGCAAGGCGGCACAGACTTCCATCAGACTGGAGGCAACGCGCACATCGGCATCGGGAACCAGCGCCGCTTCGGCTGCGTTGGCCTGCGGGATGATCAGCCGCCGCTTGCGTTCGCGAGCACGCAACAGGGCGGGCAGCACGCCGGTTACCGGGCGCAGCGCACCACTCAGCGCCAGTTCGCCGAGAAACTCGCAATTGGCCAGCGCATCTTTCGGAAGCTGACCAGCCGCTGCCAGCACACCCAGGGCAATCGCCAGGTCGAAGCGCCCGCCGTCCTTGGGCAGGTCCGCAGGCGCAAGGTGAACGGTGATGCGACGCTGCGGAAATTCGAATTGCGCGTTGTGAATGGCGACGCGCACGCGGTCGCGCGCCTCGCGAACCGCCAGTTCCGGCAAGCCGATGATGCTGGTGCCGGGCAGGCCACCGGCCAGATGCACCTCGACAGTCACCTGTGGCGCCGTCACGCCCTGTTGGGCACGACTGAGCGCAACCGCAAGACTCATCGTCTCAGGTCGCTGAAATGGTAAGGGGTTGAAGCCGAGTCACCTGCCACATGCCGCACCTCCGTGTGCTGTTGTACTGCTGACCTTTGTCGCCTGGAGCACTGCGCGGGCACGCGAGTGTCCTGCCCCATGCGCTCCTGACTCAGGGAAAAGATCCGCCCCCGGTTGATGCCCTGGGGTAAGGGTGTGACGCAACCGGGGGCGGGTTCCCGGGAACTGCAATCCGCAAACAGGCCGCAGCTACCCTGGTTGAAGCAAGCGCACTGACTACGCCTCGGACTTGCTCTCGAGCGCAGTGATGCGCCACTCCAACGTCTCTACGCGCTGGCGAGTCCTTTCCAGCATTTCGGCCTGTACATCAAATTCTTCGCGCGTGACCAGATCAAGCTCCTGCAGGCCGCGCATCAACACGTCACGCACATTCGCCCGAATGTCGTCGCGGGCCTGGCCAAAGCCCGCGGGAATCAGTTTGCCCACGCGATCGGCCAGATGATCAATGCTTTCGATGTCAATCATGTTTGCACCCTGTCGTCAGGGGGCCGCATGAAACCGGTCCCGGTATCTGCGAGCGGTTGTCTCGGCCTTCATTCACGACAATGGCGACGAGAAAGTAGACGATCCCTCCCTGGATCGTTGGTGTCGATCCATGCTGGAGCACGGCGACGTAATCCAGTATGAACCTGTGAATGCGATTCTACAGTCGGCGCATGCCGCGTTCCCATGTAGTCCTGCGCCTACACGGCGAAAATGGCAGAATGCTTGCCAGACATTGACGGAAGCGTGTGCATGAAGCTGATCACTGCCATCATCAAGCCGTTCAAGCTGGACGACGTGCGCGAAGCCTTGTCCGAGGTGGGCGTGCAGGGCATCACCGTGACCGAGGTCAAGGGCTTCGGGCGCCAGAAGGGGCACACCGAGCTGTATCGGGGCGCCGAGTACGTGGTCGACTTCCTGCCCAAGATCAAGATTGATGTGGCGGTCACCGATGCCCTGGTGGAACAGGTTCTGGAAGCCATCCAGCAATCGGCGCGTACCGGCAAGGTAGGCGACGGCAAGATTTTCGTCAGCGAGCTGTCCCAGGTCATCCGCATCCGCACGGGCGAACTGGACGGCGACGCCTTGTAACCCTGCCCGCAGGCGGAGTCGCTGCATCAGCGATGCATCCGGCTCAGTCGAGGGATTTCAACAACGCCATGCTGGTCTCATCCGCGCGCCAGTAGACGCGCAGTTGCTCGAAATCGATGGCCCACTCGTCAAGCGGATTCCGGTTGCTGAAAACGTGGCCGATCCACCATCCGCTGAGATCCGCGTTCAGCT
This sequence comes from uncultured Gammaproteobacteria bacterium, assembly GCA_963734945.1. Taxonomy (GTDB): domain Bacteria; phylum Pseudomonadota; class Gammaproteobacteria; order Xanthomonadales; family Rhodanobacteraceae; genus DASSBG01. The sequence goes on from CAVTJF010000003.1 coordinate 50,285, forward strand.
GGGGCCTCTCGTCGCTGACAAGAGATTGCGCCAGCAGCCGTCCCTTTTCGTCACGCAAGCGATAGGCCGTGCGGCCGTTGCTTCCCGCCAGCAGGGTCAGCCGATACCAGGTGTCTTCCTTGAGCGGTGGACTGCACGACTCGGCGAACAGTCTGTTGCCATCGTCATAGTAGGACTCGATTTCAATCACCCGTGCGGCCGGGCAGCCGTGCGCGGCAAGACTGACATTGCCGATGACAATGCCACGCCCGAGCAGCCGGGCCTCGTTCTCCGGCGTGTTGGGATCGTCCTTGTGCCAGATGCCGGTCAGGCCGATGTCGATATGCGCGCCCGGCTCATGCTGAAAAAAGCCGCGCGAACGAAAGCGGAACTGCATCACCTGGGTACGCATGCCCAGCGGACGCTTGCCCTGCGGCAAGCCGAACACATCCGTGCCGGCATCGCCTTGCGCGGACTCGATGCCGACATGCGGTTGGCCGGGTGCGTCCAGGCCAACCAGATGGGACTTGCCAAACTGCTTGTGAAAGCTCAGGTTGCCCAGATTCTCGCCCTGTTTGCCGCAGGCGCCCAGAGCGCAGGCCGCTGCCAGCAGCATTGCAGACGCGACGCATCGCACGAGGATCGCCTTGCCCGGCTTCATGTGCGTTGCCACAGGCGCAAGCGGTTGTTGGCGGGCATCGCATGATCGGCCACCAAGGCAAAGCCCGCCGCTTCGGCCAGTGCATCGACCGCCTGCTTGTCACGGATGCCCCGGTGTGCAGCGCCAGCCTTGAGCTGGGCATCGAAGCGCGCATTGCTGTCACTGCTGAAGCGGCCTGCATCGTTGAAGGGACCGTAGATGGCCAGACACGCATCATCAGCGGCAACAGCGGGCAGGTTCGCGAACAGTCGTTCAACCTCGGGCCAGGCCATGATGTGCAGGGTGTTGGCACTGAAAATGGCATCATACGGCCCGCCCGGCCAATCGGCCTGTGTCACATCCAGAGTCAGCGGCGGCGGTGCGTTGTCCAGGCCGGCCTGATCCAGCCACTGCCGGATGCCGGGCAGGTTCTCGGCCCGGTCGCTCGTCTGCCATGTGAGCCAGGGCATGGCCGCGGCGAAGTGCACCGCATGCTGACCGGTGCCGCTACCAATCTCCAGCACGCGCGCGCGTCCGGCCAACACCGGCTCGAGCACCTCCAGAATCGGGCCGCGGTTGCGTTTGCAGGCCGCCGAAAACGGCTTGCTTGCCAGATTCACGGGCGCCCGGGCGTTGCCGAGGGACCTCGCAGCAGACGCGCCGGCAGCATGACGATGGAGCGCAGCAGCTCCAGCACACCGCCAACCGCGATACCGAGCAGCCGGAACGGCAGCAGGATCAGCCACACCAGCGGGTACAGGAGTATCGCCAGCAGCGCCAGCGGCCAGCACACCACGAGCAGCAGCAACCACAAGAGAAAGGTCAGCATGGGGCACCTCGCTATCAATCAGTCACTTGCATGATGGGGGCAGCATTGCCGGAAAACCAGTGGCGGCCGTGTCATTGCCCACCGATGAAATCCAGCTTGCCTATCTGCACCCCGGCAACCCGCAGGATGGCGTAGGCGGTGGCGCAATGGAAGAACAGATTGGGCAGGAGGAACTGCAACAGATAGGCCTGGCCCTCGAAATGCATCTCGCCCGTGCGCATGTTCAGGGTGATGGCGCGCGACTCGCTGCCGTCGATCTGCTCGGCAGCGAAACTCCTGACGTACTCGATGGCGTTGTCGATGCGCGCATACAGCTGGGCAAAGGTGGTTTCGTTGTCCTCGAAGGACTTCGGCTCTTCACCAGCCAGCCGCGCACAGCCTCGGGTAGCCATGTCGGTGGCAATCTGCACCTGCCTGGCCAGCGGCAGCATGTCGAAGATGAGCCGTGTCTGCAGCAGAACTTCCGGGGCGGTGTCGCGTGCCGCAGCGTGTGCCTCGCCCTGCTTCAGGACATGGGAAAGATTGTTCAGGGCGCGCACGAACACGGGAACGCTGGCCTGGTACATGGAAAGACTCATGGTGGTGACTCCGGGGGAATGGATGGATGGGCGGTGGCGGCAGGCGGGATATCACCCGGTTGGGGTGACGGATGCACGGGTGGGCGTTGGCCAGATTCCCGTAGATCGCTCATGTTACGTGTCACGCGCGCCGCAATCCATGTGCCGACCATTACCAGCAAGGCCGCCAGCCCGAAGGCCAGCCCCGGAATGTGCAAGCGGGCATCGGGCGCAATGGAGCTTGCGAACACTTGCGCAAACAGATACGGACCAAAAATGCCGGCAAAGCTGCCCAGGCTGCTGATGGCACCCTGCAAGCGGCCCTGCTCCGAGGGCGCCACCTGGTGGGTCATGAGGGACTGGAGCGGCGGACCGGCCAGCCCCCACAGGGCCATCAGGGGTACCCCGAGCAGGAACAGCCAGCCGACATCGGCCACGCCCATCAGCACAAAAGCGCCGGCACCGAACAGCATGCCGGCCAGCATCACACGGCGCTCGCCGAAGCGCGGTGCCAGGCGGCCCGTCAGAAACGCCTGCACGGCACCGTCGCTGGCGCCGACCAGCATCAGCACCAGGCCCACCGCCTGGGGCCCCCAGCCATAGCGATAGTCGCCATAGAGCACGAAGACCGTCTGCAACACGTAGTGCGCCAGGTAGACCAGGAACATGACCAGCGCCAGACCAAGAACCTGGGGATAGCGGCGCAACAGCTTCAACGAGCCCAGCGGGTGGGCATTGTGAAATTCGAACCGCGCACTGCGGTTCTCCTTCGGCAGTGACTCGGGCAGGATCAGCAGGCCGTAGAGAAAATTGAGCGAGGCGAGCCCGGCCGCCACCCAGAACGGCAGGCGCAGATCGATCCCGCCCAGGAAACCGCCCACACCCGGGCCGAGGATGAAGCCGACGCCGAAGGCGCTGCCCAGGATGCCGTAGGCGCCGGCGCGCCCGGCGCTTGGGGTGATGTCGGCGATATAGGCATTGGCCGTGGTGAAGCTGGCTGCGGTCACGCCCAGTACCACCCGTGCCACGAACAGCAGCCACAGATTCGGTGCCAGAGCCAGGATCACGAAGTCGACGGCCAGGCCGAGATTGGATATCAGGATCACCGGGCGCCGCCCGAAACGGTCTGACAAGGCTCCCTGCACCGGCGAAAAGGCAAACTGCACCAGCGCGAACACGGTGCTGAAAATGCCGACCCACCAGGCCGCCCGGGCAATGCCGCCGCCGGCCAGCTGCTCGATCAGGTGCGGCAGGACCGGAATCACGATCCCGAATGCCAGCATGTCCAGCACCACGGTGATGTAGATGAATACCAGCGCGGCGTTGCGGCGGCCCGGTTGCGTGGTTGGATCGGACATGCGGGCGGCTCGCGCTCGGTTCAGGTGTGACGGCGATTATGCCCCGGGAACCTGGCGTTCGTCTGGAGGCGGGGCCGGGTCGGGAGTGGGTTGAGGTCGGAGAAAAGAGTTCTGTCCGCCAGGGACCCAGGGACGCGAAGGGATTCTGAAGAACAGGCAACCGGACTCGTGCCGTATGTCGCGACCCATGCGAGCAAGCCAAGCAGCCAACCGCAAGCGACGGAAGGCGTCGGTGCTCGTGGACGTCCCCGGATTGCGCTGCCGCTTCATTCGGGCCATCGGCGTGGCGCGGTTCGCTACCTTCGCGGACAGACCGCTCTTCAATGCTCGCGGCAGAGGCTCAGTGTGGCGGCTCCGACAGCTCGCGCGCGTCGATCATGCCGTCGTGGTCGAGATCCTGGCGATGGAAAGTGGCAGTCAACTCCTGCCTGCGTTGTTCGGCGCTCAGTGGCGCGTGCCTGCGCGGCGATGGCGGCAGTTCGTCGGCATCAAGCACGCCGTCATGGTTGACATCCAGTGCCTCGAATCCGCGCATCATGTAGTCGACGTATTCGTGCTGGCTGATGCGCCGGTCGCCGTTCAGGTCAAACAGCTTCAGATAGGCATCGGCACTGGTCGGCTGCGCCAGGCCCGAGGCACTGCCGGCGGCCAGCAGCACGGCCAGCACATGCATCCTCAACGGTGGTGATCGATGTCGATATAGCGCAGGAACTCGGCGCGCGTGCGTGCATCCTCGCGAAAGCTGCCCAGCATCTGACTGGTGATCATCGATACGCCGCGCTTGTGCACACCACGCGTGGTCATGCATTCGTGGCTGGCGTCGATGACCACCGCCACACCACGTGGCTGCAGGGTATCCTGGATGCAGTTGGCGATCTGCGCCGTGAGCTTCTCCTGCACCTGGAAGCGCCGCGCGAATCCTTCCACCACCCGCGCCAGCTTGCTGATGCCAACCACCTTGCAGGCGGGCAGGTAGCCGACATGGGCGCGGCCGATGATCGGCGCCATGTGATGTTCGCAGTGACTCTCGAAGTCGATTCCGCGCAGCACCACCATCTCGTCGTAGCCCTCGACCTCCTTGAAGGTACGCCGCAGGTAGTCGGCCGGGTCTTCCTGGTAGCCCGAGCACCAGTCCTCGTACGCACGCACGACGCGTGCCGGCGTATCCAGGAGTCCTTCGCGTTTCGGGTCTTCACCAACCCAGCGCAACAGGGTACGGACCGCTTCTTCGGCTTCCTCGCGCGAGGCGCTGCGTTCAAATTCGTGCTGGCTCATCAGTTTCTCGCCTTGTGCAGTGAGTCTGTGTGTTCAAAAGCAGCCGACGGCTGCGATCAGGCCTGGCGCGCCGCCGCCCGAGTACGCGTGATACGCATGCCCGGGCGGCGGCGGGAATCCGACAGCCTGGCAATACCTGTACGTTCAGGCGGCCGGCCCGGATGCACCTGCTGCGGTGCACGCAGTGTAGCGCCTGCAAAGGAACTCGGGCCATGGGCGCGCCGGACGAGGAAGCGTTCCAGTGGCAGGCCGATCCGCGCTGAAGCCGGCGCTGCGCCACAGGGCCCGCAGGAGTATTGGAGTGCCTGAACGCAGCCAGGCGGTGCTTGTTACTCAGGTGTCTGACTCGTCGTCCGTGATATCCGTGAGCTCGTCCAGCAGGCCTGCCGCGCTTTCGCCCGGCAGCGACTCCACTTCGCGCAGCTTGCGGCTGATGGTGGTGGTCTTGCCGGTCGCCCGCTTGAGCGTGTTGCGCACGGTGTCCACCTGCTTGATGGCCGACTCCAGCATGCCACCGAACTTGCCGAATTCGGTCTTGACCGCGCCCAGCAGCTGCCAGACCTCGCTGGATCGCTGCTCGATGGCGAGGGTGCGAAACCCCATCTGCAAGGCATTGATGATCGCCGTCAGCGTGGTCGGCCCGGCCACGGTGACGTGTTCGTGCCGCTGCAGGTCCTCGAACAGGCCGGGGCGGCGGATGATTTCCGCGTACAGGCCTTCGGTAGGCAGGAACAGCACGGCGAAGTCGGTGGTATGCGGGGGGCCGACATATTTCTGCCGGATCTTCCTTGCCTCGTCGCGGATGCGTTTTTCCAGGGCATCGGCAGCGACACGCGCGGCGTCACTGTCGGCTGCCTCCTGGGCCGCAACAAGGCGCTCGTAATCCTCGCGCGGAAACTTGGCGTCGATCGGCAGCCAGACCTTGCCGCTTCGATCCGGGCCAGGCATGCGTATGGCGAACTCGACGCGCTCGGCCGAGCCCGGCAAGGTGGCGACGTTGGCTTCGTACTGTCCGGCCACCAGAATATGTTCCAGCAGCGCGCCGAGCTGGACTTCGCCGAATGTCCCGCGTGTCTTGACGTTGCTCAGCACCCGCTTGAGGTCGCCGACACCGGTCGCCAGCTCCTGCATTTCGCCAAGCCCGCGCTGCACCGCTTCCAGCCGCTCGGACACCAGCTTGAAGGAATGACCGAGCCGTTCCTCCAGCGTCTTCTGCAGTTTTTCGTCCACCGTGGCGCGCATGCGCTCCAGTTGTTGCTGATTGTCCTTCTGCAGGCTCTTGATCTGGGTCTCCAGGGTGGCTCGCATCTCGGCCAGCCGCTTGTCGCTGTTCTGCCCCAGATCGCCCAGACTGGAGCGCAACTGCTGGCCGAACTGATCGATGCGTTCGCGCTGGTGGCCGCTGACCGTGCCCAGCTGCTGTTCCACCTGCTTGCGAAAATCCGCAAATGCCGCGGCCAGCTCCTGGCGTCCGCCGCGCTGCTCATCCCGCAGGGTCCGCTCCAGTCGCTCGTTGTCTTCCTTCAGCGACGCCAGTCGTTCGGCCACGCGGGCACCGCGCCCCCGCAGCAACAATACGATCACCAGCACCAGCAGCACGGCCACAGCTGCGCACAAGGCAATCAGCAACATCTGTTCTGTCGGCATTGTCATGCGCACAGTGTACGCGAGTGCGTCTCACCTGCCGCGACGCGCACGCGTCAGTAGAGATCGATCGGATCGACATCCAGCGACCAGTGCAGGCCACGCGGGTGTTTCAGTGCGAACAGTGCGTCTCGCCAGCGGCGCAGGACGGCATGCAGGTGCTTGCGGTGATCGGCTTCCAGCAGCAGCTGACCGCGGTGCTGGCCGGCACGGCGGGGCATGGGTGCGGGCAGGGGGCCGAGAACGCGCACCTCGGGGTCGTCGGGGAGTGCTTTGCGCGCGGCCTGCAGGAATGAGTCCAGCGCATCGAGCTCGGTGGCGCGCACGCGCAGCAACGCCTGATGCCCGAACGGGGGCAGTTGCGCAGCACGGCGCTCGTCCAGCATCTGTTCTGCAAGGTGGTGGTAGCCCTGTCGCAGCAGGCCGGTCAGCAGGGGGTGCTGGGGAAAGTGTGTCTGCATCACCACGCTTCCGGGCTTGTCGGCGCGGCCGGCGCGGCCGGCAACCTGCACAATCAGTTGCGCCAGCTTCTCGCCGGCACGAAAGTCGACGCTGTAAAGCCCCTCATCCACACCGCTGATGGCTACCAGGGTAAGGCCCGGCAAGTCGTGGCCCTTGGCCAGCATCTGCGTGCCGACCAGAATGACCGGGCCACCGGCGTCAAGCCTGGCCAGCAGGGTTTCGAACGCCTTGCGGCGGCGCGTGGTCTCGCTGTCCACCCGCAGGACCGGTGTGTCCGGGTAGCGTTGCGCCAGAAAATCCTCGATGCGCTCGGTACCGTAGCCGCGCGGATTGAGGGTCTCCTCGCCGCAACCCGGGCACTGTGCCGGCACCTGCTGCCAGTGGCCGCAGTGGTGGCACAGCAAGCGCCCCTGGGCGCGATGCAGGGTCAGCGGCCGGTCGCATGCCTCGCATTCGGCATGCCAGCCACAGGCCTGGCAGATCAGTGCCGGCGAATAGCCGCGCCGATTGCGAAATACCAGCGCCTGTTCTCCCCGCTCGATACATCGGTCCAGATGCTGCAGCAAGGTCGGCCCCAGACCGTGCGGCGCGCGCGGACCGCGGCTGTCGAGCACGTGGATGCGTGGCGACGGTCGCTGCTGCGGGCGCTGGGTCAGCCGCAGCTGACGGTGTCTGCCGGCCGCCACATTCGCCAGGCTCTCCAGCGACGGGGTGGCCGAGCCAAGCACGATTGGCACATCGAGCTGGCGCGCCCGCACCAGGGCCAGATCACGGGCGTGATAGCGAAAGCCTTCCTGCTGCTTGTAGGAGCTGTCGTGTTCCTCGTCCACGACGATCAGGCCGGCATCGGGCAGTGGCGTGAATACCGCCGAGCGGGTGCCGATGATGACCCTGGCGCGGCCGTCGCGCGCGCGCAGCCAGGCGCGCGCACGATCGCCCTCGGCCAGGTTCGAGTGCAGGACCTCGATCGGCACGCCCAGCCGTGCGGAAAGACGCCTTAGCGTTTGCGGCGCCAGGCCGATTTCGGGCACCAGCACCAGCGTCTGCCGACCTTCGGACAGCGCCCGCGCAATCAGCGACAGGTAGACCTCGGTCTTGCCGCTGCCGGTGACTCCATCCAGGACAAATGAGCCGAAACTGTTCCAGCCTTCGAAGACAGCGTTCACGGCAGCCTCCTGCTCGGCATTGAGATCCGGGCCCGGCTCGGGGGCCACGGCCTCCGGTTCGGTCTCGAGCTGCTCCACCAGGCCGGCCTTGTGCAGGCGGCGCGATGCACTGCGCCAGCCGGGACAGCGGATATCCAGTTCACCGCTGCTCAGAGGATGCTCCCGAAGCGCCTGCAGAAGGGCCTTGCTGCGACCACGACGGGTACCGCCGTCAAGCGCGGCCCGCCCGGTATCGCTGAGCCTCCAGCTGGTCACGCCCAGCTGCGGCCAGTCGCGCTGGCCACGCAGCCAGGTCGGCAGTGCCCCCAGCCACACATCCCCGGGAGTACCCAGCCAGTAGTCCCCGGCCCACTGCAGGCTGGCGATCATTTCCCGGGTATACAGCGGTGCACAATCAAGCACGGCATGGATCGGCTTGAGGCTGGCCGCGTGTCCGCTGGCATCGCCGTGCGCGACCACAATGCCAACGCGAGAGCCGGGACCGAAGGGCACGCTCACGCGCACGCCAATCGGCGCATCGGACCCGGGCAGGGGCAGGTAGTCGAACAGTTGCGGCAGCGGCAGCGGCAGCGCAACCCGGAGGATCAGTGGCATGGCCTACAGTTTACCGGCGCCGGAGGGGCGCGCCATCCATGATCGGCAACATGACTCCGACGACTTGCGAGCATTTCCAAGAAAAATTTCAGGAACCTTGGCTAAGTTCATGCTCTGCGTAGGGTTTACCGCTTATCCACAGAATCTGTGGATAAGTCTGTGGATGAGCATGTGGGCAGGACCGTGCGGGGCGCATGATGACGTGCCGTGTTTCACATTGGTTACTTTTTGATCATCTCTTAAAACATCATATGTATCATGCACTTGCAATTGCAAAGTTGTGCCGCCGAGGGAGCGCGCCAAGCATTCTTTCAGTTCCGTGTCAGGCACGATTGTGGCTGTGCACAACAGTTGCCGACGCACTCTCAGGTGAACCGGCCAAAACCCGCGCAAAGTCATGGGTTTGGCAACCTGTTCTGCGACCCGGACGGGTGTCCGCGGCGGCGCGTTTCGGGGTACGAACCCGAACTCTACATGCTCCCGAGTGCCGCCAGCACGACCGCCACGAGAGTGAGCGACAGAAGAATCGAGTAGGCCACTCCGAGCACGGAGAACTTGGCAACTGTCATGATCCAGCCCTGCTGATAGATGCGTTTCTGCATGATCAGCAGGTACAGCGGAATCCAGATGGTCAGGCCCGCAATCAACCAGCCCATCGGCGACTGCGTCCAGCTCGCCAGCGGCGCCAACGCAGTGCGCGCCAGGCTGACCAGCGCCAACAGCAGAAGCGACAGAAAGATGAAGCCGTGGCTGTGCAAGGCGACGATCAGGTGCTCGACATAAAGGCGTCGCTTGAACACGTACATCAGCTTCAGCAGGACCGCAAACAGCGGCAACATGGCCACCAGGACCGGCGGCAGGATATTGAACATGGTCGCCACCAGACGCTGACGCGCCTGCGGATCGGTGCGCATCTGCATCAGGTTTTGCCGGGCACGGTTGGCGTAGTCGTGGCCAAGCCTGTCGAATAGACCGATGCCGACGGTTTCTTCGGCAGCCTTGCCGTCCTCATCGGCAGACCCGAGCGTGGCCATGCGCCGGCCAGCCGCCTGATAGACGCGCTTGTCCAGGGCATCCAGATCCGCGCCGGCCGAGTCAGTGGCCGATGCCGTCTGCCGCTTCCGGTCGATGGCAGCAATAGCCCGGGATGTACGCTCCTGCACCTCGGACATCGTGTCGGCCGCCGCAACCCACTCCGGCCATTGCGACAGCGCGCCGTCGGGCGGGGCAGCTGGCGCCGGGCCCACGCCCGATGCAAGCGTGCGAATACGTTGCCCGGCCTGGCGCTCAAGTTCCTTTCGCGCCATGTCCACGCCCGCCGCCGCTATCGCTCCACCCGCCTTGTCGGCTTGCTGCAGCCCCTGCAGTTGCACATCGAGCATCTGCCTGACCTCGGCCGGAGTCTTGGCATCGGCAAAGGCGCCAGCCCCGTCGGTCGAGACGCGCACCTTGCTGGCATCGATACCGAACTGGATGGCAAAGAAAGCCAGCACAGACAGCAGAAACATCGTCCGGAACGGCGGCAGATAGCGGATGCGCCGACCGGCAAAATATTCCCTTGTCAGGAACCCCGGACGAAAATACAGCGCCGGCAGGGTGCGCAGCAGGCGATTGTCGAAATCGAAGAAACTGTCGAAAACATCCTCGATCAGCGCACCGATGTGACGCATGGGGCTGTGTGCCTTCTGCCCGCATTCATGGCACACCGGGCCATGCAGCAACGTCCCGCAATTGGCACAAGCCGTGGGCTCCAAGGGCAGCAGTGCTGACGGGTTCTCACCGACAACGGTAGAATCGCCGACTTTCTTCAGACCTTTTCCCATGAACCGCCCACTCGGTACCCTGGCCGAAGCAGGCGCCACACTGCGCCTTGCATTGCCCCTGATTGTAGGACAGTTGTCAGCAGTCGGCATGAGCCTGGTCGATGCCGTCCTGGCTGGACACTACAGCGCGCACACGCTGGCCGCCGTGGCCGTCGGCGCCAGCCTGTGGTCCTTGTCTGTGAGCGTCGCGGTAGGCCTGATGCTGGCCCTGCCGGCCAGCATCGCGCAACTCGACGGCGCGGGCCAGCGCAGCCAGGTAGCGCCGCTGTTCCAGCAGGCCCTGTGGATGGCGCTCGGCACCGGCGTCCTGCTGTTCCTCGGCTTGCGATTTGGCGCCCCGCAGCTGATCCGCATCATCGGCGTGGCCCCGGTGCTGTATCCGGACGTCGATGCCTTCCTGCATGCGATCGCCTGGGGCAGCCCGGCACTGGCCCTGTATTTTGCGTTCCGCGGCCTGCCCGAGGGCCTGTCGATCACATGGCCGACCATGGTCACCGGCCTGGCCGGTCTGGCGTTTCTGGCGCCGCTGGGCTGGGTACTGATGTACGGCAAGCTGGGCCTGCCGCCACTGGGGGCACGCGGCAGTGGTATCGCCACGGCCGCGGTGATGTGGCTGGAAGCCGCCTGCATGGCAGGGTATATCGCATTCAACCGGGGCTTCCGGGACCTGGGCTGGCCGCGGCGATGGCCGCGACCGGAGCGGGCAAGCATTGCCAGGCTGCTGCGGCTGGGCACGCCGATGGGCGTCAGTGTATTGATGGAGTCGGGCCTCTTCGTGGCCGCGGCCCTGGCCATCGGCACGCTGGGCGAGGATGCGGTGGCCAGTCATCAGATCGCGCTCAACGTGGCGGCGGTCGCCTTCATGGTGCCGCTGGGCATGGCCATGGCCATCACCATCCGCCTTGGCCGCGCCGCCGGGCGCCGCGATCATGCCGGCGTGCGCCACGCCTTCGCTGCGGGGGTTCTGCTGATTCTTGCCACCCAGACCATTTCCAGCAGCCTCATGCTTTGCCTGCCTGAGCGTATTGCCCGCCTGTACAGTGACAACGTGGACATCGTCATGCTGGCGGGGCGCCTGGTGATCCTGGCCGGGATCTTCCAGCTTGCCGACGGCCTCCAGGTTGCGGCCAACGGGGCCCTGCGCGGTCTCAAGGACACCCGTGTGCCCATGTTTCTGACAGCCTGCGCCTACTGGCTGGTGGGCATGCCGCTGGGTTGGTGGATGACCTTCCACCAGGACCTCGGCGCACGCGGCATGTGGATGGGTCTGATCGCCGGCCTCAGCACGGCGGCGCTGCTGCTGATGCTGCGCTTTGCCTGGATGCTGCGCCGCCCATGGTTGTGGCGCGATCTGCCACAGCCGGACGATGTCTGAACCTGCCTATTCGAAACCGTCGCGGAAGACAGGGTCGTTGAGGGTACTGTCGCTGAGCAGGTAGGCTGCGCCGCCACCGCTGCGTAGCGGATCGCCGGCCAGCGCAAAGGGCAGCGAAAGGGCCAGTTCATCGGCCTGGTTGGCTCCCGAATCGGCGATCGCCGTGGTTTCGGCCAGGCTCCAGCTCCAGATGCCGCTGGTGTCGGCACGGAACACGTCAAGATGGCCGGGATAGGTCGCATCGCCGACCATGACCAGCGTGCCATCGGTGGCCAGGGTCGTACCGAAACTGCTGCGGTTGGGCGGGTCGGGCGCGGCAATCTTGCGTGATTCGGTCAGGTCGTAACCGATCGAGGCCTTGCAGCAGAACACGTACACGGCTCCGCCACCACCGGTATTGCCGGCATTGGGCGCGCTGACCACTGGCACCTGGTCGATAGCCACGCGGGCACCGAAGCGGTCACCGCTGGCGCCATCGCTGGCCTTCAGCCGGCTGTTGATTTCCCAGTTGAAATTGCCGGCGCCGGTATCGTAGAAGCGCCGGAGCAGGTAGGCGACACCGTCGGGATTGTTTCCCGACGACCAGCCTGTCGCGCCGACGATGGCAAGATCACCATGGATCGCCACCGAGCGACCCAGGTAATCGCCGCCGACAATGTCGGGCGGCAACAGTTTGGTGATCGGACTCCATCCGCCCAGGCCGGTAGCCGGACCCTGATATACGTATACCGATCCGGCATCGAAACCGGTACCGGGACTCTCGTCGTAGGGCGCGCCCACCACCAGGGTGTACACGGGCACACCGCTGCTGCTGTCGCCGGGCACGCTGAGATCCAGGGCGATCGAATAGCCGAACTGGTCAAAACCGCTGCCGTCGGCCGTTGCGACCGTCTGTTCCAAGGTGAAGGTCGTCGCCGGATCGATGCGGCGGTACATCTTCACATTGCCGGCACTGGCAACGGTACCGTCGCCGTATCGACTGCCCACCGCAATCACGTCGTCGGCGTTGACATGGTCAGGGTGCCGGACCACGGCCACTGAAAAGCCGAACTGCGCGTCAGCCTGGCTCCCGTACAGGCGCTGCAGCACCATCCAGCCGGTCGGCGTGTGCCGGTACACGTAGGCCGCACCGGCATTGCTGGCGTTGCTGTCATCGCCGGGCATTCCAACCACGGCCAGGTCGCCATCAATGGCCACGGCCTGGCCGTACTGGTCGCCAAAGACGGGGCTGTCGGCGCGCAGCACCGTTTCGCTGGCGGCGGCGCTGGCGCAAGCGCCCAGCAGCGCCCCTGCCAGAACAACGCGCAGTGGTTTCATTGGCCTTTCTCCGGATGGCTGTCCTGTCTGTACAGGCGACAGAACTGCCCGGATCACGCCAGTCGCAGTTTCATCCATGCGCGGGCGCGCTGCCACAGACGATCCACCGTGCGCGGCGAGACCTCGAGAAGGCCCGCAACCTCAGGCACGCTGAGGCCGCAGAAATACCGGAGCTTGACCACGGCGGCCATCTGCAGGTCCTTGCCCTCCAGTTCGTCCAGGGCCAGATCCAGAGCCAGCAGCTCGACGTTGTCGCTGCACTGGCCATGGCCCTCGTCCAGGGTGATCCGGGTAGCGTGCTGGCCACGCTTGAGCCTGCCCCGGGCGCGTGCGCGCTCGATCAGGATGCGGCGCATGGCTTCGGCTGCAGCCGCGAAAAAATGCCGGCGATTGAGAAAATCCGCACCAGACCCGCATGCAACGCGCAACCAGGCCTCATGCACCAGTCCGGTAGCGCCCATGGTTACCGGGCCGGATTCGGCCACAAGCTTGCCGCGCGCCATGCCTTTCAATTCGGTGTACACCTTCGCCAGCAGTTCGTCCTGGCCAGCCTCGCCATGACGCATGCGCTCGAGCACCTGGGTGATTTCCGCCGATTCCATGACGGCAGTGTAGCGCTTTGACTTTGCCACCCGGCGGGCGCACTCTTGCTTGCAGGCCATTGCGACATGGCGCGGAACCGGGCAGCCATGCACGATTCACGCTGGCAGCAGTTGTGGAATCTGTTCGACGACCTGCGCGAGCGCAGTGCCGACCAGCGCCGTGCCGTTCTGGACACACTGGCCGACCGCGAACTGGCAACCGAGCTGACCCGACTGCTTGACGCACACGACAGCGGCAACTCGCCACTTGATGCGGACCCCCTGGCCAGTTCAATCGGTGCACTTGCCGCCGGTGACCGGCTGGGACCATGGCGGCTGGAGGCGCTGGTGGCCGAGGGCGGCATGGGCCAGGTCTGGCGCGCATGTCGCGCCGATGGTCGCTACCGGCAACAGGTGGCAATCAAGTTCCCTGTACTGAGTGGATCGGCCGCATTGCGCGCCCGTTTCGACAGCGAACGCCGGGTGCTGGCGCAGCTGGAGCATGCCCACATTGCCCGTCTGCTGGACGGCGGCACCACGGCCTCGGGTTGGCCCTATCTGGTAATGCAATGGGTAGAAGGCGAGGCCATCACGGCCTATTCGGAGCGCAAGGCGCTGGACGTACGCGCACGCCTCAGGCTCTTTCTTCCGGTGTGCCGCGCGGTCGAACATGCCCACCGCAAGCTCATCCTGCATCGCGACATCAAACCCGGCAACATCCTGGTTGATGCCGACGGTCGCGCCATGCTGCTGGACTTCGGCATCGCCAAGCCAATGGCGGAATTCGGCCAGGCAGTCGAACAGACCCGCAGCGCGCTGTCCTTCACCCCGGACTATGCGGCACCCGAGCAGATCCGCGGCGAGCCGGTGGGTACGCCCGCCGATGTGCATGCGCTGGGCGCGGTGCTGTACGAGCTGCTCACCGGGCAACGCGCCTTCTCTCGCAACCACAGGACGCTGGCCGGCCTGATCGAGGACACCGGCAACATCGCCGCCACGCCCAGCTCGCGGCTGTCGCGCGACCGGCGCCAGCAGCGCCTTCTGGCTGGGGACCTGGACCAGATCGTGCTCAAGGCGGTGCACCCGGATCCGGAACGCCGATACCCGACTGCAACGGCACTGGCTGACGATTTGGA
>CAVTJF010000004.1:0-58763 GCA_963734945.1 uncultured Gammaproteobacteria bacterium
GATCGCCGAGTCACTGTCAGCGTTCATCGCCGACCATCCCCGCTGGGCCATCGAGGGTTGCTACGGGGAGCTGGTGCAATCGGCATCAGCGCACTGCACCGTGCTCGTGTTCCTCAACCCCGGGCTGGAAGCCTGCCTGACCAACAATCGGCAACGCCCCTGGGAGCCGCACAAGTATGCGTCGCCGGAGCAGCAGGATGCCATGCTGGAAAACCTGCAGGCCTGGGTTGCCGATTACTACACACGCGAGGATGCCTGGTCCTGCGCTGCGCACCGCCGGATTTTCGAGCAATTCCGGGGTGCGAAGCTTGAACTCGGATCCATGCTTCCGACTGCCGATGCCGTACGACAGATCGCCGCAGCGCATGCTCGCCACGAAACGGACGCGGCCGCTGATTGAAGGCGGATTGTCTGCCCGGGCATGGACGGGAGAAGGACAGCAACAGCCTGTGTGCCCGATAATGCTTGATCTCTCGCCGGGCACCAGAGGCCCGAACAAGTGAACAGCACGACAATCAGGAGTCCCATGCACACAGAACATCGCGGTTCATGCCTCTGCCAGGCGGTACGTTTCAAGCTGGTTGGCGAGATCGAGCATTTCTATCTTTGCCATTGTGGGTACTGCCGCAAGGACACCGGCTCGGCTCATGCAGCCAATGTCTTCCTGTCCGCTGCAACGGTCGAGTGGCTGTCCGGGCTTGAGCATGTCCGCTGCTTCGACCTCCCGGCAACGCGACACCGCAAATGCTTCTGTGGAGTCTGCGGCTCGGCGCTGCCGCATGCATCGGGGTCCATGCAGGTTGTCCCCGCCGGTTGTCTGGATACGCCACTGACGCTTGCCGCGGATGCCCATATCTTCATGGGAAGCCGGGCCGACTGGGATCATGACCTGGCAGCAGCACCCCGGTTTGATACCTTCCCGCAATAGTCGGCACCTCACTGCGCATCCAAGTGGGTGCGAAGTCACGTACAAGTAAGGCAACCAGACCGAGGACACGGGCAACACCGATGCGTATCCTTCGAGCCGCAATCATCTATTTCCTGACCGTGTTCGGCGCCGGCTTTGCGCTGGCCTTGATACGGCTGCCGCTGCTGGTGCCGCGTCTCGGTGTGCGCACGGCGGAACTGCTCGAAATGCCCTTCATGCTCGCGGTGATCCTCTGGGCGGCACGCCGCCTGGCGCATCGCAACCCCGATCTTGGCCGTGGTGCGCGCCTGCTCTGCGGCATGCTGGCCCTGCTTCTGCTGGTGGGCGCCGAGCTGCTGGTCGCTTTTGCACTGGGTTCCGGCTCGATCACTCAGTATGTTGCCTCGCGTGACCCGGTATCGGGCAGCGTCTACGTGGCATGTCTGCTGATCATGGCCTTGGCACCGGGCCTGTGGAAACCTCGTCGCGCGCGTTGATGAATCATCCGTACCGCCGCGCCAGCCACCGCGCACCAGCAAACCGGGGCGTCCATGGTGGCGGGGCACCTGGCATGATGCGGCCCGCGGCAATCAACCTGACAACCGGAAGGAGAAGCGCATGAACAACATGTCAAGGACACGGCAACTGCTTGCTCTGGCGGGCTGGCTTGCCGTCAGCTACGTCGCCGCGGCACTCGGCGCCATCGCCTCGGCCAGCGCAAAGTCGTTCTATGGCCAGCTTGCGCAGCCTGCCTGGGCGCCGCCCGCCTGGCTGTTCGGGCCGGTCTGGACCGCGCTTTACACCTTGATGGGTATTGCAGCGTGGCTGGTCTGGCGGCATGGCGGCTTTCGCCGCAATGCCTGGCCGCTGGGCCTGTTCCTGGCGCAGCTGGTGGTGAATGCCCTGTGGAGCTGGCTGTTCTTTGCCTGGCATCACGGTGCACTGGCGTTTGTCGACATCCTGGTGCTCTGGCTTGTGCTTGCGGCGACGGTCGCTGCCTTCTGGCGCGCGCGCCCCGTGGCCGGTGTGCTGCTGGTGCCCTATCTGCTGTGGGTCAGCTTCGCCGCCGCGCTCAACTATGCTGTCTGGCAACTCAATCCGGCGGTGCTCGGGTAATGTGATCATGGCAGCTTGTTCATCACGGTCTGACGCGGAAGCAGCGGATCGGCAGCTCCGCCATCCCGGGTGCCGACGTCGGCACCCGGGATCCATTCCCATCCTCGACTGCACGGCATCATTCGGAAACATCAAGATGGATTTGTTCGCGACATCCTGTCGCTCACCCTCCGGGCCATCGGCTGCGCCGATGTTCGCTTTTGGCCACCCTGCCTCAGCGTCCGGATCGCCGCTACGCGGCGTCCAGGATGACAAGCGAAGGGGCATTCAACCGCCCATCAGTCTTGTTGTACTGAACAACCTGATGGGTCTGCACAGCCAAGCCCGGGATTTCAGGATCAACGCCTCATGCGCGACAATGGGCTCATGAAATACAGCCTCTATCAGGTCGATGCATTCGCATCGCGCGTATTCGCGGGCAACCCCGCTGCTGTATGCCCCTTGGCATCCTGGCTGCCCGACACCGTGCTGCAGGCGATTGCCGAAGAGAACAATCTCTCGGAAACGGCGTTCTTCGTGCCCGCTGGCGACGGCTACGAACTGCGCTGGTTCACGCCGCTGTCCGAGGTGGACCTCTGCGGTCATGCCACGCTGGCCAGTGCCCATGTGCTGTTCCGCCATCTTGGGCATGAGCGCGACACCATTGATTTCATGACACGCAGTGGCACCTTGCAGGTATCACGCGCCGGCGATGACTTCTGCCTGGACCTGCCCGCCTCCCGACCGCAGCCGGCGGCGCTGCCGCCGATGCTGGCGCAGGGGCTGGGCAAGGCACCGCGGGTCTGCCTGGCGGCCATGGACCATGTCGCCATTTACGAATCGGAAGCCGACATACGTGCGCTGACACCCGACTTCCACAGCCTGCGGCAACTGGGGTTGCGCGGCGTGCTGGCCAGCGCCCCGGGTGACAAGGCAGATTTCGTCAGTCGCTGCTTTTTCCCCGGACTCGGCGTGGATGAGGACCCGGTCACCGGCTCCGCGCATTGCCAGCTGGCGCCCTACTGGGCCGAGCGGCTGGGCCGAAGCCAGCTGCAAGCAGAGCAGCTCTCGCGGCGCGGCGGTTCGCTGTCCTGCCGTGTTGCCGGCGACCGCGTGCTGCTGACCGGCGCGACTGCCGAATACATGGTCGCCGAAATCAGGCTGCCGGACCCTGCGCCACCTGCATGAGCGAACAGGTGCATACCCTGGCGCGGTCGGCTCGACACGAAGTCACCATCCGCAAGAGCCGTTTTCTGGCCCAGGCAGCGCCGGTAGCCGGCGAGGCGGACGCCGCTGAATTCATCGCCTCGGTTTCCGATGCTTCCGCCAACCACAACTGCTGGGCATGGCGGCTGGGCCAGCAGTACCGCTTCAGTGACGACGGCGAGCCCGGGGGCAGTGCCGGCAAGCCGATCCTGATGGCCATCGAGGGTCAGGGTCTGGACGGCGTGGTGGCTGTGGTCACCCGCTGGTTTGGTGGCATCAAGCTGGGCGTGGGCGGTCTGGTGCGCGCCTACGGCGGCACCGCGGCAGAATGCCTGCGGATGGCGGATCAGGTGGCGGTGCTGGACATGGTGACCGTGCGCTTCCAGCTCGGCTACGCGGAGCTCGAACTGCTCAAGGCACGCATCCAGGCATGGCCCTCGAAAACACTGCAGGAGGACTTTGGTGCCGCCGCCGTGACCATGACCCTGTCGCTGGCACGGGACCGGGTGGAAGCGCTGCGTACACTGCTCGCCGATCTCAGCCGCGGCCAGTGCGACTTGCACCTGATCGATTAGCCCATACATCAGGCAGATGCCAGACAATACGAAATCACCCGACAGCAAGCGTGCCGGCCTCGGTGCCCTGCGCCGACTATGGCCCTTCATGCGTCCGCACAAGGCGCTCTTCTTTGGCTGGCTGGTCTTTCTGGGCCTGTCTTCCGGTGCCAACCTGGTGCTGCCGGTGGCCGTACGGCACATGATCAACCACGGGTTTGCCGACACCGATCCGACCGTCATCAATCGTACCTTCGTGGCCCTTTTCGGGGTCGCGCTGGTCATCGCGCTTTCCACCGCGGCGCGCTTCTTCTGCATCACCCTGCTGGGCGAGCGTTCGCTCGCCAGCTTGCGCAGTCACCTGTATGACCACCTGATCCGCCTTGATCTCGGGTTCTTCGAGAAATCGCGCGTGGGCGAGCTGATTTCACGCCTGGGTACCGACACCGAGCTGGTGCAGACACTGGTCGGATCCGGCATCTCGGTAGCACTGCGATCAGTGGTCATGCTGGTCGGCGCCACGGTGGCGATGATCATCACCAGCCCGCGTCTTGCGGGCCTGACCGCGCTGGTCATCCCGGCAGTAATGCTGCCGATCCTCATCTTCGGGCGCCGCGTGCGCAAGCTGTCGCGGCAGAGCCAGGACCGGCTGGCCGATGCCAGCGCCATCGCCAACGAGACACTGAACGCCAATCAGGCGATCAAGGCCTACTCGCGCGAGCGTACCGAAAGCGACCGCTACGGCCATGCGATTGCCAGGGCGCTGGCCACCGCGCGCCATCGTATCGGCATGCAGTCGGGCCTGACCGCTGCCGTGATCACGCTGATCTTCGGGGCCATCACCCTGGTGCTCTGGGCCGGGGCGCGCAACGTGTTGGCCGGCGACCTCAACGCCGGCGTGCTCGGCCAGTTCGTGTTGTATGCCATTTTTGCCGCCGGTGCGGTCGGCGGTGTCAGCGGCGTCTGGGGCGAGGTCATGCGCGCTTCGGGGGCAATGGAGCGCATCGGTGACCTGATGGACGAGCAAGCCGACATTCGTTCACCCGACACGCCCGTTGTCCTGTCCGGTCGTGCCCGGGGAAGCCTGAACCTGTCGGGCATCGAGTTTCATTACCCGACACGGCCGGAAACGGCTGCCCTGCTCGACTTCAACCTCAGCGTGAAGCCGGGCGAGACCGTGGCGCTGGTGGGTCCGTCGGGGGCCGGCAAGAGTACCGTGTTCGGTCTGCTGCTGCGCTTCTACGATCCGCAGAAAGGCAGCATCAGCCTGGACGGCGTGGACCTTCGCCAGTTGTCGCTGGAGCAGGCCCGGGGTTCCTTTGCGCTGGTGCCCCAGGACACGGTGATCTTTGCCGGCAGTGCCGCCGACAATATTCGCTTCGGCCGCAGTGACGCGGACGACGAGGCTGTACAGGCGGCCGCCCGGGCAGCCGAGGCGGACAGCTTCATCCGCAATCTGCCGCAGGGTTACGACACGGAACTCGGCGAGCGCGGGGTGCGCCTCTCGGGCGGTCAGCGACAGCGCATTGCCATTGCCCGCGCGATCCTGCGTGATGCGCCGGTACTGCTGCTGGACGAGGCCACATCGGCCCTGGATGCACAATCCGAAGCCGCCATCCAGCAGGCCCTGGAGCGCCTGGAAAAGGGCCGCACCACGCTGGTCATTGCCCACCGCCTGGCTACCGTGCAGCGCGCCGATCGCATCGTGGTCATGGATGAGGGGCGCATTGTCGCCGAAGGAACGCACGACAGCCTGCTGGCCGAAGGCGGTCTGTACGCCGATCTGGCGCATCTGCAGTTCAATACCTGATACACAGGTGACACCGTCTGCCAAGGCCCGCTTCAGGCACACTCTGATTGACCCCGACGCAGGCGGCATGATGACCGGAAGGCCCGCGGCGGCCTGGGCGTGGCGCAGGGCAGACTGGTTGTCTGTCGAGACGGAGGGCCGATGGTCTGCGCGCACACAGATCGGTGACGCCTGCGCCGGGGCTAGTCAGAGGGTCGTTTGGTCTTGCGGCATACGGCCACCACGGTATCGACATCGGTATCGTCGACCAGCCCGTCCTGCCAGACGAGATCCTTCTGCATGCGAATGCCCAGCGGCATGATGACGCGGTTGTACCACCACATGGCGCGCTTGCGCTGGTGCGTCAGGAACCACATGCCCAGATCCAGAAGACGCGATGAACCGGGCTGCATGCCATACACGGCACTGCGTTCGATCCGGAACCCGTGCCGTCCCAGCAATGTCTCCAGTGCGTGCGGTTCGTACCGTCGGTGGTGACCTACAAAGTCGTCAAATGGTGTCCACGCAGCCTGGTGCAGCGGCACCGAAATCAGCAGGGTGGCCCCGGCCGATGATACCCGCGCCAGTTCGCGCATGGCCGCCTCGTCGTCCTGCACATGCTCGACGATATCGAACGCACATACGAGATCAAACGACTCGTCGCAAAATGGCAGCGCATTGACCAGGCCGGTTACGGCTGCAGCACCTGCAGCCCGAAAGCGGACCATGGCCTTCTGGCTGATATCGACGAAATGGGTGCCCTGCAGCGGCAGCCGCGGACGCATGCCGGGAGCAACCTCCAGATGCTGGCGCGACTGCGCCACCAGCTCCTGTACCAGAGGCCAGGTATTGAAGCGACCGGGATCGATCAGCTCCGAGTCTCGCCACAAATCATCGTAGAAGGCACGATTGAGCGACTGCAGGCTGTCTTCGACAGGCTGGCCATGTTGCTGCTCAGTCATGCGAGTCGGGCCACAAAAAAACCCCGCGGCGAGCTGCGGGGTTTTTCATGAGTGAACTGCGGTTCGACTCAGGCCACCGGGGTAACAGCAGAAGCCTGCTTGCCCTTGGGTCCGTCCACGGTTTCGAAGCTGACCTTCTGGCCTTCTTCGAGACTGCGAAAACCCTGTGAACTGATGGCAGAATAATGCACGAACACATCATCACTACCGTCCTCGGGCGCGATGAAACCAAAGCCCTTGGCGTCGTTGAACCACTTTACTGTTCCAGTTTGCATTGAAAACCCCTAACACGTTGGTAAAGTGCGCGACCCTCTGCAACGATTCCCCGTTCCGGGGCCAGCACACCCGGCAAGTATGAATGCAAAATTGAGTTGACTGCAAGTGCCCGTTGCCGATGCTCAGATCAGGGCTGCCACCAGCGCGGGCAGTTTCTCGCCCGCGCGGCGCACATTGGCGGTGACCTGTTCCATGGTTATGGGCTGCTCATCGCCACAACCTGCTGCCCAGTTTGCACTCAGGGCTATGCAGCAATAATCAAGGTCAAGCTCGCGTGCCAGCGCCGCTTCCGGCATGCCGGTCATGCCGACGATATCGCAGCCGTCACGGCGCATGCGCCGGATTTCCGCGCACGTCTCCAGGCGCGGTCCCTGGGTGGCGCCGTAGCAACCGCCATCGATCAGGGCGATGCCGGCGTCGGATGCCGCCTGGACAAGCGCATGCCGCAGATCTGCCGAGTACGGTTCGGCAAATTCGGCATGCGGTACCGGGCCGTCGCCTTCATGGAAAGTACTGGCGCGACCCCAGGTGTAATCGATCAGTTGATCCGGCAGTGCAAGCGAGGCCGGCGCGTACGCATCGGTGATGCCGCCCACGGCATTGATGCCCAGCACCCGTTGTGCACCCAACTCCCTGAGCGCCCACAGGTTGGCGCGGTAGTTGACCTGATGCGGTGCAATGGAGTGATCGGCACCGTGACGGGCGAGAAAAGCCAGCCGGCTTCCGCGCCAGCGCCCGACATGGATCGCGTCCGAGACCTGGCCCCAGGGTGTGGCCGGTGAGGTTTCCGACTCCAGCTCCAGGCCCGCCCAGTCGTATATGCCGGTGCCGCCAATGATGGCAAGGATGTCGTCTTTGGCTGACATCATCACGCGACATCCATGATGTGAATATCGGGCAGATTGCGCCCCTGCTCGTGGTAATCCATGCCGAAGCCGAAGACATAGGCATCGGGTACTTCGACGCCCTGGAAGTCGGCGTCGATGCCAGGGACGCGACGCGCGTGACGCTTGACGCACAAGGCCGCCACCAGAACCCGCTCGGCACCGGCCTCAATGCAGGCATCGCGAACCGCCTTGAGGGTGTGTCCTTCGTCGAGAATGTCGTCAACCAGAATCACGTTGCGACCGTGCATCTCCACGGCGGGACGACGCAACCATTCAAGCTGCTTGCCCTCGGTGCCGCTGTGGTAGCGCGTGGCATGCACATAATCGAATTCGAGCGGCGAATCGATGGCAATGGCCAGATGCCCGGCAAAGACCAGCGCGCCGTTCATCACGGTGAGAAAAATGGCACTCTGTCCGGCCAGCACCGTATCGATTTCGGCGCCCATGCGCTTGATGCAGGCATCCAGTGCCGACCGGGTGTACAGCACCCGCGATTGCTTCAGGGCCTGGCTCAGGGACGGGTGATCTTGAGTCATGTCGTGCCTTCCGTATTCTGGTTTTCAAGCGTGCTCAGGCGCGCCGCACCCTCGGCATGCTGCGGGTCGTCCAGCAGCGCCTGCCACGGCACGGAAACCGAACCGCGCAGCGGTCGCAGGTACTCGGCCGCGCATGGGGTCATGTCGCGGCACACCGCAACAGCCCTGGCACTCCATTCGGGCTCGCACACCAGTACCAGATCACAGCCTGCCTGCAGGTGCTGTTCGATGCGCTGCTCCAGTGCACCGGCGGACGCGGCCGCTGCCATGGCCACGTCATCGCTGAAAACGATACCGGAGAAACCCATGTCGCGGCGCAGGATGTCCTTGATCCAGCGCTTCGAATAGCCGGCGGGCGCCGAATCGACCTGCGGATAGATGACATGCGCCATCATCACCGCCTCGACACCGGCGTCGATGCAGGCCGCAAACGGCAGCATGTCGGTATCACGCAATTCGCGCAGCGTGCGCGGATCGCTGGCCACATCCACGTGGGTATCCTCAAGCACGCTGCCGTGCCCCGGGAAGTGCTTCATGGTCGCGGCCATGCCACCCAGGTGCATGCCGCGCACATAGGCGGTCGCCAGGTCAGCCACCACTTCCGGGTCGGCATGCAAGGCGCGCTCGCCGATGGCACGGTTGCCACGTCCCAGATCCACGACCGGTGCAAAGCTGAGATCGATGCCAAGTGCCCGCATCTCGCTGGCCATCTGCCAGCCGTGCTGCTCGGCCATCGCCACCGCGGCCTGCGGCTCGCGATCATGCAACTGGCCGATGCGCGACAATGCGGGCAGGCGCGTGATCTGATGCTGGCGCAGGCGCTGCACCGGCCCGCCCTCCTGATCGACGCTTATCAGGAAGCGGTCGCCGCGCAATGCGCGCAACTCGCCAATCAAGGCCTGGAGCTGTGGCACATCGGTGAAATTGCGGGTGAAGAGGATGACCCCGCTGACCTGTTCCGCCTGCAGCCAGTCACGCTCGGCATCGCTCAATTCGGTTCCGGCAAGGCCTGCGATCAACATGCGGTCGGGCCTTCGCTGCAGGGGATCTTTCTGATTTGCGGTACTTGCATTCGGGTCTCAATCTCTGTCGAAAACGGCTACTGATTCCACGTGTGCCGTATGCGGAAACATGTCCATGACACCCGCGGCACGCAGCGTGAAGCCGTGCTGGTTGACCAGCATACCGGCATCACGCGCCAGCGTGCCCGGGTTGCACGACACATAGACAATGCGGCGGACGCTGCCGGCTGGCGGATGCTGCAGCCACTGCTCGGCTCCGGCGCGCGGCGGATCAAGCACTATGGCGTCCCAGTCGCGCCGTGCCCATGCGCTGCCGCGCTGATCGCTGAAAAGGTCGGCGGCATGGAAAGTGACGTTTTCAAGCCCATTGCGCTGTGCATTGTCGCGGGCGCGTACCAGCAAGCCGGCATCACCTTCCACGCCGCATACCTGTGCGACATGGCGCGCAATGGGCAGGGTGAAGTTGCCCAGCCCGCAGAACAGATCCAGCACCCGCATGTCCGCCTGTGGCTGCAGCAACGACAGCACCCGCGCCACCATGCGCTGGTTGATGTGCGCATTGACCTGGACAAAGTCCAGCGGCTCGAAGCGGAAGCGGATCTGTTCGTCCGGCAGGCTGAACTCAAGTACCGGCGATTCCGGCCACAGGGGTGCAACCGTATCGATGCCGCCGGGTTGCAGATAGACGGCAAAACCATGCGCTTTGGCAAAGTCGACCAGGGCACTGGTGTCCGCATCGGACAGGGGCTTCATGTTGCGCAGTACCAGCGCCAGCACATCGTCTGCGGCAGCAAACTCGATCTGCGCGATGTGCGCCGCAGCTTCCAGACCGGAAAGCATCTCGCCCAGCGGTCCCAGCAATGGCCCCAGGCGCGGATCAATGACCTCGCAGCGGCTGATATCGGCCACGAAACGCGGATTGGCGGCTTCGCGAAAGCCCACCAGCACACGTCCCTTCCGGGCGACATGTCGTACCGACAGGCGGCCGCGCCGGCGGTAGCCCCAGGGCTCGGCCACGAGTGGCTCAAGCCATGTCTCGGGCGCAACCTTGCCGATGCGCTGCAGGTTGTCGGCGAGCACCTTCTGCTTGGCCTCGATCTGGCCGGCGGTATCGAGGTGTTGCAGGCTGCAGCCACCGCACATGTCGAAATGCGCGCAGCGCGGCTGCACACGCTGCGGTGATGCACTCAGCAGCTCGACCAGCTCACCCTCGTCGTATTGCCTCTTGCGGCGGCGTATGCGCACCCTGGCGCGCTCGCCCGACAGCGTGCCCGGCACAAACACGGTCTTGCCCTGGTGACGCGCGACGCCGCGCCCATCATGGCTGAGGTCGATGATCTCGACCTCAGCTTCGCTCATGGGTTTGCGCGTCACCTATTTCTGTTTCCAGTTGCCCGCCGCGTCCTGGTAGTACCAGCCGGCGTGTGCCTGCTTGAGCCATTCACTGGCAAAGGTCTTGCGAATCTTGTCTTCCCATTCCGGATGACCGTTGGCGGCGGCGATCTTCTTGTACACCTCGCTGCGATCACGGTTCTCCGAATCAATCAGCTGACGCACCTGGTTGCGTTGCGACAGGGGCACGCTGCCGGGATCGCGCAGTGCCACCATGCCGTCTGCGGTGAAGCCGATGGCACCCGAATCAAGCAGCGGCTTGAGGCTCTTGTTGAAGCGAGCGCGCATGCTGGCACGCAGGGCCTCGATGGCCGGCGTGCTGATCTTGATGTCGGCGTCCTGTCCGGCCGCGTGCGCGGCAGGAACCACCAGGTCCAGCAAGGCCGCACCCATGCCGTCCGAGCTGTCGTCCGGCGCCGCCGGTGGCTGGGTGGAACTGCTGCTGGCTGGTGCGGTGTCATCACCGATGACGTTGCCGATGAATTTCTGCGCAGCCTTTTCCGCTGCCGCTGCAGGGAAGTACACATTGATGGTCACACAGCCGACGGCCGCGACCGCCAGCATCAGCACCATGGTCAGTTTCAGTTTTCGCATCTTGATTCTCCAGTTTGTGTTTGACTTCAGTACGCGACGAAGCGCGATCGATTCGCCGGTCAAACAGATTGCGCAATGTGCTTTCCGCGCGCATCGGCCCGAACATGCCATGACCATGCCCCGCTATTGTATCTTGACCCCACCACCCGACGTTGCCGCCTGCAGGCGCGCTACCAGCGTGGACCAGTCCACCTGGTGCTGGTGGCCGATGACTGCAATATGCGGCAGTCCCCTGCCCTGGACAATGGTGTAGCCACCACCCTCGGCGGGCCCCAGGCCACCCATGCTGCACACGTTGTCACGCAACACGCAGTCAAGGCCTATCTTGCTGTAGCCGAAGCTGTCGAACATCTTGAGCATGGCCGACTGCAGGCCGCCGCCGATGCCGCCACCGCCAAGATTGCTGATGCTGTTGACCGCCTTCTGGCTGATCCGCCCGCCATCATTGGCGCGCAAGCTGGCCGCGAAAGCCACGGGCCGCCAGTTGATCATGCGCAAGCCGTTGATCTGGCCCTTCAGGCGGCCGCTGATATTGCCGAAATCAAACACCTGGGTCATGGGCTTCAGGTCCAGGTCACGAAAGCCCACAGCGGCAGTCAGCACAGGGGCAGCCCCGAACGGATGTTGCAGTGCCAGGCGCGTGACATCAACAAAACCGTCAAACACGTTGACCGACACGCCGCCCTCCAGATTCAGACGCTGGCCATCGTAGGTAAGCCCGGGAATGGCACCACCCACGGTGCCACCGAATGCGGGCCAGTCAAATGCGGTGCTCAGCCGGGCAAGATCAATACCGCTGTAGGCGACCGATGCCGCCACGCGATTCTGCCGATCCTCCGCTTCAGGGGACCACTGCAGGCTGTTGAGGAATACCTGTCCGCCCATCATCGGGATGGTCGCCGGTGCCATCAGGCTGAGGGTGCCTTGTGCGCTCTGCCATTGCGTGCTGCCCGCGCCCAGATCCAGATGCAGAATCTTGAGCCCGTTCCAGGACAGCCGGCTGGGTTTGCGCTCGCCGCTGCGCGACCAGTCCAGCCGACCCGTCAGCCCGTCCATGCCGATGCGCTGTGATGGATCACTGACATCCAGCCCGTCCGCATCCAGAGCAAAGCGCTGCCAACCACTGCGATCCCAGACCAGGCTGCCGGTGAGCATGCCGCGGATGCTCATGCCGGGGAAGCCGGCGGTATCCAGGGCTGCCTTGGCATAGTGATCGTAGGCTTGCGGAAACACGGCGCGCATGGCGTCAATACGCGCCTGCTCGAGGTCCCCCTTCGAGTCAAAGCCCAGCGCACCGTCGAAGCGCAGCGTCTGCCCGTCATCAAAATGCAGGCTGTCCAGCTGTATCGCGCCGGCACTGAAGCCGGCCTTCAGGCGCAGCCGGGCGGTCGAATCGGGCAATTTTGCATACAGCGGCCCAAGCAACAGCTCGCCACCGTGCAATTGAGCATCCAGTTCCAGGCTGGAACGGCTGTCGCTGCTGTCGAGAGTCCAGTGCCCGTCGCCGCTCATGCCCTGCGCGGCAATGCTGCCGTCGCGACTGTCAAAACCGGACTGGCGCAAATCGAAACGGCCCGAACTGTGCAGGGCCGAATCGCTGACATCCACCGACAGCCTGGCACTGACCTGGCCCGTGCCCAGCCGGCCCTGCCCCCACACCTGGGTCAGCAACCCCTGCAGCCAGCCCAGCGGCAACTGGGTGAGTTGAACCTGCATGTGGCCCAACTCGTCCAGCGGCCAGTCCACCTGGATCTGCTGGCCCTTCTGCTGCAGTGCCAGCCCGAGGCTGTTCTGCTCGTCGTCGAAATCAATGGCCACGCTGGCGTTGCGCAGCGCACCACCGGCCGCACCGCGCAAGGCCAGCTTGCCCTGGTAGTGCCAGCGCCGGGTTCCCGGGCGCGCAAGGCTCCCCTGGCTGTCGAGCGTCACGCCGTGCCAGCCCAGCGCCGTGACATCGACACCGGCGGCCTTGACGTCGAGTGCCAGCGCGCCGCCCGCGGCCTCACTCAGCACCAGGGTCACATCGCGCGCCTGCATTCCGGGGAAGGCCAGCGAATCGGCATGCCAGCGCAGATCAGCCGCCGCAGGAGCGACCTGCAACAGCAATGCCAGCAACAACCAGAACGGGCTTGATCGGAGCTTCATGGGCAGGCATTCTGACAGAGTGGAACAGAACGCGAGTGCAACGGGCCCGCAAGGGGGCGCGAAAATCCTGCTGGCAGAAGATGACCCGGCCAGCGGACGCTTCCTCTGTGCGGCCATGGAATCGCTGGGCTGCCGCGTCCTGTGCATGGCCGATGGACCGGCCGCGCTGGACGTCGCCACAAGCGAACGGTTTGAAGTGCTGGTGCTTGACCGCGGCCTGCCACGGCTGGACGGAGTCACCTTGCTGCGGCAGCTGCGCGCCAATGCCGAAGCAGCATCGCGTGCGGCCCCGGCCATCGCCACCAGCGCCGAATGGGATGACGCACAACGCCGCGCCATGCGCGATGCGGGTTTTTCCGGGGTACTGCAAAAACCCTGCACCACCACCCAGCTGCAACACATGCTCGAGGCCCACGTCGATTTCCGCATGCTGCCGGTATCTGTGGACAGCACGGCACTGCAGGCAGCCGGCAATGCGGCCAACCTTGCCGCGCTGCGGCGTCTTTTTGCCGAGGAGCTGAAGGTACTCGGAACGGAACTGCCGGCCTTGTATCGGGACCGCGACAGTCTCCCGGACAGACTGCACCGGTTGTGCGCCTCGGCCGGATTCTGCGGTGCACCGGCTTTGGCCGCTGCCTGCCGCCAGTGGCTGGCGATGCTGCGCGAGGATCAAGGCAACGATACGGGTCGCGCACACTTCGAAGAGGCACTGGCCGCGGCCAGAAGCCGCTTTGCCGGGCAGCAGCTACCGCGCTAGCCCTCTCGGAACGCGCCCACGCGCGCCCCGGCTATTCGTGCTGCAAGCGTCGATGACCGCGGCAGTCAGCCGTCAGCCCCCTGACGAGACCAGTGACCACGAACGCAGCTCACCGCCGGGGCAATGCCAGCGGATCAGATCGCGCATCATCTGGCGCAGCAGCGGCATGACCGCATCGGCCGGCCGGCGATCCTCGGCGAACGCGCGCAAGTCGGCTCCGCGCAAGCGCACCCCATCCTGGCCATGCCAGGGCACCGGCCCGTGCTCGGGGACATAGACATACTCCGTGGCGTCGTCCAGCGCTTCGCCGCTGTCGGCTTCATGGGACAATTCCAGGGCATAGCCGACCATGGCCAGAAAGTCGCGCTCGAATCGCCGCAACGGCCAGGCCATGTCGCGCCCTTCAACCAGCGCATCCAGCACCGCCTGATAGCGCGCCAGCAGCCCCGGATGCGGATCCTGGCGGGCCAGCATGCGCACCAGCAGCTCGTTCAGGTACAGGCCGGAATACAATGCGGCGCCCTTCAGTGCTCGCGGCGGTGACACCGGCTCGGCCTGGGTCAGTGTCGACAATTCCCCCCGACCGCCGAAGTCGATCTCCAGATCCTGGAAGGGCTCGAGCAGGGCGCGCGCCAGGCGGCTGCGGCCTGAGCGGGCGCCCCGCGCCACCAGACCTACCCGTCCGAAGTCGCGACAGAGGCATTCCAGCAACAGGCTGGTCTCGCGCCATGGCCGGACATGCAGGACGCAGGCAGGTTGTTGGTTGATGCGCATGTGCGAGGTACGAGATTCCGGAAGCGTGACGCGGCGCGCTGCAGACCCAGGCACGAAGCGCGTCAGGGTGGGCGGCCGAAATGGTGTGCCACTCGGCGCTCAGCGGCATGCTACACCGAAATCCCGACCGGCAACCGCCGCTTGCAGCGCCTCAGTTGATACCGAAGCGTTGCAGCGCGGATTCGTCATTGCTCCAGCCCTGACGGACCTTCACCCACAGACTCAGGTGCGCGCGCACATCGAGCAGTTGCTCGATCTGCTTTCGCGCCAGGCTGCCAACCAGTTTCAGGGTCTTGCCGCCCTTGCCGATGACGATGGCCTTCTGCCCCTCGCGCTCGACCCAGATCACGGCATCGATGGCCACCACACCATCGTCGCGGGTCTCGAAGCGCTCCACCTGAACCGTGGTGGCGTAGGGCAACTCCTGCTGCAGCCGCAGCATCAACTGCTCGCGCACCATCTCGGCGACAAGAAAACGCTGGCTGCGATCGGTCAGCTCATCCTCGGCAAACTGCGGCTCGCCTTCCGGCAGGTGCGCAAGGATTCCTGCCTCCAGCGTATCCAGACCATCACGACGGCGCGCCGAAACGTAGAAAATATCCGTGAACTCATGCTCTTGTGCGAGCTTCTGGATCCACGGCAGCAACTCGCGCTTGTCGCGCTTGAGGTCCACCTTGTTGATCGCCAGCAGGCGTGGTGCGGACTGTTTGCACATGGCCTGGTAAACGGCTTCGTCCTCGTCACGCCATTGCCCGGCCTCGACGATCTGCACCAGCACGTCAGCCTCGGCCAAAGTGCTGTGCACGGTTCGATTGAGTCGCTGGTTGAGCGCCTTGCCCGAGTCCGCATGAAGCCCCGGCGTATCCAGGAACAGCAGCTGCCCGCCGGCACGAGTGACAATTCCGAGGATCCGGTGGCGCGTGGTCTGCGGCTTGGGACTGACAATGCTCAGGTGCACCCCCAGCAGGGCATTGAGCAGGGTCGACTTGCCCACATTGGGCCGCCCAAGCAATGCCACGGTGCCACAGTGCTGGGGCATCGGATCGCTCATGTTGTTTTCGCCTGCAGATCGTCCAGCGCTGCGCGCGCGGCACTCTGCTCGGCCTCGCGCATGCTGCTGCTGCTGGCCGAGTACTGGCGCTCGGACGGTTCGCTGAGCACGCAGCGCACGTCGAACACCTTGGCGTGGTCCTGGCCATGGCTGTCGACCAGCTGGTATTCGGGCAGGGCCATGCCACGGCCCTGCAACCACTCCTGCAACTGTGTCTTGGCGTCCTTGCCTGCACCGCGCACCTGCACTACCGCGTCGGCAAAAAGCTGTTCCAGGCACTGCTGGCACGCCTCGAACCCGGCATCCAGGTAGATCGCCCCGACGACGGCCTCGAATGCATCGGCAAGAATGGAATCGCGGCGTGCGCCGCCACTCTTCAATTCGCCAGCGCCCAGTGCCAGGCGCTCCCCCAGGGACTGCTTTCGCGCCATCTCGGCCAGCGCCTTGCCGTTCACCAGCCGCGCACGCCAGCGCGACAACTGTCCTTCGCTGGCCCGATCATGCGCAGCAAAGAGCATGCCGGCCACGATCATGTTGACCAGCGAGTCGCCCAGGAACTCCAGGCGCTCATTGTTGGGTTTGCCGACACTGCGATGCGTCAACGCCAGACGCGCCAGATCCGCGTCGGCAAAGTCATGGCCGAGAACCTTCATGCCCTGGCCGCAAGAAACGCGTGTAACGCCAAACCGGAAAAGTCAGCCGACATCGCCACTCAGCGGCACGGTCTTGCTGAAGTGCAGCAGGAAGGAAATGTTGTACACGAAGTGGATCTTCTTGTCGTAATCGACCACCAGGTTGGACTTGCCCTTGCGGCGGTCCACCCTGACGGCCTGGCCGTTGTCGAGCGTGGCGTCATCGACGTACTGGAAGCTGGCCTTGAAGTTGAGTTCACGGCGAATCTCGCCGAGAGGCTTTTGCGCGATGCCCGGCTCGTCCGCCAGCTGCTTCATCGACTTCACCACGCCGAAGTATTCGATATAGGCCGGCACCAGTCGCATGGCCATCAATGCGAAAAACCCGGCAATGATCAGGATGAATATGAACCCGATCAGGGTCATGCCACCTTGTCGATTTCTCATGATGATTCTCCCCGCCTCAATCGATTGTGTTGAAGATGACCTATTTAACCACGGTTCCGATGCGGCTGAACTCGATGAAGCCGTGGCCGAAGCCACGCCAGCTCAGCCAGATCAGAAATGCCTTGCCCACCAGGTTCTTCTCCGGCATGAAGCCCCAGTAACGGCTGTCCATGCTGTTGTCGCGATTGTCGCCCATGACGAAGTACTGGCCCTGCGGCACGCGCCAGGTGCCCTGCGGGCTGCGATTCATGCCGGGAATGGTGAGAACCTGATGCTTCACGCCGCGCAGGTCCTCCTCGCTGATCATGGTACCGACATTGGCCATTTCCGGCGACTCCTTGCTGCCATCATCCTTGTACGGTCGGGGATCGTATTTCGGTACGGGTTCGCCATTGATGGTGAGCGCATGATCGTGAAAGCTGATCACGTCGCCGGGCAGACCGATGACCCGCTTGATCCAGTTCTGGGTCGGGTCACGCGGGTAGCGGAACACCACAACATCGCCGCGCTTGGGTTCGCCAAGATCCAGGAACTTGCTGTCCAGAACGGGCCAGCGCAGGCCATAGGAAAACTTGTTGACCAGGATGAAGTCGCCCACATCCAGCGTCGGCATCATCGAGCCGGACGGGATGCGGAACGGTTCGGCGATGAAGGAGCGAAAGATCAGTACCGCCAGAATCACCGGAAAAAACGAGCGCGCATACTCCACCAGCACGGGCTGTCGCGCCGGCTCGCCATCGGCAGCCTCGGCCTTGCGGCGCTTGGCGAAGAACAGGGCATCAACCAGCCAGATGACGCCCGTCACGGCCGCCAGGATCACCAGAACCAGCGCAAAACTCATTGCCATCATTTATTGTCCACCTTGAGTACCGCCAGAAAAGCTTCCTGGGGAATTTCCACGTTGCCGACCTGCTTCATGCGCTTCTTGCCTTCCTTCTGCTTCTGCAACAACTTCTTCTTGCGTGAGACATCGCCACCATAGCACTTGGCGAGCACGTTCTTGCGCAGTGCCTTGACCGTGGAGCGGGCAATGACCTGGGCGCCGAGCGCGGCCTGGATGGCCACGTCGAATTGCTGACGCGGTATCAGACCCTTCATGCGCTCGACCAGTTCCCGGCCGCGCTTGTCCGCCTGGGCGCGATGCACAATCAGGCTCAGCGCATCCACCCGGTCACCATTTATCAGTATATCCAGACGCACGAACGGCCCGGCCTGGAAGCGCAGGAAATGATAATCCATCGAGGCGTAGCCGCGGCTGACAGACTTCAGGCGATCAAAGAAGTCGAGCACGGCCTCGGCCATGGGCAGTTCATAGGTGATCTGCACCTGGCTGGCCAGGTACTGGATGGAGCGCTGCACACCGCGCTTTTCCTCGCACAATGTGATTACTGCGCCCACGTGCTCATCCGGCGTGAGAATGCTGGCCAGGATCACCGGCTCGCGAACTTCCTGGATCTGCGTGACCGGAGGCAGCTGCGACGGATTGTCCAGGGTCACCACCTCGCCGTCGTTGCGCAGTATCTCGTACACCACGGTAGGCGCCGTGGTGACCAGGTCGAGATCGTATTCCCGCTCCAGGCGCTCCTGCACGATTTCCATGTGCAACATGCCCAGAAAGCCGCAGCGAAAGCCGAAGCCCATGGCATCGGATGATTCGGGCTCGAAGAACAGCGCGGCATCGTTCAGGCGCAGCTTGTCCAGTGCCTCGCGCAAGGAGGTGAAGTCGTCGGCCGACACCGGAAACAGGCCGGCAAATACGCGCGGCTTCATGGTCTGGAAGCCAGGCAGCGGCTTGTCTGCCGGATCGGCCGCCAGGGTCAGGGTGTCACCGACCGGGGCGCCATGCACATCCTTGATCGCGGCATTGATCCAGCCCACCTCGCCGGCACCGAGTTTCGTCAGCTTCTTGCGTTTGGGCGTGAACACGCCCAGTTCGTCGACACCGTGGCTGCGACCCGTGGACATGACCTTGATCTTGTCGCCCGGGGTAATCTCGCCCTGCATCACACGCACCAGCATCACCACACCCAGGTAGCTGTCGAACCAGGAGTCGATGATCAGTGCCTGCAGCTTGTCGGTGTCGCCCACCCTGGGAGGTGGGATGCGCTTGACGATGGCTTCGAGCACCGCGCGCATGTTTTCGCCGGTCTTGGCACTGACGGCAATGGCCTCATCGGCATCCAGGCCGATCACGGCTTCGATTTCCGCCTTGACCTTGTCCACATCGGCGGTCGGCAGATCTATCTTGTTGAGAATCGGCACCACCTCCAGATCCTGCTCCACGGCGGTGTAGCAGTTGGCTACCGATTGCGCTTCGACGCCCTGGGCGGCATCAACGACCAGCAGCGCGCCCTCGCAGGCGGCCAGCGAGCGACTGACCTCGTAGCTGAAATCCACGTGGCCCGGGGTATCGATGAAATTGAGCTGATAGGTCTTGCCGTCCAGCGCCGTGTAGGGCAGTGACACCGATTGCGACTTGATGGTGATGCCGCGCTCGCGCTCGATGGGATTGTTGTCCAGCACCTGCTTTTCCATCTCGCGCTCGGTAAGGCCCCCGCACATCTGGATGATGCGGTCGGCCAGGGTCGACTTGCCGTGGTCGATATGGGCGATGATGGAGAAATTGCGGATCAGGTCCATGGTCAATGGGTGCTTTGGACGGTTGTGTCGCCAACATGGTGACAGCAGCCGACCATTGTCGCATGAACCGGACTGAATGTTCAGGGAACTTCGAAGCCGTCCGCGAAGATGGTATCGCTGACCGCGTCGCTGGAAACCAGCCAGGCGCGCCCCTGCCACGGGCCCAAGGTCGTGTCGCTGGTCGAGGCCTGACCCAGCGGCGAGCCGATCAGCAGGTCGACCGCTCCGTCGCCATTGCTGTCCGGCCCCAGCGCCACGGACATGGCGGGGACATTGAACAAAGGCGCGGCATTGGCCGGGCCGACATCAGTAACGCCATCCAGACGCAGTCCCGTGGGCAGCGAGAACAGGTCGAATATCGCCGGCCACGGAGTCCCGGCATCACGGCCCGGGATCACATACACGGCACCGTTTCGCGTTTCGCCGCTGCGCAGGTAGCCGCCCGGCGCGGCCAGGACAATGTCATTGATGCCGTCGCCGTCAAAATCCTGGCCACCGGCGACCGCCGTGCCGATATTGGCATTGTGGCTACCGCCATAGTCGAGAACGTTCACCGCCTCGCCGCGGCCGTTCATGGCATTGAGCGTATCCGACGGCAGGCTGGACGAACCAAACACGATCCAGGCACCTCCGACATAGCCGCCCCGCCCCGGCATGCCGGCAATGAAATCCGGGATACCGTCGCCATTGATGTCGCCCAGGCCAGCAAGTGATGCGCCCACGAAATAGCCGGGACCCTCGCCATCAAGCTTCTGCACTGCCGGCGTGGCCGGCGCATCCAGGTTCAGAACATTCTCGGCCGGCACGGCAGAGACCGCCCGCCCATGCAGCACATAGACGCGCCCCGCATTGCTGTTGCTGGTGACAGCCGCGGGCGCGCCGATGGCCACCTCATCCTTGCCATCACCATCCATGTCACCCACGCCGGCCACCGCGCTGGAAAAATCCTGGCCGGCATCGGCATCGAGCTCGAAGCCCTGGGCGCCTGCTGCCAGGCTGCCTGTGGTCACAATGGCGGGGAAAGCCGTTGCGCGCCCCAGAATGATCCAGGCGCTGTTGGCGGCACCGGCGATGGCATTGACGCTGCCCGCAATCAGGTCCGGCAAGCCGTCGCCATTGAAATCACCCGCCGACGCCACGGAGTGGCCGAGACGATCATCGGCCTGGGCACCCTCGATGACGAAGCCGTCGCTGCCATTGAGGTTGTCCAGGTTCAGCTGGGACGGGAATGGATTGCTGCTGGCGCGACCGAATACCACGAACACCTTGCCGGCGTCATGGCGAATCGCCGGGCTCATGCCGGCATCGGCAAATGGCGCGCCAATGGCGAAATCGGCGCGCCCGTCATTGTTGATGTCCCCCAGCGCGGCCACGCTGTAGCCCAGGCGGGTTCCGGTCTGGGCCATGCTCAGGGTAAAGCCGCTGCTGCCATCAAGCTGGGTGACATTGATGGTGGTCGGCAGACCCCCGGCAGCAGTACCGAAAACCACAAAGGCTCTGGAGCCGAGGCTCGATCCACCGTCCGACGACGCGCCGACGAGCATGTCGGGACGGCCATCGCCGTTGATATCGCCCACGAAGCTCACGGAGCGTCCCAGGGCATCGCCATCGGCATTTGCCTCAATCTGCGTGGCGGCCCGACTGGCGACATCCGGGATCACTGTGCCGGCTTCCAGGCACATGCTGCTCATCAGCGTCATGCAGAACAAGACACCTGCCCCAAGAACGCGAAACCTGATCGCAGCAATCATATCCCTGCCTGAAGCCCACTCCAGTTTCGACTATCGCGCCAGGCCCAGGCAAAATCAAGCACTGTCCGGAGCGCGAATCCGGCGGCGACCATGCTCCGGCCCGGGTCCACCCCCACGCCAGACGCAGGCGCAATGGTGGATGATCCGGGCACGAAGCCAGCCGGGCACCAGGAGCCTGGGCGGTAGAAACACAAGCGGCTGCGGCTCGTGGTTTTGGCCAGCTTTTCCGCTCATTTTCGTTAAATAGCTACGGCTATTCGCCTCAATTGATCGAAAAATCTGCCTCAAAACCACTTTGCCTCGCTCACTTGGTTCCTACCGCCCAGGCTCCTAGCCCTTCTTGCCCGGCACGGAGATGGTCACGAATGCCGTGGTGCCCTGGCGGTTGCGCACAAGCAGCATGATCGTGTCGCCGGCCTTGACGCTCTTGGTCGCCGCCTCGTACTGGGCCACACTGCCGATTTTCGACTGGCCCACCATCAGGATGACATCGCCGGGGGTCAGACCGGCCCGGCGAGCCTGCATGCCGGTGATATTGCTGATCACAACGCCCTGGCCTGCCTTGAGGTCCAGCGCGTCGCGCTGATCGGCGGTCAATGCTTCGACGGTCAGGCCCAGTGCGCCACTGCCGGAATCGGCGCCGGCATCCGATGAGGCCAGGGCATTGTCATCCCGGGGCATCTCGCCCACGGTCACCTGCAGCGTCGTGGTCTTGCCACCACGTATCACCTTGAGCGTGCCCTTGCTGCCGGGACGTGTGGAAGCCACCATGGGGCCGAGGTCGACCGAAGTCTCTACCGGCTCGCCGTTGAACGCCAGAATGACGTCGCCCACCTCGACACCGGCCTTGTCGGCCGGGCTGCCCGGTTCCACCGCGGCGACCAGCGCTCCGGCGGCACTTTCAAGTCCGAGGGCCCGGGCCTTGTCGGCATCGACATTCTGGATCTGGACGCCGATCCTGCCGCGTGACACGTAGCCCTTGTCCTTGATCTGGTTGACCGCATCCATGGCGATATCGATGGGAATGGAGAATGACACGCCGGCATAGTCGCCGGTATTGGAATAGATCTGCGAGTTGATGCCCACAACCTCGCCGGCCAGATTGAACAGGGGGCCGCCCGAGTTGCCGCGATTGATCGGCACATCGGTCTGGATGAAGGTGGTATACGGCTGATCATTGCGGTTGGCCAGGCTGCGGCCCACGGCACTGACAATGCCCTGGGTCACGGTGTAGTCGAAGCCGAAGGGCGAGCCGATGGCCAGAACCCACTGCCCGGGCTTGAGCGACTTGGAATCACCCAGCGTCACGGCGGGCAGCCCGCTCGCCTTGATCTTCAACAGGGCAATGTCATAGGTCTTGTCGGTGCCTACCACCTTGGCAGTCAGGGTACGCCTGTCCTGCAGCCGCACAGTCACCTTGTCGGCATGATCAACCACGTGATTGTTGGTGAGGATGTAACCGTCGCTGGAAAGAATGAAGCCCGAACCGAGCGAGGTGTGCGCGCGTTCGCCAGGCGATGGCATGCCCGGCGCTCCAAAGAAGTGACGGAAGATTTCCGGCATGCCCGGGGGCATCTGCTGCTGTGCCTGCGGCTGCTGCATCTGCTGCATGGACTGATCGCCGTCGTACTTCGCCTCGACGTGGACCACCGCCGGTGCATTGCGGGCCACGATGGAAGTGAAATCCGGAAGCTCACCGGCAATCAGCGTTGCCGGTATCGAGACAATCAGCAGCGCGAACAGAACGAATGAGGAACGCAATGAAGTCTTCATTGGCTTGGACCTTGTTGTTGATGAAACGTCACGGATCCCGGCAGGCTTGCCGGAAGCCACCATCCAGGTATGTTCTGGGAGGCCCGCTGCCCGAATCCCGGGCGTGACAGCCCGGTTCGGCCAGGGACCTCGTCTCGACCAGCGCACCGGTTACCGGAAAGCGCGGGGTCGAAGCGTATCGCCGCTCAGTGCGGCAGACTTTGTGCCTGCGACGGCTGGCCCGGCGGCCCGACGCCCGGTGGGCTGTAAACGGACCTTTCTCGCAGGAAAAGTGTTTCCGGCTGATGCGCGCCCGGGTCTGCAGGAACCCGCATCCACACCGGAGCCATGCCGCCCGTGCGCGACATCAGCATCGGCCCCTGCTCACGAATGGCCGCAGCCGGCTGCACGTTCAGCATGGCTGATCCGGGCTGTCGCAGGAGCGAACTCAGATCGGGGGCCGACGATGCGGCGCCATTGTCCGCGGCAACCGCCGTGGCGGCGTCACTGCTGGCAAGCGTGGGCGCGCTGTTGACGGAAGTCTGTTCGGTGGCCACCGGGGTGGTGGTCACCGGCTGGCGCGGCTGCATCCAGACCAGCGCCGCGACCGCGACACTGGCAGCAATACTGCCGCCAAGCCCGTACCGCACCCAGCGCGAACTGCGCTGCCTGCCTGTCGATGTCTGCTCCTGGTCAATCTGCCGCATGACCCGAACTGCCAGGTTGGCTGTCACCGGCATGCAGACGCGATGACGCAGGCTGTCGCCAATCAGATGGTAGCGAGACCACAATTCGGCAAGCTCCGGTTCGGCCTGGATTCGGCGCAGCAGGAAACGTGCCTCATCGGCGCCGAGCTCGCCATCGAGCAGTGCGGAAAGCTGTTGTTTGCTGACTTCACTCATGGGGGCGGTTCTCTTCGGACAACAGTGGCCTGAGGTTTTCGTCTATGGCCTCACGGGCCCTGAAAATGCGTGATCGTACGGTTCCGATGGGGCAATCCATGCGTTTGGCAATTTCCTCGTAGCTCAGGCCCTCCGATTCTCGGAGGCTCACGGCCTCGCGCAGGTCATCGGGCAATTCTTGGACAGTATCGAACACCGTTTGTTCAATTTCCTGCCGCAACAATTCATGTTCCGGACTGGCGTTGTCGCTGAAATGCAGAAAGCGCTCGAAATGCTCGGCATCGTCAACCGCAATATCGGTAGCCGGTGGCCGCCTGCCGCGCGATACCAGGTGATTCTTGGCGGTATTGATGGCGATCTTGTACATCCACGTGTAGAAGGCACTGTCACCGCGAAAATTCTTCAAGGCCTTGTAGGCCCGGATGAACGCATCCTGGGAGACGTCTTCGGCCTCACTCCAATCCGATACATAGCGGGAAATGACCGCAATGATCTTGCGCTGATACTTTCGCACCAACAGATCGAACGCCGTGTTGTCACCTTGCTTGACGCGCTCGACAAGCACGCGATCGGGTTCTGTATCTGCCATGGTTTGCCTTTGGGATCCCTTTCCGAATCCGATAGGCGCTCGAATCACGCGCCTGATAGTTGACCGCAAGAAGGTAGCCCAAGTTCCCCTGCCACCTCCAGAGAATGCCCGGCACCGGTGTCGGCGGGCAGTGAGCAAGGAATGGGGGCAGCGCCGGGCAATTCCAAGTCGTGGCCGCTACCCGGCCTGACCGGCGATCAGCCGGAACCCGGCCGGGCCACGGGCCGGGGAGGTCTAGCCCTGGTTGAGCACGGGCCTGGCACGGGCAAAGCTGCGCTCGCGCTCGGCCAGGAGGTTGTCGAAACTGACAGCCGACAGGGGCCGGCAAAACAGGTAGCCCTGCAACTCCTCGCAGCCGTGGGCGCGAAGGAAATCGAGGTGCTGCTCAATCTCGACACCCTCGGCCACCACGCTGTGGTGCAGGTTGTGAGCCATGGTGATGGTGGCGCGCACAATGGCCTCGTCATCCGGGTCGACCCCGATGTTGCGCACGAAAGACTGGTCGATCTTGACCCGGTCGGCGGGAAAATGGCGGA
The DNA here is from genome assembly GCA_963734945.1 of uncultured Gammaproteobacteria bacterium. GTDB lineage: Bacteria > Pseudomonadota > Gammaproteobacteria > Xanthomonadales > Rhodanobacteraceae > DASSBG01. Next base: position 25,197 of record CAVTJF010000004.1, read on the forward strand.
TATAGTCCAGCGACGACTGCCCGGTGCCGAAGTCGTCGATCGCAATGCTGCAGCCCAGGGCGCGCAGACCGCCGAGGGTATCCAGCAGATTGGGGATGTCGCGCACGTTGACGCTCTCGGTGACCTCCAGCTCCAGCAGCTTGGGCGGCAATCCCGATTCCTCGAGAATGTCGCTGACCTGCTTGACCAGGTTCACCTGGCGCAACTGCAGTGCCGACAGGTTCACCCCGACGCGCAAGGACAGCTTGTACTTGCTCTGCCATTCACGCGCCTGCTTGCAGGCGGTGCGCAGGACCCACTCGCCGATGGAGTTGATGAGCCCGGTTTCCTCGGCGATCGGGATGAAGAAGCCGGGGCTGATCATGCCAAGTTCCGGGTGCTCCCAGCGCACCAGTGCCTCCATGCCGATGATGTCCTCGGTGCTGGAATCAACCTGGGGCTGGTAGTAGACCAGCAGCTCGTTGTTGCGCTCGGCCAGGCGCAGTTTGGCCTCCAGGGCAATACGCTGCTTGTGTGACTCCTCCGGCACCGCCTCGTACGCCTGGAAATTGTTGCGCCCCTGGCCCTTGGCGCTGTACATGGCCACGTCGGCATGCTTGAGCAGTTCATCGGCCGAATCGGCATCATCGGGGTGAAAACTGATACCCACCGAGGCGGTGATCTTCAATTCCGAGTCATCATCCAGCGTCAGCGGCGCCTCCATGATGCGAATGATCTTGTCGGCGATGCGCATCACGTCCTCGCGCTGGACGATATGGCGCAGGATCAGGGTGAACTCGTCACCGGCATAGCGCGCCACCGTGTCGGAAGCGCGCACGCTGCTGCACAAGCGCTTGGAAACGGCGCGCAGGACCTGGTCGCCGACGTCATGTCCGAGGGAGTCGTTGATGGTCTTGAAGCGATCAAGATCAACGAACATCACGGCAAACATTTCGCCGGTTCGGTGCGAGGCGCGCAAGGCACTTTGCAGGCGGTCATTGAACAGCAGCCGGTTGGGCAGGCCCGTCAGCGCATCCTGCAGACCCTTGGCGCGACCCTGCTCCATCGACTCGTGCAGTTCGATTTCAAACCCGAAACGCGCGGCGGCCACGCGAATGGCATCAAGAGCCCCGACGCGTCCGGACAGATCCTCCTTGCAGGCCAGCACGAAAGCACCAAGAACGTTGCGCCGCGCATCCATCAGCGGCAAGCCGACAAAGGCACTGTAGCCATGGTCGCGGACAAAGTCGTCCACATTGGCGAGGCGGTGGGCGTCACCCAGGTGGACGATCGGCTCGCCTTCCAGCACCAGCTTGACGATCGGCAACCTGCTGATGTCCAGATCCGTGTCTTCAGCCGACGGGCCGCGGCTCAGGGCCAGTGTTTCGGCTCTGTAGTTGTCTTCCTGATGCAGGCGCACCACGGCCACCAGATCCAGGTCCATGCGTTCGACCATGAGCTGCGCCGCATGCTGCATGCCGTTGTTGCTGCCGACACCGGCATGCATGGCACTGAGTGTGGAGAATGCCTGCTGCGCCTGCAGGACGGGACTGATGTCCCGTATCACCCCGACCTGGACCATGCGGCCATTGCGGCCCATGAGGCGCGCATGCATTTCCACCGGGTAGCTGCTGCCGTCGGCACGTTGCTTGTGAAATCGATAGCGCACCTTGCCATCAGCCAGCAGGGCTTCGTTGAAAATGCGACGCTGCTCGCGCGTGTGACTGACATCGATGCTGGCGACCGGCTGCCCGACAATCTGCCCGGCGTCAATCCCCGACACCAGCTCAAAGCTCGGGCTTACCTCGAGGATCTGACCGTTGTGCGGGTCGGATACGACCACCTCGTCGATGCTGGCATCAAAGGCAAAGCGATAGGCGTCGCCGTCGAGCGCGTGATCGTCGCTCCTGCCCGATAGAAGCTGGCGAATCCGAAACAGGGCTTCGGACGCCATCACCGGGCTGCGGATCCATTCGCGCACTCCTGGCGGCGTGTTCAGGTAGCCCCAGCGGCCGTGACGGGGGTCGGACGCGAGAATCCCCAGCACCGGGGTGTTCGCCATGCTCGCATCCGCCTGCATGGACGCGCAGAACGCCACTACCGCATCGGCGTGCTCTGCAAACTCCGCAATGATCAGATCGAAATGTATACCCTGCTCGAGAAAGCCCCGCGCCTGCTCGATATCCTTTGCGGTATGAATCGCTGCCATGTTCTCGGCATCCAGGGCATCGAACAGGCAGCGCCGGTCCTCGCGGTTGCCGGTGACGATCAGCAAGGTGGCCCCCTGCTCATGGTCGTGGTCGGCGGCGCTCACCGTACCCACCGCCCATCACGCAGACGTGGCCTGCCCTTGTCGCCGCCGCTGACGCTGAGACGCAGGCTCACTGCCTCCAGACGGTCGTCAATCTTCGGGCTGCTCCCGATCAGCACCACGCGCCGTGACGGGCCGTCCTTGAGTCGGCCGATCTCGGCCAGGAGATTGATGCTCTGCGGCGACAGCCTGGAGGTATCAACCTGCATGAGGTAAATGCCGAAATGCATGCTGCGCCGAATGAAGCGCAGGGTATCGGTGAGCCGGTTGCTGACCTGAATCTGCATGTCCCCCTCGCGCATGCTGCGCAGGCCAGTCGCATCCTGCCACAAATAGACCGCCTGCCCACTGCGGCGCGTCAGCAGACGCAACTCCTCGATCAGCTCGTCCGCCTGGCTGGTGTCCAGCACAATGAGGTTGCGCGGCGCGTCAACGATGCGCTCCAGCAGTGCAGTGGCGGCAGCGTGGCTGCCATGGCCCGTATTCAATTCAGCAAGCCTCTCGTCCAATCATCGCCGATTCCCGTGACGCCTCGTCAGGACGCAACCCGCGGCACCGGCCCTGCCGGCTTCGGGGTTTGACCGCAAGCAGGTCGAAGCTTGATGATAACCCTCCCCGAACCATTGGTCACACCCATGTTTGAAGGACTGCAACTGAAGCACTGGCGCAGCGAGATCGACGCCGATGCCATTGTCACGCTGACCATCGACCGGGCCGACGCCTCGGTCAATGCCCTGTCGCGCGCGGTACTGGACGAACTGGCGCAGATTGTGGAGCGCCTTGGCATCAACAAGCCGCGCGCCGTGATCATCCATTCGGGCAAGTCCGGCAGCTTCGTGGTTGGCGCTGACCTGCACGAATTCGAAGGCTACGCGCGCGACGGCGTGGTGCATGACGCCATCCGCCATGGCCAGCGCGTTTTCCAGGACCTGGCCAGCCTGCCCTGCCCCACGGTCGCCGCCGTACATGGCAATTGCCTCGGTGGTGGAACCGAGCTGGCGCTGGCCTGCACGATGCGTGTGGCCAGCAGCGACAGTGCAACCCGCATTGGCCTCCCCGAGGTGCAGCTGGGCATTCATCCGGGCTGGGGTGGTACCGCACGCCTGCCGCGCCTGATCGGCACGCCCGAGGCGATGAAGATGATGCTGACGGGTGCACCGGCGCGCGCCTCCAAGGCGCTGCGCCTGGGCCTGGTTGACAAGCTGGCCGACCCCGACAAGCTGCTCGAAGTCGCTCGCAAGCTGGCGCAGCGACCACGCCAGCGCCCGCTGCGCCAGCGTGCCCTGGCCTGGGCCACGAACATCTGGCCGGTACGCCAGGCGCTGGCACCCATGCTGGTCAAGCAGACATCTGCACGAGTCAGGAAGCGCCATTATCCGGCGCCGTTCGCCCTGATCGAGGTATGGCGGCGCGGCGGTGGCAACATCGAGCAGCGACTGAAACTGGAAGCACGCTCGGTAACCAGGCTGGCCGCAACAAGCACCGCACAAAACCTTATCCGCGTGTATTTCCTGAGCGAGAGGCTCAAGGGCCTGGGCAAGGATGTCGACCATGGCATCAAGCATGTGCACGTCGTCGGCGCCGGGGTCATGGGCGGCGACATCGCGGCGTGGTGTGCATGGAAGGGTTTCGAGGTCAGCCTGCAGGATCGGGAGATGAAATACATCACCCCGGCACTGGAGCGTGCCGGCCAGCTGTTTGACCGCAAGGCACATGGCGACAAGCAGCGCGCCAGCGACTGCAAGGCACGCCTCAAGGCCGATGTCGACGGCGATGGCGCGGCTACTGCCGGTCTGGCCATCGAGGCCATCTTCGAGAACAGCGAGGCCAAGCAGGAACTCTACAAGACACTGGAAGCCAGGCTGGACGACAAGGCCATCCTGGCCAGCAACACATCCAGCATCCCGCTCGACGAACTGCGCGAATCTCTCAAGCGACCACAGAACTTCCTCGGGCTGCACTTCTTCAACCCGGTTGCCAAGATGCCGCTGGTGGAGGTGGTACAGCACGATCAGCTCGACGAGCACGTCAGCAAGCGTGCCTTGTCGATGGTGCAGTCGCTGGGCAAGCTGCCGGTACCGGTGAAGGGCACGCCCGGCTTTCTGGTTAATCGCATCCTGATGCCCTATCTGCTGGAATCGATACGCGCCCTTTCCGAGGGCGTGCCGGGCGCGGTGCTGGACAAGGTGGCTCGCGGTTTCGGCATGCCGATGGGTCCCATCGAGCTGGCCGACACGGTGGGCCTGGACGTGGCTGCCTCGGTGGGCAAGGAACTGGCCCCCTTCCTCAACCTTGATCTGCCCGAGGGCGTGGAAGACAAGGTCGAAGCCGGCAATCGGGGCAAGAAGACAGGCAAGGGATTCTATGTGTGGGAGGACGGCAAGCCCAGCAAGCCCGAGGTACCCGACGGCTACAAGCCCGCCGAGGATCTGGAAGACCGCATGATCCTGCCGATGCTCAACGAATCGGTGGCCTGCCTTCACGACGGCGTCGTGGACGATGCCGATCTGCTGGATGCCGGGGTGATCTTCGGCACCGGATTTGCGCCCTTCCGCGGCGGCCCGGTTGCCTACATCCGCGCCTGCGGCACCGATGACATCCTGGCCCGGCTACAGGCCCTGGCAAGCAAGCACGGCGATCGATTCAAGCCCCGCAAGGGATGGGACAATCCGGCATTGAAGGCGTCCCGGGAGCCATCCGCCTAGGCCCAGCCCCACGCAGGCAGCCACGTTTGCGGACCCGATGCCTGCCGTGACCGGATGGCTCGCCGCGCACGGGATCATTGCGCCAACATGATCACCGCGAACACGGCCAGCGCCAGTCCGGCGATGTTCCACCGGCCCAGGCGCTCGCGAAAAACCAGCACGCCTGTCAGGGTAGCAAGCACGATGACGCCAATGTTCATCGCTGCAAACACCAGCGAGGGGTTGTGCGGCATGGCTCGGTGGGCGTGGATGTAGAACACGATGTTGCCGAAGTTGAGCACGCCCAGTACCAGCCCGGCCAGCAGGTGCCGTGGCTGCCAGCTCGCCAGCCCGCGAGCGTACAGGCGCACCACCGCCAGCAGCGACACAATGCCCGCCAGCATGAAGGCGGCCAGCAACACGCTGGCTGAAGAAGCCGCGCCGAGGCGTGCCATCAGCTTGAACAGGATGTCGATCGCGCCCATGCCCGCGAATACCAGCAGGAGCAGGTACGACCAGGCTCTTGCCGCGCCATCGGCCTGATCGCGCTGCCGTGTCACCAGCAGCGCAATGGCGAGCAGGCCTGCACCGATGCCGGCCAGCTTGAGCCAGGACAACGGTTCGCCGAACCAGGCAAAGGCTGCCACCAGGGGAAGCAGAAGCGACAGCCGCATGGCTGCATCGGTACGTACCACCCCGGCCCGACGCACAGCCAGCGCCAGCACCCAGAACATGAGCGGCAGACCCGCACCCAGCAGCAGCAACAGACCCAGGCCGGACCAGCCGACCTGCTGCAGGGACCGGAGCCGGGGCTCAAGCAGCGCGGCGGTCAGCGCGGCAGCCACGACGTAGTTGACGGCAATCGCCTGACGAATGTCCAGACGAAGCCGCGGCGCCAACTTCAGCAGCACCGATACGCTTACGCTCAGAACAACACTCAGCAGCAGAAAATGCACGCGTTCGCACCCCTGTCACTGGCAATGCTCATGAGCGTGTCACGGACAGCAACCGGCCTGCCGCGGCCAATCACCACACCAGATCATCCGGCACGCCGTCATCGGCGTCGCCTGTCTGCTCGGGGTCAACCAGCAACGCCAGGCAGCCCGGCTCGATGTCCGCGGCAGCACGGGCCACGTCGGCCTCGACCAGCAGAAACCGGCCTCCCGACTGCAGCACCGCCAGTTGCCCCGCATTGAGCTGTTGCAGCTGTGTTCTGGTCACATGCACGCGGCGAATCTTGCCGTGGAATTCGTAGTGCCGTACGCAATCCGCACTGTCGGTATCCAGCGCCTTGCCGTCCAGCAGCTCGCGCAACTTGCGTCGGCGCGCCTGCTTCTCGCGTTTCTTGCGCTCGGCCTCGCGCCGCGCCTGCTCGCGCTCCCTCGCCTCGCTGCGCGCACGCAGCGCGTACGCCCTGGCAAGGTCTAGCTCCTGCTCGTCCGCGGATGCGCGCAGGGATTCTTTTTCCGCGGCCTTGCGCGGGGGCTTGCGCTTGCTCTTGGAGCGCGACTGCCCGGGCTTGGCCAGACCGCTCTTCAGCAACTCGTCACGCAGGGAACCGGACATGATCTGGGATTCTCTGTCAGTAGTGGGGAGGCGGTGGCTCGGACTCGGGATCGTGATCGCTGGCGGCGCGCAAGGAAACCAGTTCGGCACGCATGGCGTCGAGCTTGCGCTCGATCATCGCCAGTCGTCGCGACAGCTCGGTGTCGGCGCTGGCAAGACCGGCCACGGCATCGTCCAGAAAGGTCAGGCGAACTTGCAGATCCTGCAGGTATTCGTCCTCGATAGCGCCCATCAGTCGTCGGCTCCGGTCATGCGTACGCTGCGCCCGCGCCCGATGCCGTAGTAGGCGATACCTGCCGCCTCGACAGCTTCGGGATCGTAGAGATTGCGCCCGTCGAAAATCACCGGGTCTTTGAGCGCGGCAGCGATGCCGGAGAAATCCCGGCTGCGAAACTGCTTCCACTCGGTAACCACCGCCAGCGCATCGGCGCCTTCCAGGGCGCTGGCAGGGTCCTGACATAGCACCAGGTCATCGCGGTCGGGGTACAGGCGAGCAGCCTCCGCGCGCGCCTCCGGATCATAGGCGCGTACCCGGGCGCCTGCAGCCCACAGCGACTCCATCAGCACGCGACTGGGCGCCTCGCGCATGTCATCGGTATTGGGCTTGAACGCCAATCCCCACAGGGCAATGGTGCGCCCAGCCAGCTGGCCATCGAAATGCCGATGTATCAGCTCGAACATGCGCATCTTCTGACGCGCATTGACCGATTCCACAGCGTCCAGCAGGCTGGCCTCGTGACCGTGATTGCTGGCCATGTGGCGCAGCGCCTGCACGTCCTTGGGGAAACACGAACCGCCGTAGCCCGCGCCGGGGTAGATGAAGTGGTAGCCGATACGCGGGTCGGAGCCGATGCCATGACGAACCTGCTCGATGTCGGCGCCCAGACGTTCGGCGATATTCGCCATTTCGTTCATGAAGCTGATCTTCGTGGCCAGCATCGCATTGGCTGCATATTTGGTCAGCTCCGCTGAGCGCTCGTCCATCAGCACAATGCGCTCGTGGTTGCGATTGAACGGCGCGTACAGTGTCTTCATGATGTCGATCGCGTGCTCGCTGGAGGCGCCCACGACGATGCGATCCGGCCGCATGCAGTCATTGACTGCATCGCCCTCCTTCAGAAATTCGGGGTTGGACACCACATCAAAGTCGATGGACTTGCCCCGGGCATCAAGCGCCGTGCGAATGGCATCCCGCACCCTGTCGGCGGTACCGACGGGCACCGTGGACTTGTTGACCACCACGGCCGGGCCTTCCAGGAGCGTGCCGATCTGGCGCGCGACATCCAGCACATGGCGCAGGTCGGCACTGCCATCCTCGTCGGGCGGCGTCCCCACGGCAATGAAGATGATCTGTGCGTGCGCGACGCCTGCAGCCGCATCGGTACTGAAATGCAGACGACCCGCCTGGTGGTTGCGCACGACCATCGGCTCCAGGCCGGGCTCGTAGATGGGCACGTGGCCGTTGCCGAGCGAGTCGATCTTGCCCTGATCAACGTCCAGGCACATGACCTGGTTGCCCATTTCCGCCAGACACGTGCCCGTGACCAGGCCTACATACCCCGTGCCGAAAATAGTGATTTTCATGCCTGCTCCAGACCCCGGATCCCATCGTGCCACCCGTCAACAACCCGATCAGCGCCAAGCGATCGGCCGTACCGTTCATTTGCATCGCCCCGGGCCACACGCCACGGTGCGCCCGGTCCCGCTTCGACCTGAGCTGTCGCGCAACAGGAACGATGCCTGGCCTCACGCTATCGCGGCCTCAGGACAATGGGGACAAAACAAATGCGGCGCACCGAGGCGCGCCGCATGGTTTGACGCGTTGGATGCGTCTATCTTACTTCGAGTCGCCGTCGTCTTTCTTGGGCGGCTCGATCTTCAGCAGCTCGACTTCGAACTTGAGCGTCGAGTTGGGGCCGATCGGACCGGCACCACGCTCGCCGTAGGCCAGCTTGGACGGGATCCAGAAGGTGTACTTGCTGCCTACCGGCATCAACTGCAGCGCCTCGGACCAACCCGGAATCACGCCACTCAAGGGGAATGTAGCCGGCTTTCCGCGCTTGTAGGAGCTGTCGAAGACAGTACCGTCCAGCAGGGAACCCTCGTAGTTGACCTGCACGGTATCGCTGGCCTTGGGCTTGGGACCGCTGCCCTTCTTGTCGACCTTGTACTGCAGACCCGACGCCGTGACATGCACACCCGACGCCTTGCGGTTCTTGGCCAGGAATGCATCACCCTCGGCCTTGTTGGCAGCCGCTTCCTTCTTCTCGATGGCCTGCATCTTGGTCTTCATCTTGGCCGAGAAAGCCTTGCCGATTTCCTTGGCTTCATCGGGCGTCAGCGCGGGCTTCTTGCCGCTGAGGACATCGCTGACAGCACTGGCCACGACGGCCGGATCAAGTTCATCAGCAACCGGCTGGGGAATGTTGCCGGCCATGCTCATGCCAACCATGTAGCTGTTCTTGTCCTTCTCGGTCTTCAACTGCGGGCTGGCGCTGGCCGTAAAGGCCATGCCGAGCGCCATGGAAACGGCGGCCGCAGTGAGCGTCATACGCACAACTGACTTCATATCTACTCCTGGGTTTGTATCGATGCCGGCGATGCCGGGTCTCTTGGGTCCCGCCAGTCGCGGCAGGGCACGCTATTTTGGGCATGTCCAGCCTTGAAGGCAAACGGGGTGTCAACTGCGACCATGAAAAACCAGCTTGGTTCCCCGGCCTGCACCCCATTCATGCGGGCACCGCGCCAGCAATGCAAGCGTTCCGGTCCGCGACGCAGGTTGCCGGCTCGCCCGGCACCGCCCCGGAAGGCAAGGCAGGCCTTGCCGCTGCGGATCTCGCGTACGACACCCGCAAATCAAGCATTTGCACGAGCCCGCCTCGCAGACCGCGGGCGGCCGGCAGTCCCGTCAGTACCGGATCAGAACCACGGCGCCGGGCCCCTGTCCGACACACGCCACAAACATGAACGAATCATGAACGATTTCCAGCCGCACTTGACGGGCTTTTATTTGGTGTTATAGTTCACCACCACACCACTTCACTAATTACCGAGGAAGCCACCATGCGTCTGTCCACATTCACCGCCACGGCACTGCCCTTCCTGCTGCTGGCTGCCATGCTCGCCAGCATTGTCATCGCGCCGCGCATCCATTCGGACACGATCGGTCGCGCAAGCCCTGCCACGATTCAGCACGTGCAACAGATGCCCACTGTCGTGGTCTACGCGCCCACCCGTGACCCGGCGCCCACCATCAGCGGCCACCTGGTCAGCAACCTGAGCCAGCCTTCAGCCGCCAGTTGCTCGTGGATGACCAGCGGCTTGCGCATGCCATACTTTTCCTTTGCCAAGCCACTCCTGTCCACCGACGGAATCTGAGCCCATGACCGTAATCTGGAATGACAATGTGCCGATCTACCGCCAAGTGCGCGAACGCGTCGTGGCGATGATCCTGGAGGGCACCCTGGACGAGGGCGACGCATTGCCCTCGGTCCGCCAGGTCGCCGCTGACTATCAAATCAACCCACTGACCGTTTCCAAGGCCTATCAGGAACTGGTCGATGAACAACTGGTGGAAAAAAGGAGAGGACTGGGGATGTTTGTTACCGAAGGCGCCCAGCAGGCGCTGCTGAAATCTGAACGCGACCGCTTCCTCAACGAGGAATGGCCGGCACTGTTTGCACGCATAGAGCGGCTCGGACTGGATCTCGAGACACTGTTCAGGAATGCGCGCCCGGATACGGAGAATGCATCATGAGTGCCGTGATCACCGCCAACAACCTCAGCAAGCGCTACAAGGACACGCTGGCCCTGGACAAGGCCAGTTTCGAGGTCAGTTCGGGCCGCATTGTCGGCTTGATCGGACCCAATGGTGCGGGCAAGACGACCGCGCTGAAGGCGATCCTGGGTCTCACCGATTTCGAGGGCGAGCTCTCGGTACTGGGCATGGACCCGCGCACGCAGCGCGATGTCCTGATGGAGCAGGTGTGCTTCATCGCCGACGTGGCCGTGTTGCCGCGCTGGATCCGCATGCGCGAGCTGGTGGACTTTGTGGAGCACATCCACCCCCGCTTCTCGCGTGAGAAATGCGAGAAACTGCTGGCGCGCACCAAGATCAAGCCGGAGCAGAAGGTCAAGCAAATGTCCAAGGGCATGATCGTGCAACTGCATCTGGCAATTGTCATGGCGATCGACGCCCGCGTGCTGGTGCTGGACGAGCCCACCCTGGGCCTGGACATCCTGTATCGCAAGCAGTTTTATCAGAACCTGCTCGAGGACTACTTCGACGAGAACAAGACCATCATCGTCACGACCCATCAGGTCGAGGAAGTCGAGCACATCCTCACCGACCTGATGTTCATACGCGATGGCAAGATCATCCTGGATGCCGACATGGACGCTGTCGGCGAGCGCTTTGCGGAGGTCATGGTCAACCCCGAACAGGCCGAAGCGGCGCGTGCGCTCAAGCCGCTGGACGAGCGCCAGGTGTTTGGCAAGTCCATCTTTCTTTTCGACGGCATCGAACGTGCCCGGCTCGAAGCTCTGGGTGAGCTGCGCCGGCCCTCGGTCAGCGACCTGTTCGTCGCCACCATGAAGGACACCTATCAATGAACAATTTCTACTGGCTCGTCAAACGCGAATTCTGGGAACACCGCGGTGGCTTCCTGTGGGCACCGGTGATCGTCTCGGGCATCTTCGTGGCGATCAACCTGCTGGCCATCATTGCCGGCGAGGTGTTCTCAAGCCGCATGGGCATCAACATCAACGGCCAGAACATCAACATGATGATCGAGCAGTTGCAGAAGCAGGGCGTTTCCGTGGGCCCGGTGCTGGATCTGTCCATGTATTCGGCCGCATCGATTGCCGGCGTGGTACTGATCTTCGTGGTGTTCTTCTACTGCCTGGGCGCTCTCTACGATGATCGCCGGGATCGCAGCATTCTGCTGTGGAAGTCGCTGCCGCTGACCGACCGCAACGTGGTCCTGTCCAAACTGTTCAGTGCTGCGGTTGTGGCTCCGGTCATCGCAGTGATCGTCGGCATCGTCACCGCAGTGGTGATGTTGCTGATGGCCGTCATCACCGCCAGCTTCCACGGTGCCAATGCCTGGCCGCTGCTGGTACAGGCCAATCCGTTCCGTGTCGCCGGCACCCTGCTGGCCCTGATACCGGTCAACTTTGTCTGGGCACTGCCGACACTGGGCTGGCTGCTGCTGTGCTCGGCCTGGGCACGCGGCAAACCGTTCCTCTGGGCCGCAGCCACGCCCGTGCTGGTCGGCGTCCTGATCTCCTGGCTCGCGGTACTGGGTACCCCCGGGTTGTCCAGCGTGTGGTTCTGGGACAACGTGGTCAAGCGCCTCCTGCTCGGCGTCGCTCCCATGGGCTGGCTGGGCAGCTCGACCGAGCTTTTCCAGCACGTCAGCAAGCCGCAGGATCTCATCGACACACTGACCGTCGGTCATGCGTGGGCGCAGCTGGCCAACACCGAGTTCTGGGTTGGCGCCATTGCCGGCGTGGCAATGATCGCCGCCGCCATATGGATGCGGCGCAAGCGCAGCGAAGTCTGAGGCACGCTACCCGCCTCGCGCAGAGGGCCGCATGCAGTAACACTGCTGCGGCCCATTTTTATTGCACGGCCCCCGCCGCCTGACCCGGAGATTCATTGCATGCCGAATGCCGACTCGCACACCGCTCGTTCAATCGAACTTCCCCTTGCCGTATCCCGGGTCCGCTGTGCGGCTGCCCTCCTCATCGGCACCCTTCTGTTCCTGCTGATCGTGCTGGGTTCCAACCTGTTGCCGGCACAGGTCTTCGGCACCGTCCCCGGCACCAGCGCCTACGCCTGGACCGGCTTGCTGCAGGCTGTTCTGGTGCCGCTGGCGCTGATGCTGGCCCTGCGTCCGGTCGGCGGGCGTCTGCGCGACCTGGGTCTCGTTCGTCGGAACATCGTGACCGACGTGCTCATCGGAGCGGCCATCGCGCTGGCCTTCGCGCTGCTGCAATTCCTGATCATCATCCCGGCCACCGGCGGGGCCGGGCGCAGCGACGTCACCGTCAACAGCGCACAGATCGGCGAAAGCCTGGCCGGCGTCGCCGCCTTCCTGGTGCTGGCCTGGACCGGCTCCTTCGCCGAGGAGCTGTTCTTCCGCGGTCACTTTCTCAACCTGCTCGAGCGGCTATTGGGTGACGCGCGCTGGGTCACGCCGCTGGCGGTGGTTATCACCACCTCACTGTTCGCGGCATTGCACGGCTACCAGGGCTGGGCCGGTGTCATCGACACCGGCCTGTACGGCGGCCTGAGCCTTACGCTGCTCTACCTGTGGCGCGGGCGCAGACTCGCGGCCGGCATCGTGGCTCATGCCGGCTGGAACACGCTGGCCACGATCGGCATCTACCTCTGGTATTGAGCTTGCGGGCTGGTTGCAATGTCCAGGCAGCCTGTTCATCCGGAAAGTGGCGCAGAGGCAGCGCATCGGCATGATCGTCATCCTGGATGCCGCGCAGCGGCAATCCGGGATCCATTTTGATCTTCGTGAATGATGTCGTGCAGTCAAACACGAAAATGGATCCCGGGTTCCGCCTGCGGCGGCCCCAGGATGACGAGGCAAGAGGGCATTCATCAGCCCATCGGCCTGGCACCACTAAACAATCTGGAGGAGGGACACAGCTAGCTGCCCTGGATGCCGCCCTCGGTCAGCTTCAGCGGGTTCAGCAGCTTCTTCAGCTCTGACTCGGACAAGCCGCTTTCCTCACGTGCGACATCCATGATCGGGCGCTTTTCCTTGTAGGCCTTCTTGGCAATGGCCGCGCCCTTCTCGTAGCCGATGACCGGATTGAGCGCCGTCACCAGCACCGGATTCTTGTCCAGTGCCTCGCCAATCTTGTCCTTGTTGACCTTGAAGCTGGCGATCGCCTTGTCAGCCATCAGGCGCGACACATTGGCCAGGATCTCGATCGACTCGAGCAGGTTCAGCGCAATCACCGGCAGCATCACGTTGAGCTGGAAATTGCCCGCCTGCCCGCCAACGGTGATGGTCGCATCATTGCCGATGACCTGGGCTGCGACCATTGCTGCCGCTTCCGGAATCACCGGATTGATCTTGCCCGGCATGATCGACGAGCCAGGCTGCAATGCCTCCAGCTCGATCTCGCCCAGCCCGGCCAGCGGTCCGGAATTCATCCAGCGCAGGTCGTTGGCTATCTTCATCAGGGCCACGGCGTATGCCTTCAACTGCCCCGACAATTCCACCGCCGCGTCCTGCGAGGCAATGCCTTCAAAATAGTTGTCCGCCGATTCGAAACGCACACCCGTCAGCTTCTTCAACTCCGAAGCGACGCTGGCGCCGAACTTGGGATCGGCGTTGATACCGGTGCCCACCGCACTGCCGCCCAGGGGCAGGCGTCGCATGCGCTTGAGCGCATCCTCGATACGGGCAATGGCCGAGTCGACCTGCGCCGCCCATCCGGACAACTCCTGGCCGAAGGTGATGGGCATGGCATCCATCAGGTGCGTGCGCCCGGTCTTGGCCACCCGCCGCAACTGTCGCGAGCGCTTGTTGATGGTCTTCTTCAGATGCTTGAGCGCTGGCAGCAACTGCTCGCTGGCCAGCAGTGTCGCGCTGACATGAATGGCCGTGGGAATCACGTCATTCGAGCTCTGGCCATAGTTGACATGATCATTGGGGTGAATCTTGCTCCCCGAGCCGCTGGCCAGATGCGCAATCACCTCGTTGGCGTTCATGTTGCTGCTGGTGCCCGAACCGGTCTGGAACACGTCAATCGGGAACTGCGCATTCACCTCGCCCTCGGCCACACGCAGCGCCGCCTTGCGAATGGCCGCACCGCGCCGCTTGCTGAGGTGTCCCAGACGCACATTCGATTCTGCCGCCGCCGCCTTGACCAGACCCAGGGCACGTATGAACTGATCCGGCATCGTGCGTCCGGACACCGGAAAGTTGTCCACCGCGCGTTGTGTCTGCGCGCCCCACAGGGCCTCGGCAGGCACCTTCAGATCACCCATGCTGTCATGCTCGACTCGAAACTTGCTGCTCATAGCTGCTCCGCGATTGGCTGTTTGGTCAATCGCGTATTGTAACGCGCTGGGTGCTGTGCACCGACACGGACCCAGCCGCAAGCCTCTGCCGCATCACAGGGTCCCGGAAGAGCAGCGGACATCGTGTTCGCGGGTGTTGGGTGCGCGGAACGAACGCTCCTTCGGCGCGCAGGACGCGCGCTGGCCTTTCGGGGCCCCTGTGCAGCGGTGGGTGGTGGATGACAAGGCCCGCAGGGCGCGGAAAAGGGGTGTCATTGCTCTTTACTCCGGGCATCCTGCCCTTCGCCCTTCGGGCCAGCTTCGCTGTTCAAATTCGTTCCAGACGAATGTGTGGCTACCTTTCTCCTGGGCAAGCAAGGGACAGTAGCTCGCGGCTGCAAGCCGCGAAAGCTTCTATCTGAGAAGGGTTTCCTGCGGCAGCAGCGCAGCGGATGCCGCCATGCAGACCACAAGCCACCCCATCCCGCACCCGAAGCCAAAAAGCCTGCCAAGAAACCCACCCTGCAAGCAAACCCGCAACGCGGGACAATACCCCCATGTTCGATGTCCGCTTCCACGACAGCATGGATGCCTTCACGGCCGGCGAGTGGGACGCGCTGGCCGGCAGCGCCAACCCGTTTGTCAGCCACGCTTTCCTGGCCGGGCTCGAGCGGCATCGCTGCATCCGCGCGGAATGGGGCTGGCGGCCGCACCACGCAGGCATCCATGAGGATGGCCGACTGCTGGCCGCGGCACCGCTGTATTTGAAGGGCAACTCGCGCGGGGAGTTCGTGTTCGACTGGAGCTGGGCGCACGCCTGGGAGAATGCTGGCGGCCGCTACTACCCGAAACTGCTCAACGCAGTGCCCTGGTCACCGGTCAGCGGGCCGCGTCTGCTGACTGGTGACGGCGACGGCCGCAGTGAGCTTCGGCGACAACTGGTCGATGCCATGCAGGACGAGTGCACCCGTCTGGGCCTGTCCTCGCTGCACGCCAATTTTCTGGCGGCCGATGACCTGCCGGCGTTCGGCTCGGCATGGTTGCAACGCTTCGATCTGCAATACCACTGGCACAACCGTGCCTACGGCAATTTTGAGGAGTTTCTCGCTGCCCTGCGCCACAAGAAACGCAAGAACATACGCCACGAGCGTGCCCAGGCAGCAGGCTCCGGCCTGCGCATTGCCATGCACGATGGTGCCGATCTGGACGACGACGAGTGGCAGGCGGTGCACGCCCTGTATTGCCGCACCTTCGACGAGAAAGGCAACGTGGCCGTACTGAGCCTTGCGTTTCTGCGCGAGCTGGCCATGAGCGCAACCTGCAAGGTACGTGTCGCGACAGCGCGCCGCGACCGGCACATTATCGCCATGGCCCTGTTCCTGGAAGGCGGCGACACCTTGTATGGACGCTACTGGGGCTGCCGCGAGCATCTGCCCGGCCTGCATTTCGAGCTCTGCTACTACCAGGGTATCGAGCATTGCATTCGCCATGGCCTGGCCCGCTTCGAACCGGGTGCCCAGGGCGAGCACAAGATGGCGCGGGGCTTTGTGCCGACGCCAACGCACTCCCGTCATTTCATCGCACACGGCGGCTTTCGTGCAGCCGTTGCCGCCGCACTTGCTCGGGAGAAACAGGCAATGGACGAGTACCGGGCTGATCTGGAGGCCCGTTCCCCCTACTCGCAACCGGCCGAGGCAGCGCAGCACGCAGACGGAAGCGCTCCATGAGCCCATTGCCGATCGCCTTTCTGCACCCGGGCCATGCGCCACGCTTTCCCAATCCCGCGCAGGCCCTGACCGCGCCCAATGGCCTGCTGGCGGCGGGCGGCGATCTGTCCCCGCCCTGGCTGCTGCAAGCCTATAGCCAGGGCATCTTTCCATGGTTCAGCGAAGGCGAACCCATTCTCTGGTGGTCACCCGATCCTCGCTGTGTATTTGCCACCGACTGCATTCATGTCAGCCGCAGTCTGCGTCGGCAACTGCGCCGCTGCGGCTGGCATCTGCGGGCCGACGAGCGTTTTCGCCAGGTCATCCAGGCTTGTGCCCAGCCGCGCAATGATGATCACGGCACCTGGCTGACCCCTTCGATGATCGACGCGTACTGCGACCTGCATGCCATGGGGCACGCGCACAGCATCGAGGTGTATGCCGGTGACCGCCTGGTGGGCGGCCTTTATGGAGTGGCCAGCGGGCGCATGTTCTGTGGCGAGTCGATGTTCAGTACCGAAACCGGTGGCTCGAAGATCGCCCTGCTGGCCACCGCGCGCGTGCTCGACCGCTGGGGCTGGCCGTTGCTGGATGCCCAGGTACCCAATCCGCATCTGCTGCGCATGGGCGCCCGCATGGTGCCGCGCACCACCTATCTGTCCGAACTCGCCGCCTTGCAGCAACCGGCACAGGCGCCCGGTTCCTGGCGCGAAATCTGGCCATTCGCAAGCGCCAGTGATCTGCTGGGCTGAACGCCGACGAACCGGTCGCGGGGCAAGCGACCGCAAGGCATCGCCGTGCCAGGGCGCGGACACGCGGCCAATGCTTGCACTCCCACCCCGGCTCACGCTAGAATCCCCGTTTTAATTCAGCAGGAATGCCGCCATGAAGGTGCTTTCTTCTCTCAAGTCTGCCAAATCCCGTCACCGCGACTGCAAAGTCGTGCGCCGTCGTGGCAAGGTGTTCGTGATCTGCAAGTCCAATCCGCGTTTCAAGGCGCGCCAGCGCTGAGCTGCGCCTGGACACGCACTCGAATGAGGCCGCTGCAAGCGGCCTTTTTCATGCGCGCAATCCATGCCGCAGCCCACAGTTTGCAGGCATCAGCATGGATTAACGCCAGATATTCTGTTAAAAGTAGCTCGCAAACTCCTGACTCGCGGGGAATTATCATGATCATCAAACAGCTGCTCGCCACCACTGCACTGAGCCTTGGCATCGCCATGGCCGCCCCGGCCCAGGCCGACACGCTGCTGATGCAGCAGGTGCACAAGGAAAAGCAGATGGCGATGCCGACGCGCGGCATGACCATGGCACAGGTGCAACGCCGCTTCGGTGCCCCGTTGAGCAAGCTGCCCACGCGTGGCGGCGATGCCCCGCGGCATCCACCCATCAACCGCTGGCAGTATGCGCACTACATCGTGTATTTCGAGCGCAACCGGGTGATCCATTCGGTCATCAATCCGCCAACACAAGACAGCAGCAGCTGATTGACCGGGTTTGCCGTGCGATGGCCTGCCGAATGGGAGCCGCAGGCCGGCGTGCTGGTCGCATGGCCGCATGCCGGCACCGACTGGGCGGCCAATCTGGCTGAAGTCGAGCAGACCTACCTGGCCCTGGCCGCGGCGGTCACCCGCTTTCAGCCGCTGCTCATCTGCGTCGCCGACACCGCACTGCGCTCTCATGTCGAGCGCCTGCTGGAGCACGGCACGGGCCCGTTTCCCGTGCGACTGCTGGAGGTGCCCTATGACGACACCTGGCTGCGCGACTCCGGCCCCATCACGCTGCGTAACGCTGCCGGCAGGCCCGAGCTTGCCGACTTTCGCTTCACCGGCTGGGGCGGCAAGTACGATGCCGCCGAAGACAACCTGCTGAGTTCGCGCCTGGCCAGCGCCGGCGTCTTTGCCGACACGCCATTGCGCAGCATTGACTGGGCCCTGGAGGGCGGCGCGATCGAGTCCGATGGCCAGGGCAGCGTACTGACCACGTGGCATTGCATGCATGCGCGACACCCCGGATTGACCAGGGCGCAGCTAAGCAGTCACCTGGCCGACTACCTGCACGCCGAGCGCGTGCTGTGGCTCGACAGCGGCGCCCTGCAAGGCGACGATACCGACGCCCATGTCGATACGCTGGCCCGCTTCGCCCCCGGCAACCGCATCGTCTACCAGGCCTGCGACGCGCCGCACGATCCCCACCATGACGATCTGGCACGCATGGCCGAGGAACTGGCCGCCCTGCGTACCGCAGACGGCAAACCCTACTCGCTGACGGCCTTGCCCTGGCCGCAGGCAATCGTCGAGAACGGACGCCGCCTCGCCGCGTCCTACGCCAATTACCTGATCATCAACAATGCCGTTCTTGTCCCCGCCTACGGTGATCCGGCCGACACCACGGCGGCCATGCTGATCGGGCAGGCCTACCCGGGGCGTGAGGTCATTCCGATTCCCTGCAGGCCACTGATCAGCCAGAACGGAAGCCTGCACTGCATCACCATGCAGCTGCCCCTCGGTGTGCTCGGCTGATTGCGGGTCAGCGAAAAACCTGCACGACCACAAGGTCGGCTCAATGCGGGCCGTCCACTGCCTTCCCGCTCACTGCCGTATCGTCAAGCCGGCCGCTTTGCCGGGCAAAATCACGCTGGATGCCGCCGATCGCCAGAACCGTCAACAGTGCGGCGATGGCAACGCCGGCATACACGTGCACCGTGGCGGCCACCATGGCTTCGCGCAGATAGCCCGACACGGCATGCGGCGTCGCCGGGTCATGCACCGCGCGTATGACGGCATCCAGGTCGCTGGGCCATCGACTGCCGACGGTCCCCGGAGCCTTGCTCAGCGCCTCGCGCATGGCATGGTTGAAAATGGCGCCCACCAGCACGGCGCCAAGGCTCATGCCCAGATACCGTGAAAACATGTTTGCACTGGTCACCACGCCGCGCTCGTTCCAGCCCACCGCCGACTGAAGCGCCACCAGCAGCGGTGTCGACATCAGCCCGAATCCGGCGCCAAGCAGCGCGTGCACGGCGACCAGCACAGGCACGCTCTGGGGCTCGGGCAGCCAGGTGAAAGCCAGCGTCGCCAGCAGGGCAAGCACAGCTCCGATCAGGGCCGTATCGCGAAAGCCGATGCCGAGGTAGAGCCGGCCCGACCAGCTCGATGCCAGCGGCCAGCCGAGACTGATGGTGGCCAGCAGCAGGCCGGCTGCGATCGCATCCAGGCCCAGCGCCGATTGCCCGAACGTCGGCAGATAGGTATTGGGCGCCATCAGCACCACGCCCAGCCCCACCATGGCCAGGTTGCTCAGGGCCAGATTGCGTCGCCGCCACAGCCA
Source organism: uncultured Gammaproteobacteria bacterium (assembly GCA_963734945.1). GTDB lineage: Bacteria > Pseudomonadota > Gammaproteobacteria > Xanthomonadales > Rhodanobacteraceae > DASSBG01. The sequence continues at coordinate 44,802 of CAVTJF010000004.1, forward strand.
CGATGGCATGGTCGGTTCGGCCGCATGCCGCTCCACCCGCCATGCCGCGAAAAGCAGAGCCATCGCCAGGCCAAGGCTTGTCAGGCTCTGCCACGAGCGCCACGGCCAGGCCTGACCGCCTTCCAGCAAACCGAAGAACAAGGCGCCGGTGCCGAGCAATATCAGGGCAGCGCCGGTGAAATCGATGCGATGTTCGCGCCGTTCGACCTGCTCATGCAGAAAACGGGTCACCAGCACCAGCGCCACGGCGCCCAGGGGCAGGTTGATGAGGAAGATCCAGCGCCAGGATGCGTACTCGACAAACGCACCGCCCAGGGTCGGGCCGACAATGGCGGCCACGCCCCACACGCTGGACAGCCAGCCCTGGATGGCCGCACGCTCGCGCACGGTGAACAGATCCCCCACCAGGGTGGCCACCGTGGCCATGATGGCACCGGCACCCAGACCCTGAAGACCGCGAAAGACAATCAGGCTGGGCATGTTCCAGGCCAGTGCGCAACAGGCCGAGCCGAGCAGGAATACCGAGGTGCCAAACACCAGAATCGGCTTGCGACCGTGCAGATCGGCGAGCTTGCCGTAGATCGGGATGCAAACCATCTGCAGCAGCAGGTAGATCGAGAATACCCAGCCGATCCAGGCAAAACCGCCAAGATCTGCCGCGATCTGCGGTACTGCCGTGGCAATGATGGTGCTGTCCATGGCCGCCAGGAACATGGTCAGCATCAGCGCGCCAAGAATCCAGCGCCGCTCGATGAGGTCAGGCTTCTGTTCGCTCATGCGACGATCTGGCGCACGGCGTGAAATGTCGTGATGTGATCCATCCCGCCAGTGTAGCGGTGTGCCGGTCCCGCGTGCGCGCAGGCTGCCGTGTTGATTGCCGCTGCGTTTGCAGCGGGCCCGAGCCACTGCCATTCCGGCATTCGGGAAGCTCTGATCAACCCCGGCGCAGGCGTCATGATGCCCAGGAGGCCCGCAGCGGCTTGACCGTGGCGCCGGGCAGACTGGCTGTCTGGGCAAGACGCGGACGAGTTGCTGCGGGCCCTCTGGGCACCACCTTTTCATTTAAACTCAACTTGTTAGGCCGGCCTTTGAGCGCGCGGCCCATCGGTCCCCCGGCTCGACAGACAGCCAGTCTGCCTTCACCGACGGGCCTGCGGTCTGCGCGCACACAGGCCGGTGACGCCTGCACTGGGGTTAATCAGAGGTTCCTTTGCGGTATCGTGAGCGCTTTCCAACGCCGGTTCGCGTCATGACAAGTCACGTACTCAAGGTCGCACTGCTGCAGGAGACCGATCACGGCAGCCGCGACGCCAATCTGGATGCCATCGAGGCCGGACTGCGCGCGGCCGCAGCGCGCGGCGCACAACTGGTTCTGCTGCAGGAGCTGCACAGCGGCGCCTATTTCTGCCAGCGGGAGAATGTTGACGTATTCGATCAGGCCGAGCCCATCCCCGGCCCTTCCAGCGAACGCATCGGCGCCCTGGCTGCCGAGTTGCGGCTGGTCGTGGTGGCCTCGCTGTTCGAGCGCCGCGCAGCCGGTCTTTATCACAACACGGCGCTGGTATTCGACTGCTCGAGTGCTATTGCCGGCCGCTACCGCAAGATGCACATACCCGACGATCCGGGTTTCTACGAGAAGTTCTATTTCACGCCTGGCGACCTCGGTTTCGAACCGATCGACACCTCCGTGGGCAGGCTCGGGGTGCTGGTGTGCTGGGACCAGTGGTACCCGGAGGCGGCGCGTCTGATGGCCCTGGCCGGCGCGGACCTGCTGCTCTACCCCACCGCCATTGGCTGGGATCCCGGCGACGATGAGGACGAGAAGGCGCGCCAGCGCGATGCGTGGATCACCGTGCAACGAGGGCATGCGGTGGCCAACGGTCTGCCGCTGCTGGCATGCAACCGGACCGGCTTCGAGCCCGACCCCGAGGACGCGGAAAGCGGCATCCGCTTCTGGGGCTCCAGCTTTGTTGCCGGACCGCAAGGCGAGATCCTGGCCGAAGCCGGCAAGGACAAGGCGCAGCTGCTGCTGGCGGAGATCGACATGGCGCGCAGCGAGGATGTGCGACGGATCTGGCCGTTCCTGCGCGACCGGCGCATCGATGCCTACGGCGATCTGTCCAGGCGATTCAGGGACTGAAGGCCCCGGGAAGCCACGGTTGCGACGCGGGGCCCGGCCTCACCCCGAACGCGTTCAGTATTGCCCCGAATGCCTGAGCAGCATGCGCCGCGGCATGGCAAACTGAACCGCAACGCTTGTCGTCACTGCCTGCTGCCGCCATGATGGCGGTTTGTGACCGATCTCCCGCCCATGACCGAGACCTCTCCATCTTCAGAGTCATCGCCTGTCCCGGCCGACGTGCTTGCCGAACAGCCCATTGAACGGGTAACGCGCGATGGCGTGGAATACGTGCTGCTGGGCACCGCACACGTGTCGCGTGCCAGCGTGGCTGCCGTCGAGGCGATGCTGGAAAGCGAACCGTTTGATGCCGTGGCCGTCGAACTGTGTCCGAGCCGAGCCCGGGCGATGCGCGATCCGGAAGCCTTCAAGCGCATGGATCTGTTTCAGGTGATCCGCAACCGCCAGGTCGGCATGGTGGCGGCCAGCCTGGTGCTGTCGTCCTTCCAGAAGCGACTGGCCGAGCAGTTCGGCATAGAGCCCGGCGCCGAGATGAAAGCGGCCATGGACGGTGCCGATGAACGCGACAAACCGGTCTGGCTGATCGACCGCGAAGTGGGCACCACCTTCAAGCGCAGCTGGCGCAGACTGGGGTTTCGCGAGCGCATGAGTCTTTTGCTGGGCCTGATCGCCAGCATCTTCGAGCGCGAGCATATCCAGGAAGACGAGATCGAGAAACTCAAGCAGGGTGACCTGATGGAGGGCGCCTTCGCCGAATTCGCCAAGGAGTCGGAGACGCTTTACGACGGACTGATCAGCGAGCGGGACAGCTACATGGCGGCAAGCCTGAGCGACCAGGCCGCACGCCTGCCATCGGCACAAAAGGTGCTGGTTGTCATTGGCGCCGGCCACCTGGCAGGCACGCGCGACAAACTCCTGCAGGAAACCCGTCCGGCGCTGACCGTACGCCACGAACTCGAGCTGGTGCCACCTGCCTCACGCTGGCCCAAGTACCTGACAGCGGGTCTGCTGGTGGCCATTTTCGTTGCCATTGCGTGGGCCTTTCATCAGGACGCCGCGCTGGGCACCGAGGCGCTGAAATGGTGGATCCTGCTGACCGGTGGCGGTGCGGCGCTGGGTGCCTTGATCAGTGCGGCGCACCCCTTGAGCATCGTGGCGGCCTTTGTTTCGGCGCCACTCAAGCCATTTCGCCCGGGCATCCCCGCCGGTGCCGTCAGCGCCCTGGCCGAAGTATGGATTCGACGACCCAGAGTGGGTGATTTTGACACCCTGCGCGACGACCTGACGCACGCCAGCGGCTGGTGGAAGAATCGCGTGGCCCGGACCCTGATGATATTCATGCTGGTCAACCTGGGCACCATCGCCGGCGAGTACATTGCCGGCATTCACATATTCAAGAGTCTCCTGTAGCCCGGACCAAGCCGATGAACAAGTGGCTGAGAAGATCACCTGCGCAGTCCCGAAATCCGCAGGCCCGCCGCCAGGCCGTGGCCAGCGACCCCCTGGAATCGCTGGGTCAGGCGCTGCATCAGTTTGCGCTCGGCGACAGCGATGCCGGCGTGCGCAAGACGGCGTTGCAGCGCGCGGCCGACCCGGACCTGGCGCAAGCGCTGGCGCAGGATGATGCGGATCCGCAGGTGCGCGAGACCGCCAGCCGCCTGTACCGCGACCTGCTGGCCGGCACGCATCAGTCCGCGCCGCCGCTTGCAGAGCGCCTGCGCCGGCTTGCTGAAATCCATGACCGGAGCCTGCTCGAACATCTGTGCCGCCACGCCTCCGAGGCCGAGTTGCGCGAGGCTGCCCTGCACAAGCTGGATCGCCCGGGCCTCACCCTGGAGCGTCTGCTGGCGGATCCGGACCGGACACTGCGCATGCGCCTGCTCGACAACATCCGGGATCCCGTGCAACTGCGCCAGATCATCGACAAATCACATCGCCGCGACAAGCAGCTGCACCGAGAGGCCATGGCGCGGCTGCATGCCATTGAGCTTGCCGCGGGTGATTCGGCAGCCATCCGCAGCGAAGCCGAGCAGCTTTGCCGGCAACTCGAGGGCATGCCCGGCGGACAGGCCAGCGAGGCCGCCGTGGACAGTATCGACGAACGCTGGCGCCTGATTGGTGACGCCGTGGATCCGGTGCTCACCACCCGTTACGACAACGCCCGCGCCCAGTGTCTGGCCGCCGCCCGGGCCAAATCGCAGCCGCAGGCGGCGGACGACGCCGTGGCACGCAAGATGCCGCGCATGGATGAACCGGACCACCCCAGCGCCCGGGTCGAGGCGAATGCGCCCGAGATCCAGAAGCTGGCGGCCGAGAACCGCTTCCAGGCCAGCCTTGCGGCAGGCCGCGCGTCGCAATCGAAAAACGACAGAAAAGACACCTCCGCGAAGAACAATGCTGCCGCCCTGCTGCCGATGCTGGAAGCGATGGAAACGGCCCTGGAGGCCGGAAACCTGGGTGCCGCCGACAAGAGTCTGCGGCGACTGCTGCCGCATCAGAAGCAGCTTTCGGAAAAGCTGGAGGGTCGTTGGCACGCGGCGCAGCACCGCCTTGCCGAACTGAAGCGCTGGCAGCAATGGTCCAGCCGCCGACAGCGCCGGCAGCTGTGCGTGGATGCCCGTGCCATGCGAGGCAGCACCCAGCACCCCGAGGCCATCGCCAACCGCATCGGCGACCTGCGCCGTACCTGGCGGGATCTTGATGCCCTGGAGCCGTCGACGGGCAAGCCCGCTGCAGCCGATGCGGCACTCAAGCGACGTTTCCACAGTCTGTGCCAGGCTGCGCTCGAGCCTACCCGCGAGTGGTTCGAGCGCCGCGATGCGCTGCGCGCCGAGCTGGGGCAACGCATCGAGGCGCTGCTGCAGGCCGACAGCCCGGATGAGGATGACTGGAAAGCCCAGGCCGCGCGACGCAGGCAGCTGGCAGCCGCCCGACGCGATCTGGACAAGGTCGAGCCGCGCCGACGCAAGTCGCTGGCGCGGCAACTGAGCCGTGCCATCAGCCAGCTGGACGAGCCGCTGGACCGGCACTACCGCAAGGTCAGCGCCAGACACGAACATCTCATTGCCGAAGCACAGGCCCTGATGCAACTGGAGCCAGGCAAGCGCAGCGCCGCCGCCCGCGCGCTGCAGGACCAGTGGAAGGCGGTCGGGCCCGGTCGGCGCGATCTGGACAACAAGCAATGGCGTGCGTTTCGTGCCGCCATGGACGCCGTGTTTGCAGAGCGCGAGCGCGCCCAGAAGAAACAGGCCGAGGAGCAGCAACAGCAACTGCAGCAGGCGCGCCAGCTGGTTGATGAATTGCAGGCAAAGGTGGATGCCAGCAACGAGGTGAACGCGCTGCGCATGGCTCTGCGCGAGGCCAGCGACGCCTGGCGGCAACTGCATGTTCGCGACAAGACCCTGGCGCAGCAGTTCGAGTCATTGCGCCGCGGCATCGATCAGCGCGCACGAGAAATGGACGCCGAACAATTGCGGCAGCGCTACCGCGATTGGCTGGCTTCGGCAGAAAACGGCCAATCCACCGAAGACATGCCAGCGGCCTTGCGCAAGGCCGCCGATAGCCGCACGGGCGCCCCGGCCGACAGCACAAGGGTGCGCGAGCTGCTGGTGCAGATGGAAGCCCTGGCGGGCATCGACAGCCCGGAGGAGGACCACGATGCGCGCATGCAGGTCAACCTGAAACGCCTGCAGGCCAGTCTCGGCGAAGGACGACGCGAGCATCCACGCGAGCAACTGGAGTCCCAGCTGGCGCGCTGGACAGCGCTGGGCCCGCTGCCACCATCGGACGCGGCCTTGCAGCAGCGATTTGGCACCGCACTGGAAGCCGTCCTGAAAAGAATTCAGTGACTTCGGGCCGCTTCGGGATGCGCGTGCGCAGCGCAGTGCGCAGGCCCGATCGGGGCTGCCATTGTCAGGCCACCCGCCTCACAGGCTATAATCGACGCTTTGAACCGAATGAATCTGCGCAGGGGCACCCGTACGATGAAACGATTTCTGCTGACCGCCGCATGCCTGACCGCCGCCCTTCTGGCATCGGGTAATGCTCTGGCCAAGGGCGACAAGGCGCACGGCCGCACACTGGTCTACACCTGCCATGGCTGCCACGGTGTTCCGGGCTACGAGAATGCGTACCCCAACTACCGGGTACCGCGGATTGCCGGCCAGAACTACGAATACCTGAAGACCGCGCTCAACGAATACCGCAACGGCAACCGCTCGCATCCGACCATGCAGGCTCAGGCGCAGAGCCTGAGCGAGCAGGATATCGATGACATCGCCACCTATCTGTCCGGCCTGAAGCCTGCCAAATGAACACCGAGGAAGCACGCATGAAGCGCATTGCCATACCGACCCTGATTGCCATGTCCCTGCTGGTTTCCGGCTCGGCCCTGGCTTCCGGTGACATCGCTGCCGGCAAGGACAAGGCAGCCACCTGCGCCGCCTGCCATGGCGCCGACGGCAACTCCACCGACCCGCAGTACCCTCGCCTTGCCGGCCAGTGGGACAGCTATCTGCTGCAGGCACTCAAGGAATACAAGAGCGGCAAACGCGACAACCCGATCATGAAGGGCTTTGCGTCCAATCTGTCAACGCAGGACATGGAAGACCTGGCCAGCTACTTTTCCAGCCTGCCTGGCAAACTGGACGACCTGAGCCGCCACGTGCAGGGCTCGGACTGACCCGCGACACACAGGCACCGCCGCGTACGCGTGGCGGACCTTTGACAGTTGCACTGCCTGCCCTGACTGCAGGCATCAGCGCATAGCCGACGCGCCCTGCTTGCCGTCGTAGTAGGGGTTCCTGCCCTCGGCGTGCTCGGTTTCATCGCGCACCCCGGCAATGTCGGGCAGGTGCCTGCGCAAGGTGGTTTCCACGCCCTGCTTGAGGGTCACGTCAGCCATGCCGCAGCCGTGGCAGCCACCACCGAACTCCAGCACCGCCACACCATCGTCATCTATCCGCAGCAGTCTTACCCGGCCGCCGTGCGCTGCCAGCTGCGGATTGATTTCCGACTCGATCACGTAGCGTGCCCGGGTTGCCAGGTCCGAATCGTCGGACGGAGCATGGCCACGGATGCCCGGCGCCGAGATACGCAGTTGCCCGCCGGCACGCTGCTCTTCGAAATCGATGCGCGCCTGGCCAAGCCACGCCACGCTGTCGCGAGCCACGTGCAGGGTAAAACCTTCGCAGGGCACCGAAGTCTCGTCCCCCGTCAGGTCATCCGGTTCGCAGAAACCCAGGTCCACCCTTGCCGCGGGCGTCCCGGCCGACTGCACTGAAATCAGGATGCCGAAATCCTCGTTGCCCTGCTGCTCCATGAGGCGGCGAAAATGCTGCTGTGCGCGCGCGGAAACCTCGATCATCGTGCTCACTGTATAAATAAGACCGTATTGGTTCTGATTATAGCGCCTCACGCCTCGACCGGTGCGCGGGCAGGTGGCCGACTTCCGCTTGCACGCGGTGCAGTGCGTCAGGCCGCGCATTTCCCGGTGCCTGCTGGCGGCCCGCCATGCCACCATGAGCGTCGCCACGCGTCATCGCCGCAGGCCGTCCCGGCCGAGGCCCGGCCTACTTCTTGGGCAGGAAGCCGAGGGGGTCGATCGGCTGACCGTGCTTGCGAATCTCGAAATGCAGCTCGGTGCGGCTGGTGCCACTGGACCCCATCGTGGCAATCTGCTGGCCGGCCTTGACCTGCTCGCCTTCCTTGACCAGACGCTCGCGATTGTGACCGTAGGCCGACAGGTAGGTATCGGAATGCTTGACGATCACCAGCTCGCCGTAGCCCACCAGACCGTTGCCGCTGTAGACCACCACGCCATCGGCCGCCGCCCGCACGGGCAGCCCGCGGCGACCGCCGATATCAATGCCTTGCCGTGTCGGGTCGCTGGCGACATAGGTGCTCAGCAGGGGACCCTCGGCCGGCCAGTGCCAGGCGAGGCCGGCCACCGTTCGGGACGGCGATGACGGCGGCGTGTTCGCGGGCTTGCTGGTACTCGGCGGCGTGACAACCGTCGCAGCCGGTGCGGCCGCGACCGGCTTGGGCGGTGGGCTTGCGGGCGCGCTGGCCGCCCCGGCAGGCCTGGCCGCGGCAATGGGCCTCGCACTGACCGGTTTGCCGGTCACGGCCTGCTGTCCGGTACCGTAGGTCGTCACGGCACCGCCGGACTGGCTTGCCGGCGGTCGGGTCAGGCGAAGGTCTTCCCCAGGCACGATGGTATAGGGCGCGCCAATGCCGTTCCATTGCGCCAGCTCCTGCCAGTCAAGCTGGTTGTGGAAGGCAATGGAATACAAGGTATCGCCCTTTTCCACCAGATAGTGGCCGGGGGCCGCCTCTTGCCTGGCAGGCTGCTGCTCCCGGGCGGCGGCTGCAACTTCGGCGGCCGAGGGAATCGTCCGGGTCATGTCCACCACCGGCGCCGGCGGGTTCTGCGCGCAGGATGCCAGCAGCATCAGCAGGCCGGGAATGAGGACAACTCTGGGCAGGCACGGCTTCATGGCAGGCAAGGATACCCAATTGCGCCGTCCAAGTCTGAATGCCCGCTTCATCTTGCCCACCACCACACGAGCAGCAGCACGATCAGCAGGGCGATCGCCCAGCCAATCCATTCGATGTACTTGTGAATGGCCACTTCAGCGCGCCGACCGCCAATGCGGATGGCTCCGGTCAGCAGGTATACACGCTTGCCGCGCCCCAGCGCCATGCAGGCAAGAAAAGGCAGGATCGGCACACCCACGATACCCGCGGCCCAGGTCACGAACTTCATGGGGATCACCGGTTGCAACGCCGCCAGCAGCAGGGCTCCCAGCAGCGCCAGCCAGTGCGCATGCATGTCATCTCGCAGGGTTGCCACCCATTGGCCAATGACCGCCTGCATGTGCACGCTCAGCAGCGGCTCGATGACCTGATAGGCATAGTGGCCGAGGGCGTAGCCGACCAGCGAGCCCAGCAATGAAAAAACCAGACTGAGGGTCGCCAGCCGCGCCCACTGCTTTGGCCTGGCCAGGGTCATGGGCGCCAGCATCACCTCCGGCATGACCGGAAAAATGAACGCCTCGACAAAGCTCAGCAGGGCCAGGTAGATATTGGCGTGCGGATGGCTCGCCCAGACCATGGCGCGTTCATACAGGGGACGAAACAGTCGCATCAGGTCACGCCGCCAAGCAGTGGCACGAAGCTGACCGCGCCGAGCTTCTCCTCGGTGACCGTGCCATCCTGCTTGCGCAGACGCAGCAGTTGCTGATTGCCCGGGGGCCCGGCGGGCGCAACCAGGACGCCATTGTCGGCCAGCTGGTCAACCAGTCCGGGCGGAATACCCTCGCCGGCGGCGGTAAGGATGATGCCGTCGAACGGCGCCTCCTCGGGCCAGCCCAGGTTGCCGTCGTCGTATTTTGATCGCACGTTGTCGATGCCCAGCTTGCGAAAGCGTCGGCGCGCCTGGCGCAACAGTTCCTCGATACGCTCGACCGTGAAAACGGTACCCACCAGGCTGGCAAGCACGGCCGCCTGATAGCCCGATCCGGTACCAATCTCGAGCACTCTGGCAGGCCGGCCGAACTCGATCAGCGCTGCGCTCATGCGCGCGACCACCCAGGGTTGCGAAATGGTCTGGCCATGACCGATGGGCAGGGCCATGTCCTCGTAGGCGCGTGAAGCCATGGCCTCGGCGATGAACAGGTGTCTGGGCAGGGTGCGGATCACATCCAGCACCTCGCTATTGTCGATACCCGTCTCGCGCAAGCGTGCCACCAGTCGATCGCGCGCACGCTGCGAGGTCATCCCGCGACCGGAGAGCTCGGCATCGTTCAGGCGTGGGCGAATCATGCGCTGCCCCCGCCAGCAGTGTCCTGTTCGGGGGCGTGCTCGAGCCCGTCAATCCAGCTGCTGACCTTCTCCAGGGCCTGGTAGCGGGTAAGGTCGACGTGAATCGGCGTTACCGACACAAAGCCCCTGGCCACGGCATCAAAGTCGGTACCCGGGCCGTCATCGTCCACCTTGCCTGCCGGGCCGATCCACCATATCGGTCGACCGCGCGGGTCGGTCTGCTGCACGCACGGTGCCGACCGGTGCCGCTTGCCCAGCCTGGTAACCTCGAAACCGGCGATATCGTTCCAGGCACGGTCCGGCACGTTGACGTTGAGAATGGTGTCGGCCGGCAGGGGATCGACCAGCAACTGACGCATCAGCATCAACACGGCCCTGGCGGCACTGGCATAGTGATACTCGGGGTCTTCCCCGGTCACCAGGGACACCGCGATGGCCGGCAGACCCAGGAAACGCCCTTCCATGGCGGCCGACACGGTGCCGGAATAGATCACGTCGTCACCGAGGTTGGGCGCGTTGTTGATGCCCGACACCACGATGTCCGGCTCCTTTTCCAGCAGCCCCGACAGCGCCAGATGCACACAATCGGTCGGCGTGCCGGACACGCGGTAGATGTTCTTGCCGTGCGGGTGCACACGGATCGGCAGTCCCAGGGTCAGGGAATTGCTGGCACCGGAATGGTCGCGATCCGGCGCTACCACAACCACATCCCCGACACCCGCCAGCGACTCGGCCAGAACGCGGATACCCGCCGAATCGACACCGTCATCATTGCTTACCAGAACCCGCATGCCTCTGCTGTCGCACCCGTCATGAACTTGAAGGGATCAATTCTAGCCGGGATCTTTCGGGAATGCCCGCGACGATCACGCGCATCATCGGATTTGCCCGGGATCCGGCGGTGGGCGCGATGACAGCATGGATATCGTGCACACCCGAGGACTGCGGTAGGATGATTGGCATGGGCAACAAGCGCAGAACATGCAGCGATCAGGGATTGAGCGAGGAAGACCGGCAGCTGTTTCGCGACGCCGTCGGCCCCCTGCGGCGCACCCCCGCGCTGAAGCCTGCGCCGCGCAATACGCCACCGCCGCCCCGCGCCCGCATGCTGGAAAGCGATGAATCCATGGTCATCCACGACCTGCTGGCAGCGCTTGATCCGGCGGTCATGGAAACCGGTGCCGAACTGGCCTGGCTGCGCGACGGCCATTCGCCGCAAATACTGAAGAAGCTCAAGCGCGGTCAGTACAGCATCGGCGACGAGCTGGACCTGCACCACATGACTGCCGACGCGGCGCGCGCATCCATCCGCCATTTTCTCGACGAGGCAGTCGACAGCGGCCTCGGCTGCGTGCGCATCATCCATGGCAAGGGCCGCCGCTCCGGTCCCGGCGGCCCTGTTCTGAAGGGCCTCACGGACCATCTCCTGCGCCGCAACAGGCGGGTGCTGGCGTTTGCCTCGGCGCCGCCGGCCGAAGGCGGCACCGGCGCCGTGCTGGTGCTGCTGCGCACCCGCTAGGAGCGCGGACACCCGCGGCCAGCGCGCGCATGTACAATGCCGGCCGGACACACGCAGCACGGGCGATACTCGCGGCCCGGTACAATGTGCGATTCGGCCCCGTAGTTCAGCTGGATAGAACAGCCGCCTCCTAAGCGGCAGGTCGCAGGTTCGAATCCTGCCGGGGTCGCCATTTGCCCGCCGGCCCCCGAATCCCACTGCGGCGCGGTGTACCACAGGCGCGGCAATCCGCCTCGGGTCGTGGCTTGCGCGCACGCATTTGCCCGCTATCCGTGCCCTGGCCGCCGCGCGCAAGCCGCCGCGACAGACCTGGCCGCGGTATGGCTACCCCCGACTGTCTGCTAAACTGTCCGTTTTGCGCGGCGAATTTGCGCCGTTCGGCATTGCAGGAGTCCCCATGTCACACGAAATTCTCAAGGCACTTGGCCTTTCCGACGTCAATTCCGGAACCTATCTGGGCAACGGCGAATGGTCCGATGACACCAGCGCCGGCACCATCGAGGTGACCAACCCGGCGACCAACGAGGTCATTGCCAAGGTGCATGGCACCAGCAAGGCGGACTACGAGACCATCGTCAAGCGCGCTCGCGAGGCTTTCCAGACCTGGCGCATGACGCCCGCGCCGCAGCGCGGCGAAGCGGTACGCCTGTGTGGCGAAGCACTGCGCAAGCACAAGGACGCCCTGGGCAGCCTGGTCAGCCTGGAGAACGGCAAGATCAAGCCCGAGGGCGACGGCGAAGTGCAGGAGATGATCGACATCGCCGACTTCGCGGTCGGCCAGAGCCGCATGATGTACGGCCTGACCATGCATTCGGAGCGTCCCGGCCACCGCATGTACGAGCAGTGGCACCCGCTGGGCCTGGTCGGCATCATTTCTGCCTTCAACTTCCCGGTCGCGGTATGGGCGTGGAACGCGATGCTGGCCGCCGCCTGTGGCGACATCTGCATCTGGAAGCCGTCACCCAAGACCCCGCTGACCGCCATCGCCACCATGAAGATCTGCAACGAAGCGCTCAAGGCCGGCGGCTTCCCCGAAATCTTCTACATGTTCAATGACGCCGACAACAAGCTGGCGGCCGAATTCGTCGACGACAAGCGCATCGATCTGATCAGCTTTACCGGTTCGTGCGCTGTCGGCCGCAAGGTCGGCGTGCGCGTGGCCGAGCGCATGGGCCGTTCGCTGCTGGAACTGGGCGGCAACAACGCCATGATCGTGGACGAGACCGCGGACCTGAAGCTGGCCATTCCGGCCATCGCCTTCGGCGCCGTCGGCACCGCCGGCCAGCGCTGCACCAGCACCCGTCGCCTGATCGTGCATGAGTCGATCGCCGACGAGGTCACCGAGAAGCTGGTCAAGGCCTACAAGCAGATCGAGAAGAAGATCGGCGATCCCACCGACCCGGCCACCCTGATGGGCCCGATGATCGATCCGGATGCCGTGGAGCGCTTCAGCAAGGCCCTGGAAGCGGCCCGGGCCGCGGGCGGCACCATCGCCACCGGTGGCACCAAGCTCGAGGGCAAGGGCAATTTTGTCACCCCCGCCATCGTCACCGGGCTCAAGGGTGACGCCGAGATCGTGCGCACCGAAACATTCGCGCCGATTCTGTATGTGGTGCCCTACAAGGACCTGGACGAAGCCATTGCGCTGCAGAACAGCGTGCCGCAGGGCCTGTCCAGCGCATTCTTCACGCTCAACATGCGCAACGCCGAGCGCTTCCTCTCGGCCACGGGTTCGGACTGCGGCATTGCCAACGTCAACATCGGCACCTCGGGCGCCGAAATCGGTGGCGCATTCGGCGGCGAGAAGGAAACCGGTGGTGGCCGCGAGTCCGGCTCCGATGCCTGGCGTGCCTACATGCGCCGCCAGACCAACACCATCAACTGGTCTTCCGAGTTGCCGCTGGCGCAGGGCATCAAGTTCGACATCTGACCCCCCGCGCTGGCGGGCAAGCGCCGAGCGGAATCCTGACCGGGTTCCGCTCGGCGTTTTCGCATGTGCCCGGGCGAATACGCCGCCAGGGACCCTCGGATCCGCCGCAGATCAGGCCTTTTTCACGGTCTGCTCGATACTGCCGAAGATGCTCTTGCCGTCCTTGCTGGTGATCTCGATACGCACCGTGTCACCAAACTTGAGGAACGGCGTGCTCGGCTCGCCATCACGCAGCTTTTCCACCGTGCGCTGTTCGGCCAGACACGAGGCACCCTTGCTGGTGTCCTCGTTGGCGATGGTCCCCGACCCGACAATGGCACCGGCACTCAGCGGCCGGGTCCTGGCAGCGTGCGCCACAAGCTGGGCAAAGTTGAACTGCATGTCGACGCCGCATTCGGCCTCGCCAAACCACTTGCCGTTCAACTGGGTACGCATGGGCAGATGCAGCTTGTTGTCCTGCCAGGCATCGCCCAGTTCATCGGGCGTCACGAACACCGGCGACAGCGCCGAGCGCGGCTTGGATTGCAGGAAGCCGAAGCCCTTGGCCAG
>CAVTJF010000005.1:0-11669 GCA_963734945.1 uncultured Gammaproteobacteria bacterium
GGCACCGGTTGTCACCGCAAGGCATGTGACCGATCCGGCGGCACGCATGGCCTCAGGCTGTATCATGGGGCGCACATATGAGGCGCGGGCATTGCCCCGTGCGCAACGAATGACTACATGACCCAGACCATCACCCCATTGGCCGTATCGGCCTACACCCTCACGTCGGCACTGGGCCGCGGCAAACAGGCTCATGCCGATGCCGCGCACAGCATGCGCAGCGGGCTGCGGACCAATGATTTCAGTATCGCACCGCTGACCTGCCACATCGGCCGGGTCGAGGGCCTGGAATCGCTGGACCTGCCGCCCTCGCACGCCGACGCGGATTGCCGCAACAATCGCCTGGCCTGGCTGGGCCTGGCGCAGGACCGCTTCATTGACGCCGTCAATGCCGCGCGGCAGCGCTACGGAGCGCAACGCATAGCCGTGCTGATGGGTACGTCCACCGGCAGCATCGACAGCACGGAGAGCGGCTATCGCCGGCTGCATGACGGTCGCCTGCCCGATGATCTGCAACGCCCGCCGGTTCATTCCCTGCATTCGCTTTGCGGTTTCGTCGCCTCGGTACTGGACCTGCACGGCCCCGCCGTCACCCTGTCCACGGCCTGCTCGTCAAGCGCCAAGGTGTTTGCCATGGGCGAGCGCATGATCCGTCTCGGGCTGGTCGATGCGGCACTGGTGGGCGGTGTGGACAGCCTGTGCCACAGCGTGCTGTTCGGCTTCAACTCGCTGCAACTGGTCTCCGGCGACGCCTGCCGGCCGTTTGACGTGGAGCGCAACGGCATTTCCATTGGCGAGGGTGCGGGCTTTGCGCTGCTCGAGCGGGCCGATCAGGCAAGCGATGCGCCGCGCCTGGCCGGCTACGGCGAATCCAGTGATGCCTGGCACATGTCGACACCGCATCCCGAGGGACTTGGCGCGCAGATGGCGATGCAAGCCGCGCTGGACAGTGCCGGCCTGTCGCCAGCGGATGTCGATTACATCAACCTGCACGGCACAGCCACGCCAAAAAACGACGCCGTGGAAGCGCAACTCATTGCCCGCATGTTTCCCGAGAGTGCGCGCGCCAGCTCCACCAAGGGCTATACCGGGCATACCCTGGGCGCTGCAGGGGTGATCGAAGCGGGCATGGCGCTGCTGGCTATCGAGAACGGACTGGTTCCGGGCAACGCCGGATGCCAGACCCCCGATCCGGCCTGTGGCCCGCAGCTGGCGCTTGCCAGCGAATCACAGCGCGTGCGCGTGGCGCTGAGCAACTCGTTCGGCTTTGGCGGCAACAACGCCTGCCTGGCATTCGTGCACGGAGCGCACACAGCATGAGCGTGCAAGACAACAACCCCGGGCTGAGTGTCTGGATCGAGGGGATCGGCACATGGACCCCGGAACTTGCCGACTGGCCGGCCATGCGCGAGTGGCTGCGCGGCGCCGACTTGCCGCCTGAAGGCGCGGCCGGCAAACCGCGCCCGCAGATCCTGCCGGCCGGTGAACGACGCCGCGCGCCGCTCAGCGTGCTGGTGGCCATCGAGGTCGCGGGCCAGGCGATTGCCATGAGCGGCAGCGAACCCGGCAAGCTACCCAGCCTGTTTGCCTGCGCGCATGGCGATGCCGACATTCTCGACTACACCTGCGCCACGCTGGCTGAAGCGCCGGCAGAACTCTCGCCCACGCGCTTCCACAATTCGGTACACAACGCCGCCGCCGGCTACTGGACCATTGCGACCGGCTGCCATGCGGCGTCCAGCGCGTTGACCGCACTCGACTACACCTTTGGCGCCAGTCTGCTGGAAGCGGCCAGCCTGGCTCACGCCGAGTCCACCCGGGTGCTTCTGGTCGCCAGCGACGGACCGGGCTGCGGACCGCTGCGCGAAGTCATCGCGTCACAGCGACGCTTCGGCTGTGCCCTGGTGCTGGCGCCCGAACCCGCTGACGGTGCCATGGCGCGCCTGGATATCTGTCTGGCGGATCATCAGCCGGATGAGCCCCCATCCTTGCGGGCGCAGGAGCTGGCTGAAGGCAACCTGAGCGCGCGCGGCAGCAAATTGCTGGAATTGCTGGCCAATGGCGTATCCTCGACCTTGCGTGTGCAGGCCGCGCCACAACTCGACCTCGACATGACACTGGAGTATCTGACTTGAAGCTGCCACACGGACTCCCGCGATGCTGCGTCCTCATACCGTGCCTCAACGAGGCACTGGCGATACGCGGCGTCATTGAATCAGTGCTCGAGCTGGGGCTTCCGGTCATCGTGGTTGATGACGGCTCGGATGACGGCACCCGCGAAATCGTGCAGGCGCTGCCGGTAACGCTGATCCGGCATGAGCAGCGCATGGGCAAGGGCGAAGCCCTGCGCAGCGGATTTCATGCTGCGCTCGAAGCCGGCCATGACGGCGCCCTGACCATGGACGGTGACGGCCAGCACGTGGCTGCCGACATCCCCAGGATGCTTTCCGCCGCAGCACTGTATCCCCGCCACATCATTACCGGCGCACGGCTGATCAATCGCGAACAGCAACCGATCTACCGTCGCCTGGCCAACGATTTTGCCGACTGGGGCATCTCCCTGGCCTGCGGTCAGCGCCTGATCGACACGCAGAGCGGGCAACGCTACTACCCGCGCGAAGTACTGGAACTTGCCGACATTCCCGCCGAGGGGTTTGTCTTCGAAAGCGACATTCTGATCGAGGCGGCCTGGCAGAAGGATATTCGCGTGGCCTCGGTAGCCATCGAGTCGCGCTACGAACCGTCCCATCATGCAGGCGACAGGCAATTTCGCATGAGCCATTTTCGCCCGCTGACCGACTTCACCAAGATCACCACGCATGTCGTCGCCAAGACCATCCGTGCCGGATCGCTGCTGAAGAAGAGGCGCAAGCTGCTCAACGAACAGCCTTTGCTGGTGGATGACAATCAGCTGCCCGACCTGGCTGTCGTGAGCGTGGGCGACTGAAGCTGTCACAGGCGAGAACGACATGAGCACAACGCAGACCCATGATGCCATCATTGCCGGCGGTGGCCTGGCCGGGCTGACCCTCGCCCTGCAGCTGAAGCGCAACTATCCCGACATGAGCATTCTGGTGCTGGAGCGCCAGAAGCATCCCCTGCCCGAAGCCTGCCACAAGGTTGGCGAGTCCACGGTGGAGATCGGCGCGCACTACCTGTCCGAGGTGCTGGGGCTCAACGAGCATCTGGAGGCCCGGCAGCTGCGCAAATTCGGTTTGCGCTTTTTCTTCAGCCACGGCCTCGACCAGCTGGATCAGGCTACCGAGCTGGGCGTCACCCGCTACCTGCCATTCACCAGCTATCAGATTGACCGCGGCGTGTTCGAGAATTTCCTGGGCGAGGAAGCGCTGCGTCGCGACATCGAGTTCCGTGACGAATGCAGCATTCGCAAGCTGAGCATGGGCACTGGCGATCAGCCGCATCAGGTCGAGTACCTGTGTGACGGCACGACCAGGTCAGCCAGCGCGCGCTGGCTTCTGGACGCGTCGGGGCGCCGGGCGCTGGTGAAGCACCAGCTGGATCTTGCCAGGAGCAACAGCCACGCCGCGCATGCAGCCTGGTTCAGGATCGATGGACGCCTCAAGATTGACGAGTTCGTCGAACAGCCGGCCTGGCGCGCGCAATGCACGCCCCCGGATCGCTGGCTGTCCACCAATCATCTCATGGGCCCGGGCTACTGGGTGTGGCTGATCCCGCTGGGGTCGGGTGCGCACTCGCTGGGCATCGTCGCCGACAGCAACATGCACTCGGCCGATGATCTGCGGGATTTTGCGCACGCGCTTGAATGGCTGAAGCCCAGGCAGCCGGTACTCGCGACCCTGCTCGAGCCGATGGCCGATCACTTGCTCGACTTCCGCTTCCTGCGCAACTATTCGCATGCCGCGACCGAGGTCTTTTCTGCCGACCGCTGGGCGCTGACCGGCGAAGCGGGCACATTCCTCGACCCCTTCTATTCCCCGGGCACCGACTTCATTGCCATCGCCAACCACTACATCACGGCGCTGATCGGCCTGGACCGGCAGGGGCAGCCGCTGGCGCCCTACGTGCGTCTGTACCAGGAGCTGTTCTTCTCCTTCTACGACAACACGCTCAGCCTTTTCCAGGGCCAGTACCCGATGTTCGGCAATGCGGCGGTGATGACCCAGAAGATCACCTGGGACTACAGCTACTACTGGAGCGTCCTTTGCCCACTGGTGCTGCACGAGCGTCTCGCCGACCTGAATCTTCTGGGTGCCCTGCGCAGTGACCTGCAGGAGGCGGCCGAACTGAATCGGCGCATGCAGACCCTGTTCGCCAGCTGGCATGCGTCCACCAGCAGCCGCGGGACCGGACGCGCCGGCCTGCTCGACCAGGGCGAACTGGAGTGGTTTGCCAGGCTCAACGGGCAGTTGTGCGAGAAGCTGGATGATGACGCCTTGCGTCAGCGCATCGCGCAAGGTCTGGAACTGCTGCATGGCCTGGCCGATGCACTGGTGACACGTGCCGCACGTGACGATGCAAGCCTGTCCGCACCGCTCAGCGGCAAACCCCAGCCGGCACTGCTCGACGCGGCCTGACAGCCCGTGCCTAGCCCGCACTATTCACCAGCGTTCGTCGCGAGCCGGTACAAGGGCAGGCCCGGCGGGGGTTTCGCGACCAAGCAGTGCGCAGGCGTAGCCGATACTACGTCGAGCGCTGCGACCGAGCGAAAGCCGCGCCGGGCGTGCCATTGGGCCGGCGCAGCAGAAGGTTGGTGAATAGTGCGGGCTCTCAGCAGTCTCAGCCCATCCCGCCGTTGACGCCGATCACCTGGCCGTTGATGTACCCGGCGAGGTCGGAACACAGGAAAGCCACCAGCGCCGCCACTTCTTCGGGCGTTCCGCTGCGCGCGGCCGGCACCATGGCCTTGATCTGCGCCGGGTCGAACAGTTCCTCGGTCATGGCTCCGGCGATTACGCCCGGCGCCACGACGTTTGCGGTGATGTGGCGCGAGGCCATCTCGCGCGCCAGCGACTTCACCGCACCGCCCAGGGCAGCCTTGGCTGCCGCGTAATTGCTCTGCCCGCGATTGCCCAGCACTCCGGCCACCGAACCGATGGCCACGATGCGGCCAAAACGCTTGCGTGCCATGGGCAGCAGCAGGGGCTGGGTGACGTTGAAGAAACCATGCAACGACACGTCGATCACCCGACGCCACTGATCGTGGCTCATGCCCGCCATCGGCGCATCATCATGAATGCCGGCATTGCTTACCACGGCATCGATCGAGGCATCGGCAAGCAGGGCCTCGAGGGCGCTGCGTGCGGCGTCGGCGTCGGTGACGTCGAAACGGGTCAGTTCGGCGCTACCGCCTTCGGCACGGATGGCCTCGGCCAGCGCCTCGATCCGGTTGCCATGGCTGTGCGCATGCAGGATGACCTGCCAGTTCTGCGCGGCCAGACAGCGCGCAATCGCCGCGCCGATATCGCCGCTGGCGCCGGTGACAAGAACACGCCTGCCCTGACTCATGATGGTTCACTCCCGTTGTCCAGTCTGACCATGGTCCTGCCACTGGCCAGCAGCTGCCCTTCATGCTCGATGCGGAACGCATATTGCATGGCAGCCGGTGCACTGGCCAGGCACTCGGCATGCACATCCAGGGCATGCGGCAGATCCTCGAGCCACTCGATGTGCAGCGCCACGTCGCGCACGCCAATGAGCCATCCTGCACGCTGCGACTCGCCCGCGTCGCCAGCCTTCAGGGCACCATGCACGGCCATCGCCTGCGCCCCGATCTCGATCAGGTTCACGGCGTGCAGGCGCCCGTCCCGCCGCAGCGGATTCAGTGGATCACGGTGCCTGCTCGTGCGCATGTGCACGCTGCGGTCATCGCGCGCCACCAGTTCATCAAGCAGGCACATGGCAGCCTTGTGCGGAATCAGCTCGCGCCAGTCCACCGCGCCGCTCACGATGCGTCCTCACGCTTGCGTGCCATCAGCAGCGACAGACAGAAATGGAAGCCGACACCCAGGCTGACGGTAAGGCCGATGCCGCGCAGCACCGGAAGGCTGGAGAAGGCCATCAGGCCGAACACCAGCACCGCCGACAGCACGCACACCAGGGTGGCGTGCAGGGTGCGGCGCGCCTCGGCCTGGTCGTCCACCGGGCGCTCGAAGAACAAGGCGTAGTGCAGACCGAGGCCCGCCGCCAGTGTCACGGCCACCAGATGAAACAGCGACAGCGAAATGCCCGAGATGCGTTCCACGGCAATCATCAGAATGGTCGCCAGCGTCATCGGCGCCAGCACGTGCCAGGCACGCCGCACATTGCGGAATGCCAGCAGCACGGTCAGCGCCAGCAGCACGAAGGCGCCGCCAAGTGCCCAAAGGATGCGTTGCCGGTAGGCCACCACCAGCGATTCGGAGGCCTGCTTGAGATCCAGCAGCCGGGCCTTGCCGCCGGTGACCCGGGCAAGGTCGGCAAACGCCTCCGGGTCGTGCATGCCGCTCAACGTGGCCAGACCCAGCCAGTGGCCGTCGCGCTTGACCAGCATGGTGGCCAGCCGCGTGCCGAGTGGCGTTTTCACAAATTCTGCCGGGGTCATGGGCTCGAGTTTGCGCGCGGTTTCCACGTCTTCCACAAAGGGCTGGAACAGGCCGCTGCGGAACGGCAGGTCCCTGCCGGCCTGAGCCAGCGCCGTTTCGAGCCGGGCGCGATCCGGCAGGCGTGCCTGGCGCGCTTTCTGTGTGGCCACGCTGGGCAGATAGCGTGATGGCAGCTCGATGGCATCCACCGCGCCGCTTTGCACGCGCCTGGCCAGCTGCGGCTCGAGGCGCTCGGACAGCGCCAGCACCCCATCGGCAGACGGCGCTTCCAGTACCAGCAGATAGCGCACGTCCGGGGCACCCAGATGCGCGCGCAAGGCCATGTCACGTTGCAGAAGCGGCTTGGGCACCGGCGTCAGGCCCGCCAGGTTGTTCTGCCAGAATGGCCCCGGCGCCAGCGCCAGCATGAGCAGTGCGGCGGCCAGCACCAGCCACGGCAGCCAGCGCGGCCGCGGCAGCGCCCGCAGGCCATCCCACAGACGGGCAATGATGCGGCTGTCGGCACTGTCGACAAAGCGCGGTGGCAGCAGATGCGGCAGGACGAAGCGCGTCACCACGGCAGCAGCCAGCAACCCGCAAATGGTGAAAAGCGCCAGTTGCTGCAGCCCCGCCACGCCCGATGCGAAGAAAGCCAGGTAGGCAATGCAGGCCGAGGCGATGGCGGTTTTCAGCAGCGGCCACAGCTCCAGCACGCCGGCCACGGGGGTCACGCCCGCGCGGCGATGGCTGAGCACCCGGATCGGGTATTCCTGCACTACCCCCAGCAGGGTGAAGCCGAAAGCCAGCGTGATGCCGTGCGCCTCGCCGAACACCAGCGCCAGTGCCGCCGCACCACACACGCCCGCACTCAGCACCGGCAGGGCCACCAGGCCAAGTGCGCTGAAACTGCGGTAGGCAAGCAGCAGCAGAAGGACAAAGCCGATGGTGTCCAGGCGCCCGAACCAGTTCGCTTCTCTGCGCGTGCGCTGGCTCACCTCGACCGTGAAGTAGCCTGGCCCGCTGAAATCCAGTTGTGCCCCATCCGCATGCGGCAGCCTGGCGAAGTGTTGCCTGAGGTCCTGCTGCGCCTCACTCTGCCCGCCCGGATCAAAGCCGGCAGCGCGCGTCTGCACCAGCAGCAGGGCCTGGCATGTGGCGTCTGCCGTGTCGTCTGCCTTGTCGGCGGCAGGTCCGCTGCAGTCGCCAGCCATCCACACCCCGTCGAAGGTGGGTGGCGGATTGGGTGGCGACCACTGCTCGGCCAGACTGGCGATCTCCAGAGTCGGATCGCGTGCCAGCACGGGCTTGATCAGGCTGGCAGCCGGCGAGGCAAGATCCTGCAGGCGTTCCTGCAGTTGCTGCCGCAGAAAACCTGCATCCAGGGTCTTGCCGTCCAGCCCCGGTGACAGCAGATAGCGATACGGCAAAAGCTGTGGATCAAGGTCGCCCAGAGCGAAGTCGCCATTGGCCACCTCGCTGAACCGCGGATCAGCCTTGAGCGCCTTGCTCAGGCCGCGGCTGAGGGCGGCCAGGTGCGTGGCGTCGGCGCCATGAATGGCCAGCATGAGAACCCGGGACCCCGGGCCCTCGCCAATCCCTTCCATCAGCAGTTTCTGATCGGGGGTGCGCGCTGGCGGCATGAAGCTGCGCAGGTCGGTGCTTACGTGCAGGCGGCTGACCAGACCGGCGGCCAGCACGGCCAGTAGAACCAGCCACGCCAGCCAAAGGACAATGCGCTTGCGCCGGGTCAAGCGGGCTTGCCGTTATCGGCGCTGCCCTTGCACATCTTCTCGAGTGCGTCGGCGGTTACCGGCTGCGGCAGCGGCGCAAGCGACAAGCTGCCGAACAAGGTGAGGCTGTTGCCCGACTCGGCGTTGTCGATACGCATGCAGCGCGGCTCCTTGTCGGCGCCGTACACCACAATCGTGGCGATGTGTTTCTTCAGTCGCTGGTCACGCGGCACCAGGGTCAGGGTCCAGTGTGCGTCGCCCCCGGTCACCTTGGCCTCGAAGGCCTTCAGCAGACCTGCGCTCTGGCCTGACAGCAGCGACTGGAAACTGCCGATCACGCTCTCCAGCTCCGGCGAACGGGTCAGCGAGAAGTGCCGCGGGCCGTGTCCACCTCGTGTCAGCGTCACCTCGCCATCGCTGACATCGGTCGTCTCGCTCCATGGCGTGACCACCATGCGCTTGAGATGGTCACCACCCAGCCAGGCAAGCTCCCCGGTCAATACCAGCGGCTTGTCCAGCATCGGATCAAAGCGCACCTCCTTGAACACGGTATTGGCCGGCGCCGGCTGCGCCAGCGATGCGACCAGTGCCTCAGGCGTCCGGCTGGCCGCCTGGCACGACCAGGCCAGCAGCAGGGTCAGACTCGTCAGGAGGATTGTGGGTTTGCCAGAAATCATGGAAGTTGAACCAGTTGTCGGGATAGGTCTTGGCGTAGTACTGCAGACGCGCTGCATAGCGGCTGATGACTTCGCGCAACTGCGTGTCGCGATTGTGCCGCTGCAGCGTGATGCCCTCGCTGAACGGCTCGAATACCAGTCGATAGCGCCGGCCACCCATGTACACGCCGAAACACAGCATGACCGGAGCACCCAGAACCGCAGCCAAATGCCAGGGTGTGACCGGGAATGGCGCCGGATCACCGAGGAAAGGCACCCGCATGGTGTGCTCGGCTGGCCGCGCACGGTCGGCCAGCAGCCCCACCATGCCGCCCTGCTTGATGGTCTCCGACATGGCCAGCACGGCCGGCGTACCGCCGCGGGAAATATCGATCACCGCGCGGCTGATGTCCGGAGCAAGCTCCTCCAGCAGGCGGGTCAATGCAGGGGTCTGCTGCTTGTCCAGAACAATGCGCAACTTGGTGTTGCGCCGCTGCTGCACGGACAAGGCACGCAGCGCCTCGAAACTGCCGAAGTGCGAGCCGATCAGCAACACGCCACGCTGCGTGGCAAGGTGCGCCTCCAGTTGCTCGACGCCCTCGGCCTCGAACTCGAACACGTCGATACCGCGGGTCAGCAGGAACACCCGGTCCAGAATGGTGGAGGCAAAACTGTGGATCTGACGCATGATCTGCCAGGCGCTGCCGGGCCGCCCCTGCACACGCTGCAGAAATGCGCGCATGCTGCGCCGCTCCGGCGACCGGCGCACATAGAAGTACAGGGTGATCGGGTACAGAATCAATCGCGCCAGTCCGCGCCCGCCGTAAAGGCCGATGGTGCGAATCAGCCAGATGGCGAAGCGACCGCCGCCTTCCGGGCGCTGCCACTCGGACTTCATGCGGCCGTCTCCATGCGGCCGCGCGCTATTTCCCGCTCACCGCAGTGAATGCTGAACCGGCAATCGTCGGCCTGCGTGCGCAGCAGCAGGGTTGCGCGCTGATCCGGCAACAGCGGTGCGCTGAAGCGCGCCGACAGCAGCCGTGAAACGCGCACATTGCGCCAGGCGCGCAGGCGCGCCGCGACCTGGTCCAGCATGACCACGGCCGGCACCAGGGGCTGACCGGGAAAATGGCCCGGCAAGCAGGGATGGCTGGACGGCACGCAGAATTCGCTGCGATTCTCCTGCATCGTGTTCATCGGATGCTGTCCCGCATCAACTGCTGCCAGTTGTCCGCGATGCGCCTGCCCGCCATCAGAAAAGGCATGTGCGCAAGGTGCGACAGGTAATGTCGGCGCCAGAAATGCTCACCCACGAACAGCACCACGATCACCAGATAGCTGCCAAAGCGCAGGTAGCGATGCAACCACGGCGACAGCGCCGCAGAGGGCGGGAAAGGCAGGCCAAAATGCAACTGCAGCCAGATCAGCAGCAACGCTGCCGCCTGCAGGCACATGATGATGGCCCATACTGCAGTCAGGCTGCGCGTGTACTGTGCAATGCCGGGGGCGGCAGTCCGCTGCTCGCCTTCGATCTGGCGCACCAGCAGGGTGATCAGCGGTTCGCGACCTGGCTTCAGGGTGCGGGCGAACGTCCAGCCGATCAGGCCGTTGATGGCAATGGCCAGCGTGTCCAGGGCGGCCGCGGCGTACCCGGTGGCCAGGGCGGTTGTCATGATGACGGTGACTGCCAGCCACAGGGCCCATGCCCCGCGGCGCGCGGCGGCCAGGGATGGCCACAGCAGGATCGTCAGCATCAGCAGCAGGCCGGCGACCGAGAAGGCGCTGCGGCCACTCATGGCGGCGGCAATGGAGAGGGTCACATAGAGTGACACCGCAACGATCAGAACCGCGGTTCGGTAGTGGTGCGGGCCACTGCTAGTCATCGCGCCCATCGCGGCCCGCAAGCTCAGGCCGCCGCCCGATTCTGCTGGATGTACTCGCTGAGCGATCGCAGGCTGGCGAAAATGCGCTGGTTGTCAGCCTGATCCGAGCGCAACTGCACGCCGTACTGCTTGGCAACGGCCAGGGAAATTTCCAGGGCATCGATGGAATCGAGCCCAAGGTCGCCGCCAAAAAGCGGGGCTTCCGGCGCGATATCGTCGGAATTTGTATCTTCCAGGTTGAGACTGGAAACGATCAACTCGGCCAATTCATGCTCGGCCGCAGACTGCTCAGACATGCGAGAAAACTCCAATAGATCCATGCCAGGCACCCCGGACGGGATGCCGACCAATGCCCCTGTATTGGCGCTGCGCAGTGTAACATAGGCGTTTTGTGACAAGCTCTTTAATGCACGCAGAACCTGAACAGGGCGCCAAGCCCGCCGCACCGGACATCCAGTACCGGAACACGGACATGCACAGCCTGCTTGAAGACCGGCGGGTGCTTGCCGTGCTGGACTTTGGCAACACGCATGCACAAGCCGACGACCCGCGCATCATCCCGGTCCACCTGACGCCGTGGCCGACACAGACCGTGCGCGAGGTGTGGCGAGTACGTGAGCCGGTCGAAAGCGGCGAAGCAGACGGCATCCGCTGGGCACGGGGCGATGGCTGGCTTCTGGCCGCTGTACTGCAGACCGAAAACGGCGACGACATCGGCGCCGCCGCACGCGACGGCTATACCGCGCTGACCGGGTTCCTTCGCCAGAACCCCGACTACCACGTTCAGCGCCTGTGGAACTATCTGGATCGCATCAACGCCGGTGATGGCGATGATGAACGCTACCGACGATTCTGCTC
>CAVTJF010000006.1:0-13038 GCA_963734945.1 uncultured Gammaproteobacteria bacterium
TGTCGCCCGGTCCGCATGCGGCTCGCAGCTGCCAGGCGAACGCGACAGCTAGGAGCCTGGGCGGTAGAAACACAAGCGGCTGCGGCTCGTGGTTTTGGCCAGCTTTTCCGCTCATTTTCGTTAAATAGCTACGGCTATTCGCCTCAATTGATCGAAAAATCTGCCTCAAAACCACTTTGCCTCGCTCACTTGGTTCCTACCGCCCAGGCTCCTAGGCCTTCCATTCCCGGTCCGGCATGATCGCGCCTGCACAGGAAGCGTGCTCTGACCTGGGTCAATCCGGCGGCCCGTGTGATTGCCGCGCCGGCGCGGCCAGCCGGCGATACGCCGGGGCCGCAGAAAGAGCGACAAACATTGACCGGGGTCAAGGCAGCCCCAGGCAAGTCGCAGCACACTGCGAATCATGACCGGTATCGCACCCAACCCCCAGTTCGACGCGGACCTGATTGCACGCTATGGCGTAACCGGGCCGCGTTACACAAGCTACCCGTCGGCAACCCGCTTTCACTCGGGATTCGACGCGGCCCAATTGCGCGCGATTGCACGGGCTACCAACGAGGAGCTGATACCGCAGCCCTTGTCGCTGTATGTGCACGTGCCTTTCTGCACCAGTCCCTGCTTCTATTGCGGTTGCAATCGCACCATCACGCGCGAGAAGGCCCGCGGCGAACACTATCTGGGCAAGCTGTATCGCGAGATCGAGATGATGGCCCCGCTGTTTGACCGTGATCGTGAAGTTGTGCAACTGCATTTTGGTGGCGGCACGCCGAACTTTCTCGACCCGGAACAGATGCGCGAGCTGCTGGTCTCGCTGGATCGCCACTTCACCATGTCGCGCTCGCCCGACAGGGAGTTCGGTATCGAGATCGACCCGCGTTTTGCCGGACGGGACTACATGATGGCGATGGGTGATATCGGCTTCAATCGCCTGTCCCTGGGGATACAGGACTTCGATCCGGAAGTGCAGAAGGCGGTCAACCGTATTCAGAGTCTGGAGCAGACAGGCGAAGTCATCGACGCGGCCCGCGAAGCCGGGTTTCGCTCGGCAAGTGTCGATCTCATCTATGGTTTGCCGCTGCAGACACTGGACGGCTTCGCGCGCACCCTGCAGCAGGTGATCGACCTCGACCCCGACCGCATCGCCGTATATGGCTACGCGCACCTGCCGGAAATGTTCAAGGCGCAGCGGCAGCTCAAGGCCGAGCAATTGCCCGATCCTGCCACGCGCCTGGCCTTGCTGGGACTCTCGCTGGAGATGCTGCAGGCTGCCGGATACGTCTACATCGGCATGGATCATTTCGCCCGCCGCAGCGATGAACTGGCGAAGGCGCAACGTGATGGCAGCCTGCAGCGCAACTTCCAGGGCTATTCCACGCACGGCCACTGCGACATCATTGGCCTGGGCAATAGCGCGATAAGTCGCATTGGCGACAGCTACAGCCAGAACGCCCGCGACCTGCCCGGCTACTACATGGCCCTGGACAATGGAACGTTGCCGATCGCGCGCGGTGTCCTGCTGAACCAGGATGACCTGATCCGGCGCGAACTGATCAACGAGCTGATGTGCCACGGCAGACTGGATATTGCCGCCTTCGAAGCCAGGCAGAACCTCGATTTCCGTTTCTACTTCGCCAAATCACTGCGGCAGCTGCGCGCGCTGCAGGATGACGGCCTGGTCGAGATTGATGCAAGCCGCATTGACGTTACCGCTCGCGGTCGGTTGCTGCTGCGCAATATCGCCATGTGCTTTGATGCCTACATCAACCAGCAGGTGCCGACGCGCCACTCCAGCACCATCTAGGTGCGATCTCTCATCAGGTTGTTCACCCAGGACGTGGCGCGGGAGCTGTGGATCGGCATTTTCGTCATCCTGGGGCCGCCGCAGGCGGAACCCGGGATCCATTTGTTCACTCCACTTCACGGTGCCACTCATCAAGATCAGAATGGATCCCGGATCGCCGCTGCGCGGCGTCCAGGATGACGAGCTGACGACGGATATCCATGCGCACATCAGCCGCATTCCACTGAACAACCTGGTGGGGTTACACACCTGGCGGCGGTCTGCCGGTGTTGCTCAGCCTGTCGTTTGCCTTGTGCTGTGCACGCACTCGCCATCGGCTGCCAGCACGCTGACATCCACGTCGATGCCCTGGCGCACGCTTTGCGTGACCACGCAGAAATTCTCGAACTGCTCGAGAATGCGTGGCAGTTTCTCCAGTGCGTCGGCATTGTCGGCAAGCTGTAGCGTTACCTGCATGCCGGCGATGCGCCAGCGCTTGTCCTCATTGCGCTGCATGTTGGCGCTGGCTTTTGCCTTGAGCTTGCCGGGTTCGTTCTTGAACTTGCGCAGGGCGAACAGCAGGCTGGCGGCAAGGCAATTGGCAACCGCGCCCAGCAACAGGCGGGTCGGGTTGGGGCCGGCGTCATGCCCCAGCGGTGCCGGCTCGTCGGTCTCCAGTGCCTCGAGGTCGGTGCCGTCAAAGCGGATGCGGAACTCGAAGTCCTCGATCTGCTCCAGGCTCAATTCAATCGTCTGAGTCTCGCTCATGAGTTCGGCTCCTCGGATGGCAGGCGTGCATCGTGCCGTGCCAGCCATGCGTAGTAAAGCAGCGGAATCACCAGCAGGGTCAGCACGGTCGATACCAGTATGCCGAAGATCAGCGACACGGCCAGTCCCTGGAAAATCGGGTCGGACAGGATGAAGAATCCGCCCATCATGGCGGCCACGGCAGTCAGCACGATGGGCTTGGCACGAACGGCAGCGGCATCGATCACCGCTTCGCGCAGCGGTCGTCCGGCGGCTATCGCGTGGTTGATGAAGTCGATGAGCAGTATCGAGTTGCGCACGATGATGCCGGCCAGCGCGATCATGCCGATCATCGAGGTGGCGGTGAACTGGGCGCCCAGCAGGGCGTGGCCGGGCATGACCCCGATCATGGTCAGCGGAATCGGTGCCATGATGATCAGTGGCACGATGTAGCTCCTGAACTGGCCAACCACCAGCAGGTAGATCAGGATCAGCCCCGCAGAATAGGCCAGGCCCATGTCGCGGAAGGTCTCGTAGGTGATCTGCCATTCGCCATCCCACTTCACCGCATAGGCACTGTCGGTGGGGGGCTGGTCGATGAAGTATTGCGCCAGCTTGTGCCCTCCCGGCGACTGGTCGCCGAGCTTGCCGACCATCGAAAACATGCCGTAGAGCGGGCTGTCGGTGCTGCCGGCATCGTCGCCAGTGGCAAAGGTGAAGGGCAGCAGGTCCTTGTGCCGTATGGTTTTCTCCCAGCCTGCCTTGCGCACCGTGACCACCTCGGAAATTGGCACCAGCTTGCCGTTGCGCGCGCGTACCTTCAGCGCCAGCAGCTGTTCCATCGATGCCTGGTCCGAAGCTGCCAGGCGCAGGCGCACCGGCACCGCGTAGCGGGATTGGCCATCCATGAGGAAGGTGGCGTCCTGGCCCTGCAGTGCGGTGCTCAGCACATGCGCAATGCTGGCCTGGTCCAGGCCCAGGCGGGCGGCGCGCTCGCGGTCGACCACCACCACTTCGCGCGGTGAATCGGCTTCCACGCTGGTATCGATGTCGACGATGTCGCTGTCAGCGTGGAAATCACCGGCAAGGTCCGTGGCAAGCTTGCGCAAGGTCGGATAATCGGGCCCGTAGATTTCGGCCACGATAGGCGCCAGTACCGGCGGTCCGGGGGGTACCTCGACCACCTTGAGGGAGGCACCGTACTGGCTGGCGATCTTCTGCAGGGCCGGGCGCACGGCGCGGGCGATGTCATGGCTCTGCCGGTCGCGCTGGTGCTTGTCGACCAGTTCGACCTGGAGGTCGCCGACATTGGCGCCGCTGCGCAGGTAGTACTGGCGCACCAGGCCGTTGAACGTGATGGGCGAGGCTGTGCCGGCATAGCCCTGGAAGTTGCGCACCTCCGGCACCCTGGCCACGACATGGGACAGCTTCTGCAGCAACGCGTTGGTGGTTTCGAGCGTGGTGCCCTCGGGCATGTCGACCACCACCTGGAATTCGGACTTGTTGTCGAACGGCAGCATTTTCATGACCACGGCCTTGACCACGACCAGGCCGGCGGCGGCCAGTACCAGCACGCCCATGGCCGCGAACAGCCAGCGACGATGCCTGGTCGCGCGTGGGCCATCAATGAACGGTTGCATGGTGCGCTGGAACAGTTTCAGCAAACGGCTGCCCGCGGGCGCGGCAACATGCGAATCCTGCACTGCGGGCGCGTCCGTCTCGTGCGCGTGATGCGGCTTGTGATGACGGATCAAACGCAGCGCCAGCCACGGCGTGACCACCAGCGCCACCACCAGCGACAACAGCATGCCGGCCGAGGCGTTGATCGGAATGGGCCGCATGTACGGCCCCATCAGCCCGGAAACAAAGGCCATCGGCAGCAGTGCCGCAATGACCGTGAATGTCGCCAGGATGGTGGGACCGCCAACCTCGGCAACCGCTTCGGGAATGGCTTCGCGCAGCTTGCGCCCGCCGAGGGCCATGTGCCGGTGGATGTTCTCGACCACCACGATGGCGTCATCGACCAGGATGCCGATCGAGAAGATCAGTGCAAACAGCGAAACGCGGTTGATGGTGAAGCCCATGGCCCAGGAGGCGAACAGGGTCAGCAGCAGGGTGATGATGACAGCGCTGCCGACCACGATGGCCTCGCGCCAGCCCAGCGCCAGGAGCACCAGAAGAACCACCGAGAAGGTGGCAAAGGCCAGTTTCTCGATCAACTTGTTGGCCTTGTCGGTTGCGGTCTGGCCGTAGTCGCGGGTAACCACGGCGTGGACGTCCGTGGGAATCACCGCGCCGCGCAAGGACTTCAGGCGCTGCCTGATTTCGGTGGTGATGTCGGCCGCGTTGGTACCCGATTTCTTGGCGATGGCCAGGGTCACGGCCGGCGCTTCGCCGGTGGCCGGGCCGCCCCGGGACGGCGGCGTGCCGAACCAGGCGTACTGATCGGGCAGGTCGGCGCCACGATGGATCTGCGCCACGTCGGAGAGAAATACCGGCTGGCCATGGTTGAGGCCGATGACCAGGCTGCGAATCTGTGTGGCATCGGCCAGGAAAGTACCGGCAGTCAGGGGTATGTTGCGGTCGCCGGAAACCCGTTCGCCGGCCTGGGTGACCACGTTGGCAGCTTTCAGCGAGCCGACCAGGTCACTGATGGAGAGGCCGTAGGCGGCCAGCCGTGCCGGCTGCAGCTGCACCACTACGGCGCGCTGTGGTGCACCGATGGTATACACGTCGCGGGTGCCGGGCACGCGCTTGAGCGCCGTCTCCAGCGAATGGGCCACTTCGGCCAACTGCGCGGGGCTGCGTGCCGGGTCGTCGCTCCACAGCGTGACGCCCATCACCGGCACGTCGTCGATGCCCATGGCGCGGATCAGCGGCTGTCCTACGCCCAGTCCCGGTGGCACGAAGTCGCGATTCTGCATCACCTGGTTGTACAGGCGCACGATGGCTGTCTGGCGCGGCACGCCCACCTTGAACTCGACCGTGATCATGGCCATGCCCGGGCGGCTGACCGAGTAGATGTGCTTGACGCCGCTCAGTTCATCGAGCTTCTTCTCCAGCGGATAGGTCACGAGATTCTCGACGTCGTGCACGTCGGCGCCGGGGAACGGCACCATGACATTGGCCATGGTGACGTCGATCTGCGGCTCTTCCTCGCGCGGAGTGATAAACGCTGCAGTCAGCCCCAGCAGGATCGCTGCAATGGCCAGAACCGGCGTCAGCGGCGAATCCTGGAAGGCGCGGGCAATGCGACCCGAGAAACCCAAATGCTTGCTCATGCCCCTTCATTCCCGTGCTGACGGGCCAGGTACTGCCGCGCCGCAGCCGGATCGCGGGCGATGGTCTCGCCCGATGCCAGGCCGGACAGGATCTCCGCCTGGTCGCCGAAGCGCTCGCCTGTACGAACCTGGCGCAGGCTCACCGTGGCGCCGTCGATCAGGTAGACACCGGTCACTTCACCCTGGTGCCACAAGGCGGACGTCGGTACCAGCAGGCGCTCGGCCTTGCCCGTGGCGAAGGCAACCTTGACGGTCATGCCGGGATAAAGACCCGGCGGCGCGTCGTCCAGCTGCAGGCGCACGGTGAAGCTGTGCGTGGCCGGATCGGCGTACGGATAAATGGTCAGGTGCGCCGCATCGAGCCGACTGCCGTCAGCCATCACAATTTGCGCGTGATTGCCGTCGCGTATCGCGTCGATCGCGCTCTGCGGCACCTGAACCTGCACACGAAGTTGTTGCAGTGATTCCAGCGCGATGAGTTTTTGCGGACTTGGCGGCCCGGCCTGTACCGCCTCGCCGACCTCGACAAAGCGCTGCGTGACAATGCCCGCGTACGGGGCGCGCACAACCGTGTAGTCGACTTGCTGCCCGATCTGGCGCGATTGCGCGCGCGCCGCATTGAGCGCCGCCTGCGCCGCATCGCGTGCTGCCTTTGCCTGATCCAGTTGCGCGGTCGCCACCAGGCCGCGTGCGTGGATCTCGCGGATGCGTTTGTAGTCGGCTTCGGCATTGACGGCACTGGCGCGCGCCGCGGCAATCTGTGCCTGCGCCGATCGCTGCGCCGACTGTTGCTCGACGTCGCTGAAGCGAACCAGGACGTCGCCTTTGGCCACCACGTCGCCGACATCATGAGGCAGGGCCTCGACTCGCGCATTGGTCTGCGCCGTGAGGGTAGCCTGCTGTACCGCCTCGACAACCCCGTCCCAGCGCTGTTCGGCGGGTTGATTGCGGGTTGTCAGGGTGATGCCGGCCAGGTCCGGCGTCTTGCCGGTGGTGGCCGCCGGTGGCGGTTCACTGCCGCAGGCAGCCAGAACAAGGCTGGACAGCACCGCGGCCAGCAACGGGAAGATGCGACGCACATTCATGTTGAACCACTCGCCTCGTCGATCATGCGGATCGTCGCCTGCTCGACTTCGCCGGCTATGTCGGCCAGTGCGGGGTCCGTGTTGAGCTGTTGCAGCATCCATGCCGGGCGGATCATGCCGATCCGGGTCTGGCCATCCTTGTGCCATACCGAAATCCGGCACGGCAGGGCCATGTTCATGTCCATGTCGATCGCCATGACCTTGGCCGCCTGGCCGGGGTTGCATACCTCGAACACCTTGCAGTCGTGCTCGAAGTCGATGCCCTTGCCGCGCAAGGTGGTACCCAGGTCATGCACATGCAGCACGCCAAAGCCGTGCCTCTTCACCGCCGCATCCAGATCGGTGGCGGCCTGCTCGAAGGACTTGTCGGTGTTCACGGTGTAATACATCGAGACTCTCCAGTTTCGCTGCGGCTCACTTGTCGGAAGGAAATGCGCAGCCCGGCGCGACGCCGAGTCGACGCAGGATCATCGCCAGCGGGCAGAAGCCGGTGAACGAGGACTGCAACAGGTTGGCGCCGACAAACAGGGTCAGCAGCAGCCACCAGGGCGACAGGAAGTATCCCAGGGCCACGCTGATGATGATCATGCTTCCGGCGAAGGTCAGCACCATGCGATCAATGTTCATGTCTTGTTACTCCAGGTTGCGGGAGAGGTTTGCCGGTCCGTGAGTGCGGCAGCGAACACATCTGCCCGATTCGCGGTATGTCGAGATGTGCGTGGTCAGCAGTGGTGTGCCGCTTGACCACGCGAGTTCAGTCAGCGTCCTGCGGCGGCTTCAATCGGTCGATACCAAAGGCCTTCATGATGATCTTTTCGTATATCGGGTCGGCCTGGCCCTTGCGCATCTTGCGCAGGAAGTATTTCTCGTAGGCCACCTTGGCCAGATGAACCCACTTGCCGGTCATGGACTTGGTCACGTTGCGCGGCGGGATCTGCGGCAGGGCGATGAACGCGAAGCCGCTGTCGCCCATGTCGGCCAGACACATCGCGTTCCAGGTGGCGCGGGCCCTGATCGGCTTTCCGGCCAGATCATCCCGGATATTGTTGGCGATGGCGGTGACCATGGACTCGATCATCAGCCCGGTCTTGGGCGCGCCGGTGGGGACCGGAGTGGCCTCGACCGGCGGAATGGCGACGCACACGCCGGCGGAAAAGATGTTCGGGTACTTCGGGTTGCGCTGGTGCTCGTCAATCAGGATGAAGCCACCCGGGTTGACCAGCCCGTCGATCCCCTGCACGGCGTCAACGCCGGCAAAGGGAGGAATCAGCATGGAATAGGAGAAGGGCAGTTCGTGCGACCTGGCCACCTCGCCCTGTTCGTCGACCTGCTCGACATGCATCTTGCCCGCCTCCACCGAAGTGATGCGCGCGTTGTCGAGCCACTTGATGTGTCGTTGCCGCAACTCCGATTCCAGCAGGCCCTTGGAGTCGCCGATTCCGCCCAGGCCCATGTGGCCGATGTACGGTTCGGAGGTGACGAAGGTCATCGGTACGCGGTCGCGCAGCTTGCGCCGGCGCAGATCGGTGTCGATGATCATCGCAAATTCGTAGGCCGGTCCGAAGCAACTCGCGCCCTGCACCGCGCCCACGATCACCGGACCCGGGTTTTTCAGAAATTCCTGGTAGGCCTGCCAGGCCTTTTCGGCATGCGGCCCGGTACACACCGATTGGCTGAAACCCTCCGGACCGCTGCCCGGGATCCGTTCGAAGGCCAGCCGTGGGCCGGTGGTAATCACCAGGTAGTCGTACTCGAGGCTGCTGCCGTCCGTCAGATCGATACGGTTTGACTCCGGGACTACCTTGGCGGCCGGTGTCGGTACGAAGCGCATGTTGCGCGACTCGACCGGCCGGGTGACATCAAGGCGGATATCTTCGGCCTTGCGCCAGCCAACCGCCAACCACGGATTGGAGGGGGTGAAATTGAACATCGGCCCGTCACCGACCACGGTGATGGTGTGCTCCTTGCCGACGGCATCGCGAATTTCATATGCGGCGGACATGCCGCCGAGACCTGCGCCTAGAATGATGATGTTTGCCATGATGCGTACACTCCGAATCCGGAACGGGTGGTCAGGCGGTGTTGCAAGCCGTACTTGACAGCGGGCGCCTGTTGGTTGAGTATTACATAAAACTAAATTAGAGTAAACTAAATTAGATGAAAAAAGTTGAACAAGTCAAGGCGGATGTGCAGCCAGCGGCAAACGTCGATGGTGGCGGCAGTGCCGTGGCAGCGTTGCCGGACATGTCCCTGATCAAGGAGCGGGCGGAAGAGGCGTCACAACTGCTGAAATCACTCGGCAATGCGCATCGGCTGCGGATCCTGTGTCTGCTGGTGGACGGCGAAATGACCGTTGGCCAGATCAACGCTTGTCTGCCGGATCTAAGCCAGTCCGCCTTGTCCCAGCATCTGGGGCGACTGCGCGATCGCGACATTGTCGGCACGCGCCGCGAGGCGCAAACCATCTGGTATGCCCTGCGGCCTGGCCCGTCACAGCGCGTCATGCTGGCGCTGCACAACATCTACTGCGGGACCGGCAGCCAGCCGGTCGGTGACGCCGCTGGCGTGGCATGAAACGTCACCGCGGGAGCGGGATCTGACCTGGATCAACTGCCCGAAACCATGATCCGGATACACTCGGTCATGCCATATCGGCCATGAGGAGCACGTGCCCTGAACCGATTGCAGAACAAGACCTGTAGTGTTGCCGGTGCCGTCTCCGGGCTGGGTCGCGTTCAGGCGATCAATGTGAAGGGGGTCTTTCCTGGCGCCACACGTGCCGTCCCGCACATGCAACGGGCGGACCAGGGAAGCATCATCAATCTGCCCTCCATCCACGGGCTCATCCGGACACCCATGGTCGACCATTTCCTGCGCGACAGTGGTGCTACCGACATCGATGCCGCACGTGGCGAAATCGACAAACTGCATCCGCTGGGCCACATGGGTGAACCGGACGACATTGCCTGGGGCGTGGTCTGTCTGGCATCGGACGAATCGAAAATTGTCATCGGCAGCGAGCTGGTGATCGACGGAGGCGACACTGCGCACTAGCACAAGACCGCGCCGGCAGCGGATACGCCTCCGGTAGCGCGCTTCTTTTTCCTGACGGGAGGATTGCACATGAGCGGCAAATTGATCCTGAGCCTGATTCTGATCGCGACTGCCATGGTGTTCGTGGCACAGAACACGGGCATCGCGACGCTTCATTTTCTCTTCTGGACTCTGTCCATGTCGGGCGCACTGCTGTACGTGCTGCTTCTTGTGGCTGGCGCCATCACAGGCTGGCTGCTGCACAGCTATGCACTGCATCGAAGGAAGGCAGCAAGCCGCCTTTGAGTTGCGCGCCCGGCGCAACGGTGGACGGTGCGGTCTGAGCAACGGCCGGATCATGCCGATTCAACCACGTCGATTTCATGGTGCAGCTGTGTCTCGGCATTGAGGGAGTTGGTGATCAGGCAGGCCTGCTTGGCTTTCTCCAGGCACCGCCGGGCCTTGTCCCGATCCTCCGCATGGCTGATCTGCAGCCGGGCGCGCAGATCAAAGCGGCTGAACAGGGTGACACGATCCGGGCGCTCCAGCTTTCCCTCCACATCGCATTGCAGGGTGTGCCATTCCAGCCTTGATGCCCGCGCCACGGCGCGAAAGCTGAGAATCAGGCAGTCGGCAACCGCTGCTACCAGCAACGTCTCGGGTGACCAGTAGCCCGGATCGCCGCCGAACTCGGGTGGTGCCGTGGTCTGCAGGGTGGGCAGGTGCGGCGAGGACAGCCCGACGACGCCTGCCACGCCACTCTCTGCTGAAACACGGTAAAGATGCGGGAAGTCCTGCATCGACTCCATCTCCCTCGGCCAGGCCGGTGGTGGCAAATGAGTGGTGCGAGTAGCGTAATCCCGTTGTAAGCGCCAGCCATTGACTTCGATCAACTGTCGGCAATGAGCTGCACACCGCGTGTGCAGGACCAGGCGGCGCGGGCGGCAGCAACCGCCGTGCATCACCGGCTTTTTTGGACTTGGCTCCACGCGGTGACGCCCGCGCGCCACTATGGCCCGGCGCCCAGGCTGCCTGCCCTGACGCAGGTGCGAAGCACCTGCTGCCATGGTCCATGCGATACACCGCGATGCGCGAGCCAGTCGTCATCGAACAGGGTTTCATCGTAGCGCTCGCCCCGATCACACAGCAGGCTGACGATGCTTCCCTTTTCGCCGCGCTGGCGCATGCTGCTGGCCAGCTGCAGGCAGGCGACGAGGTTGGTGCCCGATGATCCGCCGTAGCGATGACCGAGCAGTTCCTCAAGCAGCCGCGCCGCGGCGACCGAGGCGCCGTC
The DNA here is from genome assembly GCA_963734945.1 of uncultured Gammaproteobacteria bacterium. Lineage (GTDB taxonomy): Bacteria > Pseudomonadota > Gammaproteobacteria > Xanthomonadales > Rhodanobacteraceae > DASSBG01. The sequence continues at coordinate 11,221 of CAVTJF010000006.1, forward strand.
GGCGACCTCGATGACCTGATCAACGACGTCGAACATGAAGCCCGGTTCCACGCTCTGCCGTCCGATACCTTCGATCAGGGTGACCTGCTCGGCAATGGCGTCACGGTCGCCGCGCTGCCAGCCGCGTGCGAATGCGCAGCCTGCCGGTTCGGCCACGCACAAGCGCGTGTCGAGTCGCCGGTAGCGCAGGTTTCGACCCAGCGTTGCCGAGGTGCCACCGGTGCCCGCGCCGCAAACGATCCAGGCCGGCACCGGATGGGTTTCGCCGCTCATCTGCTGGATGATCGAGTCGCCGATGTTGTTGTTGCCGCGCCAGTCGGTAGCGCGTTCGGCCAGCCCGAACTGGTCGAGATGGCAGGCACCAGCAAGGGCATGTTCGACAGCGCGCGCCTGTACCTGCGCGGGATCGTCGACAAGATCGCAGCGGCCGCCCAGCGCCTGCACATCACGAATCTTTCGCGGCGCGGTGGCGGTTGGCATCACTGCAGTGAACTGCAGGCCCAGGAGGCGCGCGAACCATGCTTCGGAGATGGCGGTGCTGCCCGATGAGGCATCCACCACGGCCTGGCCCTGGCGCAAGCGACCGTTGCACAGCGCATACAGATACAGCGACCGCGCCAGGCGGTGCTTCAGGCTGCCGCTGGGATGCGATGCCTCATCCTTGAAGTAGAAGTCGATGTGCGGAAAGCCGGGCAGGTCCAGCTTGAGAAGGTGGGTGTCGGCAGAGCGCGCCGACTCCTGCATGAGGCATCGTACGGCCTGGTTTTCCCATTGCCTGGACGCACGGCACATGGGTGGATGGGCAGTCGGCTCCGGGTTCATTGCGGATTCCGGTCGGTCACGGCAGTCACGCTCGGGGAAGCCAGAGGTACAGCCAGCCAAGCGGCTGATGCGCCATGGCAACCCCGACAATCAGCACGAAGGTGGTCAGTGCGGCGACGTAGCAGGCACGGCGAATGCGGGGAGTGCGTCCGCGCTTCAGCGCATAGGTACCCAGCAGCACATACACCACCAGCAGCACAAGCTTGACCGCCAGCCAGCCGTTGGCAAACATGGCCCGAGGCAGGATGGCGACCAGCAGCAGGGCCGAGGCCAGCAGCACCGTGTCGATGGCGTAACTGAGATAGCGCACCGCGGCCGATTGTGCCAGCCGGCAGCGGCCGCCCTGAATCAGCAGGCCGCGCGCGGCAAACAGCGTGCCGCTGAGGACGACGCTGCTCACATGCAGCGCGCGAATCTGGACATAGTGATCAGCCAGCACCATGATCGCTCGCCAATGACGGGCTGTTACCGGCAACGCCCGGAGCGTCTCGCGGCCCTGGTATCAGGCCCAGGCCCATCTGCATGCCGCGCGCAATACGCCGGGCATGGTCGTGCATGTGCGTGCCGAGGGGGATGCCGAGCACCTCGTGGCTGGTGGTGCGCCACAGCGCCAGCCATTGGCGGAAATGGCGCGTGCCTATCGGCAACGCCCGGTGCATGGCCAGCGGGTTGCCCCGATAGCTGCGCGCACCGAGGGCAACCGAACACCAGAATTGTGTCAGTCGCTGCCGGTGCGCATGCCAGTCGGAAACCGCCTCCTCGAACACCGGGCCGAGGTCCGGATGCACCTGAATACGGTCATAGAAAGTGTCAACCAGCAGTCGGATTCCGACTTCGGTCAGGCCCAGTGACTTGCATTGCTTGCTGCTCATGTCGCCGAGCTTAGCTGTACGGGCACGGCCGCCGCTTGATCTGGGTCATTCCTGTGCCTGGTCCTGTACGTCCTCCCGTGACGCTGCGTCCTTGTCCGCGGGATCGGCGTCGTCGAGCAGGGGC
>CAVTJF010000007.1:0-22579 GCA_963734945.1 uncultured Gammaproteobacteria bacterium
CTTTATGGGTGACTTGCTGTCCCTGGCCGCGGCAATTGCATCCTTCAGCACCTCGGTCGAGTAGTCCTGGCCGTTGACCGCGACCAGGGTGGCGCCGGTACTGACTCCGGCCTTGAACGCCGGGCCGTCCCACAGCACGTCATTGACTTGCGCCTTCTTGTTGATGCTCAGGCCGATTGACCAGATGAAGTTGTAGAGGTGGCGCGCGGATTCCGGGCGGCTGTCGTACTGCTTCTCGAATGCGCTTTGCTGGTCGGTGTAGACCAGTTTCCAGCCACTGGCGGCAAGACCGCCCAGCAGGGGCGGATCGAGGGTATCGACATGCTTGTGCAAAAAGCCTGCCCAGTCATGCCTGACCACGCCGTTCAGTGCCGCGACCACGTCATCAAACCGGTAGGTATTTACGGCGAAGCTGCCGTTGTCGACCCCGAAAAAGGCCCGGGCGAAGTCATCCAGTGACTTGCGGCCCTGCGTCAATTTGCGTATCCGGGCATCAGCCGCCAGCCACATCATCTGGCCAGCGCTGTAGTACTCCTCGCTCATCTGCCAGCTGCGATACGGCAGGCTCCTGCGACGCGCCGCGGTCGGGTCGTTGGTGGTGTCTTCCAGCGTACGCCACTTGAAACCGGGTCGGTTGCGCTCGTACTTGGCCGCGTACATTGCCAGCGCGTCACGGAACTGCTGCGGCGTCCACATGCCGGCACGAGCGGTCAGCACCAGACCCCAGTACTGGGTCTGGCCCTCGTATACCCACAGCATCGAATCGCCCATCGGCACATTGAAGTTGGGGGTCCACAGATCCGCGGGCCGGCGAAACTTGCCATTCCACGAATGGGCGAACTCGTGCGCAAGCAGGTCGCGGTCTGGCGCGTTCTCGGCCCAACCCGTGAAGTAGTCGGTGCCCAGGCCATTCTCGCTGGACTGGTGGTGCTCGGTACCGTTGCCGGCCAGCACCTCGGAAAGCGACAACAGAAAATCGTAATGATCGTAGTGGTGCGAGCCGAAAAGTTTCAGTGCCTGGGTTACCAGATTGCGATGCGCCTGCAATTGGTCCGGTGTCATCTCGAGGTATTTGGGTGCATCGGCAACAATGTCCAGGTGGACCGGCACCGGCCCGCCCGGGTTGAGGTCGACGCGCTTGAAGTGGCGTCCGGCGTAGACCGGCGAATCGACCAGCGTATTGAACGTCACCGGCTTGAACGTGACGGTGTCGCCGCTGCGCGATGCAGTCTCCAGCGCGGTACCCAGTTGCCAGTCCTTCGCCAGAGTCACGCTGGGCGCCACGGTGATGGCACGCGCGAAGTAGCCAGCCGGATACAGCGCCGTCCTGCTCCAGTCCATGGCCATCATGCGGTCGGTAATCTCGAAGCCGCCCAGGCGCGGTGACAGGTACTGGAACTGCACGTCAAGCGAGGCCACCCCTTCAGGCACCTCCAGGTGGAAGGCGTACACGTTGTACTCGTCGCGTCTCCACTTCAGCGGCTCGCCGTTGGCCGTGATCCTGAGCCCGGCCAGCATGGCGATGGGCCCGGTGGGCGAATGATTGCCGGGGATCCATTGCGGGTACAGCAGCGTCAATGCGCCGGGCTTGACGGGAACAGTCTCGCGCACACGGAATATGCCCTGCTGCGTGTCGCTGGCATCCACCTGCAAGCCAATGGTGCCGGGATATGGCGTGTCCTGCGGCGGTGGTACCGAATCGCTGCGCGTTTCCTGCGCGCTCACGGCAGCCATTGCAAATATCAATGCTGTGGCCAAAACCACACGGGCCGTCCTGCCGCGCGTGGCCGCTGACTCGATGCTACGAGAGAAAACGCTCATGGTGAACTCCGCCAAATCGTATGGTGCATGGGTTGAACTGAATACCGCCTCACTCTACACTGCCACACGCGGACGCACGAGGCGCAATGCAACCGCAGGAGCGGGCCATGCCCGCGATCCAGGATGGAAGGCCGACATCAGTCTTCTCGACACAAAGCGCCAGTCGCAAGGCCGTATCCGCTGTCACATTGCGCCGTTCACGCAGCAAGCACAGGATGCGCGCCGTCGGCCTTCGTCAGTATCGCAAAGGCTCGTGATCCCGGCGCAGGCCGACCGCTGTCCGGGGAAAAGTCCCGAATATTGCCGAGAGCCAAGGCGTAGTACCGAGTCTCGAGCACCGCGGCGACACGCGACTCGACATTGAACGGGTAGACAAACCACCGGTCATTCTGCGCGCTGCATGATGTGCCAGGTACTTGTTCGGCATGGATTCTGCGACTGCGCCTCCGGCTCCGCGCAGAATGACGAATACCCGGATTGGCGGGTTCAGTCGTCCGTGGCCGGTCATTCCGGACAGCAGTGGGCGCAGGTCGGGATCCGTCCTGGTGTGGTGCGCAGCACTCAAAAACCGGACATTGGCTGCTTCTCCCTGTTTTCGCCCTGGATGACCAGCCGCTCGGCTGCTGCAAGGTGCTTCCCGCCTGCGCCGGGATGGCGGTTGCAGGGCTGGCGGCTTGCGTGCGAAATCCGTCACACCATCGGCAGTTTCAGGCCCTGTTCTTTGGCGCAGTCGATGGCGTCTTCATAACCGGCGTCGGCGTGGCGCATGACGCCGGAAGCGGGGTCGTTCCAGAGCACGCGGGCGATGCGCTTGTCGGCCGCTTCGCTGCCGTCGCAGACGATCACCAGGCCGGCGTGCTGGCTGTAGCCCATGCCGACGCCGCCGCCGTGGTGAAAGCTGACCCAGGTGGCGCCGCTGGCGGTGTTGAGCAATGCGTTGAGGATGGGCCAGTCGCTGACGGCATCGCTGCCGTCCTTCATGGCCTCGGTTTCGCGATTGGGGCTGGCGACGGAACCCGAATCGAGGTGATCGCGACCGATCGCGACCGGAGCTTTCAGTTCGCCATTGCGGACCATTTCGTTGAAGGCCAGGCCGAGTTTGTCGCGCTGGCCCAGACCGACCCAGCAGATGCGCGATGGCAGGCCCTGGAAGCTGATGCGTTGCTCGGCCATGTCCAGCCAGTTGTGCAGGTGCTTGTCGTCGGGGATCAGTTCCTTGACCTTCTGGTCGGTCTTGTAAATGTCCTCCGGGTCACCGGACAGTGCCACCCAGCGGAACGGGCCGATGCCGCGGCAGAACAGCGGTCGCACATAGGCGGGCACAAAGCCGGGGAAGTCGAAGGCGTTCGTGCAGCCTTCGTCCTTGGCCATCTGGCGGATGTTGTTGCCGTAGTCGAAGGTGGGGATACCTTGCTCATGGAAGGCGAGCATGGCCTCGACATGGGTTTTCATGGATTGCTTGGCGGCATCACGGGTGCCCTCCGGATCGGACTGGCGACGCTCGAACCATTGTTCGACCGTCCATCCCAGCGGCAGGTAGCCATTGACCGGGTCGTGGGCGCTGGTCTGGTCGGTGACCGCGTCGGGCCTGACGCCGCGCTTCACCAGCTCCGGCAGGATTTCGGCGGCGTTGCCCAGCAGGGCGATGGATTTGGCCTCGCCCGCTGCGGTGTACTTGTCGATGCGCGCCAGCGCGTCGTCCAGATCATCAGCCTGCTCATCGACATAGCGGGTCTTCAGGCGAAAGTCGATGCGGCTCTGCTGGCATTCGATGTTGAGGCTGCAGGCGCCGGCCAGGCTGGCGGCCAGCGGCTGTGCGCCGCCCATGCCGCCAAGGCCGGCGGTCAGTATCCATTTGCCCTTGAGATTGCCGCCGTAGCTCTGCCGGCCCATCTCCACGAAGGTCTCGTAGGTGCCCTGCACGATGCCCTGGCTGCCGATGTAGATCCAGGACCCGGCAGTCATCTGGCCGTACATCATCAGGCCCTTCCTGTCCAGCTCGTGGAAGTGCTCCCAGTTGGCCCAGGCTGGCACCAGGTTGGAGTTGGCGATCAGCACACGCGGGGCATCAAGATGCGTCCTGAACACCCCGACCGGCTTGCCGGACTGCACCAGCAGTGTCTCGTCCTCGTCCAGTTCACGCAGGCTTTTCAGTATGGCGTCGAAGCACTCCCAGTTGCGCGCGGCACGACCGATGCCGCCATACACCACCAGCTCGGCCGGATTTTCGGCCACCTCGGGATCGAGGTTGTGCTGGATCATGCGGTAGGCGGCCTCGATCTGCCAGTTGCGGCAGCTCAGATCGGTGCCGCGCGGCGGATGAATCTCGCGCGTCGCATCGGTGCGTGTGGGTGCGCTCATGGGTTTGCTCCAATTTCGATGCCGGCCAGTATAACCAAGCTCGCCGCATGACCTGTATCACATGAAATCGTCATCATTCTGGCGCATCATGTGCGACTGGATCTTCAGATATCGGAAACTCGGCCATGCCTACCGGACTTGCCTTGCGCTGCACGATTGCCCTTGCACTTGCCACACTCCTCGCTGGTTGCGCGGTGCAGCCAGGTACCCGCGTCGCTCCTCAGCCGGCCGGCGCCGCGCAGGCAGTCCTGCCGGCAGAGGCTGCGCGTACGCCGCTGCTCCTGATCTCCATCGATGGTTTCCGCAGCGACTATCTCGAGCGCAAGCAGTCGCCCACCTTGAGCAGCATGGCCGCCAATGGCGTGCGTGCCGAGGCCATGCAGCCGTCCTTCCCTTCGCTGACCTTCCCCAATCACTACACCCTGGTCACCGGCCTGTATCCGGATCACCATGGCATCGTCAACAACAACATGTACGACCCCGCGCTGGGCAAGTTCTCCTTGTCCAATCGCAAGGCGGTGCAGATGCCGCAGTGGTGGGCCGAGGGCGAACCCATCTGGGTCAGCGCCGACCGGCAAGGCCTGAAGACCGGCACGATGTTCTGGCCGGGATCGGAGGCGGAGATCCACGGGCTCAGGCCCGACTACTGGCATCTGTACGACGGTCGCGTGACACCTGCGCAACGCGTCGACCAGATCCTTGCCTGGCTGGATCTGCCGCCCGCGCAGCGCCCTACCTTCCTTACTCTGTACTTTGATGATGTCGATCACGCCGGGCACGAGCATGGTCCCGATACGGATGAAGTGGACGCTGCCATCCGCAAGGTAGACAGTGCCATGTCCCGGCTGCTGACCGGTCTGCTGGCGCGCGGCCTGTACCGGCACATCAACATCATCGTGGTGTCTGATCACGGCATGGCTGCCGTACCCAAGGGGCACGTAGTGATCATGGACGACCTGATCGACCTGAGACATGTACGCGCCGTGGCGATGGGCATCCTGGCCGGCTTCAACCCCAGGCCCGGTTATTCCAAAAGCATCCGCCGCAAACTGCTCGGTCGACACGATCACATGACCTGCTGGGACCGCAAGCATATTCCCGCCCGATTCCACTACGGCAGCAATGCACGTGTGCCGGAAATCTCCTGTCTTGCCGATGTTGGCTGGCAGATCAGCAATCGCGGCTACCTCAAACGCCGCAAGCGGCCCATGAGCCTGGGCGAGCACGGTTACGACAACGCCAATCCGTTGATGCGTGCGCTGTTCATTGCCCATGGTCCGGCTTTCCGTCAAGGTGTCACCATTGCGGAATTCCCGAATGTGGACGTGTATCCGCTGATGACGCACCTGCTGCGCATCAAGCCACAGCCCAACGACGGCAGCATGGCGCCATTCCGGGACGCACTGAAGGCCGGCGAAGTGTCCGCAGGCCAAGCCGGCACCACGCCATCAGCCAGCGCCGCGCACTGACGCGGGCGTCTTGCCACGAGGTCGTTTTCGCGCCTCCGGCAGCCGCTCCCGCGGGTGAGCGACTGGGGCGTTCAGTGATCCAGCAGTCGTTTCAGCGTGCTGCGAAAGTTCTCTGCAATGCGCGCTTCGCTGTCGTGGTGAAACCCGCGCACGCGCCACTGGCCGGCCACCATCACGTCGCGCACCAGCGGCGTGTTGCCGGCAAACAGGAAACTGTCGAGCAGGGTGTTGGCGCCGTGCCCTGCCAGTAGCGGCGAGGTTTCATCCAGCACGATCAGGTCGGCCGATGAGCCGGTATCCAGTGCCGCTGGCTGACCGCAGCTGCGCTGCCCTCCGCCGAGTGCAGCGTGCCACAGTGTCTCGCCGACGCTGTCGTGCGAGTCGCTGGCGACGTGGCGCTTGCCCCTGGTCAGACGCTGGCCGTATTCGAGCCAGCGCAACTCCTCGACCGGTGATACCGATACGTTGGAGTCCGAGCCAATGGCAATATGCCCGTCGGCGGCCAGATACTCGGCCAGGGGGAACAGGCCATCGCCGAGATTGGCTTCGGTAGTCGGGCACAGACCCACCGTGGCCTTGCTTGCGGCCAGCTTGCGCACTTCTGCGGGCGTGACATGGGTGGCATGCACCAGGCACCAGTTCTGGTTTACGTCGGCATGCTCCAGCAACCACTCGACCGGGCGCGCGTTCCTCAGCGCCAGGCAATCCTGCACTTCGCCAAGCTGCTCGGCTATGTGAATGTGTACGGGCATGTCGCGCGTTACCTGGGAATCCAGCACGATGCGCAGGGCATCGGCGGGCACGGCGCGCAGCGAATGCAGGCCCACGCCGATACTCACCATGGCATCGTCCTGCTTGTGCAAGGTCTCGATCAGATGGAGGTAGGCGTCCATCTCCAGTCCGAACCGCTTCTGCTTCGGGCCCAGCTCACGTCCGTCAAAACCCCCAGTCATGTAGAGCACCGGCAACAGGGTCAGGCCGATGCCGACCTCACGAGCAGCGTCGATCAGCGCCTGGGACATCGCTGCCGGATCCGCGTAGGAACGTCCGTCGGGTTGCCGATGAAGGTAGTGAAACTCGCAGACTCTGGTATAGCCGGCCTTGAGCATCTCCAGATACAGCTGGCTGGCTATCGCGCGCAGGTCATCGGGGCCGATGCGCTCGGCAAAGGCATACATCACTTCACGCCAGGACCAGAAGCTCTCGTGGTCACGCTGGCGCCGTTCGGCCAGCCCGGCCATGGCCCGCTGAAAGGCATGCGAATGCGCATTCGGCATACCGGGCAGTACATACCTGCCCAGAAGCTGCGAATCGGATTCCGGTGCGCCGGTGGCAATGCCCGCGATCCGGCCGTGGTTGCCGAGCTCCAGGCGGGCACCACTTTGCCAGCGACCGTCCAGCCACAAGTCTGACGCATGAAGATATTGATTCGTCACGCTGACGATCCCGTGTCAATAAAGCGCCAAGTCTGCCACACAAGTCCGGAACGCGTCTGCGTGCATGACTGCGACCGGTGTTGTCTGAGATAATGGGGGGATGCCCCGCAAACCCGCCAACAGCAGCTACCGCCGATTCCGGGTGCTCCTCGGCCATGAGTTTTTCGCCCCGGCACAGTGGCAGCGCCGGCTTGCCTTGTGGATGGGCGGTGTCCTGGTGGGCCTGGCCGCCATTGCCTTCGCCAAGCTGGCGACTTTGGCCTACGAACTGTTTGAATACCTGCTGGCCATTTCGCCCTATCTGCCCCTGGTGCTGACGCCCGTGGTGTTCGCGTCACTGGCTTTTGCCACGCGTGGCCGGCTGGCGGCAGCCCGCGGCAGCGGCATTCCCGAGGTCATCGCCGCCATCAGCGTGGATGATCGTCAGTTCCGCCACCGCCTGCTGGCCCTGCCCGTCGCCCTGGGCAAGATGTTGATGACCCTTGTTGGCCTGGCAGCCGGCGCCTCCATCGGTCGCGAGGGGCCGACAGTGCATGTCGGCGCGGGTCTGATGTACTGGCTCGGTCAGCGCTTCGGATTCGACAACCCGCGCCAGGCATCGCGTTTCATTCTTGCCGGCGGTGGCGCCGGGCTTGCTGCGGCGTTCAATACCCCACTGGCCGGAATCGTGTTTGCCATCGAGGAGCTGGCCGGCGCTTACGAACACCGCGTCAGCGGCATCATCCTCACCACGGTCATTTTTGCCGGTGTGGTGTCGCTGGGCCTCATGGGCAATTATTCGTATTTCGGCCTGGTCAATACCCAGCTGCCGCTGGGCCAGAGCTGGCTGGCGGTGCTGCTGTGCGGTATTTGCGGTGGCATCGGCGGTGGACTGTATTCCCGTCTGATCCTGCTTGAACACGGTCCGCTGGCCCGGATTGCGGCGTTGCGCAAGCGCTGGCCGGTCTGGTTTGCGCTGGCTTGCGGCCTGGCGCTGGCCGCGATCGGCATAGTCAGCGGCGGCCAGATCTACGGCACGGGCTACGACCAGGCCCACGCCCTGGTGCAGGCCACCACGACGGCGCCTGCACCCTTCGGCCTGATGAAGCTGAGCGCCAACATTCTTTCCTACTGGGCTGGCATTCCCGGTGGCATCTTCTCCCCGGCACTGACCGTGGGTGCCGGCATGGGCAATACCCTCGCCAACTGGCTGCCGGCTGCGGATCATTCGGCGGTGGTGCTGCTTGGCATGGCCGCGTTTCTGGCCGGGGTCACGCAAACCCCGATCACCGCCGCCGTCATTTCGCTTGAGCTGACGGCCAACCACAACATGGTTGTCCCCCTGCTTGCAGTGTGTCTGCTTGCGCGAGGCATTTCATCCCTGGCCTGCCGCACGCCGGTCTATCGCGCCTTCGCCGAACGCGCCATTGCCGGCTACGAACGTGCCTCCGACCCGCCCGAGCAGAAGGGCATGGAGGAGATCGCCGATCCCGAGAAGGGCGACTGGGACGAGGAAAGCCGATCGTGAGCGCTGGCGCAATCATCAACGCGACGATTGCCACACTTGACCAGGGCAGTACCGAGACTCGTGCGAACAGCGCCGTGTGCTGGCGTGATGGTCGGATAGCCTGGATCGGCGACATGACTGCAATGCCCGCGGATGCACTGCGGCCGGATGACACTGTCATCGACGCCGGAGGACGCCTGCTGACCCCCGGTCTGATCGACTGCCATACCCATCTGGTTTTTGCCGGCAACCGCATGGCCGAATTCGAGCAACGACTCGAGGGCGCAAGCTACGAGGCCATTGCTCGCGCTGGTGGCGGCATCATAGCCAGCATTCGTGCCACCCGCGCCGCCAGCGAGGATGCGCTGCTGCAACAGAGCCTGCCGCGTGCCCGCGCCCTGCTTGCCGACGGGGTCACCACCATCGAGATCAAGTCGGGCTACGGGCTCGACCCGGCAAACGAAATCAAGATGCTGCGTGTCGCCCGTCGCATCGGCAGCGAGCTTGGCATCAGCGTGCGCACCACCTTTCTCGGGGCACATGCCCTGCCCCCGGAATTCGCCGATCGGCCCGACGCCTACCTCGATATCGTCTGCAACGAGATGCTGCCGGCGATTGCCAGCGAAGGCCTGGCCGATGCCGTGGACGGCTTCTGCGAGAATATCGCGTTCAACCGGACGCAGATGCGCCGGGTGTTCGAGGCCGCGCGCAGCCACGGCTTGCCGGTCAAACTGCATGCCGAGCAGCTTTCCAACCAGGGTGGGGCCAGCCTGGTGGCCGAATTCGGCGGTTTGTCCGCCGACCATCTGGAATACGCCGACGAGAGCGCGATCAGGGCGATGGCTGCCGCCGGTACGGTGGCGGTGCTGCTGCCAGGTGCCTTCTACGCTTTGCGCGAGACGCAGCTTCCGCCAGTGCGGACGATGCGCACACATGGCGTGCCGATGGCCGTCGCTTCCGATCTCAATCCAGGCACCTCGCCCTTGCTGTCTCTGCGCCTGGCCATGAGCATGGCCTGCACGCTGTTCCGGCTTACCCCCTCCGAGGCGCTTCGCGGTGCCACCGTCAATGCTGCTCGTGCGCTGGGCCTGGATGACCGCGGCGCGCTTGCGGTCGGTCAAAGGGCGGACCTCGTCCTTTGGGACGCCCACGAGCCGGCCGAGCTAGCCTACTGGATCGGCGGTCAGCTGGCTGCAACGGTTATCAGCGGCGGACAAACGGTCCTGTCTCGCTGAAGCCTTCAGGGCGAACCGTCGAAGCCGTCCCGAAACAGCAGGTCGTTGGCAAATTCGAAGGCACCGATATCCACCACGCCGCCGTAGATACGCGGAATTGAGGTTGCGTTGCGCTGATCATGCGCCAGCGGCGTCAAGCCAGCATCCACTGCAAGCGCATTCGAACCACTATCGCGCAGCGGGCTGGTGGGCAGAATCCGCACGGTTTGCGTGACACCGCCCCAATGGCCCAGCGCATCAAAGCCCGCATCCTGCTGCACTATATTGCCGTTGCTGCCATTGACCAGCCCGGCAGCGGAGCTGCCTTCGACAAAGGTCGAACTTGCATCGGGTGGGCTGCTGCTGGTGCTGACGATATCGCCACCGACCTGACCGGCGCCCTGGTGGCCGAATGCCGTGTTGGCCAGCACCACCGCATTGGCGTCGGCGTGCTCGTTGTAGAGTCCGCCGCCCCCGCTTGCTGACGCACTATTTCCGTACAGGGTGCTGTTGACCAGCTGCAGATTGACTCCGTAGCCAAAGCCGTTGGCAGAGCCATTGAAGATGCCGCCACCGAGACTGAAAGTCCCGCCATTGACAGTCTGGTTGGAGGCGATGGTCGAATTGAAGATCTTCAGCGTGCCAAGATTGAAAATGCCGGCCCCCTGGAAATGGGACTGATTGAAGTCCACGGTGCAGCGCATCAGTGTGGATGTGCCGGCAGAGAAAAGGCCGGCGCCCTGTCCGCCCAGGCCTGCGGGATATGGATTGTAGTTGGTGCTGAAGGTGGTACTGGGTGCGAAATTGCCCTCGATCGTGCTGTCGGTGAAGTTCGCCGTTGCCGGACTGCGCACGAATACTCCGCCTCCAACACCCGGCTCACCAGAGGGGCTGCCGACGGTATTGCCACTGATTCGAACCCGCTCAAGCGTGGCGCTGCCGACCTCGACATAAAGGCCACCACCGAAGGTCAGAAATGTACCGGACGACTGTGCAGCCGTATTGCCGCTGATCACGGTGTCGCTCAGGTTTAGCGGCCCGCCGCTGGCGATACCACCACCTGCAAAATCCGATTTGCTGTCACGCACCGTGACATGCGCCAGTGTCAAACCGGCGCCGCAACAGGTACGTATGCCACCACCGGATTCACCCGACGGCGACTCGCCGTTGGCAATGGTCAGGTTTTCGACTGTCAGCGATGCGGTCGTCACGTAGAACACGCGAGAAGGCGTTGCATTGCCCCTGCCGCCACTGATGGTCAATGCATCGCGACCCGGCCCGAGAATGGCCATGTTTGTACTCGGCAGTATTTCGTCAGCCAGCTGGATCGTCGCCGGGGTGACCAGATTGAAAATGATCTGTGGCGGCATCGCCGTACCGCTTGCCGTGCAGCTTCCGGTCGCTCCGCTGCCGTTGATCAGGTGGACTGCATCACGCAAGGTGCACACCCCCGAGCCCGTGCCGTCACCGGAATCGTCCACCACCACCTGGCCCTGGGTGAGCGCAGCCGCATGTGCCACTGGCGCCAGCAGCATGGCCCAGAGCAGTCCGATCACGAACAGCGGTAGTGACCGCGCTTTTGACAAGCATGGCGATAAGTACATTGTTGTCTCCCCGGTTGGATGAATATCCGATCCGCGCCGCCACTCCGGCAAGCCCGCACACTGCAAACGGAATGCCTGTCAGTATACAAGTGTCGGGGATCAGGCAAACCCGCGTTGCCTACCTATGTCGGCGTGATGTCGCTACACTGCGGCCATGCTGAAGCTGGACACACACACCCATATCCTGCCGCAGGACTGGCCCGACCTGGCCAGCAAGTACGGCGACCCGCGCTTCCCGGTGATGACACACAGCGACGGGCATCACCGCATCTATCGCAACGGACGATTCTTTCGTGAAGTGTGGCAATCGGCCTTTGATGCCGAGTTCCGCATCGCCGACTACCGCAAGCACGGTATTCAGGTGCAAGTGGTATCGACCGTGCCGGTATTGTTCTCCTATTGGGCCAAGGGCAACCAGGCGCTGGCGCTACACCGGCACCTCAACGACCACATGGCCGGGCTGTGCCGCGACTATCCGCAGAACTATGTCGGAATCGGCACCGTGCCCCTGCAATCGCCCACCCTGGCGATTCAGGAAATGGAACGCTGCATGGAGCAACTCGGCCTGGCCGGTGTGCAGATCGGCTCGCACTGCAACGACTGGAATCTGGACGCCGACGAGTTGTTTCCGTTCTTCGAGGCTGCCGCCGATCTGGGCGCTGCCATTCTGGTGCATCCCTGGGACATGATGGGCTTCGACAGCATGCCGAAGTACTGGCTGCCGTGGCTGGTAGGCATGCCAGCCGAGCAGTCACGCGCCGCCTGCTGCCTCATTTTCGGTGGTGTGCTCGAACGCCTGCCATCGCTGCGGGTTGCCATGGCACACGGCGGCGGCAGCTTTCCGTTCACGATCGGACGTATCGAACACGGCTTTCGCATGCGCCCCGATCTGGTCGCCACGGACAACGCACGCAACCCTCGCGAGTATCTGAAGCGGCTGTTTTTTGATTGTTGCGTGCACGATGGATATGCGCTCAAATCGCTTCTGGAGATCGTCGGCGGTGACAATGTCATGCTGGGCACCGATTACCCGTTCCCCCTGGGCGAGCAGGAACTCGGGCACGGCATCAATACCCTGAATGCCGACGAACGCACCACGCGACAGCTCAACCACGGCGCCGCCCTGAGATGGCTGGACCTGCCCGCCACGCAATTCGAGAAGGCGAAAGGATGAATACCATGCGCAAAACCCTGACAACCCTCGTGATCCTGATGCTTTTCGCCCTGCCGGCCATGGCCAAGAACTACTCCCTGGCGGACGGCACCGTGAGCTTTGATGCGCCCGACAGCTGGCCTGCCATCATGGAGAAGACCAACGGCGACCCGCAGTTCTACGCCTTCCAGATCCGCAACCCGCGCTCCCCGGAGACGCTGACACGCATCACGGTCACCACCCATGAAATGCGTGAGGTCACTGATTTTGACGCCTTCGTGAAGCAGACAATCACCAAGGCCCGCAGCAGCTCCGGCTTCAGCGAGTTGCCCGGGAAGCCTGGCACAGACAACAGCCTGCACTACCAATTCGATCAGGACGGCCAGCCACAGAGCGTCCGTCTGAGTCTGTTTCAGCACGGGCATCAGGCCATCGTGCTTCGCTGCCAGCACCCGCAGAAGGCCAAAGCCACCCGTCAATGGCTGGCCGACTACCACGCGGGTTGCGAACAGCTCGCCACGCAACTGGGCGACTGAGCGTGCACAACGCGCATGATTTCGAGGATGGTCTGGCTTGTGCGCGGCAACTGGATGCCGATGACGCGCTGGCCCGGTTCCGGGACGAGTTCCTGATTCCACCGCATGGCGATGGCGAGGCAGCCTATTTCTGCGGCAACTCGCTGGGCCTGCAGCCGCGCAGTGTGCGCCAGGCTGTTCTCGATGAACTGGATGATTGGGGGCAATTGGCGGTGGAGGGCCACTTCAAGGGTCGCCTGCCGTGGATGGACTACCACGAATTCGTCCGCGACGGCCTGGCCAGCGTGTGCGGGGCAAGGCCGGACGAGGTTGTCGCCATGAACACCCTGGGTGTGAACCTGCACCTGCTGATGGTGAGCTTCTATCGCCCGGACGCCCAACGCAACGCGATAGTCATCGAGGCCGGCGCCTTCCCCACCGATCGCTACGCCATCGAGTCGCAAATCCGCTTCCACGGATTGGATCCGGCCGAGTGCCTGATCGAACTGCAAGCCGATCAGGACAACGGTTGCATCTCCATGGCGGCGATTGAAAACCTGCTGGCCGAGCACGGCAAGCGCATTGCGCTGATGATGATGCCCGGAGTGCAGTATCGAACGGGCCAGTTCTTTGATCTCGAGGCGATCACGCGTCTGGCACATGCCCAGGGCTGCATGGTCGGCTTCGACCTTGCGCATGCGGTCGGCAACCTGCCCCTGCAATTGCACGATTCGGGAGCGGATTTCGCGGTGTGGTGCAGCTACAAGTACCTGAACGCAGGTCCGGGGGCCGTGGGCGGTGCGTTCGTGCATGAGCGCCATGCCAGAGCCGACCTGCCCCGTTTCGCCGGCTGGTGGGGTCACAACAAGAGCAACCGGTTCCAGATGCCGCGCAACTTCGAGCCTACGCCCGGCGCGGATGGCTGGCAATTGTCCAATCCGCCGATCCTGGCGCTTGCGCCCTTGCGCGTGTCTCTGGATGTTTTCCGCCAGGCCGGCATGACCGCGCTCAGGGAAAAATCCCTGAAACTCACCGCCTATCTGGAGTGGCTCGCCGAGTATCGGCTTGCTCGGGTCCTGGAGGTTGTAACGCCGACCGATCCGGCCGAACGCGGCGCGCAGTTGTCGATACGGGTCAGGCGCGGCGCGGAGGAAGGCCGCGCCCTGTTCGAACATCTCATTGCGCAGGGCATCATCGTCGACTGGCGCGAGCCGGATGTGATACGCACTGCGCCGGTACCGCTGTACAACCGTTTCCAGGACTGTCTGCGGCTGATTGACGAAATCGACGCGTGGGCACAACGCTGATGACGGCAGGCAAGACCCCGATCACCCTCGTTGGCGCCGGGCTGGTCGGCTCGCTGCTGGCGCTGCGTCTGAGCCAGCTCGGCTTCCAGGTCGATCTCTTCGAACGTCGTCCCGACCCGCGTCGCGCCGGCTTCCTGGGTGGGCGCTCGATCAATCTCGCGTTGTCCGAACGCGGCCTCAGGCCGCTGCGCGAGGCCGGCCTTGCCGACCGTGTCCTGGACCAGGCAGTGATGATGCGCGGGCGCATGATCCATGATCTTGATGGTCGGACCCGATTGCAGCGCTACGGAGTCGATGATCGCGAGGTGAACTGGTCCGTATCGCGTGGCCAGCTCAATATCGACCTGTTGCAGGCCGCCGAGGCGGCAGGCGCCCGCCTGCACTTCGAACAGACGCTGACGTCGGCGCGCTTCGCTTCGAGAGTGAGTCTGGAGCTGAAGGGCAATGACGCACAGACACGGCGACACGAATGTCGCCACATCCTGGGCTGCGACGGTGCCGGCTCGGCTCTGCGCCGGGCCATGAACGCCGTGCAGCCGCTCGGGGAGCGCGTCGAACCCTTGCAGCATGGTTACAAGGAACTTGAAATTCCATCCGCAAGTGATTGTTCAGACGATACTTTCAGGTCACGTTTCCGAATGGAGCCGTACGCCCTTCACATCTGGCCGCGCGGCGGATACATGTGCATCGCCCTGCCCAATCGCGACGGCAGCTACACCGTTACCCTGTTTCTTCCCACGCAAGGCGGCCAGGCCAGTTTCGAGGCGATGGCGGACAGCGGCATGGCGCGCAATTTCTTCGAGAAGCAGTTTGCCGATGCCCTGCAGCAGATGCCCGCCTTCGACACCTGCTTCAATGAGAACCCGGTAGGCGAACTGGCCACCTTGTACCTCGACCAATGGCATCTGGGGCATCAGGCCTTGCTGCTGGGTGACGCCTCGCATGCCATCGTGCCCTTCCACGGTCAGGGCATGAACTCGGGCTTCGAGGACGTGGATCTGATAGCGCCGCTGTTGGCGGAGAATGCCGGGGATGCCGGTGCCGTGATCGAGGCCTTTGGCAAGCAGCGCAAGCCCGATGCCGATGCCATCGCACAGATGGCCCTGGAAAACTATATCGAGATGCGCGATTCGGTTGCCGACCCGCACTACCTGCTGAAACGCGAACTGGCGGCCGAACTGGTGGCGCGGTGCCCGGATCACTTCATGCCCCGCTATCGCATGGTCACCTTCACCCATCTGCCCTACCGCCAATGCCTCGAGCGAGGCCGTCAGCAGAATGCCCTGATGGAACAGCTGCTCGCGGGGCGCAGTGATTTGCAAGGCTTCGATTTCGATGCCGCCGCGAATGCCGTCAGACGGGAAGTTTCAGCCCTGCCAACAGCAATTTGGTGACAGGCGCGGAGGACGGTTCTGCCGTGCGGGTCTCAGCGCAGCTGGCTGTCCTTGCTGCCGCGGCGGTTGTAGCCCTGGTCGGCCGCATCAGTGTCTGCGGCCTGCTGGCAGTTCACGCACAGGCGCACGCCCGGCACGGCCTTGCGCCGTGCCTCGGGAATAGCGGCATCGCATTCTTCGCAGTGGCTCAAGCTCGGCCCCTGCTGCATGCGGCTACGCGCCTTTCTGATGGCGTCCTCGACGGTGGCATCGATCTGATCCTGCACCGCACCGTCGCCAGCCCAACCTACGGCCATGACTCTGCACCTTTCCAAATCAACAAGTTGAGAGGCAATTATAGCGCAGGATCAAGCATGTGGGCAGTTCTGTCCTGGTGACTGTGGCCGCATCGGCGCGCAGATGGGCGCCTGGCGCGGTGCTCGTCTGGCGCGGCGGAAACATGCCTTATCATGCCGGCTGAAACCGCATCACCAGCCATTGCAGATGGCCACGGTGAGCTCACCATGGCAGCTGGAGCATGCCCCGTGCCGACAACGATTCTGATCACGTCGACGATACGCCCACGATGGTGTCTCGGCTCAGTCGTATTTCTCTGCTGCCTCATGCTGGCGGCGTGTGCTACCCAACCCGAGTCGTCTCCAGCGCGTTCGGCGCAGCAGGTGCAGTCGCAAATCGTCCTGCTTCTGCCCGATTCGGTCGACGATCCCAATGGCTGGGCCCAGGACATTCAGCTCGCCTTTGATCGCCTTGGCCTGACCGCGGACAAGCCGCACCTGTGTGCCGCGCTGGCCGTGATCGCACAGGAATCCACTTTCGAGGCGGACCCGATCGTCCCCGGCCTGGCGCGTATTGCCCGCGATGAAATCAAGCGCCGGGCGGCGCGCCACCACATCCCCGGCTTCATGGTCGAGGCGGCACTGAAACTGAAATCGCCGAATGGCCAGAGCTACGACCAGCGGCTTGATGCAGTGCGCACCGAAAGCCAGCTCAGCCGCATTTTCGAGGACCTGGTGGGCAGCGTGCCGCTGGGGCGCCGACTTTTTGGCGATGCCAATCCCGTGCAGACCGGCGGCCCGATGCAGGTCAGCATCGACTACGCCGAACACAGCGATGCTCGCGACCGCTACCCCTACCCGATTGATGGCAGCGTGCGCCGCGAGGTATTCAGCCGCCGCGGCGGCGTCTATTTCGGCATCGCCAATCTGCTCGACTATCCTGTGTCCTACAGCTACATGCGCTACCGCTTCGCCGACTACAACGCCGGCCACTACGCCAGCCGCAACGCCGCCTTCCAGCACGCCGTGGCCTTGCTCAGCGGCCGTGAGCTGGCTCTTGACGGCGACCTGCTGGCACCCGGCGGCCAGGCCGGCGCCACCGAGCGCGCGGTGCTCGGCCTCGCATCGCGCCTCGGCATGGATGCCTCCGCGATCCATGACGACTTGTCACGCGGCACGACAATCGCCTTCGAGGACACCGCGCTGTACCGCAAGGTCTACGCCATCGCCGATGCCAGGGCCGGCAGCAGGCAGCCGCGCGCCATGCTGCCGCAGATCCGCCTGCAAAGTCCCAAGATCAGCCGCAGGCTGACCACCGCCTGGTTCGCAACGCGGGTCGACGACCGCTACCGCAACTGCCTGCGCCGCTGAACCGACCCCGGCATCAGCCGGCCGGCTTGCGGCCCAGGCGGCTGACCCAGGTGTACAGGCCGATCACCACCACGACGAAGGCAATGCCGCCGATCCAGATGCCGGCATCGGCGAAGCCGGCGCCGACCAGCGCCAGCGGTGCTTCATGCCCGGAGAACACCACGATCGCGGCGATGATCACGCCGAGTATGCTTTCGCCGACAATCAGACCCGAGGACATCAGTACGCCCAGCTGTCTGGTGGTCTCCGGCTTCGCCGCACGCGCGGCGCGGCGATTGAAATACCAGCCGACAAAGGCGCCGACCACGATCATGAGGGTGATTTCCGAAGGCAGGTAGATGCCCAGGCCAACGGCCAGCGGCGGCAGGCGCACATCCTTGCCGAACAGGCCCAGGATTTCATCGAAGACAATGATGACCGCGCCGATGCCGGCGCCAAGCCATATCAGGCTCCAGTCGATATTGTGCTGCAGCACGCCCTGGGCCAGTGCCGAGATCAGGCCCGCCTGCGGCGCGGCCAGCGCCTGGTCGGTGGCGTTGGCAGCGCCGACAAAGCCGTAGGCTTCGCTAAGCATGTTCAGCACGAACGGGATGATGAAGGAACCTGCAATCACGCCGATCACCAGCGCGACCTGCTGCTTCCACGGCGTGGCATCGACCAGCTGGCCCGTCTTCAGGTCCTGCAGGTTGTCGTTGGCGATGGTGGCGCCAGCGAACACCACCGAGGATATGAACAGCGCGAAGGCGACCAGCGCCTTGCCGGCATCGCCGGGCAGGAAGGGCTGCACGCCAACGGCCAGCAGCACCGAGGCGATCACGATGACCAGGATGCCGATGCCCGAGATCGGGCTGTTTGACGAACCGACCAGACCGGCCATGTAGCCGCACACGGCAGCCACGAAAAAGCTCATCAGGGCGACAAAGGCCAGGCCGCCGATGACCAGAACCCACATTTTCGATTCCAGGCCAATGCTGTTGCCGAACGCCCCCAGCAGCCAGCCAATCGGAATCAGGCAGACGACCGTTACCAGCGCGACAATGCCGATCGGCATGTCATGTTCGGTCCGCGGCAGCTCGCCGCCCTGCCCGGCCTTGCGCATGCGTGACGAGCGCATCGCCGACACGAGACCCGAATACACCGGTTTGACCAGTTTCAGCAGCGTCCAAACGGCGGCGGCGCCAATGGTGCCGGCACCCAGGAACCGCACCTTTTCGCCGAAGGCCGCACCGGCAATGTCGGCGGCGCTGCCAGTTACCTGCATCAGCGCCGAGTAGTGCGGCACCGCCCACACCCAGGCGATGGCCGTGCCCAGCAGCATGGAAATGCCCACCCACAGGCCGACCAGGTGGCCGACCGCCAGCAGCGCCAACGACAGACTGAAATTGAAGCCGGTGGCACTGCGGTCGCCAACGCGGAAATACGCCTCCACGTTGGTGCCGAAGATGTGCGTGGCCTCGATCACGGCAAAGGCCCCGGACACCACCGCGCCCCAGACCACGGCCAGGAAGCCGGATTGACCTGCCTCTGCAGCATTGTCATCCACCACGCCTTCGCGGTGGCTGGCACCGACCTTGAGCACCTCGGCACAGGCCACGCCTTCGGGATATGGAAGATCCGAACCGGTGACCAGCGCGCGCCGCAGCGGGATCGAGTACATCACGCCGAGGATGCCGCCCAGGCCGCAGATCATCGCCGTCTCCCAGTACGGGAACTTGGCCCACCAGCCGACAATGATCAGGCCCGGCAGCACGAAGATGATCGCCGACAGCGTGCCGGCTGCCGAGGCGATGGTCTGGACGATGTTGTTTTCCTGGATGGTGGCGTCGCGCATCTTGCGCAGTACCGCCATCGAGATCACCGCCGCGGGAATCGAGGTGGCGAAGGTGAGGCCCGCCTTGAGGCCGAAATACACGTTGGCGGCGGTGAAGATCAGCGTGATCAATACGCCGATCAGGATGCCGCGCCAGGAAAGTTCGGTCTGCGGCATCAAGCCGCTCTGCGTGCTCTCGCTCACTATGCTACCCCTCCGGTCAGTCAATCGCCTGATACTTTCATGAAAGCATGCGTCACCGCAAGGACTGCTGTTGGCTAGAGATCACGCAGAAAAAAGCGATTGCAGCCGAAATGACCGGTTGCGCCCATGCGTTCCTCGATCCGCCGGAAGCCCGATTTCAGATAGAGCGCCTGGGCCGCGTCCATGCCCGTGAGCGTCTCGATATAGCATTGCCGGTAGCCCAGCTCGCGCGCTGTGTGCAAACATCGTTGCATCAGCGCCGGACCGGCCCCCAGGCCACGCAATTGCTGCAGGAAATACATCTTGCGCAGCTCACACGTCTCGCCCTGCGATCCGGCCAGGGGCCCGATACCGGCACCACCCTCAACCGAGCCCTTTCGTTCGACCACGAAATAGGCTGAACCCGGCGCGCTGTAGGCAGCGTGCATGGCATCGACTTCCGGGTCGAGCATGGCAAAGCCGGGGCCGCCTGCACCGAACTCGGGCATGACGGCGCGGATCACTTTGGCCAGGTCAGTATCGTCACGGGGCTCAATGGGTCGAATGTGATAGCTTGGTGTCAACGTATGCGTTCCTGAGGCGTTTGCTGGAAGAGGTTCGGCGCGCCTCCTGTGCGCTCCCGCCCAGGATCAGTGGCATCATGGCACAGAGACCAGGTGACTCGAGATGAAACTTAATTCAACACATCTGGCAGCCGGCATTTTGGCGCTGCTGGTCGGTATGACGGTGGCCCGGGCCGCTGATAACTCCTTGAGCGGTTTTCCGCATAAGACCGTGCCCGTGCTGGTAAAGGTGGATTCACATGGGAAGGTCACTCAAATTTCCCCAGCCATCGAACTCAGCCCCCGGTACAGGAGCCTAATCCGGCAATCTATTCAGGAGATGATTACAGGGCCCGCCATCTATCATGGCCGCGCTATTTCCAGTCAACTGGTAATGTTTCTGGTATCCGAAGCTAGGCTCCGCGAAGACGGACGGTACGACGTCCAATTCACCAGCGTCAAGAATCAGCCCGTGCCTGCAGGTAGCTGGTTCTGGTTGCACGACAACGGCCATCGGCTTGCTCTGGTCAGCGACTCTGACCGGCAAAACCGGCATTTGCGGAATTCCCGCATCCTGCATGAGTGGCAATCCTGGCCCATCTACCCGAACCAACCGACTGCGCAAAATGCGCGGGCATCGATACACGAGTCGCCAGCGCGACCGATCGCCCCGCCAGCGAAGGGCGCGACAAGATTCTCGCACCCCGCCCGGCGGTAGGCTGCCACGGTTGGTGTAACCTCTGGGCGCAAGGTCCGACACCGCGGCTCAAGAGGAAGGGTATGTCCGTTTGCAGAAACCGATCCGCCACTCGCCGAACCCTGCGCCTTCTAAGTGCGCTGCAATCGTTGTACGCTGACGACCTCATGTCGAAAAGTCGCGACGGAAGACCATGACGCTTCTTCGCACCATACTGGTTACGTTTCTTCTGCTGGGAGTCAACGCCAGCGCCGAGGCCGATAATGCCGGTGAAACGGTTCTGCAAGCCATCGCAGGGCCAATTGAACTGCACATCATCCATCATGCCAGTTTCGTGTTGCGGTGGAAAAGGGTAACTATCTATGTCGACCCGACGGGCGATGCGGCACAGTATCAGAGACTGGGCGCGCCCGATCTGATCCTGATCACACACGCGCATGGTGATCATCTGGATCCGAAAACCCTGGCCGGCATCGACGCCAGCAAGGCTACAGTGGTGATGCCGCAGGCGGTAGCCGACAAGATCGGCAAGCGTTTCGGCAAGGTGCAATCCATCATGGCCAATGGCACCGATGCGACCTTCGATGGCGTCTCGATCCACGCCATGCCCATGTACAACCTGCCTGAGTCAGCGAACAGCTACCATCCCAGGGGCTGGGGTAACGGCTATGTGCTGACCCTTGGTGGCAAACGAGTCTACATTTCGGGCGACACAAGCGACATCCCGGAAATGCGGGCATTGAAAGATATCGACGCCGCCTTTGTCTGCATGAATCTGCCGTGGACCATGGACGTCAAGCATGCGGCGGACGCGGTGGTCGCATTCAAGCCACGCATCGTCTATCCATACCATTACCGCGGACAGAACACGAAGAAGTTCAAGCAAATTGTCAACGCATCCGATTCTGCAATCGAAGTCCGCTTGCGTGACTGGTACACGCACTAGCTTGCACCACCGCATCTGCGCTGCCAGGGGCCACCTGCAGCGCCGACCTTGGTCTACGGCAGGCACGCGCTACGAAATACAGACACGGTCAGCTAGCTGCCTTTAGAGGATGAGCCCGACCACGCGATGACGGGCTCTCTCGTTATCCTGCCCAGCAGCGCAGACTCCAGCGGAGCGTGAGCGGCCCGGCATTGCTTGCCGGACCGCCCGATACAAACTTGGTTGCCCGGATTTGATTCGCGCGGCTACGGTGATCGTGAACCTGCCCTTCTTGGTAGGGCTGTCTCGGTGCCCTTTCCGTCGCTCGACACCTGCTCCCGCATCCGACTGCAGTGTGAATCGGATTCCGCCCGGCCCTGCATCGCGAGCTGCCCAGAGGCAGTTTCGGACGAGACAGGCTACGCTGATACATAGGAAACTTGTACTTACTCCCAGCCGTCTTGTCCGGCACGATTGCAAGCTTGAGAGTGGCATGGCTACGCACTGTCTTGCCGCCCTTCATCGCCAGTTTGTGAAGCATGTGTTTTGTGGTCTCCTGCAGTGGCCTGGACAGGGCGGGCCTGAGCTGCACTGCTGGATCGGTCCGAGTTCCCTCACCTTTGCTGTTGACACCTGTACGCACCGCTTTCACTCACTGATTGTCGCAGCTGGCGTGTGCGGCCATGGCCACAGGCGGAACAGCCCACAAAAGCGAATCCGTAAAAAGTCCGTGTCGGCCAATACGATTCATGATTCTCTCTATTTGCAGTCTTTGAATATGTCTTCCCGTGCCCCCGCTGCGGTTGCCAGCGTCCGCAGTCACCGATGACAGTGCTCGGCCTCAGTCGGTTCGAAATGGGCCTGCCTTGCCCCGCATTGCTGGGATGCAAAAAGCGCTGAACGGGGCGGGACGGGACGGGACGGGACACCATATCGCCTGTACACGTCATGAGGATGCCCCGGATGGGCTGAGGCACCTACCCCTCGCTCGTATC
>CAVTJF010000008.1:0-17133 GCA_963734945.1 uncultured Gammaproteobacteria bacterium
GCGACGCGGGGAGCGGTCATGGATGACCGCGCGTTGAGGAGCGAGGAAACCCGGGATCCATTGTTGCAACGCCATCAGTCCGCAAAGCACGCCAAAGACGCAAAAAAGTTCAAGACCATTGTTGCTCTTCTTCGCGCCCTTCGCGTCCTTCGCGGATATCACCGTCATCGAAGGCGTGAATATTGCCATCACCGGCGTCGCCGCCACCTGGGTCTCCCGACAAGATCAAAATGGATCCCGGATCACCGCTGCGCGGTGTCCAGGATGACGACACTTGACGGGTCTCCCGCGCCCACTCGGGCACAATCCACCATCACGTCATCCTGGGGCCGCCGCAGGCGACGCGGGGAGCGGTCATGGATGACCGCGCGTTGAGGAGCGAGGAAACCCGGGATCCATTGTTGCAACGCCATCAGTCCGCAAAGCACGCCAAAGACGCAAAAAATTTCAAGACCTTTGTTGCTCTTCTTCGCGCCCTTCGCGTCCTTCGCGGTTACTAATCTCCGTCATCGAAGGCGTGAATATTGCCATTGTCGAAAGTCCGGCGTCGCCGCCACCTGGAGTCTCCCGACAAGATCAAAATGGATCCCGGATCACCGCTGCGCGGTGTCCAGGATGACGAAACTCGGCCGGCCTCCGCGCCCTCCGGGCTGCAACCCCATCCCGTCATCCTGGGGCCGCCGCAGGCGACGCGGGGAGCGGTCATGGATGACCGCGCGTTGAGGAGCGAGGAAACCCGGTATCCATTGTCAGGCGCCGAAAGTCCATCAGTCCGCGAAGCACGCGAAAGACACGAAGTAGCCAAACCGATTTCTGCTTTTCTTCGCGTTTTTAGCGCCCTTCGCGGACAAAAAGCTGCTTTCCTCAAGCGCCCCGCAGCAACGTCACTCCTTGTCGACTGGCGTGAACTTGAGGTCGTGGTAGTCGTAGCTGAAGTCTGCCAGCGGTGACACCGCTTTCATGGTGATCCTGGACACCTTGCCTTCGGCATCCAGGGCGAAGGTCACATAGGCCGGTTCAATGGTGTGGTCGTCCCAGTCGGCGCGAAAGGTGTCGTACTGCCAGTGCTTCAGCGTGGCGCTCATGTTGGGCGTCTGCTTGAAGTTGATGCGCAGCTTGCCGTCGTGCACGCTGATGTCGATCGGGCCATACCAGGGATCGGCATAGGTACCGGCGTAGCCCGACAGCTTCAGCGAGGGCTGCGAGGCCACTGGCTGCGTTTGCGCGGCATCCAGCATCTTCACGGCCGCTTGCATCCTGTCCTTCTTGAAGGCGCCGAAGTCGGCAATCCAGTCGTGCGGTGGCGCACCCAGGTAGTGGTCCAGCAATTCGTACATAAGGCCCTTCATGACCACACCGCCGTCCTCGGAGTTGGCCTGCATGGTAAAGCCGACGTTCTTCCCAGGCAGAAGCACGAAAAGCGATTGCTCGCCCAGTACCGCGCCGCCGTGCTCGATGATTTTCGCACCCCGATAGTCCTCCACACTCCAGCCCAGCGCGTAGGCGGAATACTGCGGTGTGAGGGCAGCCAGCGGGCCCGGGTAGGCCGTGATGGGCGTGGGCACCTGCGGCGCCCACATTTCACGCGAAGTCGCCTCACTGAACAGCCGCTTGTCACTCCCGGGAATTGCGCCGTGCGCGAGCTGAATCTTCAGCCAGCGCGACAGGTCGTTTGCACTGGAGGCAATCATGCCGGCCGGCCCTGCGGCCTGCGGCAGGCCCTGCCGCTCGTCCAGCATCGACAAGGGACCAAGACCGCGGATCCGGCCCTGGGTCCGCGCATGCGGCTGCACCCGATTCGCCACCTTGAACAGATCGCTCTGGTCGGTGGTCGAATGCATCATGCCCGCCGGTCTGAGCAGATGCTCGCGCACGAAGTCTTCCCAGCGCTGACCACTCACCGCCTCGATCAGCTGCCCGGCTACGACATACAAGACGTTGTCATACGCATAACCGCTGCGAAAACTGGTCTTCGGCTTCAGATAGCGCAGCGCATGCACGATGTCTGCGCGACTGCGTGTGGTACGCGGCACGAACAGCAGATCACCCTGTCCCAGTCCCAGCCCGCTGCGATGGACGAGCAGGTCACGGATGGTCATCTCGCGGGTCACCCACGGGTCGTACATGCGGAAACCGGGAAGGCGATCGATGACCTTGTCGTCCCAGCCGATCCTGCCCTCGTCCACCAGCACCGCCAGCGCTGCACTGGTGAAGGCCTTGGTAGTGGAGCCGATGACGAAGAGCGTGTCGGCATCGACCGGTTTGGACCCGTCCAGGCGCCGCACACCGAAACCCCTGGCAAAGGTGGTCTTGCCATTTTCCACGATCGACACGGCCATGCCGGGAATGCCGTAATCGTGCATGGCCGCATTGATGCGCTGATCCAGATCCTTCGGCGGATCGGCCAGTGCAACTCCGGCCAGAAGAAGACCTGTCAGTGCGACAAGCAGATGGTGAAGTTTGATTTTGCAGTTCATGGAAATCGATCTCCTGCATTGCTGCGACTGTGCCTTGCCCTTGCGCCTTGCAGGCTCTTGGCCGGACATCGGTACGAGAGGGCGGACAAGGAATTGGCTGAGACAAGGTTCACGCGCACCTGCCGCGTTGAAGTGCGCCGATACTCATGCAAGGCATTCGTCGACCAGGCGATCAAACGCCGGGCCGCCCCGCATCGGGTCGGCCACCGCGCAGGCCAGACGGTCACACTCGCTGGCAATGAGATAGTCGGCCTCGTTGTCACCCAGGTGCGCGGTGTTCAGACAAATGCCAGCGCAACGTATGCCCGGATTGGTACGCCTGCCCAGGCGGATGGTCAGTTCGATGATCTGTTCGACGGAAGGTATCGGGAAATCGGGAAAACCCAGTACGTGTTCCCGGCCAACCTGGTGGCAAAGAACAAATGCATCCGGCTGGCTGCCATGCAGCAGCGACAGGGAAACCCCCGCATATGCGGGATGCATCAGGGAGCCCTGCCCCTCGATGATGTCCCAAT
This sequence comes from uncultured Gammaproteobacteria bacterium, assembly GCA_963734945.1. GTDB lineage: Bacteria > Pseudomonadota > Gammaproteobacteria > Xanthomonadales > Rhodanobacteraceae > DASSBG01. Next base: position 2,993 of record CAVTJF010000008.1, read on the forward strand.
GCTCGTCTGCGGCATCCGGGCTCAGGAGTTCGGCGGCGCCTGCGGCGAAGTCCGCCGCAACGGCGTCCATCGGTATGCCGCTGCCGGCAATCATGATGCCGGTCTGGCCGGTGGCGCGGAAATCCGAATCGATTTCTCGCTGGGCAAATGCCCTGTGCAGGGCAAGAGCCGAGTATTTCTTGCCTACAGCGCAATCAGTGCCGACGGTCAGCAGTCGCTGGCCACTGCGTTTGCGACCAGTGGCTACCGGGATGTCCGCTGGTGGCCTGCGTACATCAATCAACCGACGACCCAGTCGTATCGCCGCCGTCTGCAGCGCCGGAATGGCGTCCAGGCGCGCATGCATGCCGCTGACTATATCCAGACCTGACTCCAGCGCATGCAACAACGCCGGCAACCAGGCCTGGGGTATGAACCCGCCCGGATTGGCCACACCAATGACAAGTGCCCGCGCACCCCTGGCATGGGCCTGCTCCGGTGTCAGAGGAGGCAGCCCCGTGCTCACCGTCGCCTCGTCCAGGCGCAACTCGCCCAGGCAACGCTCGGCGGCCCAATCGCGCAGACCGAAGGCGGTCTTGGCATAGCCGGCCACGGTGGTGTCGCCGAGAAACAGCAAACAGGGTTCCGGTATCACCTCCAAGTCAGGATCCTTGATCTGTCGGGCAGGCAGCATGGGACATCGGTCTCCGCAGGTCATGGGCGGCAGTGGCCATTCTCCAGTCACCACGGAAAACAGCCATCGCCGGAGGGCGCAACGCGGCGTGACCGCGCTCAGAAACGGTAATCAAACTCCAGGCCGACGGTCCGCGGTCGGATGGGCGTCGCGGTGCGGCTTTCGACTACCCCGGTCACCTGATTCAGCGCATCGCCAATTGACGAATAGGCGCGCTCGTCGGTTGCATTCTTCACGTAGGCACGAATCGACCAGTGATCGTTCATCACCCCGGCATGCAGATCCAGTGCGTAGTAACTGTCCAGCTTGCTCGGCGGCGTGATGACTGTCGCCAGAACCGTGGGCGGATTGCCATCGTCGGTGATCACCTGACGTTCGGTCGTCCCGGCGGTGCGATCCCCGGTCCAGCGCATGCCACCGCCGATGTTGCCTTCCCAGCTTCCCACCGGGAAGTAGTAGTCACCGGTGAACGAGGCCGAAAACTTGGGCACATAGGGCAAGCGGTCGCCGTTGAGGCCAGTGGTCAGTTCCACCACGTTGGGCGGCGACGGGATGAAGATGGTCTCGTAGTCCTCGCTCAGACTGGCCTTGGTGTAGGCCGCATTGAAGCCGAACTGCAAATCGGCGTTCGGGATGTACATCGTCGCCAGTTCCAGGCCCTGGGTTGTGGCGGTACCGCCATTCACCAGACCGTTCTTGCCCTCGAAACTGGTCGGCACCTGGATATCCTTCCAGTCGATCCGGTAGGCAGCCAGATCCACCTGGGCGCGGCGGTCGGCGAACAGCCCCTTCATGCCCACTTCGTAGCTGGTCAGGGTGGACGAATCCACCTTGGGCGGCAATCCCGGGAAGGAAACATTCGGTCCGCCAGGCTGGTAGCCGGTGGCAACCTTGGCATAGACCATGCTGTCAGGGGTCATCTGGAACTGCGGCGACAGACTCCAGGTGAACACGCCTTCGCGCGAATCTCCGGGCTCGTCGGCAATGGGCAGCAGCGCGCCCGCGCTGACGTTCTGGGAAAACTTCTGCCGGTTCTTCGAATAGCGGACACCGGCGCCCAGCTTGAATCTGTCGGTGAACTTGTAGGTTCCATGGGCGAACAGGGCCTTCTCGATGTACAGGGAGGGCAGCTCCAGATAGGCCAGCGTGCCGAATGCATCGCCAAAGGGTGCGGGCAAGGGGCTGCCGTCCAGCTGGTTCAAGTAGATGGCCTGGCTGTAGTTGCCCCGCTCGTGGCTGTAGAACGCACCCAGCATCCATTCGAAGCTGGTATCCGTCTTCGATGTCAGACGGAACTCCTGGGTGAAGCGCTTCAGGAACAAGCCGGCGTCGAAATAGGAGCTGCCAGGGTCAGGCAGACCCAACGCCAGATCGGTGAAATTGCCGTAGGCCACGGTTTGATCGGTGATCTGATCGGTGACCGTCTTGGAGTAGCCGCTGGCAGAGCTGAAGTCGGCCCATCCCAGATCCCAGTCGATCGTGGCCGCATAGTAGTTGATGGTCTTCTTGAAAGGCTCATTCACCCAGAGCTGATGCGACAAATCCTTGCCAATGGGCCGCAGCGCATCGGTCCGCAGCGAAACGCTGGCATCGTTGTCGCTGTCGATGGTCTGACGCATCGCCGACAGCTTCACGTCCGCGCTGTCACCTCGCCACAGCAAGGCCACCCGCGCGCTGCTCTGCGAGCCTGAGTTGATGTCCTTCTCGCCCGTGACCGAATTGTCGATATAGCCGGGGATCTTGTTGCGCGAGTAGCCGGCACGAAGACCGAGGCTGTTCTCGACCAGCGGCAGATTGAAGCCCAGCCGCACGTCATTGCCGGTACCGCCCTGCTTGACGCTCGACACGCCACCACCAGCGCGAAATTCGGTTTCCTGCAAGTCAGGCTGCTTCATCACATACTTGACCAGCCCGCCCATGGACCCGGCACCGTACAGGGTGCCCTGCGGACCGCGCAGAATCTCGATGTGATCGACGTCGTACGGCAGCAGGTCCAACGCAAAGGTCACCGCCTGCTGGTACAGACCACTGGAACCCAGTGGCGTATCGTCAATGTAGGTGCCGACAGTGGAACCCGAGGACAGGGGCGCAATACCGCGCATCGACACCGTGGCCTGACCCGGCGTACCCCCGGAGGAGACCTGGAAACCGGGAACGTAGTTGGCATAGTCGGTGAGCTGGGTGGCCTGCAGCTTCTCCAGCTGACCGGCTTCCAGCACACTGATCGAGGAAGCCACCTGCTGCACGTTCTCGGTGCGCTTGTTGGCAGTGACCGTGATCGTGCCCAGCTTGGTCACGTTGTCCTTGTTCTTGCTGTCCGTACCGGTCTGGCCCTGATTCTGTTGTGCTGCCGCCGTATCCGCGCCCTGCACGTCGCTGGCCATCACCGGTGCCGTTGCCAGTGCCGTGAGCATGCCCACAATGACGATGGAAAGCGGCCTGGGCTTCATGTACCGCAGCGTGGCCGTGGCATGCTTCATCCTGCCCTGTTTGTCTGTGCTCGTGTTCATGTCATTGATCCCCGTCTTTGCTGTGTGCAGTACATGGAAAGGCTCGGCTCCCGTTTTTGCCGACCTGCCGGTAGTAACCGTCACCTGCAATGCGTTCCATCGTGCTCCCGAACGCAATGTGTGACCATTCAGGACATCATGGTCCTAATCAGAAAAATGTCAACCTGTTTGGCAATTTTTTAGCCGTTTCGTACGCAGAACCGCACCAAGCCGACTCATCCAGACACCAGTTCAAACAGGCCGATACCGATGAAATTGCCCACGACGTAGCCCAGCACCCCGGTTGCCACCGCCGGCACCACCAGCCTTCGCCAGCCGAAAAGCACCGCGAAGGCCACCGCGACCGGCGGCCCGCCGATGCAGGCCAGCGATGCCACCACGATCTCGCCATGATTGAGACGGCACAGCTTTGCGCCAAGCAGAATGAACACGATGTGCACGGCAAAAATGATCAGCACAAAGGCGAACAGCGCCGGCGCCGCGCCCAGCATTGCGCCCAGGTCGGCGCCCGCGCCCAGCAGCGCAAAGAACAGGTACATGAACAAGGTGGCCAGCAGCTCGGCACCGGCAAGCGAGCGAAGCCAGCGCCGCCCGAGGGTGGCGATGGCCACCATGATGATGGTGATGAACAGGATGCCGTAGCTGGGCTCTCCCAGTGCATCGGCCAGAGCATTGCCCACGGCGCATGCAAAGGCACCGAGGGCCAGCGCCACGGCAAGATCAATGATGCCCGGCGATCGCTCCTGCCCCAGGTCCGCGTCGACTTCGTCAGTCAGGCGCTGGCTGCGCCAGGCGAAGTGACGTCTGAACCACGCCCAGCCCGGCGCCGCCCCGACCAGCAGCAGGAATGCCAGGCCGACCACATTGTCGATGGCGACACCGGCAGCAAGGCTGGTGGGCTCACGAAAACCGATGGCCTCGGCCACCGCCGCATAGTTCAGCGAGCCGCCGGTGTAGGTGGCACTGAAGACACCCACATAGTCGGCTTCATGCGGTCCGAGGTTGAGCACAAGGGAGCCGAGCCAGGCACCGGCGATCACGCCGATGGCGCCAAAGGCAAACGCAACAAGGGTGCGCCCGCCTTCGACCACGATGCTTATCAGGTCCGCCTTGACCAGAAAAAGGGCAATCGCCAGCGGCACCAGATAGACCCAGATCACGTCGTAGGCGGGTGCCGCCCGCGGAATCACTCCCAGATTGGCCAGCAGCAGCGACAGCGCAATGGTGACCATCACACCCGAGACACGCTTGCCCACGCGGGTCAGCTCCGACACCGCACCCAGGGCTGCCAGCACGAAGAACACGGCAAGAATGGCAAAGCCGCTGTGCGGCGGGATCAGCGACATGGCACTGGCCGGGTTCATGCAGGAGACCGGCTTTCGCTGGCCGCATCAGGCACCGTACCCGCCCCCTGCGGCGCCGGCCCGCCCCAGACCTCATCCGGGCAGACGATCTGGCCGTCGGCGTAGCTCACGCCCGGCACACGATCCTGCTGCAGAAACAGGGGGCCATCCAGGTCAACCACGTCGCAATGCTGGCCCAGCACGAATGCCGGCGCCATGGCCCAGCTGCTGCCGGCCATGTTGCCGACCATGACCTTCAGGCCCATCTCGCGCGCCCGCGCCACCATCAACAAGCCTTCGGTCAGGCCACCGCATTTGTCCAGCTTGATGTTGACCACGTCAAAGCGGCCGGGCAAGGCATCCATCTCGGCCAGACTGAGGCAGCTTTCATCGGCAGCAATCGGGATCGCCCGGTCGATACCGTCCAGATCGGCCTCATGACCTCGCCTGCACGGTTGCTCCAGCAACGACACGCGCGATTCGACCAGGGCCGGGATCAATGCCGGCAAGGTGCTCGCGTCATAGCCCTGATTGGCATCCACCGCCAACCACGCATCCGGGCGTGCCGCCCGCACCGCACGCACGCGGCTCCCGTCGAGATCGGCATCACCAGTCAGTTTCAGCTTGATGGCACGGGCCTGCTTGTACGCTATTGCCGCGTTGGCCATCACGTCCGGCTCGTCGGCACTGACCGTGAATGTGGTCAGCAGCGAGCGTGTCGCACGCAGGCCGGCAAGTCGCCACACCGGCATGCCGGCCCGACGCGCCTCCAGCTCCCACAAGGCGCAGTCCAGTGCATTGCGGGCACCGCCCGGGGGCAGCAGCTCACGCAAGCGCTCACGGCTCAAGCCCGCTTCGATAGTGCCGCGCATGGCTTCCAGCGTGGCACGCATGCCCTCCGGCTCGTCGCTCAGATAGTAGACGCCGGCGGCTTCGCCGCGACCCTCGAACCGGCCATCAGAAAGTGTGATCACTGTGGCTGGCATGGCAGTGAAGGTGTAGCCGGAAATTCGGAACGGCGCTTTCAGTGTCAGCGGTTCATTGTGGATCTCCACGCCAAGGCGCGGACCAGGATCAGGACTCATGATGTCTCCAGTTGGCGATGCACCGCAAAGGCGCGGGGCCGTGGCCCCGCACCCGTTGCCGATCAGTAATTGGCGCTGAAGCCGGGCAGTCCGAATGCCCAGCTGGCCCAGAGGATGGCCAGGCAGGACAGCGCCAGCACAATGCTCCACAACTTGGCTGTCCAGCGGCGCTTGCCGCTCACCACGACCCAGGCATTCCACAGCGACACCAGCGTACCGATCGGGAACACCACCAGCGCCAGCAGCCTCAGCACATGCACGAGCCAGTCGTTGCTTGCGCTCAACTCGTTGAAATCACTGAACATCACGGCGAGCGTGATCACGACTCCGAGCAGCACCGCCAGCATTCCCAGCGACGTCCAGCGTATGGCGCGATGAGCTGTGGCAGCGCGACCAGACAGCCCGTAGCGGATGCCGTAGTAGCGCCGAATGAGTGCCGACAGGGGCCACGCCAGCAGCGTGAGCAATAGCGCGCCTGCGCCAGCAATCAGCATGGGCAGCAGCCAGGATGAAGACTTCCACCAGGGCACCGGATCAAACACCATGAACGGCGAGTACGGTTCTGCTGCAAAACGCTGAACCTTGCCATCGACGAGCGTGGCCGCCAGTCGGTTGCCACTGTCGATGTCACGCCAGATATACGGAGCAATCTCCCGCCACTTGACCGGCTGACCGCCCAGGTCGGTGATGGAAGGCACGCTGATGGAGTCCTTGCCGTCCGTGGTCACCTTGGTCTGCGACACCAGGTTCAGCAGCGAGGTAAAGGTATCGTCCTCGCGGCGGCTGTTCTCGTACACACCCACCATCTGTTGCGCATGCTGCCTGGCTTCATCCGCAGCCACCTTGCCGTCCGGCCAGGGGCCGGGCATGTAGCGGTTGGCGAAATTTCTCAGCAGCGCTTCGCGCAGCTTGTGCGCCGAACCCTCGCTGCCGGAGCTGTTCATGGATACAAACAGGCCGACACCATCGTCCATGAACAAATGCAGATCACTGTGGAACCATTGCGTGTCGCCGGCATGACCAATCACCCGGTGGCCGTTGATGTTTTCCTCGTAGAAGCCCAGCAGCATGCGGTGCACGTCCGGCAGGATGGTCAAGGCGGTGGTATGCATCTGGCGCGCGGTCGCCGCGCTCAGAATGCGAGCATCGCCATAGGCGCCCTGCTGCAGATGCGCAATCATGAAATGCGCCATGGCCTCACCCGAAGCCGACAGGCTGCCCGCAGGCGCCGGGTTGACGATCTCGAAACCCTTGGGCTTGTCCGAACCGGGTGCATAGCCCTTCGACATCAGCGGCTTCAGGTTTTCGGGCAAGGGCTGGCGGAACGTTGCATGCTGCATGTCCAGAGGCTTGAAGATGTGCTGTTCGATGTAGTCGTCGAATGGCTGACCGGAAACACGCTGGATGATGTAGCCGGCCAGCGTGGTGGCGAAATTGGAATAGGACGGCGTCTTGCCCGGCGCATAGATGCGCGTCGGCAGCATCTTCACGTAATCGCCCAGCGCAATGGTGTCTTTCGGGTTCGAGGTGATCAGGCCGCGAACATGCTCCTCCAGACCGCTGGTATGCGTCATGATGTTGCGCAATGTGATCGGCTGGCCGTCGTACGGCGGCACCTTGAAGTCCAGGTACTGGTTGATGTCCGCATCAAGGTCAAGCTTGCCCTGCTCCACCAGCTGCATCACGGCGGTCCATGTGAACAGCTTGGATACCGACCCGGGGCGGAACAAGGTGTTTGCCGGATCAACCGGTTTGCGCTCGGTCACATCGGCGTAGCCGTAACCGGACTCGTACAGAATTCTGCCGTTCTTGACCACCACAACCACGGCACCCGGGATATTGCCCCGGGCAAGCGCATAGGGCATGAAGCCATCCAGCCAGGCCTGTATGTCCTTGCGGGTAAGATCGGGACTGGTGTCGGCGGCCGCCGGCTCGGCAGCTACCGCCGGGGCGGTCGAGGCAGGGCTTGCCGGATCCTGGGCTTCGGCCTGGGCAGACGTATCGCTTTGCGCAAGCCCCGTGGCACTCGCCACAGACGCCTGCAGCGGCAACAGGACCAGCACGGCCAGCAATCGTGCAAGAACGGAATGGAAACGCATGGAATCTCTCCCCGGTAGTGGTTTCAAGCGTGGATCATGCCCCTCGTCCTGCCGCTTTGGTGAGCGGCCGAAGAGAGGAATCCTGTTTGGCAATAATGATCCTGATTGGAAAAAAGTCAACCCGCTATGGTCATATCGGCCACAGGATGGGATGATGAACACGCTGAAACCTGCCCCGTGCAATGCGCAATTGATCGGAGAAAACATCGCATGACTGCACCACATCCGACCATCGGCGGCCTCCTGCGAGCACTGCGTGCGCGCAACGGATGGACGCTCAAGGAAATGAGCGAGCGATGCGGCATTCCCGTTTCCACCCTGTCAAAAGTGGAACACGACCGCCTCAGCCTCACCTACGACAAGCTTCTGCAGGTAAGCCAGCGGCTCAATATGCGCATGTCGGAACTGTTTGCCGAGCAGGAAGCAAGCGACACCCAGGCGGTCACCGCCCGCCGCAGCATCGGTACCACCGAAGACTCGGTCCGCGTCAAGACACCCAACTACGACTATTTCTATCTGTGCCCGGAGCTGCGGCACAAGCGGATGATTCCGGTGCTCACCAAGGTCCGCGCCAAGAGCCTGCAGGAATTCGGTGACCTGGTGCACCACTCCGGAGAGGAATTCATCTACGTGCTGGAGGGGCGCGTCGAGGTGCATACCGAGTTCTACGACCCCATCGTGCTCGGACCCGGCGAATCGGTGTACATCGACTCCAACATGGGCCACGCCTACATCGCCGCGGACGGCTGCGATGAAGGCGTCTTGCTTGGCATCTGTTCCAGCGCCGATGAACAATTGCTGCAGGCACTGATGTCCCTTCACGGCGACCAGGACGCGCCGCAGGCCAGTTCAGGTGGCTAACTCCCCCTGACACGCCCCGTTCTGACAACAGCAGGCTCGGCCACCATCAGCGCACCGATATCGTCCGTATTCATCAGCCGGGTTGGCACAAGGCGCCTGCTGTCCTCTGCATGATTCCGAGTGACAGACGCACAACCCTCGGCATCACAAGTTTGCAGGCCCAATGATCCGAAGCCGACACCTCGGGAGCCGGACAACCCTGTTACCTCAAACACTTGCGGCGGAACAAGCAAACCCGAGGCCAGTGACTGGCTGCGCTGCAACCGTTTGTTGAAAAGCTGGACCGGGGTGCTCCCTGCCCCGAGCGCAGGTATTGAAAGGGCGTCCCGGACGACGAGTGGCATCGCATCTCGCGTGTTGGTCCGGGTGACCGCTGTCCAGCAAACTTGACTGTTCCAGACGCAACAAGCCGCGTATCACAGAACCACCGCCCCCCAGGAAAGATGCTCTCGAAGCCATGGGCCGTGGCACCTGAACTTCATGAGCCATGGCGCACATCCGGATTGTGATGGCACCTGTCCCAACGGTGGCAGTGCTGCGACACAAGCGTCGACTTCGAAGGCCTTGCCGGCAACAACCCGCGACAAACAATTCGCACCCGGGTCCCGGGTAAGTGTTCGCTAAGAATCGGCGTGTATGACTTGTCCGAGTTGTTTTTCAGCTTCCTCGACGGTCTGGTTCAAGCGCATGACCGGCGCGGCTCTGGTGCAAAGCTCAGGTCTGCGCTGGTCGTGCCATGGAGCCTGTGCGGCAGAAGTCTCATGCATGCTCCGTTGCGGAACAACGCGACACCACCACGATGCAACAACAAGGAGCCATGCGTGCAGAACGCAGAAACGACAATGAAGGCAGCGCGCATGCCTGCGCGCAATACCCTGGCGCTGGCACTGGCTGCGGCATTGAGTCTGGCGCCCATGGCGGGCACCGCGGCGACGCTGACTGTAACCTCCAACGCAGATCCTGGCACCACCACGACGTGCACCTTGCGTCAGGCCATTGTCACCGTCAACAACGGCACCGCCGCTGGCAGCAATGAAGGCAACTGCCGAGCGAACTCCGTCGGCTCTTTCGGCAACGACACCATCACCTTCGACACCGGCGCATTCCCGACCAACGGCAGTGGCAGCATTACGCTGTCTGGCTCGCGCCTGGACATCACGGCGAATGACCTCAGCATTGATGGCAGCGCCAACGGCCAGGTCACCATCGACGCCAACTCGGCCTCCAGCGTGATAAGCGACTCTGCCGCCGCAGGCAGCTCGCTGAAGCTGTCGCACCTGACACTGAGCAATGGTCTGGGCAACTCCATATCTTGCGTGACCCATGCGGGCGGCGGCGCCGTCTGCAGCCCGTACGCCGACCTGACACTCACCAACAGCACGCTCAGCGGAAACTCCTCCGACTACGGCGGCGGCATTTATTCTGTCAGTGGCAACATCACGTTGACCAACAGCACCTGCACTGGCAACCAGGCCATTCACAACGGCGGTTGCATCTATTCCAGAAGCGGCAACATCAATCTGAATGGCAGCGATGTCAGCGGCAACGATAGCGGCAAATACGGTGGCGGCATCAATGCGGTCAACGGCAGCATCACGGCGAACAACATCACCATCAACAGCAACAAGGCGTATACCGGGGGTGGCGGAATCGCTGCACAGAACGGTACGGTTGCAGTGACCGACAGCACCATCGGCCAAAACAAGGCCGCTGGCGGCGGCGCCATCTTTTCCAAAGGCAGCATCACTCTGGCCAGGGACACCCTCCTCGGCAACACATCCTCCGGCAATGGCGCGGGCATTTTTTCTGCCGGCAGTGTCGCGCTGATCAGCAGCACTGTCAGCGGCAATTCGGCGACCGAATCCGGTGGCGGCATCTATGGCTACAAGGCCGACCTGGCACTGACCAACAGTACCTTGAGCGGCAATTCGGCCAAGTCCGGCGGCGGCATCCTGGCCCATGACGGCAGCGTCACGCTGAGCAACGCCACTATCAGCGGCAATTCGGCCAGCGTCCTCTTCGGCGGCATCGACTTCTACGCCGGCACGCTGCTGGCCAACAATGCCATTGTCTCGGGCAACAACGCGGGCGACTCCCGCTTCGGCAGCGTATCCGGCAGCCACAACCTGATCGGCAACGTCGCCAACCTCAACCTCGGCTCGCTGGCCGACAATGGCGGGCCAACGCAAACCATGCTGCCTCAGGTTGGCAGCGCGGCTATCGATGCTGGCGACGACAGCTCGTGCACGGGCGCTGGTCAGCGCAGTTTCGCCAGGCCGCAAGGCGCACACTGCGATATAGGCGCGGTGGAAGTCGAGCAGCTTCCACTCATCGTCAGCGTCACGGCAGGCGGCGCGGTGTCGGCAAGTGCGACGCCCGCAGCGCAAAGTGGCGGCATCACCCACTGCACCAGCACAGGCGGAGTCAATTGCCACGCCTACTTCCTGGGCGACGGCTCGGTGTCGACGGCCACGTTGACAGCCACCTTCGACGCCGGCCACTACTTTTCCGGCTGGAGCGGCGCTTGCGTCGCTGCAGGCAGCAGCGCAAGCGCCACGGTGAGCATGAACCAGGGCCGGCAATGCACGGCCTCGTTTGCAAGCGTGAGCCTGAGCGCCAGTGGCAACCCTGCGCCCTCGACCTGGGGCCAGACCATCGTCTTGTCCGCCAGCTGGAGCGGCGCGGGCACCGGTGATGGCGACAGCATCACGTTCAGCGAGGGCAGCACGCTGTTGTGCAGCGCAACTCTGTCTGGTGGCAGTGCCTCATGCAATGCACCTGCACTCACTGCCGGCTCGCACACACTCACTGCCCACTTTGCCGGCGACAGTCTCAACGGCGAAACGTCGGTTGATTTCGCCCAGCAGGTAAACCAGGCCACGCAGACAATCACGAACTTCGCCGCCAATCCGCCCAACCCGACCTACAGCAACGGCGGCAGCTTCACCGTTTCCGCCAACGGCGGTGGCTCCGGCAACCCGGTAACCTTCGAAAGCGGCAGTCCCGCCGTGTGCACCGTTAGCGGTCAGACCGTGAGCATGCTGTCAGTCGGTACCTGCAGCCTGACCGCCAACCAGGCCGGCGACAGCAACTACACGGCAGCGCCGCAGGTTACGCTGAATGTGCCGATTGGTCAGGGCAGCCAGACCATCAGCTTTGCCTCCCCCGGTACGCAAACCCTCGACCAGCACGCGCTGGCGCTCAACCCGACCGCCAGCAGCGGCCTGCCCGTTACACTGGTATCAACCACGCCCGGCGTGTGCAGTGTCACCGGGAGCGGGCCGTTCACGGTGAGCTTCAATACCCTCGGCACCTGCTCGCTCACTGCAAGTCAGGCCGGCAATGCCAACTTTGCCGCCGCGCCCGACGTCACTGTCAGCTTTGCCATCGACGCGCCGGCATACAAGCCAGTACCCGCCACCAGCTGGCTTGGCCGACTCGTGCTGAGCATGCTGCTGGCCGGCGGCGCCCTGTTCGGTCTGCGCCGTCGCGTCTGAGACTGCTCAACCGCCGCCGCCGGGCTCGTAGCCGTCTCCGAAGATGTGGTCCGATGCCGGCGGGCAGGTGACGTTGGCGATGTCCGTGATCGGCGAGGCCCCGTAAAGGTTTGCGCTGATGCGGACTGCGTGGATCAGTCCGAAACCGGCGGCGCCGCCCTCGCCCTCGAGCCCGCAGACGACCGCTAGACCCTCGGGCGCCATATCGCGGCTGTAATAGGCCGAAGTTTCGAAGAAGCCGGTTTCGACCAGGCGCATCTTGCCGTCGACCGCGATCTCGATTCTGGAGAACGAGGTATCGGACGCAACCGCGGATATCGAGCGAATGTTGATCGAGCAGCGATTGAGGCGGGCTTGCGATGTGGCGCAGTAGGGATTGCTGACGCTGAGCGTCAGGGTTGCCGGTTGCGCGGCCGTGCCAAGCAGCGCCATTACGGCGCCGACTGAACCGACGAGCAGAAGTCGCGCAGACACGTTTGCCTCGCTTCTACGGCGAGTAGGCCGGACAGGTGACGTTGGCAATATCTGTCGACATGGGATTTCGACTGCTGTCGAGCGGCTGAATGGTCACGCCATAGACGTTGCCGAACTGCGTGCCAGCACCACCGGCATTGGGAGACCCGCAAGGAACTTTCAGCCCGGCCGGAACCATGTCATAGGAGAAGGTAAGCACGCCTTCGAAGAAAGCCGTCATGGACAGACGCTTCTTGCCACTGATGGTCACGGCAAGCCAGGTCATGTAGGGTGAACTCGACTGGTTGTCAGTCGCCTGGATATAGCGAAAGTTGATGGCGCACTGGTCCAGCTGCGGATCCGGCTGGTAACAATAGGGGTTGGAGACGGTAAAGCTTGTCAGCGCGTTCGTGTAATCGACTACATTTCCGCCCGGGTCGATCTGGGAATCGCCTCCGCTCCAGCCAGCACTCGGTGCCGCAAACGCCACAGTCGCGGCAAGGAGCAATACGACGACCTTCATCATCACATCCTCCTCGCGTCGGGAAACGGCCCGAGCGCAGGCGCGAGCATAGGCCGATTGCCGGCTTGACACAACCCCTGCATAAAAGTTTTGAAAATCAACAGGTTGATATACCCCATGGACAGGACTGCCGGCTGGATCTGCTTCACTGGGACGCCTGGCGCAGGGTCCCTGGAACGACTCTCGAGCCCACCGGCGCTCATTCGTCAGAGGGCCATGTGCATCCGCCTTGGTGGAAGAAGGTCCGAGCCAGACACTTCATGCCCATAATCTGATGCCTTGCAGGTGCTGACGTGCGCCGGTTGGCGCGCATTCAGCAGGGTCCGAGCAGCCGCTCATTCCACAAGGGGAAAGCTCATGTCTGGACCTGCTTCGTCAGCGAGTCGCGTGCTTGGCGGGGTCATGCTTGTTGTTCTTGTCCTCCCTTTCGCCCCTCCCGTCCGCACCGCGGTGACTTCGTCGTTCGTGGTCGATTCCAACAGTGACGGCGTCGATGCGAACATCGGCGACGGCGTCTGCCAGGACGCCACCGGGCACTGCACCCTGCGCGCCGCCCTGCTGGAAGCCAACTGGCACATGGGCGCCTACATCATCACCTTCAGCGTCGATGGCACCCTGACCCTGACCCTGACCCTGACCAGCAACCTGCCAACGATTGACGACGAGCTGACCATCTCCGGCAACGGCGCCGCCAACAGGATCATCGACGGCAACGGCAGCTACCAGGGCCTGCACGTTCTCGGCGCCGTGACCGTCAACCTGATCGGCATGACCGTCCGCAACGGCCACGCCAGCGACGGCGACGGCCGCCTGCTGCTGCGCATCAAGGGGCAAGCCGCGCCACTGCGCGTGAGCGATACCTTCCGCCACCTGTTCCGGGCGATGTAGGTATGCCCTGGTCCCGGAACAGGCATGAGTGGATCTGGAGGCACACGTAGTAGACGCCATGCAAACAGCTGCAACTGAGGCCGACCTTGTTCCAGGCTCACATCGAATGAATCCTGGGCCGGCGAGCCAGCACCCTGCCCCGCGGCCATCCCGGAAGACCTGAAAATTACGCTGCCCCTTGCGGTATCTGCGCACTTTTTGCGCCGGAA
>CAVTJF010000009.1:0-42844 GCA_963734945.1 uncultured Gammaproteobacteria bacterium
TGCGTCGGGATGACGACGGGGACGCAATGGGAACGGGGGAAACGAGGGCACTGACGGGAGCACATCAGTCCCGGGGTGGTGGTGGCGCCAGCACCTCGCGGGTGCCGTTGTGCTGCGGTGCACTGACCACGCCGTCTTCCTGCATCTGCTCGATCAGGCGCGCGGCGCGGTTGTAGCCGATGCGCAGGTGTCGCTGCACGCCCGAAATAGACGCGCGTCGGGTCTGGGTGACCACGGCCACGGCCTTGTCGTACATGGCGGCGTCGCCGCCGTCGGCATCGTCGGCATCCTGCGGTACGCCGGTCTCGCTTATCACGCGGCCGTCCGCCATCGACTGCACTTCCTCCAGCACGCCCTCGATGTAGTCAGGCTCGCCCTGTGACCTGAGCCATTCCACCACCTGGTGCACTTCATGGTCGTCAACAAATGCGCCGTGCACGCGCTCGGGCGTGGCCGTGCCCGGCGGCAGGTACAGCATGTCGCCATTGCCCAGCAGGGTCTCGGCACCGCTCTGGTCCAGAATGGTGCGCGAATCGATACGGCTGGACACCTGGAAGGCGATCCGGGTGGGTATGTTGGCCTTGATGAGGCCGGTAATCACGTCCACCGACGGCCGCTGCGTGGCCAGGATCAGATGGATGCCGGCGGCGCGGGCCTTCTGTGCCAGGCGCGCGATGAGCTCCTCGACCTTCTTGCCGACGATCATCATCATGTCGGCGAATTCGTCGATGATCACGACGATGGCCGGCAAGGGCTCCAGCGCCTCGGCGGTGGCCTCGGGGTTCTCGGGGTTGGGCTGGAACAGCGGATCCAGCAGCGGCTGGCCGGACTTGGCGGCGTCGCGCACCTTCTTGTTGAAGCCAGCCAGATTGCGCACGCCGGTGGCGGCCATGAGCTTGTAGCGGCGCTCCATCTCCGCCACGCACCAGCGCAGGGCGTTGGCCGCCTCCTTCATGTCGGTCACCACCGGCGCCAACAGCTGCGGAATACCTTCGTAGACCGACAGCTCCAGCATCTTGGGATCAATCATGATCAGGCGCACATCGGCCGGACTGGCCTTGTACAGCAGGCTGAGAATCATGGCATTGACCGCCACCGACTTGCCCGAACCGGTGGTACCGGCCACCAGCAGATGCGGCATCTTGGCCAGATCGGCAACCACCGGATGGCCGCTGATGTCCTTGCCCAGGGCAAGGGTCAGCGCCGAACGTGCCTGGTCGTACTTGCCCGAGCGCAGAATTTCCGACAGGTAGACGACCTGGCTGCGCGCATTGGGGATTTCCAGGCCGATCACGTTCTTGCCGGGAATCACGTCTACCACGCGCACACTGATCACGGACAGGCCGCGCGCAATATCCTTGTCCAGGTTGGATACCTGGGAACCGCGCACGCCCGGCGCGGGCTCCAGCTCGAAACGGGTAATGACCGGTCCCGGGTACACGCCCACCACGCGCGCCTCGATACGGAAGTCCTTGAGCTTGAGCTCGACCTGGCGCGACAGCACCTCGAGCGTTTCCTGGGAATAGCTCGGCCCCTGCTCCGGCGCCTCGTCCAGCAGCGACAGTGGCGGCAGCTCGCCCTTGGCTGCAGCGCCGGTGAATAGCGGAATCTGCTGTTCGCGCGTGGCCCGCTTGCTGGTGTCGACCTTCTTGACTTCCGGCTCGATGCGAATCGGCACGCGCGCACTGCGCTGGCGCGCGTCGACCTTGCGCGCCGTTTCGCGCTGGTTGCGCGCGGCCCGCGCCGCCCACAGGGCCGGCACCTGCTTCAGTTTGCTGCCCAGCCACGCCGAACAGCGCAGGACGGTGCGCCCGGTCCAGTCCATCACCCGGAACCAGGAAAGACCCGTGGCCAGCGTGATGGCCACCAGGAACAGGGCCAGCAGAAACAGGGTGCTGCCCATGTAACCCACGCCCGAACGCAGCACGCCACCCACGACCTGCCCCAGTACGCCACCGGCACGCGCCGGCATGGCATCGCCGGTCTGCATGTGCATCTGCGCCAGGCCGGTGCCGGCCACGAAAAACGTGACGAAGCCGGCCAGGCGCAAGCCCGGCTCCAGTGCCGACCTGGAACCGGCGTTGCCCGACTTCTGCCGCAGCACGCTGAAACCAAGCACGGCCAGCAGTACCGGAAAGGCATAGGCCAGTGCACCAAACAGGTACAGCAGGAAGTCGGCACACCAGGCACCGATACGGCCCCCGAAGTTGTGCACCGCCGCGTCACTGCCGGCGTGCGACCAGCCCGGATCGCCCGGGCTGTAGGTGATCAGGCAGGCCAGCAGGTAGATCGCCACCGGCATGAGCAGCAGCACCACCGCCTCGCGCAGGCGCCAGCGTACCTCCTCGCTGAGGGCGGGCGCGTCTTCCTTGCGGGGCTTCCCCTTCGATGCACGTGCTTTGGCCACGTTGGCAAACGACCTCAAACAGTCAATGCAAGTGTTTGATCTTTATACCACGCCTTCCAGTGCCGGATGCACGATCTCGCCCCGCTCCACATTGATGCCGCTCACCAGCGGCGCGTAGTCACGCCAGTCCGGGCCGGCCGCCAGGCGCTGCACATACGGCAGAATGGCGGCAGAGATGGCGCTGGATGCGGTTTGCGGCACCGCACCGGGCATGTTGGTCACGCAGAAATGGGTCACGCCGTGCACGTCGAACGTCGGCTCTGCCCAGGTGGTGGGCTTCGAGGTCTCGAAGCAACCACCCTGATCGATGGAAATGTCCACCAGCACGCTGCCCGGCTCCATGTTTTCCAGCATGGCCTTGCTGATCACGTGCGGCGCGCGGGCGCTGGGTACCAGCACGGCACCCACGACCAGATCGGCATCGCGCAGCTCTTCGGCCACGGCAGCATCATAGGAATACAGTCCGGTGACATTGGGACCCAGAGCACGCATGGCATCCATGCGTGCCGGCACCTTGTCGAACACCACCACGTTGGCACCGGCTGCCGCCGCCAGCGACGCTGCAGCGCCGCCTGCCACGCCCGCGCCCATCACCACCACCTTGCCGCGCGAAGTCGCGGCCAGACCGCCCAGCAGCTTGCCCTTGCCGCCCTGCGGGCGATGCAGCAGGGTGGTGCCGACCTGGGTGGCGATGCGCCCGGCGATAACCGACATGGGCACCAGCAGAGGCAGTGCACCGTTGTCTTCCACCGACTCGAACGCGACACCGGTCAGGCCGATATCCAGCAGCGAACGCGTCAGCTCGGGCTCGGCCGCCAGATGCAGGTAGCAGAACAGCAGGTGATGCTTTTTCAGCAGGGCCAGGTCGCCCGCAATGGGTTCCTTGACCTTGACGATGAGTTCGCCGGCCTCGTACAGGGATGCCGCATCGGCGGCAATCTTCACCCCGTGGTCGACATAGTCCTGGTCGCTGAAGCCGCTCTTCAGCCCGGCCCCGGATTGCACATACACCTCGTGTCCGCGCCGCACCAGATCGGCGGCAGCCGCGGGGATCAGGGCCACACGCCCTTCCAGAGTCTTGGTTTCTGATGGAACGCCAATACGCATGATCTGCTCAAACCTCGTGTCAATGTAATCGTCTAGAACCCCGTCGGCAGGAATTCATTGCCGACAAACTTGAATCCCGGCAGCAGGCACCCCATGGTGCTTTCTTGCAAGCCTGATCCGCGCACTGCATGGTCAGCACATTGCTTCACCCGCCACGGTGCCGGCGGCGGTTCCACCGGCGGCAGATACGGACCCCGACGCCGCATCGCACGCGGCTCCGGCGACCGTGCCCGGGCTGGAATGGGCCCGACACCGTGAAGCATTACACTTGCATGCCCACACAACGAAAAGCGCTCCGACCGGAGCTGTTTCAACAAACAGGAAATTATACATGAGCAAACCCAGTCACAGTCGTCTCCTGATCCTGGGTTCAGGACCCGCCGGCTACTCGGCCGCCGTGTACGCGGCACGCGCCAACCTCAAGCCGCGCCTGATTACCGGCCTGGAACAGGGCGGACAGTTGACCACCACAACCGATGTCGACAACTGGCCCGGCGACGCCGAGGGTGTGCAGGGTCCGGAGCTGATGCAGCGCATGGCGCGGCACGCCGAGCGCTTCAAGACCGAAATGGTGTTTGATCATGTGCACACCGTCGATATCAGCCAGCGGCCGTTCAAGCTCAAGGGCGACAGTGGCGAATACAGTTGCGACGCCCTGATCATTGCCACCGGCGCCACCGCCAAGTACCTGGGCCTGGCCTCGGAGGAGAAGTTCAAGGGCAAGGGTGTGTCCGCCTGCGCCACCTGCGACGGCTTCTTCTACCGCCAGCAGGACGTGGCCGTGATCGGCGGCGGCAACACCGCCGTCGAGGAAGCGCTGTACCTGGCCAATATCTGCCGCAAGGTGTACCTGGTGCACCGCCGTGACGCCCTGCGCGCCGAGAAGATCATGCAGGACAAGTTGTTCGAGAAGGTCGACAGCGGCAAGATCGAGCTGATCTGGGACCACGTTGTCGACGAGGTGCTGGGTGATGACAAGGGTGTCACCGGCGCACGCCTGAGGAGCACCAAGGGTGAAGGCACCCGCGATATCGACATCACCGGCTTCTTCGTGGCCATCGGCCATACGCCCAATACCGGCATCTTTGACGGCCAGCTGGACATGATCAATGGCTACATCACCATTCGCAGTGGCCTCAGGGGCATGGCCACGGCCACCAGCGTGCCGGGCGTGTTTGCTGCCGGCGATGTGGCCGACTCGGTGTATCGCCAGGCCGTGACCTCGGCCGGTTTCGGCTGCATGGCCGCGCTTGATGCCGAACGCTGGCTGGACGAGCAGAACCTGACGGGTTGAGTTGGCTCGGGGCGGGACAATTGAACGGGTTTTGTGTGCTGCGCACGGTGTTTTGACTGGATGACCAGCCGTTCGGCTGTTGTAAAGCGCTTCCGGCCTGCGCCGGGATGACGATGGGTGGGGGCTGCTGCCGGGATGGCGGCGGTGGGGGCTGTGCCGGGGTGACGCAACCTGCAGTACAACCTCGACGTTGAGGGTTTTGCGATCACCTGAAACAGGGAGGCGGGGTTGCCCCCGCCTCCGCGTAGTGCCTGCGGCTCAGGCAGCGCGCACGACCTTGTCGTGCTCGCTGGCGAACTGCCCTTCCTCGGTGGAGCCGCTCAGTGCCGACAGCGAGCTCAAGCCCCCGGAAATCGCCTGGTTGATGCTGTCAAAGTAGCCCGCGCCGACCTCGCGCTGATGACGTGCCGCGGTGTAGCCCTGCTGCTCCGCGGCAAACTCGGCCTCCTGCAGTTCCACGTAGGCACTCATCTGCCGCGCCTTGTAGCCCCGGGCAAGCTGGAACATCGAGTAGTTGAGGGCGTGGAACCCGGCCAGGGTGATGAACTGGAACTTGTAGCCCATCGCGGCCAGCTCGCGCTGGAACGCGGCAATCGTGGCTTCGTCCAGGTTGGCCTTCCAGTTGAAGCTGGGTGAGCAGTTGTAGGCCAGCAGCTTGCCCGGGTGCCGGGCATGAATGGCCTCGGCAAAGCGACGCGCCTGTTCCAGGTCCGGCGTCGAGGTTTCGCACCAGACAAGGTCGGCGAAGGGCGCGTAGGACAGGCCGCGTGCGATGGCCTGATCAATGCCCTGGCGGGTTTCGAAGAAGCCCTCCACGGTGCGCTTGCCGGTACAGAATGCCTGATCCACGGGGTCGATATCCGAGGTCAGCAGGCCCGCGCCCATGGCGTCGGTACGTGCCACGATCAGGGTGGGGACGCCGGCCACGTCGGCGGCCAGGCGTGCGGCCACCAGTTTCTGCACGGCTTCGCGCGTCGGCACCAGCACCTTGCCGCCCATGTGCCCGCATTTCTTGGCACTGGAAAGCTGGTCCTCGAAATGCACGCCGGCGGCACCGGCCTCGATCATGTGGGTCATCAGCTCGAACGCATTGAGCACACCACCGAAGCCGGCTTCGGCGTCGGCAACGATCGGCACCATCCAGTCGATGGCATCCTCGCCTTCGGCATGGTGAATCTGGTCGGCACGGCGCAAGGTGTTGTTGATAGAGCGCACCACATCGGGCACCGAGTCAACCGGGTACAGCGACTGGTCCGGGTACATGGTGCCGGCGGTATTGGCGTCGGCGGCCACCTGCCAGCCAGACAGGTAGATTGCCTGCAGACCCGCCTTCACCTGCTGCATGGCCTGGTTGCCGGTCAACGCGCCAAGCGCATTGACGTAGTCGGTCTGGTGCAGCGATTTCCACAGCCGCTCCGCCCCGTGGCGAGCGAGCGAATGCTCCACATGCACGCTGCCGCGCAGGCGCGCCACTTCATCGGCCTCGTAGGGCCGCGTTACGCCAGACCAGCGCGGATTGTCTTTCCAGTCGAGCTTGATTTGATCGGTGCTTTGAAGGCTCATCGTGTTTCTCTCCGGTAGAGGGTGATTGCTCTGGGGTGATCAGCAGCTCACTGCGACAGGTGCTGATAGGCCGACAGGGTCAGAAAGTCGGCCAGCTGGTCGGCATGGGTGAGCTCTGCCAGCAGGCGTGCGGCATCGTCGATGCATGCGGCCCCGGGCAGATCGCTGTCGCGCATGCCGTGCGCATGACGGGCAAGGCTGCTGTCGAAAAGGCTCATCTCGATCGGCGCGCCATCGCTGAACTCCAGTTCGCCGTGGTGCAACCATTGCCACAGCTGCGTGCGTGCAATCTCGGCGGTGGCGGCATCCTCCATCAGATGGTGAATGGGCACGCATCCCAGGCCGTCCAGCCACGCAGCGGTATAGCGCAGGGCCACCTCGATGTTGTTGTCGAACCCGTGCCGGGTAATCGAGCCCTCGGATGGCGCGATCAATTGATCGCGGCCGATATCGGGCCGCTCCAGCGCACGCTGCAACTGGTTTGCGCCCGGCATGTGCTGATCGAACAGTTCCATGGCCACGGGTACCAGCGCCGGGTGCGCCACCCAGGTGCCGTCGTGCCCGTCGCGCACTTCGCGCAGCTTGTCGGCGCGTACCTTGTCCAGCGCGGCGCGGTTGGCATCTTCATCGCCCTTGATGGGAATCTGTGCGGCCATGCCGCCCATCGCCAGGGCCCCGCGACGGTGGCAGGTGTGGATCAGGAGCCGCGAGTAGTCGTGCAGAAAAGGCACCGTCATGCCCACCTGCCCGCGCTCGGGCAACACCCGGCTGCGGTCCGCGCGAAAGGTCTTGAGGTAGGAGAAGATGTAGTCCCAGCGGCCGCAGTTGAGCGCCACCACGCGATTGCGCAGGGCGTGCAGAATCTCGTCCATCTCGAACACGGCCGGAAGGGTCTCGATCAGCACGGTGGCCTTGATCGTGCCCTCGGCCAATTGCAGAGTCTCCTCGGCGCAGGCCATGACCTCGTCCCACAATGCGGCCTCCTCCATCCCCTCCAGCTTGGGCAGGTAGAAATAGGGGCCGCGATCACGCGCTGCCAGCGCCGCCGCGTTGTGCCAGACAAACAGGCCGAAATCGACCAGCGACGCCGCAATGGGCTGGCCATCGACCGTCAGATGGCGTTCGTCCAGGTGCCATCCGCGCGGGCGCACCATCAGCACCGCCGGATCGTCGACAAGGCGATACTCGCGGCCCTGGTCGTTGCGGTGACTGATGCTGCCGGCCACCGCATCGCGCAGATTGATCTGGCCGTCGATCATGTTGACGAAGGTCGGCGAGCTGGAATCCTCGAAATCGGCCATGAACACTCGCGCCCCGGAATTGAGCGCATTGATCACCATCTTGCGCGACACCGGACCGGTGATCTCGACCCGGCGGTCGGCAAGCACGGAAGGCAACGGCGCCACCCGCCAGTTGTCCTCGCGTATATCGCGGGTGTCGCAGCGAAAGCCCGGCAGCATGCCGGCATCGAACGCGCGCTGGCGCTGCTGTCGGCGATCCAGCAGATCGCGGCGACGCACATCGAAGCGACGGTGCAGTCGCTCGACAAAGGCCAGTGCCGCGGCGGAAAGAATGGTCTCGTGACCTTCCGGCAAGGCGGTTTCGATGGTCACATTGCAGAGCGGCGGATGATCTTGCAGCTGTTCCTGAAGTAGAGCGGACATTTCGAATCCCGATGGCGTGAATGCGCTACCACCTTGATCGCGGATCCAATGCTTTACAAACTAAATGTTTCAATCATTTCCATTAATATGGTTAAATATTGATACAAACCATTGATTGGCAGGGTCATGGCAAGCAGGCTGCAGCCAGAAAAGTCACGCAAGCGAAGTGCCAGGCCCGGCGAGCCCGCCCAAACCGAGGCTGCCGAACGGCTCTACTACAAGGGCAACCGGCCCAAGCAGCTGCGTGCCTTCATCTACACCGCCAAGCTCGGCACTCTGACCCGTGCGGCCGAGGCGCTGTACCTGTCGCAGCCGGCAATAAGCCTGCAGATCAAGGCCCTGGAGCGGGAGCTGGGAGTCAGATTGCTGGAGCGTACGCGCCGACGGGTCACCCTGACCGAGGCGGGCGAAGCCATGTACGATCTGGCCAGACCGCTGATCGAGGGCTGGGAAAACCTGGACAACGACTTCCGCACACGCCTCAAGGGCCTGAAGAGCGGTTCGCTGACCATTGCCGCCGGCACGTCCACCATCCAGTACCTGCTGCCGTCGCTGGTGCAGGCCTACCGCGAGCGCATGCCCGATGTGCAGCTGCAACTGGCCAACGTCACCGGCAAGGACGGCCTGGCCCTGCTGCGCTCGGGCGAAGCCGATTTCGCCGTCGGTTCGATGCTTGACGTGCCGCACGACATCGCCTGGGCGCCGGTCTACCACTACGACCCGATGCTGATCATGCCGCTCGACCACCCCCTGGCCGACAAATCCGACATCAGCATCGAGGACCTGTCACCGCACGGCCTGATCCTGCCACCGCAGCGCCTGACCACCTACCGCCTGGTGGACATGGTGTTCCAGAAGCGCCAGGTGCCCTACTCCGTGGCCATCGAGGTGGGCGGCTGGGAGGTCATCAAGCACTACGTGGCCATGGGCCTGGGCATTTCCATCGTCACCGGCATCTGCCTGACCGACGAGGATCGCGCCCACCTGGCCATCCACAACATGCGCCGCTACTTTCCGCAACGCAGCTACGGCGTGGTCATGCGCAAAGGCAAGTACCTCGGCCACGAGGCCCGCGCCTTCCTCGACCTGATCAAGCCGGGCCTGATGACCCACCGCGAATACGACGAATCCGGCCACTCGGCCAGATGACGGCGTTGAATGAATGAGGTGTTCGAAGCGATGGCGGCATTCGCTGCGCGGCGCCTGCGCTACTCTGCCTGCCCTTGCTTGTCGGCATCGCTCTGCCGCGCCAGCAATGCCATGCGTTCGGCATCGGCCAGGATGCCGTGCAGGATGCGCAGTTCGCGCTCGTCCAGGCGCGCGCGCTGAAACATCTTGCGCAGGCGCTTGTCGATGGTTCGCGAAGAGCGTCCCTTGTGAAAGTCGATCGCGTCCAGGGTGGTCGCCAGGTGTGCGTAGAACTGCTCCATTTCCTCGCCGGTGGCCAGGGCGTCACGCGGTTCGGGCGCATCGGTCACCTGGTCAAGCAATGCCATGCGCAACTCGTATGCCAGCACCTGCACGGCCTGGGCGAGATTGAGGGAACTGAAGTCCTCGATGCTGGGAATGCGCACCATGGCGTGGCAGTGCGACAGCTCCTCGCCATCCAGGCCGCTGCGCTCGTTGCCGAAGACCAGTGCCACCCGCTCGCCACTGGCCACCGCGTCGCGCACCCGCTCGGCGGCCTGGCGCGGCGTGTGCTCGGGCAGCGTCACGCCCCGTCGACGGGCACTCATGCCCAGAGCCAGGGTGGAGTCGGCCAGCGCCTGCGGCAAGCTGTCGTGCACGCGGATGGCGCCGAGCACGTCGTCGGCGCCCGAGGCCAGCGCCTCGACCTGCGGGTCCGGGAAGTGCTGCGGCTCCACCAGCGCCAGCTGGGCGAAGCCCATGGTTCGGATGGCGCGTGCCGCGGCACCGATATTGCCGGGGTGCGAGGTACGCGACAGAACAAAGCGAATCTGATCGTTTCCTGGTGTCATGGTTACCTTGGTTTGGGCCATTGCGAGGGACATGGTCTGTTAGAATGCGCGCTGGCGCCATCTGCAAAGACGGTGGTTGCGAGCCATTGCGCCGCTGATCCTGCACAGTATGCACGTTGTTGCCGTGCCAGGCCTCATCCGGGCCCCTTTGCCGGGGTCGCGCACCCGACTATTCACCTAGCGAAACCGATCATGCCCAGACCCTCAGTTACCGTTGCTACCGAGGCCGCCCGCTCTGCTGCCCGCGTCATCCTGCGATACATGAACCGTATCGACAGCATTCCCGTGATCGAGAAAGAGCGCATGGACTTTGCCTCCGAGGTGGACAAGCAGGCCGAGGCCGAGATCATCCGCACCCTGAAGCGTGCCAACCCCGACTACGCCATTCTGGCCGAGGAATCGGGCCAGCAAGGCAAGGGGCGCATGACCTGGGTCATTGATCCGCTGGATGGCACCCACAACTACCTGCGCGGCATCCCGCATTTTTCAATCTCGATCGCACTGCTGGAAGGCAATACCCCGGTGCACGCGGTGGTCTACGATCCCTTGCGCGAGGAGCTGTTCACGGCCAGCAAGGGCGATGGCGCCTATCTCAACGATCGCCGCATCCGCTGCAGCAAGCGTGAACAGCTGAGCGGTGCCCTGCTGGCCACCGGCTTCCCGTTCCGCCAGCGGCAGCATCTGGCCGCGCAGCTGGAAATGACACGCGCATTGCTGGCCGATGCCGAGGATATCCGCCGCACCGGATCGGCGGCACTGGATATCGCGTGGGTCGCCGCCGGACGCCTGGATGGCATGTTCGAAATCGGGCTCAAGCCCTGGGACATGGCTGCCGGCTGCCTTCTGGTGCGCGAAGCGGGCGGCCGCTATGGCGATTTTGCCGGCCGCGACGGCCTGCCGGAAACCGGCAACCTGATCGCAGCCAACCCGCGCCTCGCCGCGGAGATGGCCAAACGCATCAGCCCCCACGTCACGCCCGAGATGGGCAAGGCCTGAAGCTCGGGACTCGGGACTCGGGGCTCGGGGCTCGGGGCCGGGACTCGGGGCACGGGACTCGGGGCTCGGGACTCGGGGCTCGGGGCTCGGGACTCGGGGCACGGGGCTCGGGGCACGGGACTCGGGACTCGGGACTCGGGACTCGGGACTCGGGACTCGGGAAGCCAGTCCGCAAAGGACGCGAAGAACGCAAGGAAAAGCCGGCGCGCTGCTCGTCGCTTGCCCTGCACCGTTTCCAGACGACCCAAGCCCCTGAGTCAGGGGCAAGCCGCGCCGCAGGCGCGGATGGGGTGTGGGAGCGCATGTTGGGGCCCGAAGGACTCGGGACTCGGGACTCGGGCACGGGACTCGGGGCACGGGGCTCGGGGCTCGGGGCTGGGGCCGGAAGCGGGTCCGCGAAGGACGCAAGGATCGCCAATAGCATCCTGCGGCCTGGATTCAGGCGCGTATGGCTGCACCCGTCATTCTGGGGCCGCGCGAAGCGCGGAACCCGGGATCCATGTTCGCTCGCCGCTCGGTATTTGCATTTCAGCGAGAACGGTGCCTGGTGGGCAGGAATCTTGTCCGCAAAGGACGCGAAGAACGCAAGGAAAAGCTGGAGCGCTGCTCGTCGCTTGCCCTGCACCGTTGCCGGACGACCCAAGCCCCTGAGTCAGGCGCGGATGGGGTGTGGGAGTGAAGGACTCGGGACTCGGGACTCGGGCACGGGACTCGGGGCACGGGGCTCGGGGCTCGGGGCCCGGGAAGCGGGTCCGCGAAGGACGCAAGGATCGCCAATAGCATCCAGCGGCCTGGATTCAGGCGCGAATCGGGTGCACCCCGTCATCCTGGGGCCGCGCGAAGCGCGGAACCCGGGATCCATGTTCGCTCGCCGCTCGGTATTTGCATTTCAGCGAGAACGGTGCCTGGTGGGCAGGAATCTTGTCCGCAAAGGACGCGAGGAACGCAAGGAAAAGCCGGCGCGCTGCTTGTCGCTTGCCCTGCACCGTTTCCGGGGGCCCGCAGCTTTGCGCAGCAAGGACTTCGGGGATGGCCCTGCCTGGCAGGGCCATGGCCTTACGGCCTGCGTGCCAGTTCCGGATTGTCGCGCTTGACCGGCATCAGGTCGTGCTTGGAAACCCCGAGCCACAGCAGCAGCGGGCAGGAGATGAAGATCGAGGACAGCGTGCCGAGCACAATGCCGATCAGCATGGTGATCGCGAAGCCCTTGACCGCCGGACCACCCCAGACGTACAGCGCGCCCATGGTGATGGCGGTCGTCAGCGAGGTAATGATGGTGCGTGACAGGGTGTTGTTGATGGCACGGTTGAGCACATCCTCGGGCTCGGCCTTGCGCGCCATGCGGAACAGTTCGCGCACGCGATCGAACACCACCACCGTGTCGTTGACCGAGTAGCCGATCACCGCCAGTACCGAGGCCAGCACGGTCATGTCGAATTCGCGCCCGACCAGGGAGATGATGCCGACCATCACCAGGGTATCGTGAACCTCGGTGACCAGGACGGCGATGGCAAAGCGGCGTTCGAAACGGATGGCAAGGTAGAGCATGATGCCGATGGTGACGAATACCACGGCGATGATGCCGTCATTGCGCAGCTGCGCACCAATCTGCGGTCCGACGAAGTCATGCCGCTTCAGACTCACATCCCCGCGTTGCGCCTTGAGCGCCGCCAGCACCTGCCCCGCGATACGGTCGGCCTGCTGGCCGTTATCCTGGGCACCGGACATGTCCTTGGGCTGGATGCGCACCACCACATCGCGGGTGCCGCCGACACTCTGCACCAGGGCGTTGTCGAAATCGGCCTCGGCCAGTGCCTTGCGCACATCGGAAGTGTCGATGGTCTTCTGGTAGGACACCTCGACCAGCACGCCACCGGTGAAGTCCAGGCCGTAGTTGAGACCCTTGCCCACGATCATGAACACCGCGGCTAGCGCCAGCACAATGGCCAGCACCGCCGAATACTTGCGCATGCTGAGGAACGGGATCTTGCTGTCGGGGTTGAAAATCTGCATGTCGTGGGCCGGCTTATTGGTGAATGCGCGCAATGGCCGCGCAGAACATTGGATTGACGCGGGCGTTGCCCCGGGCGGGCCGTGGCAAAACCACGGCCGGGCCGGCGCAACGCTGCGCGAGTTCAGTGGACGGTCTGTTGCGTGCTTGGTTCATGACGAATCCGGGCATGTCATTCAGACCGAAAGGGTCTTGAGCTTGCGCCGGCCATGAATCAGCGCGATCAGGGCGTGCGACCCGGTCACCGCACTGAACATCGAGGTCAGAATGCCGATGAACAGGGTGATGCCGAAGCCCTTGATCGGACCCGAGCCCAGCGTCAGCAGGGCCAGCGCCGCGATCAGCGTGGTCACGTTGGCATCCAGAATGGTGTCCCAGGCCTTTTCGTAGCCGGTACGGATGGCCGCCAGCGGCGTGGAGCCGGCACGCAGCTCGTCGCGTATGCGCTCGCAGATGAGCACGTTGGCATCCACCGCCATGCCCATGGTCAGCACGATGCCGGCAATGCCGGGCATGGTGAGTGTCGCCTGGAACATGCTCAGCACGGCAATCAGCAGCACCAGGTTCATCACCAGCGCCAGATCGGCTACCAGGCCAAACAGCTTGTAGTAGACGATCATGAAGACCACCACGATGGCCAGTCCCAGCAGAATGGCGCGGAAGCCCTTGTTGATGTTGTCCTGGCCCATGCTGGGGCCGATCACGCTCTCGGAGACGATCACCATGGGCGCGGCCAGCGAGCCCGCCTTCAGAAGCAGGGCCAGTTCGGCCGCTTCCTTGGGGCTGTCGAGGCCGCTGGTCTGGAACCGCTTGCCGAATACGCCGTTTACGGTGGCGTAGCTGATGACCTCCTCGGTGACCTTGACGCTGCGCACTTCCTTGCCATCGATGGTTTTGACTTCCGGCGTGCGCTCGACGAACACGACCGCCATCGGCTTGCCGACACTGTCGCGTGTAAAGTCCAGCATCTTGCGCGCACCGGCCGCATTAAGGGTCACGTCGACCTTGGGCGAGCCATCCTGCTGGTCAAAGCCCGAGGCGGCGTCCACCAGTTCGTCGCCGGTGACGATGACCTTCTTCTTCAGCAGCACCGGTCGGCCGTCGCGCATGTGATACAGGCGGTCTTGCGGGGGCACCTTGCCGGTACGTTCGGCTTCCAGGGGGTTGCCGTCCGGGTCACCCGCACGGTACTCGAGGGTAGCCGTGGCGCCGATGATCTTCTTGGCCTGGGCGGTGTCCTGCACGCCCGCCAGCTCCACCACGATATGGTCTTCGCCCTGCTGCTGGATGATCGGTTCGGCCACGCCAAGCGCGTTGACGCGATTGCGCAGGGTACCCAGATTCTGCTGGATGGCCGATTCGCCAATGGCGCGCAGACGCTCGGGCTTGATGCTCACTACCAGATCGAAGCTGCCATCGCTGCTGCTGCCGTTCTCGACGTCCACATCCTGGGAATTGCTGGTGATGGCCGCGTACGCCTTGTCGCGATCCGAATCCGAGTTGAGCTGGGCATGAATCTTGCCGTCGCGCAGCTGCACGGTCTTGTAGCGGATATGCGCATTGCGCAGTGCTGCGCGGACATCCTCCAGATACCGCTGCTCCTGCTTCTGCACCACGGCCTGCTGATCGACTTTCATCAGGAAGTGAACGCCGCCACGCAGGTCCAGACCCAGCGGCATGGCGTTGGCGTGGATGTCACGCAACCACTGCGGCACGGTGGACGCCTGATTGAGCGCCACCACGTACTTGTCGCCCAACGCATCGCGCAGCGCGTCGGACGCCTTGAGCTGCTGTTCGGCGGTGTCGAAGCGGGTCATCAGCAAGTCATTGCCGATCGAAATGCTCTGCACCGGAATCTTGTTCTGAGCAAGCGCACCCTGGACCTTTTCCTTCAGGGCCTGATCAATCGGTGCGGACCGATTGGCGGAAATCTGCACGGCCGGTTGCGGCGGAAAGAGATTGGGCAGCGCATAGATTGCGCCGGCAAGCAGCACTACCAGCACCAGCCAGTATTTCCAGCGGGGAAAGTCACTCATTCTTGGTTCCGGGTTGGGTGATCAGGAGGACTTCAGGGTGCCCTTGGGCAGTACCTGGGCAATCGACTGCTTCTGCACCTTGAGCTTGACCTTGTCGGCCACCTCGACGGTGATGAAATGCTCGCCGATGTCATCCACGCGGCCGGCCATGCCGCCGTTGGTGACCACCTCGTCACCGCGCGCAAGCTGGCCCAGCATGGCCTTGTGCTCCTTCATGCGCTTCTGCTGCGGCCGGATCAGCATGAAGTAGAACACGCCGAACAGGACCACCAGGAAAAGAATGTTCATCATGCCGAAACCACCGGCACCGCTGGCAGCACCGCCACCGGCCGTCTGTGCGTGTGCGCTCGAAATCAGGAAATCCATGCGTTGCTCTCTGTCTAGGTTGATTGGCGCGACGACTTGCGCTCACGCCCAAAAGGCGAAGGATTATGCCACGACCAGATTGTGGCTGCATTCATTTTGCAACAGGGGCCAGGTCACGCCTCGGCCTGCCCCCGCCGCAGCCGCTCATGAAACATGGCGACAAAATCATCCAATGCAAGGTCTTCTATGGCCTGGCGCAGGCCGGCCATCAGCCGCTGATAGTGCCGCAGATTGTGAATGGTGGCCAGTTGGCAGCCCAGAATCTCGTTGCAGCGGTCAAGATGGCGCAGGTAGGCACGGCTGAAGCCCCGGGTGCAGGTGTAGCAGTCACAACCCTCCTCGATGACGCGCGTGTCCTGTGCAAAACGGGCATTGCGGATGCGCAAGGTGCCCGATGCGGTGAACAGGAAGCCGTTGCGCGCATTGCGGGTCGGCATCACGCAATCGAACATGTCGATGCCGCGGCAGACTGCGGCGACAATATCCTCGGGCCGGCCGACGCCCATCAGGTAGCGTGGCTGTTCCTCGGGCAGCAGCGGCACGGTGAAGTCGAGCATCCGGTTGCGTTCCTCTTCCGGCTCACCCACGGCCAGACCACCCACGGCATAGCCGTCAAAGCCGATATCCACCAGGCCCGCCGCCGATCGCCGGCGCAGGGGCTCGTGCACCCCGCCCTGGACTATGCCGAACAGATTGTTGGGGTTGCCCTGCGTGTCGAAGGCCCGGCGCGAGCGCTCGGCCCAGCGCAGCGACAGCTCCATTGATTCGCGCGCTTCGCTCTCCGACGCCGGATACGGCGTGCACTCGTCGAAGATCATGGCGATATCCGAATCCAGCACCGTCTGGATGCGCATCGACTCTTCCGGCGACAGGAATACCCGTGATCCATCCACCGGCGAGGCGAACTCCACCCCCTGCTCGCTGATCTTGCGCTTGTGCGCCAGCGAGAAGACCTGGAAACCGCCCGAGTCGGTAAGTATCGGCTTTTCCCAGCCGCAGAATCGGTGCAGACCACCGAACTCGCCAATGACATCCAGACCCGGACGCAGGAACAGGTGGAAGGTATTGCCCAGAATGATGTCCGCGCCAATCTCGTCGAGATCACGCGGCGTCATGGCCTTGACCGTGCCGTAGGTACCCACGGGCATGAAAGCAGGCGTCTGTATGCTTCCGCGCGGCAGCGCCAACCGCCCGCGTCGCGCCACGCCGTCACGGGCCGATATCTGAAAACTCATGCTGCTCATCGCGCCATTATCGCGTGATCCGGCCGCGCCGTCATGTCAGGCGCGCCTCGCCGCGGGCGGGCCTTTGGGAAAGTCGCGGCGCTGTCGAGCCAGGCACGCCACAACATCCGGGATGGCGGGATTGCTCGGACCGATTTCGGGGCGGCCCGAACAACACGTCAGCAATCGATGGACTGAACCCGCGGAGAGTTCAGTGCGTACACAAGGCAAGGCTGGAGGTCTTCGCCAGCCCCGAATGAGCGAGATCAGGCCGTCATACTCGGCAGCCTGATCGCGTCGTTCAGTTGTGCCGGGCTCGACTCCGGCGCAACACGACCATGCCCAGGCCCAGCGCAAGCAGCGCCAGCACAAGCAGGCCGGCCAGATTCAGGCCGGGCACCGGCTGGAAAGCTGCGACGGTGCCGGAACCAGTCACCACGTCGCCACCGAAGGTGATTTCGTAGTTGCCACCCCCAACAGTGCCGGGGTCGAAGGTGGACAGCACGGCATAGTAGGTCGTGCCCGGCGCCAGCATGACCCCATCGCCCGCATCGAAGCCGCTCAGCAATCCCGAAGCATCGTCATTGTAGGCATACAGGCCCGTGGTGGCATCGCCGGGATCGAACGCGCAGTAGATCGAGAGCGTGGTGTCGGTGATGTCCGTGCCCGGATTGTCAAGACTGACAATCAGCACCTCGCCCGCAGGGTTGGTGGTATGAAACGGAATGACTGCGTACGGTACGCCGACGCCCGAACTCGACAGCGAATTGCTGATACCGCATGTCCCGTCGTACACGCCGCCAAAAATCCGGGTGTATGTCGGCGCCCCGGACAGCGAGCCCGTTACCGTCGCCGCGCTGGGTACCACTATGGGCCCATTGGCGCGTGGTGGCTGGCTATCCTTTTCTCCGCCATGCGCAGCAAATGCCATCAGCATCACGCAAATTGCAATCAGAATTCTGTTCATTGGAAATCCCCTACCTCACCCTGAAAAAACCCCCGAAATCAGCTGTTTGCTGACACTACACACTATCCTTTCAGCGTGTACTCCTCCGAGACTAGCACCGGCACCGGCTCCCGACAAGCCCGCAGTTGCAGCAAACCTTTCAGCAGATCCGGTCCCGCACGTGTCTGCTCAATGCACCGGGCGCAGAATCGGGCCTTTGAGGGCATTGTGCACGATGCTCACCTTCAGGTAGCGCGTACCGGCCGCCTCGTCCACCGAGTTGGCCCGCACCTGTTCGAGATAGCCACGGACAATGCTGTCGGTCTTTGCGTCGGGCAGCGAGTCCAGCAGCCATATCCGGCCCGGCGCACCGGAGGGATCAAAGGCAACCAGATACTCGGCCATGCCATTGACATTGCGGTATTCCACCTTGTCGACACCGTAGGGCCGGCGCACGAGAAAGGTGTCTCCGCTGCGGCGCCGGGAACTGAATTCATCAATACCACGCCTTATGGTCTCGTCAAAACGCGAGACCATCGCAGCCACATCGGTCCGGATGCGCTTGCTGATGCCGCCACCGGCCTGGCTTATGCGCCGGATCAGGTCCGAGCCGTACGCTGCGCTGCGGCCACGACGCGCACGCTGCATGGCCATCGGGTTCTGATATCTGGCGTACATCTGTGCCCAGACCATGGCCTGCTCGGTCTGACCCGCGGCCAGTTCCAGCTCGGCCAGCTTGGCCATGGCCAGCACATCACCGTGCACGGCGGCGTTGGCCAGCAGGTTGCGGGCCTGACCCAGATTGCGCTGCAGAGGCGAACCCTCGACTTGCGCCCCTTGCCACAACAAGGTGCCTGCCAGGTCCTGCGCACGCACCTGACCCTGGTTGGCCCGGGTCATCATGCCGGCAAATGCGTTGAGCCGGTCGTTTGCGGGAAGCGAGGCATCAAGCATGCGCGGGTCGAAGCCATTGCTGTCGTACGCGGGTGCGGGCGCCTGTGCCGCGGCGGCTGAAAATGCTGCCAGCAGAAGCGAAAGGAGGAGCAAACGTCTTGCCATGCACATGGTCAAACTCTCCGAAAAAGAAGCCTCAACTGGCATGCACGCGGGTATCAGCTGGCGGCCATCAGTGCCGAGGTCATGTCCAGCATGCGATTGGAGAAACCCCATTCGTTGTCGTACCAGCTGATGACCTTGACCAGGGTTTTGCCCATCACGCGTGTCTGGGTGGCATCGTAAGTGCTGGAAGCCGGATTGTGGTTGAAGTCCACCGACACCAGCGGCTGCGTATTCACCGACAGCACGCCCTTCATCGAACCGCTGGCGGCCTCGCTGATGGCGGCGTCAATGGCTTCGTTGCTGGTCTCGCGCGCGGCCACGAAGGTAAGGTCGACGGCAGACACGTTGATCGTGGGGATACGCATGGAGAAACCATCCAGTTTGCCATTCAATTCCGGCAGTACCAGGCCCACCGCCACGGCTGCGCCGGTCTTGGTGGGAATCTGGCTCATGGTGGCGCTGCGGGCGCGGCGCAGATCCTTGTGGAAAACATCCGTGAGCACCTGATCGTTGGTATAGGCATGGATGGTGGTCATCAGCCCGTGCACGATGCCGATCTTCTGGTGCAGCACCTTGGCCAGAGGGGCCAGGCAGTTGGTGGTGCAGCTGGCGTTGGAAATGATCGTGTGCGACGAGGTCAGCTGATCATGATTGACGCCGTACACAAACGTGCCGTCGACGTCCTTGCCGGGTGCGGAAATGATGACCTTCTTCGCGCCCGCATCGATGTGTGCGCGCGCGTCCTTGCCGTTGGTGAAGAAACCGGTGGACTCGAGCACCACGTCAACGCCCAGTTCCGCCCATGGCAGTTTGGCCGGGTCGCGCTCGGCACACACGCGAATGCGATCGCCATTGACCACCAGGTCACCGTCCTCGACCAGGACTTCACCGGGGAACTTGCCGTGAGCGGTGTCGTACCGGGTGAGATGCGCGTTGGTCTCGGCATCGCCCAGATCATTGATGGCGACAATCCGGAACTCGTCGGTGCGGCCTGATTCGTACAGTGCACGCAGAATGTTGCGGCCGATACGACCGTACCCGTTGATGGCAATCTTGATGGCCATGAAGCAGCGTCCTCCGTCAGCAGATGGCATGTGGCGGGATGCTCTCATGCCAGACCGCAAATTCTATCATGCAGCCGGGGCGCCGGGGCTCGTGAAAAGCCTGGGTCACCCGCGCGCGAGCCATCGCAGGCGTGCGCGCGGGTGCGCCCGGGTCAGCCTAGCCGGCAACGGAGAAATAAATGTCGTTGAGCGCCGTCATGATGAGCTGTGTCGAGCCGGCCGCAAGCGAGTAGAAAACTGTCTGTGATTGTCGCCGCGTCAGAACCAGTCCCTCCTCGCGCAGGCGGGCCAGATGCTGCGCCAGCGCTGACTGACTGAGATCGGGGAAATGATCGTTGATCTGCGCGGCGCTCAGCTCTTCCATGGTCAGCAATCGCAGAACATGCAGACGCCGCGGATTGCCCAGTGCCTTGAGCACACTGGATACCTCTTCGGTGCGTTCCTGAAAGCCCCCCTGGACTGAACGATGTTGCATGGATTTATGCTCCTCCCGTTAACGCTTGAGTCCGTACAAGGTTGACTACAAACCCCTCGGTATATCAGAACCTGCCACTGCACTCAAGCCTGATTGCAACTTTGTCAAGTGCCATGTGGTCCATGACCCTGCGCAGGGTCCGGACGCCGGCTGCGACTCGTGCCCGGGCAGCTAGCGTGGAGGCGGGCGCAGGACGTGCGCTGGCGCAGGGTCCGCATGCGACACCTCGCGGACATAACCCCGGTGACGGCCACGGGGCCCAGGGCGGCTGTCGGCAATTCTTGTGTGCTACTTTCCGGACATGAACGACGCCATCCAAACCGCACAAATCCGCCGCACCAAGATTGTTGCCACTCTGGGGCCGGGCAGCGACCGACCCGGGATGCTCGGCAAACTGCTCGAGAGCGGCGTCAACGTCGCACGACTCAACCTTTCCCATGGTGCGCCCGATGACCATCGCCGACGTGCGCAGGCCGTGCGCCAGGCCGCACTTGAACTGGGCACCGAGGTGGCGATACTTGCCGACCTGCAAGGCCCCAAGATCCGCATCGAGAATTTCGCCGGCGGCCCGATCAAGCTCGCCGAGGGCGACAGTTTCACGCTCGATTGCCGGCCGGACGCACCACCGGGCAATCAGGAACGTGTAGGCGTGAGCTACAGCGGGCTTCCGAATGATGTGAAGGCCGGTGATCTGCTGCTGCTGGATGATGGCCTGGTCTCCATGCGCGTGCAGTCCATCCACGGACCGGAGGTGCGCTGCACGGTCGAGGTTGCCGGCACGCTTTCTGATCGCAAGGGCCTCAACCGCCAGGGCGGTGGGCTGAGCGTTGACGCCCTCTCCGACAAGGACAGGGATGATATCCGCCTGACTGCCGAGCTGCAGGCAGACTTCATGGCCGTCTCCTTCGTTCGATCCGCCGACGACCTGCACAGCGCGCGACGACTGCTGCACGAGGCGGGTGGGAGCGCCGCGCTGGTGGCGAAAATCGAGCGAGCCGAAGCCATCCCCGCATTGGGCGAGATCATCGATGCCAGCGACGCGGTAATGGTGGCGCGTGGTGATCTGGGAGTGGAAATCGGCGACGCCGAACTGCCCGGCCTGCAGAAGAAGATCATTCGCGAGTCGCTGGCACGCAACCGCCCCGTGATCACGGCAACCCAGATGCTGCAGTCCATGGTCGACTCGCCCATCCCCACCCGCGCCGAGGTGCTGGACGTGGCCAATGCCGTGATCGACGGCACTGACGCCGTGATGCTGTCCGAGGAAACCGCTGCCGGCAACTATCCGGACAAGGCGGTGCAGGCCATGCGACGCATCTGCCTGGGCGCGGAGCGTCAGTTCGAGCCCGAGGACGAACTGGCCGCGCATGCCCATCAGCTGGACCGTACCGACCAGGCCATCGCCATGGCGGCCATGGCGCTTGCGGCGCAGGTTGACGTGCGCGCGATCATCGCGTTGACCGAATCGGGCACCACCGCGCAATGGCTTTCGCGCTACCGCTCATCGGTACCGATCTACGCGCTGTCGCGCAACGCCCCGGCGCGTCGTCGCATGCTCTTGCTGCGCGATGTCCACCCGGTGGCGTTTGACGTATCCGATGTCAAGCCGACCCAGCTTGCGCGGGCGGCCATCAGCCAGTTGTTCGCCGACGGCTGCCTTGCCTCGGGCGACCGGGTTTTGCTGACACACGGCGACCATACGGGTCGGCACGGCGGCACCAACACCTTGAAGCTCCTGCACGTGGGCAAGGACGGCATCGCCGAGGGACTGCGGGAGCTGTAGCCCGGATGGGTCCTCTGGCTGCCGCGGTGCCGGCCGGATCCTGGTGGCGCGATGCCGGCAGCATCCCGAATGCCGGTGTGGCAGAACAATCCATGGCGAGTTGCCGCGGACACCACTACACTGGGCAGCAACCCATGGATGCACGGAGATTGCCATGCATATCAAGCGACCATTCACGGCGGCCCCGATCGCGGCGGCCGTGCTCCTGGCCGGCCTCAGCGCAAGCGCCGCCGCGGCAGTGCGTACGGTAGCCCCCGATGAGCTGCCCGACTACTGGATCCTTGCGGCCAGCGCCACCGAGCTCAACGTTCCAAACAGCGGCCTGAACCTGGAAAAACCCGGTTGCGCTTCGGCCAGCTACACCATCGGCTCGGACGGGGTGACGCGCGACATCAAGCTGGAGAAGGTGGTACCCAACAGCGACCTTGGCATGACCGTGGTCGAGGCGGTCAGGCATTTCCGCTACCGGCCAAGCGCGGACAATGTGGGCCAGCAGCCGGTGCATACCTACTACACGGCACAGTTCAACATGCGGAATTTCCCGGAAGAGAAAAAGGCGCAGCTGACAGCCGCATGCGACCTGCCCGGCTACACCCGCAAGAAGCCCTAGCCCGGCGTGTCGTCCGCCAGCCGCCTGCCCCGCAGGCGCACGTGATGTCGGCGCAGGATACGCGTCGCCCGTCCCGCTTGAATAGCGTGCGGCGGCCGGGCACACGCGGGAACCCGATCTGACCTATAATTCGCACCCCTGCCAACCCAAAGCTAGCAAACGCGGAGCGACCATGAGCATCGACGAACTTGAAACCGTGGCCCAGGCCATGGTTGCCCCTGGCAAGGGCATCATCGCCATCGACGAATCCACAGGCACCATTGGCAAGCGATTCCAGGCCGTTGGCGTGGAAAGTACCGAAGAGAACCGTCGCGCCTACCGCGAAATGCTGCTGACCACCCCGGGTCTTGGCGATCACATCTCGGGCGCCATCCTGTATGACGAGACAATCCGCCAGTCGACCGCAGGCGGCGAGCCCTTCACCAAGGTCATGCGCCAGGCGGGCATCATTCCCGGCATCAAGGTCGATATGGGCGCCAAGCCTCTGGCGGGTTTCCCCGGCGAGCTGGTGACCGAAGGCCTGGACGGCCTGCGCGACCGCCTCAACGAATACGCTCGCATGGGTGCCCAGTTTGCCAAATGGCGCGCCGTGATCTCGATCGGCGAGGACACACCCAGTTCCACCTGCATCGAAGCCAACACCCACGCGCTGGCACGCTACGCCGCACTGTGCCAGGAAGCTGGCCTGGTGCCGATGGTGGAGCCTGAAGTGCTGATGGACGGCACGCATGACATCGATATCTGCTACGACGTCACCGAGGCCACGCTGCGCAGCCTGTTCAGCGCCCTGTACGAGCAGAATGTCCTGCTGGAAGGCACGATCCTCAAGGCCTCGATGGTGGTCTCTGGCAGCGACTGCGAGGAGCAGGCCAGCGTCGATGAGGTTGCCGAAGCTACCGTGCGCTGCCTGAAGTCGAGCGTGCCGGCCACACTGCCCGGCATTGTTTTCCTGTCCGGCGGCCAGTCCGATGAGGACGCCACCGCGCACCTCAATGCCATCAACCAGGCCGGCCCGCACCCCTGGCCGCTGTCATTCTCCTACGGCAGGGCCATGCAGGCCGCCGCGCTCAGGCTCTGGGCCGAGAACCCCGCCGACAACTACGCCGAAGCGCAGAAGATTGTGGCCCAGCGTGCCCGCGAGAACGGCATGGCCGCGCTCGGGCAATGGCAGGACGAAGACTGAGCGAACGGGCAAGTCATTGACGGGCACCCCACCCGGGGCGCCCGTCAGTCAAGCACAACCGTGATCAGAATCGGTATTCAGCGCTCACCGATACCATGTCTGTTGTCAGATCAACACGATCCTTGTTGGCGTGGTAGTAGTCGTAGTTGACGCCCACGCTCCAGTTGCTGGCAAAGTTGTAGCCGAATCCGGCACCACCATACCAATCAGTCTTGCTCACGCTCTTGCGCAGCGGATTGTCGCTGTTGCTCAGGCCATGGCCGCGCCAGCCATAGATGCCCGTGCGCGCACTGACATACCACTCCGGCGTCAGATTGAAGCGGCCATTGACACCCGTCGTCCAGCCATGCAGTTCGGATTTGGTGTCGTTTATCACCGGGTCGCTGGTGAACGCGTGACTGACATCGATATTGCCCAGGTCGTTGTAGCCTGCCTCCAGTCCCAGCGCGACCGACGGGCTGACAGCCCAGCGGTAGCCGAAGTTGCCGGCATAGCCGGTATCGCTGTTGTCGTAGGGCCCCTTGTTGATCGAGGTCCGACCAACGCTGCCATTGACGAACCAGCCGTCGTTGCCGGTACGGGTCTGGGCGAGCGTCGGGGCCGCAGCCAGCAGGCCAGCGACGGAAAGAGCGAGCGAGGGAACCATCTTGTTCATGAATCTTCTCCAGCTTGTCAGGGAACCGGCCCGTTAGAAAAGGCCAAGATGATGCAGCGGCACGTGAAGTGCGCGCGGCGTCATGCAGTTGGACGCCGTGCGCGCCGGATAATTCCAGGACCCTGCGGTTCACTATTTATCCGGCCTTCAGCGACCTGACTCGAAACGCTCGCCTGTGCGATGCACGGAAGCCCGCGGCACAAGGCCCGAACAGACGCTCATCCCGGCCAGATTGTTGGCGCCGTGGCACGAATTCGGGCTGTTCTGCGTATGTAGGAATGGATACCTTTGCCGGATGCTTGCCATGAAACGACTTGTTGCCGTACTGCTTTGTCTGCTGCCGCCCCTGCATGCCCTGGCCGCCGACTTCACAGTCGATCTCACCAGTGTCGACGCCGTGGATGCCAATCCCGGCGATGGCGTCTGCCGGATTGCCGCAGTCACGCCGCCCGCCCCGGGATGCACCTTGCGCGCCGCCGTGATGGAAGCCAATGCCCTGAGTGGCGCCGACCGGATCATCGTGCCGCTCGGCGCGAATATCGTCTTCAGCCTGGCGGGAAAGAATGAAGACGCGGCCGCAACCGGTGATCTCGACATTGTCGACGCGGTCACCATCCAGACGCCGTCGGTGCCGACGTCCCTGGCCGACTACGCTCGGATCGATGCCAATGGCCTGGATCGCGTGTTCGAAATAGTCAACAGTGCCACCGAACTGCAGGGCCTGATCATTACCGGTGGTGTTGCCGACACCGCCAGCTCGGCGAATCGGAGGCGGGATCCAGAAAAGTGGATGCCGCGCAGTCTGACTCATCGAGGACTCGGTCATCTCGGGCAACCATGCCAATGCCGGAGGAGGAATCAGGTTCCAGGGGTCGTCGACATCGTCCGAACCCGTATCCACGACAACACCGCGTCGAATCTGGGCTTTTTCAACCCTTCGGCTGCGCAATTATGACACAGACATCGCGCCATGCCAGCAACAGCCTGCACATCAGCGACAGCACCATCGACCACAACTGCACCATGGCGCCGGATCAGCCTGCAACTGCGCAGCAACGTGCAAATCGACAACAGCACGCTCAGCGACAATGCCAGCGGTCAAGTGGCGCTCGAAGATGTATAACGGCGACGTCGATCTCAACCAGGTCACCATCATTGGCCCGGCGATCGGATATTCCATCGGCAGCTTCGATGGCAGTGCCGTCAGCTCCATACACAACTCGATCATCGTTGGCCTGAGATTTCAACCCTGCATGCCAGTATCGGCAGTGCCATGGTGGATCATCGCTACACGCTGGCCAGCGACGGCACCTGCCAGCTGGCTGCCGGTCCGGGCAACCTGGCCTCGACCGATCCGTTGCTGGGACCCCTGCAAACGCGCTATTCCCTGCGGCCCGTGCGTTCTCCCGCAGCAGCCAGCCCCGCCATCGACGCTGCCGACCCCAGCAGCAGCGGCTCCTGCCTGGCCGAGGACGAGGATGGCCTGCCCCGTCCGATCGACGGCGATGGCGATGGCACGGCACTGTGCGACATGGGTGCCATCGAACTCGACGACGTCATATTCGCCAACGGCTTCGATTGAGTAGCCTGTCAGAACAAGAGTCGGCCATGAGCAGGAGTTCAACAACACCTGCTGGCTGCTAGCGTGGCAGGCGGCGCGCCACGTCCAGGGTGAGAGCGTGTCCCGGGCCAAGCTTGGTCTGTGCCAGATCAAGTGCGGACTGCCAGGCGCCCTGCGCCGCGCGCGGCCTGCCGCTGGCCTGTGCCAGATCACCAGCCAGCAACTGCAAGCGCACCATGTCCGGTGTTTCCAGGCCATGGGGCTGCAAGTCCTTGCGTGCGGCCTGAAGCCGCTCCCGGGCGAGCTGCAGATGGCCTTGATCAAGCGCCAGCCGAGCACTGAGCATGTACGCTTCGCGCAATGGGACAATCGCGGTACGCTCATGCCTTGATGCATCCGCGATGATCTCTGGCAACAGCGCCCCGGCTTCCGCCGGCTTGCCGGCCTGATAAAGCAGCCGCGCCAGTTGTGCCCGCATTTCAAGATTGCTCGGACTGCCCTGCGGATTGCCCTCGCTATAGCGCGCATACGCCTTGCGCATGTTGGCCAGCGCCGCATCGATGTGGCCCGCATCGGCCTGTTCCAGGGCCAGATTGCGGCGATAGCTGGCGGTGGTGATGCCGTTTGCACCGTAGCGCTGCTCCGCCAGTTCCAGTGCCTGCCGAAACAAGGCACCGGATTCCTCCGTCTGGCCGCGATCCTGCAGCACCGTGGCCAGATTGTTGATGGTGGCAGCCTGCGGCTCGCCATAAGCGTCCTGCTCGATGGTCTCCGCTTCGCGCAGCATGGCCTCGGCTTCGTTCAATTGCCCGGCCCTTCGCAACATGCCGCCCACGGTGCTCAGGGCTCCGGCAGTCCGCACATCCTTGTCGCCGAAGATGATGCGGGCTGCAGCCAGCGCCTTGCGGCCGGCATCAATAGCTGCCTCGACGCGATGCACGCGCCGCAAGGCGAGGGCTTTCTCAAGAAGAATCTTGGGCAGCAGCTCCGCCGCCTGCGGATTGGCGCGAGCCAGCTGTTCGGCATGGTCCAGCACCGCCCTTGCCTCGTC
Source organism: uncultured Gammaproteobacteria bacterium (assembly GCA_963734945.1). Taxonomy (GTDB): domain Bacteria; phylum Pseudomonadota; class Gammaproteobacteria; order Xanthomonadales; family Rhodanobacteraceae; genus DASSBG01. The sequence continues at coordinate 27,034 of CAVTJF010000009.1, forward strand.
AATTTGACGCCTGGCGCTAAGGCTTGACCCCAGTTCGTAAAGAATCGCGGCATGCGTCGTCGCATCCTGATGCAGTGCTGCAGCGAGGTGGTCTGCCTGCCTCAGGTGCTCGGTAGCGGCCGCATAATCGCCGCTCAGAAAATTGGCTCGGCCAAGGGCCAGCAGGGCCTCGACCCGACGCGGATCGCGAGCACCGCCCGGCATGCGATCCAGCGCCGCCAGGGCTCTCTGCAACACGTCGCGCGAGCGCGCCCCAAAGCCCATCTTTCGATACACCCGGCCCACCGCAACAAGTACATCGACAGCGGCATCGGATTGCCCTGCCAATTGCTTGTCCAGCAGCCCGATTGCGCGATTGGCCAGATCACGCTGCGTTACCACGAAGCTGCCACCGGGGCTGGGCTTCGCTGCATCGAACACACTGAGCAGGAATTGCTGCACGGCATTGGCACGCGCCAGCTCCACCTGCGCGCGCCGGGTCTGCCTGACACTGAAAACCAGTGCCACAAGCAGAAGCATGACGGCAGCAGAGCCCAGGCCCACACCAAGCCAATGCCGACGCACGAACTTGCGTGCCCGATACACGCTCCCTGCGCCGCGTGCCGCGACCGGCAGGCCGTCGAGATGCCCGAGGATGTCGTCGGCCATGGCCTGAGCCGATGCATAGCGATCAGTCGGTCGCGGTGCCAGCGCCTGCGAGACGATGGCATCCACATCGCCGCGTACGGCTGCGCGCTGACGCCGATCCTGGATGAATCGCGAAGGTCTTGGTCCCGGATCCGTCTCGGAGACCTGGGTGATGACTTGTGGCGGACGCTTGCCCGTCAGCAACTCGAAGGCTATCGCGCCCAGTGCGTAGATATCGGCCGCCGTATCGACCTGCTCGCCTCGAAGCTGCTCGGGCGCGGCATACGCCGGGGTGGCTGCCGCCAGAAGCGTCAGCGGTCCGCAGGACGCCGCGGCGCCCGCATCGAGCAGCTTGGCGATTCCGAAGTCAAGCAGGTGCGGAACACCCGCCTCATCCACAAGGATATTGCCGGGCTTCAGGTCGCGGTGCACGATCAGGCGCGCATGCGCATGCTGGACCGCACGCGCCACTTCGGCCACCAGACGCAGACGCGCCTGGAGACTCAGCGCATGCTGCCGGCAAAACTCATCAAGCGGCAGACCGCAAACGTACTCCATGGCGTACCACGGCGTGCCGTCGTCGCGTATGCCACCGTCCAGCAGTCGGGCAATATTGGGATGGTCCAGATCGGCCAGAATCTGCCGCTCCAGGCGCAACTGCTCACGTATCAGGCCACTGTCCCGGACGCCATCGATCAGCTTGACCGCCACCTCAAGCTGGTACTGGCCGTCATCACGCGATGCCAGCCAGACATGGCCCATCCCGCCCTGCCCCAGCTCCCTCTGCAGCCGCCATGGACCCACCTGATCACCGGCACTGACATGCGACACGGCTGCTGCAGGAGCCTCGTCGAAAGACTCGAGTCGCAGTGCGATGGGCTCGTCGACCAATGCAAATCCGCGTGTATCTGCGTCCAGCGCGGCACGCAGGCGCGAAGCCAGTTCCGGATCCTCCCGCTGCAGCTGTGCCAGGCGCGGTTCCCGCTCGTGCGGGGTGCAATCGAGGAGTTGCTCGAGTTCAGTTGCCAGTCGTTGCCATGCATGCATGTCCATGGCGGCGTCTCAGGTATCGGACTCGCCAGCCAGAAGCGCCGCCAGCATGGCGCGTGCCTTGCGCCAGTCGCGCTTCACTGTTCGCTCGGAGACACCCAGCACCACACCGCATTCGGCAGACTTCAGGCCTCCGAAGACCTGCATCTCGGTAACCTTTGCCATGCGCGGATCAATGGCCTTGAGACGGTCCAGTGCCTGATCCAGCGCCAGTACCTGTTCCGGCCTGGCACTGTGATCGACATGACCTTCACGCCATTCGATGCGGGTCAGCTGGCCACCGCGCTTGTTGCTGGCCTGCCGGCGCGCCTGGTCCACCACGATGGAGCGCATCACGCGGCTGCAATAGCCGAGAAAGTGTGCGCGGTCCTCGAAACTCACCGCCTGCTGGTCGGCCAGACGCAGAAATGCCTCGTGCACGAGTGCCGTGGTGCAAAGCGTATGACCGCCGCGGCGCCCCCCGGACAGTTGCCGATGCGCCAGGGCATGCAGCTCGCGATAGATATGCGGCAGCAATGCCTCCCGTGCCGCATCATCCCCGCCCTGCGCGGCCTGCAACAACTGGGTGATTTCTGCCGGAGCATTCATGTTGTTCATTGCGATACGAGCAGATTGCAGCTTAGCGCAAAGCGGCCGCGAAACTTCACTTCAGGTTGGCCGGTGACTCGGGTGCCGAGGCATCGGAGCGGCGGCCAGGACAGTGGCGTCCCGGCCCCGATCAATCATCGCCGGACTTTTCCGCGCGCGCCTCGAGTGCGGCAACCGCGGGCAGGGACTTGCCCTCGAGAAACTCGAGAAACGCGCCGCCGCCGGTGGAAATGCAATCGATACCGTCGGCCACCGCGTATTTGTCGATGGCCGCGAGTGTATCCCCGCCTCCGGCGATCGAGAAAGCACCGGATTTGGCTATGGCTCGCGCCAGCGCTGCGGTACCCGCACTGAAGGCGTCGAACTCGAACACGCCCACCGGTCCGTTCCACACCACCGTGCCGGCGCTGGCGATACGCTCGGCATACATCGCTGCGGTTTGCGGACCGATGTCCAGGATCATTTCATTGTCCGCCACCTTGTCAACGGGCCTGGTGCTGGCGGTAGCCGACGCAGAGAACTGTCTGGCGACCACCACATCGACGGGTATCGGGATTTCCGCGCCACGTTCCTGCGCGCGCTTCATGATGTGCCTGGCGGTGTCGACCAGGCCCTCCTCGTACAGCGAGTTGCCGACTGCGTGGCCGGCCGCGGCGATGAAGGTATTGGCGATGCCGCCGCCGACGATGAGCTGATCCACCTTGTCCACCAGGGTGTCCAGCAGTTCCAGCTTGGTCGATACCTTGGCGCCACCAACAATAGCCAGAAGTGGGCGCGCCGGATGATCCAGCGCCTTGCCGAGCGCATCCAGCTCGGCGGCCAGCAGCGGGCCGGCAACCGCTTCGTCTGCAACACGGATTACCCCGTGCGTCGACGCCTGGGCCCGGTGCGCGGCGCCAAAGGCATCCATGACGAACACATCGCACAGGGCCGCGTACTTCCTGGCAAGCTCGATATCGTCCGCCTTCTCGCCGGGGTTCATGCGGCAGTTCTCAAGCAGTACCAGCTCACCCACCGCCACCTCGACGCCTTCCAGGTAGTCCTTCTCCAGGCGTACCGGCCGGTCAAGTGCCTGCTGCAGCCAGCGTGCCACGGGCGCCAGGGAAAGGGCCTCGTCAAACTCGCCCTCCTTTGGCCTGCCCAGATGGGAGAGCACCATGACCCGGGCCCCCGCTTGCAGCGCAGCACGCAGTGTGGGCAGGGCCGCATCCAGGCGCTGGGTCGAGGTGATTTCCCCGTCCTTGAGCGGGACGTTGAGGTCCTCGCGAATCAGGACGCGCTTGCCCGCCAGATCAATATCACTCATGCGTTTGAAGTTCATGGCAGTATTCCGCCTGGCGCGGACTCGTGTGAAGGAAGACATCTATTGTCGACGTCCCGGGCTGGCGGCGCAAATGGGTGTGCAACAATAGGCAGGCTAGCTGTTTGCCAACCGGAGACCCGTCATGGACCACAGCCTGACCCTGTACAGCTACTGGCGCTCCACTGCCGCCTACCGCGTGCGCATCGCGCTCAACCTGCTGGAACTTGAGTACCGGATCGAGCCGGTGCATCTCGTTCTTGACGGCGGTCAACAGCACGCGGCGGATTACGCCGACATCAATCCGCAGGAACTGGTGCCCACCCTGCGTGACGGCCGACGCGTCTACACGCAGTCTCTTGCCATCATGGAGTACCTGGACGAGCGCTATGCCGACGGTGCACGACTGCTGCCGAATGATCCGCGCGACCGCGCGCGCGCCCGCGCCCTTGCCCAGCTTGTCGCCTGCGAGATCCACCCGATAGGCAATCTGCGCGTCCTGCAATACCTGGAGAATGAACTGAAACTCGATGCCGACCAGCGCAAACAGTGGTCACGACACTGGATCGAGACCGGTTTCAGGGCGCTCGAATTGCTGCTCGCCGATCATCCGGATACCGGCGAATTCTGCCAGGGCGACATACCCGGCCTGGCCGATGCCTGCCTGGTACCGCAGGTCTACAACGCCAATCGATGGGGCGTGGACATGCAGGCGTTTCCCACCATCAGCCGTATCAATGCGGCCTGCCTCGCGCTTGAACCGTTTCAGCGTGCCAGCCCCGAGCAGCAGCCGGATGCGCCCTAGGATGGCTCAGCTCAAGCGATTGCATCGGCGCAGAATCGAGCGCTGCGGCCTGGCATACGCCCGCGCTCGCGGCACGCCTTGCCGTGCGCAACAGTGCCCGCTGGCCGACCCCGGGCTGCCCGCATGAGCGCTCTCCCGCACACGCCCTTCGACTTTGCCGACTATCGGGTACTTGTTGCCGGCGCCAGCAAGGGCATTGGTCGTGCCATGGCACGCGCATTCGCGCGCTGCGGCGCCGGAGTGTCGGTCTGCGCACGTGGCGAACAGGCGCTGGCGCGCGTTGCTGCCGAACTGCAGGACGATGGCGCGAGCGAGGTTCACGCCCGGCCGTGCGACCTTGCCGACGGCGACCAGATCGACGCCTGGGTCAGGTCGGCTGCCGAAGCCCTGGGTGGTATCGATGTGCTGATCAACAATGCCACCGGCTACGGCTTCGACGCGCGCGAGGACGCTGACTGGATCGCCGATTTCAACGTCGACCTGCTGGCGGCGGTCCGCGCCTCGAGGGCGGCCCAGGATTTCCTGGTCAAGTCGAGGCATGCCAGCATCATCCATACCAGTTCGATTGCCGCGCTTGGTCCGCGACCACAAGGACCACCGTATGCTGCACTGAAGGCCGCACTGAACCACTATGCGCAGAGCCAGGCATTGATGCTCGCCAGCCACGGCATACGCGTCAACGCCATTGCCCCCGGATCCATCGAGTTTTCCGGTGGCATATGGGATCAGGTGCACAAGGACAAGCCGGAGCACTATCAGTCCGTGCTTGACTCGATCCCGTTCGGCCGCTTCGGAAACCCCGACGATGTGGCCAACGTGGCTCTTTTCCTGGCCTCGCCCCTGGCGGGGTGGGTCACCGGCCAGATCATTGCCGTGGATGGCGGTCAGGCACTGAACGGCTGAGAACACGCTGATCAGCTCGTGATATGACATCATGCACGGCTACCCGGACTACTCCCTGCACACTGCCATGTTCCTGATCGACCTTCGCAATCGCACTGTCGTTGCCACTGTTTCCGATGGCCGCCAGCGTGTATGAACTCGTGCGCCCGCTGCTGTTTGCGCTTGATGCCGAAAACGCGCATGGGCTGACCCTGCGCGGCCTGGACTTCGCGCAACGCACTGGCCTGGCACGCTGGATTGCACGGCCGGCTGCGACGCATCCGGTTCGCAGCTTCGGAATCGACTTTCCCAACCCGGTAGGTCTGGCCGCCGGGCTGGACAAGAACGGTGCGCACCTGGATGCACTGGCAAGCCTGGGCTTCGGTTTCATCGAAATCGGCACCGTCACACCGCGACCGCAGCCGGGCAACCCGAGGCCGAGGCTGTTCCGACTGCCGCAACAACAGGCCATCATCAATCGCATGGGTTTCAACAATGATGGCGTCGAGGCTCTGGTGCGCAACGTGGAGCGCGCCCGCTACAGCGGCATCCTGGGTATCAATATCGGCAAGAATTTCGATACGCCAAACCACCAGGCCATCGATGACTACCTTGTCTGCCTGCGCCGGGTGCATGCCCTGGCGAGCTACGTCACGGTGAACATTTCTTCCCCGAATACCAGGGGCCTGCGCGACCTGCAGCATGCCGAATCATTGCGCGGCTTCGTCGCTGCGCTGGGCGAAGAGCAGGACAGACTCGCCTCCCGGCACGGGGCGAGAACGCCGCTGCTGCTCAAGATCGCGCCTGACCTGGACGACGCGCAAATGGACGCCATGGCCGAGGTGCTCCAGGGTAGCGGGCTGGACGGACTGATCTGCACCAACACCACGCTGTCGCGCGACGGCGTCGAGTCGTCGGCACTGGCCAGCGAGGCGGGTGGCCTGTCCGGACGGCCCCTGCTTGAAAGATCAAACCGGGTTCTCAAGGGGATGCGCCAGCGACTTGGAACGGCCTTGCCCATCATCGGCGTCGGCGGCATTCTCGAAGGCTGCGATGCCGCGGAGAAACTCCAGGCCGGCGCGCAGCTCGTGCAGCTGTATTCGGGGCTGATCTACCGGGGCCCGGCTCTGGTCGCCGAATGCGTCAATGAAATCCACCGTCAGAGTGAACAGACAGCATGAACCGGGCAACCGACATGGGCGGCTACACGATTGCCGAGGATGCCTCGCTGGCCCGGCACAACACCTTGCGGGTATCGGCCAGGGCCAGATGGCTGGTACAGCTGCACGATGCCTCCCGACTGCCGGAGGTCCTGCAACTTCCCGCTATCCGCTCCGGTCCGCTGCTGGTGCTTGGCCAGGGCAGCAACGTGCTGTTTGCCGATGACTTTGCCGGCACCGTGCTGGTCATGGCCAATCGGGGTGTGGCGGTCGACACGGACGGGGACGATACTTCCATTGCCGTGGCTGCGGGCGAGTCCTGGGATGACTTTGTGCGCTGGTCGCTCAGCCAGGGATATGCGGGGCTCGAGAATCTGGTACTGATACCCGGCCTGGTCGGCGCGGCACCCATGCAGAATATCGGTGCATACGGCACCGAAGTGGCCGAATTCATCGATTCGGTCGAGGCATGGGACCGCAGCTCGGACAGTATTGTCACGATGGCACGCGATGCATGCCGTTTCGGCTACCGCGACTCGGTATTCAAGCAGCAGCCGGATCGATACGTCATCACCGGCGTGCGCTTCCGCCTGCCCCGTGAACGCGAGTTGCGACTCGACTACGCAGGCATCGGCGAGGAACTCGAACGCATGGGCATTGCCCGCCCGACACCTTTCCACGTGGCCGAGGCGGTGGTGCGTCTGCGCACGCGCAAGCTGCCTGATCCGGACGTGATCGGCAACGCCGGCAGCTTTTTCAAGAACCCGCTGGTTGATGCAGCCACCGCTGCAGACCTGATGGCGGACAACCCGGACCTGCCGCACTGGCCGGCAGCCAACGATGCCGTCAAGCTGTCTGCCGCCTGGCTGATCGAGGCTTGCGGATTCAAGGGTGCACGCGAGAACGACGCCGGCATTTCCAATCGGCACGCACTGGTGCTGGTGAACCATGGACAAGCCTCCGGCGCCCAGCTGTGGGCACTGGCCCAGGAAGTCATGGCCGGGGTCAGGGAGCGCTTCGGCGTGATGCTGGAGCCCGAACCGCGCATAATCGGCGCGTAGCCGCACAGCCCGGAACTGGGCGCCGGGTCACAAACCCGGCGCGTGCATGCCACTAATTTGTCGGGGTACGTCTGCTCGACTGCGGTACATGCGTCACGGCCTGATGCGCTGATTTCCAGCAATCGGGTGATGCGCGCAAGGCTTGCAGCAGATCAACCGGGGCCAGCAAGAACAGCAGTCTGCGCCGTATCCCGGTCGATTCGCGGCGAGTCTGGCGCAGAGCATTGCGCCCGGCCCGAAGTGGATCAGAGGTACCTTGGGTAGTCCCTGGAGCACGCCATGCAAGCCCGCAATCAAGCCACACTCGATTCCCCGTCGCGCCGACGCCTGCTGAGCGGCGCCGCGCCCCGCACCACCGCAGGACAGGCTGTCCCGCTACCTGCTGGATCCGGCGCACACGCCAGCCAGGCCAGCCAGCCGCCAGCCGCGGTTCGCTGGCTGTCGAAGGCCACTTACGGGTTCACCCAGACAGACCTCAGTGCATTCAATGCCCTGGGTGCCAACGACAATGCGCGCTGGACCGCCTGGATCAACCAGCAGCTTGATCCGGCAGGGATCAGCGACAACGCATGCGACACGCGCCTGGCCTCGGCCGGCTTCAGCACGCTCGGCAAGAGCGTGCAACAGCTCTGGGCGCAGCACCATGAGCAGGGCGACTACTTCACGCGCCTGTTGCCGCTTTACGAAACCGAATCGGCCATGGTCATTCGTGCCTTGTACAGCCGCCGGCAACTGTTCGAACGGATGGTCGGCTTCTGGCACGACCATTTCAGCGTTTACGGTGGCGACTATGATGGCGCACCCATGTTCGTGCAGTACGACCGCGATGTCATGCGCGGCAATGCACTGGGCAACTTCCGTACTCTGCTCGGCACCGTCGCACGCTCCACCTGCATGCAGTTCTACCTGGACAACTACGCCAGCAAGGGCGCCAACTTCAACGAGAACTACGGCCGTGAACTGATCGAGCTGCACACGCTCGGCGTGGAAAACTACTACGGCCCGGGCGACCCGTTTGAAGTGCCTTGCCTGAGCTTCACCGATATCCATTGCGAAGGCAGCTTCCCGGCCGGATACGTGGACAACGACGTGTACGAAGCGGCCGCCGCGCTCACCGGATGGAGCATCAGGAACGGCAACTGGCAGTTCCCGGAAGAAAATGACGGCACCTTCGTCTATCGCTCCGAATGGCATCAGCACAACAACAAGTTCTTTCTTGGCCGCTACCTGCCGGCCAACCAGCCAGCCATGCTCGACGGCGAGCAGGTGCTCGACCGCCTGTGTGCGCATCCGGGCACGGCCAGGCACATTGCCACCAAGCTGTGCCGACGATTTGTCGGCGAGGATGCCTCCAGCTCGCTGATCGACAGGGTGGCATCCGATTTCACCAACCACCTGGCGGATCCCGACCAGATCAGCACCATGCTGCGCACGGTACTCGAGTCGGACGAATTCAAGACCACCTGGGGAAGTGGCATGAAACGTCCGCTGGAAGCCACGCTTGGCGCATTGCGTGCCTTCGGCGCGGATTTCACGCCCGTGCCCGACAACACCAGCAGCTGGACCGTACCCGAAGAATTTTTCAGCCGACTGCAGCAAGCCGGCCATCGACCGTTTCGCTGGGGCCCGCCCAACGGCTACCCGGACAGCATGAGCGCCTGGGCCAGTACCGGCACCCTGGCGATGACCATGAAGCTGCTTGCGCGACTGCCCGAGTTGCCCAGGGACCGAAGCAGCGGCTCACCGCCCCTGGCCGACGTGGTGGCGCAGACCCAGTCCGCGGTCGGCAACCCCACTGCCACCAACATCATCACCTACTGGAGTGATCGCGTGCTGGGCTGGCAGCCGCAGCCACTGACCGGCACGGTCACGGCCTTCATGCAGCAGAACGCCGGCGCCAACGAAGCCCTGGATCTGAGCTCCGACAACTGGAACAGCGGCAACCTCAAGGCCCACTATGTGCAGTCGCGCCTGCGCACCGCCGTCAGCATGCTGGCGATGAACCCCGAATACCTGAAACGGTGACCGCCATGCCGACCCTGAATCGTCGTGATTTCCTCAAATCCTGCTGCGCCGGCGCTGTCGTGGCCGGCGTGGGTCCCGGCGTGATGCGCCTGGCATTCGCCGAGGGCAATGCCGGCGCCAGCGACACCCTGATTGTGGTGTTCATGCGCGGTGGCTGCGATGGGCTCAGCCTGGTGCCACCCACCGGTGGTGCCGACCGCGGTCACTACGAGCAGGCCCGACCCGACCTGCAGATTCCGCTGAGCGGAACCGGTGCCGCGTTGCCGCTTGCCAACTGCAATGGTCTCTGGGGCCTTCACCCCAATGCGAGTGGCCTGCGCAATCTGTACAACGCCGGTCATCTTGCCGTGGTGCTTGGTGCGGGCATGCCCGCCCCGGTCACGCGCAGCCACTTTGACGCCCAGGCCACCATGGAACTGGGTACCCCGGGCGAGCAGGGTATCGGCAGTGGCTGGCTGGCGCGTCACATGACCAGCATGGGCCTGACTCCCGACCTCGCCATCCCCGGCGTAAGCGCGGGCAGCATGACCGCCACCAGCCTGATCTCCGGTGCGGACGCCATCACCATGGGCAGTGGCAATGATTTTCGCATCGACACCTCGGCATGGGGCTGGAATGCGCGCGATCAGTATTCGGGCGATCCACCCGCGGGCCTGAATGGTCTGGTGGAAACCCTGCCCGCCCTGTGGTCGGGCAATTCGCTTCTGCACCAAGCGGGGCGTCACACGCTTGATTCACTGGCGGTGATACGGCCGATGGATTTCGACAACTACACCCCGGCCAATGGGGCGAGCTACCCGAATGACGAGTTTGCCGATCAGTTGCAGATGCTTGCGCAACTGATCAAGGCCGGCGTGGGCCTCAAGATCGCCACCATCGATCTGGCCAGCTGGGACACCCACAACGGGCAGGACTACCAGTTCAACCAGATGACCACGCGCCTGTCGCAGAGCCTGACAGCGTTCTACACGGATCTGGCCGGCAGCGGTGGCGCCAATCATGCCGACAGGACCAGCATCGTGGTCATGAGCGAGTTCGGGCGTCGCGTGCGCCAGAACGGCAGCAACGGCACCGATCACGGCTACGGCAACGTGATGCTGGCGCTGGGCGGCAAGGTCAACGGTGGCCAGGTCTACGGCCTGAACGAGTACGCCGGGCTGGACGACAGCCAGCTGTTCGAGGGTGAGGACGTGCAGGTCACGATCGACTATCGGCGAGTGCTGTCCGAGGCCATGATTCGCCGCCAGGGCAACAATCATCTGGGCTACGTATTCCCCGGCTACAGCAACTACTCGCCGCTGGGCATCTTCCAGGGCAGCGACATACCACCCGACTACAGCACCGCCGGCTGGGACGAGCTGTTCACAACGGCTTTGATTGAATCGGCCCGGGATCGGGCTCACGGGTTTCAGGCTGCGCAGGCCGGGCTACCGATGATGCTCTTCGCTTTTGTTCCGCGGCATCGTGCAGATGTCTGCCCCTGCCCCGCTATTCGGCATAGCCCCCGGCCACGCCCTTGACCGTCATGGCCACGGCGTCATGCGGATGCAGGCTCTCGAAGTGGGCGCAGTGGACCTTGAAGTCCAGGTAGCGTGTATCGCCTGCCAGGGCGGCATGGATGCGACGCGCGGCATCCTCGCAGAACATCAGGTTTTCACCATTCAGGCGAGCAAATTCCTGCTCGTCCTCGCGCTTGACCGCGGTTTGCAGCGGGGTCTTGAGTGCCGCTTCGACCGCGTCTATCAACGCCTCGAAGGGAAGCGCATCGTGCGCCGGGTCCAGTTTCACGGTCACCGTGGCTTCGCTGCGCTGGCCGTGCGGCGTGGCACAGATGCCCTGCTCGCTGCCGAGCCAGTCGTGCACCGCCTGGTGCTGTACCGCCTGACCGCTGAAATCGGTATCGAAACGCTGCTGGATCAACTGCCGCGCCAGTGCCGCAGAGGCAGGACAGGTTGACGAATACCCGACCCGGCATTCCAGCTCCAGACTCATCACGCCAGCGGCGCATGCGCGCATCCAGGCGACACGGGTAGAGCTTCCAGCCATGTCGGTCGCTCAACAGCGCCGGCCGCCGCGCCAGCAGATCGAACTCGACCCGCACCCTGGCGCGCTCACTGACACCGGCGTGCGACTGCAGAAAACCCTCAAGCAACTGGCGCAGGCTGTTCGCGCTCAGGCAGCTTCCGGCGAGCACGTCTTCGGCCTGTGCATACAGTCGCGACATGTGAATGCCGCGGCTGCTGGCCGCCGGCAGGTTGACCCAGGTTCCGACCTTGCCCGGCGTACAGCGCCACTTTCCCGGGTCGGCATCCAGCTGCAAAGGCACATGCAGACCCTGCATGCCCACCCATGACAGAGCGACCGCCGCATCGGCATGTGCGTCACTGGCAACGTCAGGCAAGGTGGCGAGCGATTCGGGTTTTGCGTTCATGCGGAATGTTCCGTGTAATGTCGGGTGCGCTTCTGGCGGCGCGCGGCACGCCATGTGCGCCAGGCCATCACCGGGCCAAGACGGCCGCGCGGATTGGCCAGCACGTCCAGTGGCGCGGGCGCCTTCAGCGCCCGACGCAATTGAGAGCGGTCTGCCTCGCTGCTGAGCTCCCGCAGCAACGGCAGCGGACCAGCCAGGTACATGGCGTCAGCGAAAGCCGAATGCAAGTCTGTCAGCTGGTCCCGCACGGCCGCACGACGCGCAGGCGAGTCACTGGCCAGGTCGCCACGATCCAGCGCATGCCGCGCCAGCAGTTGCATGGGCAGGACATCATTGTCGACTGAAGGCTTGTGCAGGTGCAGCAGCGCCGACAGCAGATGATCCAGTGTCGCCAGTCGCGCCGCCCGCCGCCAGGCATCGTCTGCGTTAAAACACAAACTGATTTCGATGCGGGCAAGGGCACCGTGAAATTGCTCGGCTGCCGCGACCTGGTCGCCGAAATCGCGCGCCGGTGGCGCTTCTCGCAAGGCCAGTCCGGCACCGATGGCAGCACGCCACAGCTCCGGATCAATCTGTCGGGCGCGCTCGCTGGCAAAAAGTGCCGTCGCCAGCGGGTGGTGGGTGTGCCCCTCGCGGGCCGCATCCAGCTCATCGGCCCACCAGTGCAGCTTGCGCGCTGCCACGCTGGTATCGCCGATGGCATAGACCGCATCAATCCACTGCTGCTCGATGCTCGCCAGCGCCATCTGCGCGATACCATCTTCAGTGCGCAGATACGGTGTGGCCAGGCGCAACTCCGGGCGCGCCCGCAAGAGCGCATCGAAATGCGGTTCAATGGCCTGGCTTTCCATCACGCCTCCAGCAGACGTGCCAGCTCATGCACATCGGCGACCACACATTCGGCGTCCCAGTCGTGCGGATCACCCCCGTCCAGATAGCCCCATGCAGCGGCAATACTGAACATGCCTGCAGCCCGCCCCGCCTCGATGTCGCGCTTGTCGTCACCGACAAAGATACAGGCGCCGGGGGCCACGCTCGCCAGCCGACAGGCATGCAGCAGCGGTTCGGGGTCAGGTTTGCGCACCGGCAGAGAGTCGCCATAGACACAGGCGGCTGCCGCGGCATGCAGGCCCAGGCGCTGCAGCAGCGGCTCGGCAAGCGCCCCCGACTTGTTGGTCACCACCCCCCAGGCAATGCTCCTGGCGGCCAGGGAATCAAGCAGTGCGCCCATGCCATCGAACAGGCGCGTCATGCCGTCCAGGCGTTGTGCATAGATCTGCAGAAAGCGCGGCAGTATCCGTTCCAGTTCTGTCTGGTCGCGATCCGGGAAACTGGCCCGCAGCATCGCCATGCCACCGCGCGACACCAGCGGACGAAAGGCATCGTATGCAGGCGCCACAACTCCGTTCTCGGCACAGATGTCCAGGCAGGCCTGGTACAGATCAGGGGCGCTGTCGACCAGGGTACCGTCCAGGTCAAACCACACTGCCGACAAGGGGCGGGGCCACTGGCGACTCACTTCTTGTGCGCTTGCACGAGGTAGTTGACTGCGGTGTTGGCGGACACAGACGCCCTGCGGGTCAACGGGTTGTACTGGATACCCCGAACCTCATCCAGCACCAGGCCGGCGCTGCGCAGGCTGCGCGACAACTCGGATGGGCGGATGAACTGCTCGTAGCGATGGGTACCCCGGGGCAACATGCGCAAGAGGTATTCGGCACCGACAATGGCCGCCGCGAAAGACGCCGGCGTGCGATTGAGAGTGGACAGAAACAGCTTGCCGCCCGGCTTCAGCATGGCTGCCAGATCATCGATCAGCGCCGCCGGATCGGGAACATGCTCGATCAGCTCCATGCAGCACACCACGTCGAAACTGGCCGGCTCATCGCTTGCCAGCTGTCGTGATGACTGCACCCGATAGTCCACCGCCAGATCCGATTCCAGCAGATGCAGGCGTGCCACATCGATCACCGCCTTGCCCAGATCGATGCCGACCACATCGGCACCGGCACGCGCCAGCGCCTCGCTCAGCAGACCGCCACCGCAGCCAACATCAGCCACCCGCGCACCCGCCAGTACCGCGTGCCGGGAAACGTAGGCGGCGCGCACCGGATTGAGGTCATGCAGCGGACGGGACTGGCCGTCCGGATCCCACCACCTGGCGGCCAGCTTGTCGAAACGGGCAAGCTCCTCGGGGCTGACGTTGTCTTCTGTGGCACTGGACATGACGATACTCTCGACGGCTGTCAAATGGCTGCAATGCGATTCCGCCAGCTGCGCGCCTTGGCCAGCAGCTCGGGTTCACTCATGTCGCTGAGGCGCCCCGAATCCAGCTTCCGGGCCCCATGAATCCAGACATCGCTGACCTGTTTCCGATTGCAGGCGTACACCAGTTGCGAGCACACATCGTACAAGGGCTGACACTCCAGTTCGTCCCCGATGCGGACCGCAACCAGATCCGCCTCCTTGCCGGGCACAATGGAGCCAATCTGGCTTTCCAGTCCCATCGCGCGCGCGCCATTGAGGGTCGCCGCCTGCAGCGCATGACTGGCACTGAAGGCATCTGCCTTGCGTGCCACGGCCTTGGCCAGCTGCGCCGCCGTGCGCATTTCGCCAAACATGTCCAGATCATTGTTCGATGCACAACCATCGGTTCCGATGGCGAGGTTCACCCCTGCCTGGCGAAACTGTTCGGCGGGGCAGAAACCCGATGCCAGCTTCAGGTTCGATTCCGGGCAATGCACCACCGACACACCGGCCTCGGCGCATTGCCCAATCTCGGCATCGGTCACCGCCGTCATGTGCACCGCGATGAGGCGGTCATTGACGATCCCCAGCCTCTGCAACCGCTGCATCGGCCGCACCCCGTGATCACGCTTGCTGTCCTCGATTTCCTGCGCTGTCTCGTGGCAGTGCAGATGCACGGGGATATCGAGCTGGTCGGACAGCACGCGGATACGTTCGAAGCTTTCGTCGGATACGGTATAAGGCGCGTGCGGCACGAAGGATGTGCTCAGCAGGGGCTGACCGTTGAGCTCGTCATGCACGGCCAGCGCGCGATCAAAATATTCGTCGCGGCTCCTGGCCCAGGGACTGGGAAACTCGATGATCGGCAGGCCGACGCAGGAGCGGAAACCCAGTCTGCGGTAGGTGGCGCCAATGACATCCGGGAAAAAGTAGTTTTCGTTGGCGCAGGTGGTGCCGCCACGCAGCATCTCGGCCACGGCCAGTTCCACACCATCACGTATGAACTCCGGGCCCATCAACCTGGCCTCGGCCGGCCAGATGTGATTCTCCAGCCAGTCCATCAGCGGCAGGTCATCTGCCAGGCCACGCATCAGGCTCATGGGGTTGTGCGTGTGGGCGTTGACCAGGCCCGGCATCAGCACATGCTCATCCAGAGTCACGGTTTCCCGCGGTGCGAACCGCGTGGGCAGTTCCGCCCCGGGCAGAACGGCCTTGATCACGCCCTTGTCGACCACCACGGCATGCTCATCCAGCAGCGTTGTCCCCGGCTCGATGGGCAGAACCCAGCGCGCAAGGATCGCCAGATCAACAGCTTGGGCGCGATCACTCATGGGCCGCGCTCCTCATTGACACTCGCAATGCGGTCGGTGCCTTGGCGCAGACAGCGGCTGCGCGGCTCACATGCATCCTGGATCCCGGGTTCTGGCTTCGCCAGCCCCGGGATGACGCATTGGCAAAGGCGCAGACTGCGTCTGCGCGGCTCACCTGCATCCTGGATCCCGGGTTCTGGCTTCGCCAGCCCCGGGATGACGCATTGGCAAAGGCGCAGACTGCGTCTGCGCGGCTCACCTGCATCCTGGATCCCGGGTTCTGGCTTCGCCAGCCCCGGGATGACGCATTGGCAAAGGCGCAGAC
>CAVTJF010000010.1:0-56801 GCA_963734945.1 uncultured Gammaproteobacteria bacterium
GCTGCCCAGTACAGGGTGCGGTGCGAAAACCGTGTCATCCCGGGGTCATCCTTGCTGTCATCGGGCAAGTCTACTTGCCGATACAGAAGTCGGCAAAGATGCGTCCCAGCAGATCATCGCTGGTGAACTGTCCGGTGATGCCGGCAAGGGCCTCCTGCATGTTGCGCAGTTCCTCGGCCGCGACTTCGCCGGCCTGCTCTTCGAGCAGGGCGTGTTCGGCAAGTTGCAGGTGACTGGCCGCATCTTCCAGTGCCGCGACATGGCGCGCGCGGGCGCTCATTGAATCCTCACCGGCGGCTTCGACCCCGGACAAGCGCTTGAGGCTGGCATGCAGGTGATCCATGCCGCGGCCATCCAGGGCGGAAAGCCAGAGGTGCTCCACATCGCCGCGCTGTTCGCTGCGTGGTTCGGCATCATCAAGATCGATCTTGTTGTGCACCACCAGGCGTGCGGCAGTCGCTGGCAGATCGTCGAGCAGGGCGAGGTCCGCGTTGGCGTGCACATCGTCGGTGACCAGCAGGCCCAGGTCGGCGCGCTGCATTTCCGCGCGCGCGCGGCGCATGCCCTCGCGCTCTATCGCATCGTCGGCGTCGTGCAGGCCGGCGGTATCCACCAGAGTCAGGCCGACGCCATCGATGTCCAGGTGTTCTGAAACCAGGTCGCGCGTGGTGCCGGGGACATCGGTAACGATGGCGCGTTGGCTTCCGGCCAGTGCGTTGAGCAGACTCGACTTGCCGGCATTGGGGCGACCGATGATGACGGCGTGCAGACCGCGTGCCAGGCGTACGCCGCGGCGCGTGCTGTGCAGCAATTCGGCCAACTGCTGTTTCAGGGTTGCAAGCAGGGTGGACAGCTCCGGTGCAGCGAGAAAGTCGATTTCCTCTTCCGGGAAATCGATGGCGGCTTCGATCCAGATGCGGGTGCGGATGCAGGCTTCGGTCAGAGCGCTGACCTTGTCCGAGAACGCTCCTTGCAGGGAGCGCATGGCAGCGCGAGCCGAGGCTTCGGACGTGCTGGCGATGAGGTCGGCCACGGCCTCGGCCTGGGCCAGATCCAGCTTGCCGTTGAGGAAGGCGCGCTCGGTGAATTCACCGGCCTGCGCCATGCGTGCGCCGAGTTCCAGCATGCGCTTGAGCAGCAGCTCCAGCAGCACCGGGCTGCCGTGTCCGTGCAATTCCAGCACGTGCTCGCCGGTATAGGAATGGGGTGCGGGAAAATACAGCAACAGCACCTTGTCGATGGGCTGACCTGCGCGGTCATGCACGGTGGCCAGATGCGCATGCCGTGCTGTGGGCGGTCGACCGAGAATGGTTTCGGCGATGGCCGGCGCCTGCGGGCCGGACACGCGCAATACGCCGACACCGGCGGCGCCGCGCGCCGTGGCCTGGGCGGCAATGGTGTCGGTGGCGGGTGTGGGCTGGTGATTCACAGCTGCATTGTCGTATATCGAGTCGCTTGCATGGCGTGACGCATGCTGATGGCGATTGGAAGCCTCTGTCAGAAATCAGACCGCGAAGGATACACAGGGCGCGCAGCAGAACAGATATTTTCCGGCTTTTTGCGCGCTTTGCGTCCTTCGCGGACAAAGACCATGGCGTTCAAGCCAGGCTGCTCGCCACTGCGAAAAATGGATCCCGGGTTCCTCGCTGCGCTCGGCCCCGGGATGACGAAAATGCGATGCCCCGGATCCCGCGCGCGGAGTCCCGAGTCCCGAGTCCACCGCCTGCGCCACAAGCCCATCAACCAGGTTTTCGACGACAACCGCACGAAGGTCAGTATCGAATA
Organism: uncultured Gammaproteobacteria bacterium; assembly: GCA_963734945.1. Lineage (GTDB taxonomy): Bacteria > Pseudomonadota > Gammaproteobacteria > Xanthomonadales > Rhodanobacteraceae > DASSBG01. Next base: position 1,786 of record CAVTJF010000010.1, read on the forward strand.
ACTGCATTCAAGAGCTTTTGTCCGCGAAGGACGCGAAGGGCGCAAAGAAGGGCAAGGGTTGATCTTGATCCTTTCGCGTCTTTGGCGTTCTTCGCGGGTCGAATTTTCCGGCCCGCATAGACACCCCACTGACCGGGGAAATGGATCCCGGGTTCGATCCTGCGGATCGCACCAGGATGACGAGATTCTCCCGTCACGCGCCGTCACGCGATGACATGCTTTCCTTTGCGCATTTGGCGTCCTTCGCGGATCATCTCCCCGAGTCCCGAGTCCCGAGTCCCGCAAAGTTTATCGGACCTCGGGCCGCTGCCGGTCGCGACAGGAGCGCAACCGACTGGCGTCAGGCCGCCTTCTTCGCCTCGTGCGCCTCGAAGCGGCGCAGGATGAACCACATCTGCAGCAGGCTGATGAGCGCGTTGGTGCAGTAGTAGAGCACCAGGCCGGCCGGGAACAGGGCAAACATCGCCGCAAAGGCCACCGGCATGACCTTCATGATCTTGGCCTGGGTCGGATCCATGCCCGTGGTCGGAGTCAGGAACTGGGTGGCCAGCATCAGTGCGCCATTGAGGATGGGCAGCACGAAATAGGGATCCGGCGCCGACAGGTCGTGAATCCACAGGATGAACGGTGCCTGGCGCAGTTCCACGCTCTGCATCAGCATGTAGTACAAGGCGAAGAACACCGGGATCTGCACCAGCGTGGGCAGGCAGCCGGCCATCGGGTTGGCCTTTTCCTTCTTGTACAGGTCCATCATGGCCTGTTGCTGCTGGCGCTTGTCGTCGGCGTAGCGCTCCTTGAGCGCCTTGACCTTGGGCTGCAGCTTGCGCATCTTGGCCATCGACCGGTATTGCGCTTCGCTGAGCTTGAAGAACAGGCCCTTGATCAGCAGCAGCAGCAGGATGATGGCAAAGCCCCAGTTGCCGGTCAGGGCATGGAACTTGGACAGCACCCAGTGCAGCGGCTGTGAAATGATGGTCAGCTTGCCGTAGTCGACGGCCAGGTCCAGATGCGGGGCCACCTTTTCCAGCAGGCCGGGCAGTTTGGGACCGATGAACAGGTCCACCTGGTCGCCGCCGCGCTGACCGGGCTGCACCGTGAAGGCCGGGCCCGTGGCGCGAATCAGATAGTGCGGCTGCTGCGGTCCCTGAACCACGATGCTGCTGTACTGGTCGGTTTCACCGGCCGGCGGAATCCAGGCGGCGAAGAAGTAGTGCTGCAACATGGCCAGCCAGCCGCCCTTGACCTGGGCTTTCAGCGGGTCGTCCTTGAAGTCGTCGAATTTCAGCTTGGAGAACTTGTCCTCGTTGCTGTACCAGCCGGCGCCGAAGAAGCTGTAGCGCGACGGGTCCGAGAAACCGAACATGTGGCTCTTCTCGGGTGCCGGTGGCGTGACCCGCTGGAACTGCCGGTAGGCGTTGCCGGTCCATGCCGCGCCACTGTGATTGACGACCTGCTGGTCCAGCTTTATCACGTAGCTGCCGCGCGTCAGGGTATAGGTCTTGATGACCTCGATGCCGCTGGGATCCTGCCAGGTGAACGCAACCTTGAGCGTGTTGTCGCCACTGGCCAGGGTGTAGCTGCTGGCGCTGCTGCTGAAATCGGCCTTGTGGTTGGGCGCCGCTGCGCTGGCACTGACCAGGCCGCTCTGGGCCAGGTACAGGCGAGCCGGGCTGTCGTCCAGCAGCCGCACCGGCTTGTCCTTGCCCAGCTCGACCGGATAGGCCTTGAGGTCCGCGCGCACGATGCTGGCGCCATGGCTGTCGATGGTCAGGTGCAGCAGGTCGGTATCAACGGAAACCAGTTTGCCGTGCGCCACCTCCGGCGTGTTGCTTGACTTTAACTGTGGCGGGCTGTGCCTGCGGGGTCGCCTGCGTGCTGGCAGCGGTGGCCATGGGCGTGGGCACCGAGCCGGCCAGTGTGGCCGCCGAAGCGGGCACCGCCTGATCGGTCTGCGTTGAGCCGGCAGGGGCGGTCTGAGTGTTGCTAGCTACGGCTTGCCGGGCGGGTGGCGCAGCGTAGTCGTGCTCCCATGCGTTATACAGCATCCAGCCGAGGAAGATCACCGCGATGATCATCAAGGTGCGTGTCTGGTTCATGTCAGATTCGTTTCCTTGTCAGCGACGACACGTTCAGGTGCGCCGGCTGGTTGGCGGTGTTGATTCGGCCTGGTGATGGTGGCGCTTGAGTTGCGTCCAGTGTCGCTCCAGCTCCTGCCCGAGTTGCTCGCTGCTGGCAGTGGCGGCGGCCGACCGTGTGATCACGAGAAGATCCACCACCGGCAGGTCCGCGCGGCACTGGCGAAAGGACTCGCGCACGGCGCGCTTGAGCCGATTGCGCTCTACTGCCCGTTTGCTGGTCTTGCGCGATACGGCCAACCCCAGGCGGGCGGTGTCGCCGCTGCCGGGGACATGGCGTATCACAAAAAAACGGCCGCGTAGCGGCTCTCGGCATTTTCTCAGGCCTGCAAAATCAGCGGCATTGTGCAGTCGCGCCTCGGGTGGAAACGTGCGTTTGCCCGTCACCACCCGATGCTCGTCCGTCAGGCTGACAGGCGCTTGCGGCCCTTGGCGCGACGCGCGTTGATGATCTTGCGACCGTCGGCGGTTTTCATGCGCGCGCGGAAGCCGTGCTTGCGGGCGCGCTTGAGCACGCTGGGTTGATAGGTGCGCTTCATGATGCGATCCGTTTGATGAGGCGGGAAAAAGACCGACAAGCTTACGTTCTAACCGGCTTGTGTGTCAAGCTGGATGCGCCTCGCGATGGGCCCGGAAGCGCCCTCGGCAGGTACCGCCCGGGCAACAGGCTTGTGACCGTGCATCGGCATCATGATGCCGGGCCCGGGGGTGATGCAAGTCGTCGCTTGCACGCCGGCCGAACAGGGCTTGTCGGCGCGCGTGTGCGGGGGGTATGAAGGCACTGACTTGAACTGCGTTACACTTGCTCGTCTGGCGACACGCCTGCCTGTTCCCATGCGCCGCGATCCTGGACACTCCGGTCGGGCAGCACCGGTACTGGACTTGATCAGAAGGTTCCTATGAATGATTTGTGGCACAGCTGCCTGACACGCCTGGAGGCCGAACTGAGCCAGCAGGAAGTGCATACCTGGCTGCGTCCCCTGCAAGTGCGATCGGACAGCGAGACCTTGCGCCTGCTGGCGCCCAATGCCTATACGCTGGAAATGGTGCGCGGCCAGTATCTGGAGCGCATTGCCGCGGTGCTCAAGGCCCTGGCCGGTCACGACGTGCCGGTGCGGCTGGAGGTGGGCACGCTGCAGCGCGCCATCAACGAGGCGGCCTCTGCTCCGGCTGCCGGCCCGGCGCCGACCGGCAACGGCCATGCGGCACGCCCGGCCGAGGCGCGCGGCAACGACGTGCTGGAGCACAATCTGGACCCGGCCTATACCTTCGACAGCTTCGTCGAGGGCAAGCCCAATCAGCTTGGCAAGGCCGCCGCCACCCAGGTGGCAATGAACCCGGGCCACGCCTACAACCCGTTGCTCCTGTACGGCGGTACCGGCCTGGGCAAGACGCATCTGATGCACGCGGCGGGCAACCTGATACGAGAACGCAACCCCGGCACGCGTGTGCTGTACCTGCGCTCCGAGCAGTTCGTCAACGCGATGGTGCGGGCGCTTGCGCACAAGAACATGGACGAGTTCAAGGAGCGTTTCCGTACCATTGATGCGCTGCTGATCGACGACATCCAGTTTTTTGCCGGCAAGAACTCCACCCAGGAGGAGTTCTTCCATACCTTCAACAATCTGTTCGAGGGCAAGCAGCAGATCATCCTCACCTGCGACCGCTACCCGCGCGAGGTGGAGAACCTGGAGCCGCGGCTGAAGTCGCGGCTCGGCTGGGGTCTGTCGGTCGCCATCGAGCCGCCGGATTTCGAGACCCGCGCCGCCATTCTGATGTCCAAGGCCAGCAGCAAGGGCATTGACGTGCCCCAGGATGTGGCGATGCTGCTGGCGCGACGCATCCGCTCGAACGTGCGCGACCTCGAGGGGGCACTCAACACCCTGGCGGCCCGCGCCAATTTCTTCGGCCGCGAGATCAGCGTCAATTTCACCCAGGAAACCCTGCGTGATCTGCTGAGTGTGCACGCGCACGCCGTCAATCTGCCCAATATCCAGCGCACGGTGGCCGACTACTACCAGGTGCGCCTGTCCGATCTGCTGTCCAAGAGCCGGGTCCGCTCTCTGGCGCGACCGCGGCAGATGGCGATGGCCCTGGCCAAGGAGCTGACCGAGAACAGCCTGCCGGAAATCGGCGAGGCCTTCGGTGGCCGTGACCATACAACCGTATTGCATGCCTGTCGCACCATTCGCGGTTTGTGCGAGGATGACCCTCGCATGCAGCAGGATTGGGTCAAGCTGAGTCGCATTCTGACCGGCTGACAGAATCCTGTGCGCAAGTGGGGAACAAGCCTGTGGACAATAATTGGATAAGCCGGCTGCAGGCACTTATCCACAGATCACGCACAGCCAACAAGAAACTCGGCGCACAAGCCATGTCAACGCAAGTGTTTGAAATATAAGTGAAAATACGGGTTGTTAAGCAATCCACAGCCCCTACAACAACGACTAATTCATACTTATCAACAAAATGATTGAAGGAAAGGGCCATGCAATTCAGTATCCAACGTGAAGTGTTGCTCAAACCCTTGCAGCAGGTGGTCGGTGTCGTCGAGCGACGCAACACCCTGCCGGTTCTGGCCAACGTGCTGGTGCAGGTTGATGAGCAGCGCGTGTCCTTGAGCGGTACCGACCTGGAAGTGGAAATGGTGGCCCGGGCAGCGGTGGAAGACAGTGTGCCGGGGGAGACCACGCTGCCGGCGCGCAAGCTGTTCGATCTGGTGCGGGCGCTGCCTGATGGCGCGCAGCTCAAGCTGGCTCTCAAGGACGACAAGGTGGTGATGCAGGCCGGTCGCAGTCGTTACACCCTGGCCACGCTGCCGGCCAGCGAATTCCCGACCACCGATACCATCGAGGTGATCGAGCGGGTCAAGCTGCCCCAGGCAACGCTCAAGCACCTGATCGAGTCGACTGCCTTTGCCATGGCCAACCAGGACGTGCGCTTCTATCTCAACGGCCTGCTGCTGGATATCAATGACCGCAACCTGCGTTGCGTGGCCACCGACGGCCACCGTCTTGCGCTGGCCGAGACCCAGCTGGACACGGCCGTGTCGGGCGCGCGGCAGATCATCATTCCGCGCAAGGGTGTGAATGAACTGGCCGGCCTGTTTGAAGCGGCTGATGGTGACGTTGAACTGGAATTCGGTCGCAACCATGTGCGCATGCACAAGGACGAGGTGATGTTCACCTCCAAGCTGATCGATGGCCGCTTCCCGGATTACGAGTCGGTCATTCCCATCGGCGCCGACCAGGTGAGCCTGGTGTCGCGTGATGCATTGCGCGCCTGCCTGTCCCGCGCCGCGATCCTGTCGAACGAGAAGTATCGCGGGGTGCGCCTCAGTTTCAGCCCCGGCAAGCTGTGCATCGTGGCGCACAACCCGGAACAGGAAGAAGCCGTGGAGGAGCTGGAGGTCGAATGCGACATCGAGGATCTGTCCATCGGTTTCAATGTCGGCTACCTGCTCGACGCCCTGGGCGTGCTGGAAAGCGACAAGGTGCGCCTGTGTCTGCGCGATCCGCAATCCAGCCTGCTGATCCAGGATGGTGAGCGCGACCACATCCGCCATGTGGTCATGCCGCTGCGTCTCTGACGCGCGGCGCCTGTGAGCATGTGCCCGGGGCCGAGGCACGGCGAACCTGCTCTCCCTGACGCGGGACTCGGGACTCGGGACTCGGGACTCGGTCGGCGCTTGGCTGTTTTTTCGAGGCTCGCATAGTGCTGTTGCGGTCGCTGCGCGTGGAGGGGCTGCGGTGTCTGCGGGACGTGGACCTGGCACCGGCACCGGGCTTCAATCTGCTGGCCGGGCCCAACGGCAGCGGCAAGACCTCCTTGCTGGAGGCAATCCATCTGCTGTCTCACGGACGCAGTTTCCGCTCCGGCGGGCATGCGGCGCTGACGGCGCGGGATCGGTCCGGATACACGGTTTTCGCCGAGCTTGATGTAGCCGGCGCCCATCACCGTATCGGCATGACCCGGGACGGCGAGGGCTGGCGCATGCGCGTGGACGGGAACAGCGTCACAGCCCTGGGCGAGGTGATACGTCACTGCGCCAGTGTCTGCTTCGAGCCCGGCAGTCATGCGCTCATTTCCGGTGGTTCGGCCGAACGCCGACGGTTCCTGGATTGGGGTGTGTTCCACGTGGAACATGGTTTCCTGGATACCTGGCAACGCCATCAGCGGGCGCTGCGCCAGCGCAATGTCCTGCTGCGTCAGGGTGCCAGTGATGACCAGCTGCTCGCCTGGGAGGTGCAGTTGGCCGATACCGGCCGGCATATTGACGCCTTGCGCCAGGCCTATTGCGAACGCCTTCTGCCGCGCATCCGTGCGGAAGCGCAACGACTGGTACCCATGCTGGGCCAGCCCGAACTGCGCTACCTGCGCGGCTGGGCTGCAAGCCAGGACCTGCACGAGGCCCTGCTTGACGCGCGTCATCGAGATCGCCAGCGTGGCCATACCGGCATCGGGCCGCATCGGGCGGACTGGCGTCTGCGATTCGAGCACGCGACCCATCACGATCAACTTTCGCGCGGCCAGGAAAAGCTGGTGGCCCTGGCTTGCGTGCTGGCCCAGGCCGATCTGTATGCGAGTGATCGCGATGACTGGCCCCTGATCTGCCTGGATGATCTGGCTTCCGAGCTTGATCAGGCGCATCAGCAGCGGCTGGTGCACCGACTGCTGGATTGCGATGCCCAGGTCTGGGTGACAGGCACCGAATGTCCCGCCGCACTCCAGGATCGGGATCTGCGGATGTTCCACGTGGAACATGGCCGTATCACCAGGATTTGACCCCGCTGGTTGATCGCCGGCAACGGCTTCCCCGGGGTCCGGGCAGGGCCTGGCAATGCTATACTTGTCGCTTGTGCCCATTGCCTTCCGACAGCGGCGGCAATGCGGTTGAGCACCGGTGGTCCGGTGGTCCGGCGAACCGCCGGACGGCTACGGATCGCCGCCAGGCAGAGTGATTCGCATGACTGAAAAAACCCCCGGCAGTTACGACTCCAGCAACATCAAGGTGCTCAAGGGCCTTGAAGCGGTGCGCAAGCGCCCGGGCATGTACATTGGCGATACCGATGACGGCACCGGTCTGCACCACATGGTGTTCGAGGTGGTCGACAACGCCATTGACGAGGCCCTGGCCGGCTATTGCGACAAGGTAGTGGTGTGCATCCACGACGATGGCTCGGTCAGCATCAGCGACAACGGTCGCGGTATCCCGGTGGGCATGCATCCCGAGGAAAAGCGCGCCACGGCCGAGGTGGTGATGACCGTGCTGCATGCTGGCGGCAAGTTCGACGCCAATTCCTACAAGGTCTCCGGTGGCCTGCATGGTGTGGGCGTGTCCGTGGTCAATGCCCTGTCGGAACACCTGTGGCTGACCATTCGTCGGGACGGCATCGAGTACCTGCAGGAATATGCCGAGGGTGAACCGCTGTATCCGATCAAGGAAATGGGTCCGTCGGCCACCACCGGCACGCGGGTGCGCTTCATTCCCAGCTCCAACACCTTCACCAACATCGAATTCCAGTACGACGTACTGGCCAAGCGGCTGCGCGAGCTGGCATTCCTCAATTCGGGTGTGCGCATCGAGCTGAGTGACGAGCGCTTCGACAAGCACGACGTGTTTGCCTATGAGGGCGGCATCCGCTCCTTCGTGCAGCACCTGGCGCAGCTGAAAACAGCGCTCAATCCCAGTGTCATCAGCTTCCAGGCCGAGGACGACGGCACCACCGTCGAGGTGGCCATGCAGTGGACCGATGGCTATCAGGAGACGATGTTCTGCTTTACCAACAACATCCCGCAGCGCGACGGCGGCACCCATCTCACCGGTTTCCGCAGCGCGCTGACCCGCAGCCTGCAGAACTACATCGAGCGCGAGGGCCTGGCCAAAAAGGCCAAGGTTTCGCCTTCGGGTGATGACATGCGCGAGGGCATGATTGCGGTGCTGTCGGTCAAGGTTCCCGACCCCAAATTCTCGTCGCAGACCAAGGACAAGCTGGTCTCCTCCGAGGTCAAGACCGTGGTCGAGCAGGCCGTGTACGAGAAGCTGGGCGAATTTCTGCTGGAAAACCCGGTGGAAGCCAAGCTGATCGTGTCCAAGGTGCTGGACGCGGCCCGTGCCCGCGAAGCGGCGCGCAAGGCCCGTGACATGACCCGCCGCAAGGGTGCGCTGGATATCGCCGGCTTGCCCGGCAAGCTGGCGGACTGTCAGGAGAAGGACCCGTCGCTGTGCGAGCTGTTCCTGGTGGAGGGCGACTCGGCCGGCGGCTCGGCCAAGCAGGGGCGCAATCGCAAGTATCAGGCCGTGCTGCCCCTGAAGGGCAAGATCCTCAATGTCGAGAAGGCGCGCTTTGATCGGATGCTGTCCTCGGCCGAGGTTGGTACCCTGATCACCGCCCTGGGCACGGGCATCGGCAAGGACGAGTTTGATGCCGACAAGCTGCGCTACCACCGCATCGTCATCATGACCGACGCCGATGTCGACGGCTCGCATATCCGCACGCTGCTGCTGACCTTCTTCTACCGGCAGATGCCCGAACTGATCGAGCGGGGCCATATCTACATCGGCCTGCCGCCGCTGTACAAGATCAAGCAGGGCAAGCAGGAGCTGTATCTGAAGGATGACGCCGCGCTCAATGCCTACCTGATCTCCAATGCGGTCGAGAACGCCGAGCTGGTGTTCGACCCCGATGCACCCCCGATCAGCGGCGAAGCACTGGAAAACCTGCTGCGCGACTATCAGGCCGCGCTGGACCAGGTACGGCGTCTCAACAAGCGCTGTGACCCGGCCGTGCTGCTGGAAATGCTGGACTACGAGCCGCTCGACGACGCGGCCTGGTCGGACCGTTCGCGCATGCAGCAATGGCTGGACGGACTGGCGTCGCGGGTGGCCTCGAGTGGCCTGGGCAAACCCAGCTACGAGCTGACCGTGCGCGAAGCCGCCGAGGAGTTGCCGATGGCGGTCGTGGTAACGCGAACCCAGCATGGCCTGAGCCATCAGTACGTGCTGACGCAGGCGTTCATGAATGGTCCCGAATTCCGGCCGATACGCACGGTGGCGGCCCAGCTGCACGATTTCATTCACGATGGCGCGGAAATCCGGCGCAACAAGAGCTCGCGCGGCGTCACCCGCTTCGACCAGGCACGCCAATGGCTGCTGGACGAAGCCCGGAAGGGCCGCAGCATCCAGCGCTTCAAGGGTCTGGGCGAAATGAATCCGGAGCAGCTGTGGGAGACCACGGTCAATCCGGAAACCCGACGCATGCTGCAGGTGGGGATCGAGGACGCCGTGGAAGCCGACGAGATCTTCTCCACGCTGATGGGCGATGTGGTCGAACCACGCCGTCAGTTCATTGAATCCAACGCGCTGGAAGTCTCCAATCTGGACGTTTGAGCACGACCTTGCAGTGGCCGGGTGGGTTGTGACATGGCGCCCACCCAGTGCGCTTCATTATTTTTCAAGTCATTGTTTTATAAGAAATTAATTGCCAAAAAAGTGATGACTGGCCGCTCGGCGCTGGCTCGCGTCGCCGCCCCTGCAAGGCTGCTGCAAGCGTCCCGTCAGGGATGTGGCTAACGAAACCCTTACACCGGTCTGCTTGTGCTGTTCATGTTGCTCGGTTTAGGCTGAAATACAAGCAGACCCCACTACAGAATTTTCCGACAGAGGTGACCCATGAAGTCAGGTCGAATCGCAAGCTTTCTCGCCACGGCCGCATTGGCGCTGCTGGTGGCATCCCCGGCCGTGCTGGCCAAGGACAAGAAGGAAGACTTGTATCCCAATGCCAAGCGCGAGCAGCCCAAGCTTGATTTGCGCAGCCAGAGAGATGCCACCAAGCTCAACGAGGCGCTGGACGCGGCCAATGCCGGCGAGGATGCCAAGGCCGAGGAACTGCTGCAGCCGCTGGCTGACGGCAGCGCGACCAAAAGCAAGTACGCCCAGGCCATGGCCCTGCAGGGACTGGCCAATCTGCGCTATCAGCAAGGCAAGCTGAAGGAAGCCATCAAGCTGATGCAGAGTTCGCTGGACCTGGGTGTGATGCCCAACGACACCTATTTCCAGCTCATGTACGGCCTGGTGCAGTTCTACGTCGCCGATCAGCAGTACGAGAAGGCCGAGAGCAAGCTGCACGAATGGCGCCAGCAGGGCCAGCGGGAAACCGCCCAGTCCTATGCGCTGGAGGGCAACATCGACTACCGCTTGCAGAAGTATCCCGAAGCCATCGCCGCCATCAAGAAGGCCAAGGAGCTGAACAGCAAGGAAGGAAAGACCGACAACCCGGCCACCTGGGACCAGATCCTGGCAGCAAGCTATGCCGAGTCGGGCGATACCGATGATGCCGTGGCCATGGCCAAGAAGCGCGTCGCGGCCGACCCCACCGACACCACCAGCCTGCGCAATGCGGTGTCGCTGCTGGTGCAGGCACAGCGCTATACCGAGGCAGCCGACCTGATGGAGACGGCGAGCAAGAATGGCGCCATCGAAACCCGCAAGGACTACATCACCATGGCCAAGCTGTACATGGTGATCGCGCAGAACTCCGATGAACCGGGGCCGAAGGCGCAGAAGGCCGTCCAGGTACTCGAGGACGGTCTGTCAAGCGGCAAGATCAAGCCCGGCTACGAGGTGTACAAGCTGCAGGGCGACGCCTCGTATCTGGGTGATGACTACGACAAGGCGCTGGCCTACTACAAGAAGGCAGCACCGTTTGCCAAGAATGGCGACCTGGACGTGCGGCGTGGTCAGATCCTCGCGAATCAGGGCAAGAACGACAGCGCCATCAAGTACATCAAGGCCGGTATTGCCAAGGGTGTGGAACACGAAGGCAATGCGTATCTCGTGCTGGGCGCGGCCAATTCCAACGCCAAGCATCGCGCTGCAGCAATCGCCGCGATGAGGAAAGCGGCCCAGTATCCGGAGACAAAAGAGAAGGCCACACGCTGGCTGAAAAAGGCCGGCGCAGGTTGATCCAGTTCCCATGACGATGCTGAATAGACCCTATACAAAAACTTCCGGCTCGTGTAACGTGAACCCCTTGCTTGGCGATCACGGACACCATGCGGGAGTTGCAGCAGACCCGGGTTTCACGCAGCGCCAACCAGTCAATCAGGAATAGATGAGCAGACATGGCATCAAGCACTGACAACGATGGAAAGAAGGGCTTCAGCTGGCGCCGAACCATCGCTATTGCGTTTGCAGTGGCTATCCACTCGTTCGCATTCCTGCTGATGGTGGCCCCGGTGTCGCCGCCGCAGGCGAAAGAAAAAGCCAAGACCGACGTGGTGCAGATCGAGTTCATCGAGCCGCCACCGCCACCGCCGCCACCGCCGCCACCGCCGCCGGAGCCGCCGAAGAAGCCGCCACCGAAGATCGTGGAAAAGATCAAGCCGCCACCGACCCCGCCACCACCGGCACCGCCGCCGGTCGTGGTCGAGGAGAAATCGGCCATGGCTGAAGCCGCGCCACCGCCGTCGCCGCCAGCACCCCCGGCGCCGCCGACGACGATCGCACCGAGTGCCGATATCAGCTACCGGGCACGTCATCGCCCGCGCTATCCGGCCCAGGCCATTCGCCAGCGTCACGAAGGTACGGTTGTACTGCTGATTCTGGTTGGTGTGGACGGCAGTCCGAAGGACATCAAGGTTGACAAGTCCAGTGGCTATCGCGAGCTGGATCGTGCAGCCATCAAGGCGGCACGAAACTGGCAGTTCAATCCGGGAATGCGAGGAAGCACTCCTTTCGAGGGGTGGGCACGGATACCGATTTCCTTCAATCTCAACCAGCTCTGACCAAACTCGGGTAACATTCCCGACTCTTTAAACGCCATACACGAACACAGGGTAGCGATATGCTTCAGACAAATCCGACTACAGGCCCGGCTCCGGGTGGCAACAGCAACGCCCAGGCACTCCAGGAAATGGGCTTCAACCACCTGATTGGCAACTTCGACATGCTTGCATGGGTCGTGTTTGTCACCCTGGTGGTGATGTCGATCCTGTCCTGGTACTTCATCATTGCCAACCTGCTGCGCAACGCTGCCATTCGCAGCCGCGCCGAAAAGGTGATCAGCAAGTTCTGGAACGCGCGCACCGCGCAGGAATCGATCCGCGAAATGGAACAGCAGGGCAAGAACGAGCCCTTCTCCAAGGTCGCGCTGGAAGCCGCCTCGGCCGCGCAGCATCATCAGCGCCATGAAGGCAGCCGCCTGGTCGACAGCCTGAATCGCTCCGAGTTCATTGACCGCGCACTGCGCCAGGCCGTGTCCCGCGAAACCATGCGCATGGAAAGCGGCCTGACCCTGCTGGCCACCGTCGGTTCGGCAGCCGTCTACGTCGGTCTGCTTGGTACGGTGTGGGGCATCTATCACGCCCTGATCAAGATCGGCGCATCCGGCGAAGCCAGCATCAGTGCCGTGGCCGGTCCAGTCGGCGAGGCCCTGATCATGACCGCCTTCGGTCTGGCCGTGGCCATCCCCGCCGTGTTCGCGTTCAACTTCTTTGTGCGCATGAATCGCGTGACTTATGCACGCCTGGACGAATTCGCCCATGACCTGCATGACTTCTTCGCCACCGGTGCCCGCATGGGCTCCCAGGGTGATCGCGAGCCGGTGACGGCCAAGGCGCCCAACAACGCCGCTGCCAAGAAGAAGTAAGCAAGGTGTCGACCGGCAACCACAACAGCGAGGTAAGCTGACATGGCCAGTGGAGGAAACGACGGCTTGCCGCTGTCGGACATCAACGTCACCCCCATGGTGGATGTGCTTCTGGTGCTGCTGATCATCTTCATGATCACGGCACCCATGCTGCAGCACAATATCCAGATCGACCTGCCGCAGCCGAACAAGAATCACGAAGACCAGAAGAATCCGCCCAAGCCGATTGATCTGCGAGTCAGTTCCACCGGAACCATGACCTGGAACAACAGCCCGGTGGATGCCGACTCCCTCAAGGCGCAGCTCATCATCCTGGGCACCAAGCCTCTGGAGCTGCAGTCCGAGCTGCGCATCCAGGCCGACCCGGACACGATGTACGAAGTGCTGGCCAAGGTGATGGCCGAGGCAAAGAACGCTGGCGTGCAGAAAATCGGCTTCCAGAAGTGAGCATGAGAACCTGACCTATGGCATCGAGCGCAACAAACGAATCATCCGCTACGCCCATGGCCGACATCAACGTCACGCCAATGGCGGACGTCATGCTGGTCCTGCTGATCGTGTTCATGATCACTGCGCCGCTGTCCCAGCACAAGGTCAAGGTGGAGCTGCCCAAGGCCAACCTGGTGCAGGATGCCAACAAGCCTGCCGGCAGCATGGACCTGGCGATCAAGGAAGACGGATCCTTCTATCTTGACGACGCGCCGGTCAGTGATGGCGAACTGAATGCACGTTTGAAGGTTGCCGCGCAGCAGACCCCGCAGCCGGAACTGAAGATCCGGGCGGCCAAGACCATCGAGTACAGCCGCATCTGGGACGTCATGTCCACAGCCAAGGGAGCCGGCATGGTTCACCTCGGCTTTGTCACCACCGGACAGGACAAGAAGGCGGTTCCTGTCGGCGGCAAGTAGCACTCGCGGTGGCCTGAGTGTTCCGCTCAGGCCTGCCGCGCCCTCCCCGTGATCGCGACATACGCCTGCACCGTGCTGGCGAGGCCGTCATACAGTGCCTCGCCAATCAGGGCGTGGCCGATGGAAACCTCGGCAATAGTCGGAACCGCATCCAGTAGCGGTCCCAGGTTGTGCTGATTGAGATCGTGCCCGGCATTCACCACCAGCCCCGCGGCGCGGGCGGCGCGTGCCGTTGCGGCGCATTGCTCAAGCGCGGAGTCAGCCTTGCCGTTGACAAAGGCTGCGGCATACGGCCCCGTGTACAGTTCCACGCGATGCGCGCCCAATGACGCCAGTCGAGCGAGCTCGCGCACGCCGACATCAACAAACAGGCTGACCCGCCCGCAGCAATCAAGCAATTGACTCACCAGTGGTGCCAGAACCTCGCAATCGGCAATGGGGTCGAAACCATGATCCGAGGTCAGTTGTGCATCGCTGTCGGGAACAAGGGTCACCTGATCCGGTTGCGCGTCCCTGCACAGGGAAACAAGACCCGGGTACGCGCCGCGTGGCGGTGCAAACGGGTTGCCCTCGATATTGAATTCGACGCCGGCCTCGCGCGTGAGCGCCGCGAGCAGGCGCACATCGTCGGGACGAATGTGGCGCTGATCGGGTCGGGGATGCACGGTGATGCCGTCACAGCCGGATTCAATGCAGGCGTGCGCCGCGGTGGCAAGATCCGGTTCGCCTTCACCGCGCGCGTTGCGCAGAAGCGCAATCTTGTTGAGGTTGACGCTTAGTTGGGTCATGAAGGCAAATCCTGTGTCTGCGGCGCTTCAAATGCTGATTCGGCGAGCGGTGCGCCATGGCGGAAATGCACGATACGGCAGGGTCCGCCCAACCAGGCCAGCGCCGCGAACGCATTCTGGCGTGGAACCGGCAGTGACTGCAATTGCAGCGCCTTGTCGGGGATGGCAGACAAGGCCAGGCTGGCGATGCACAGCTCCTGCTCGGGCGAGACCGACAGCACCACCTTGTCCAGGCCGCTGGAAATACCGCGCCCGAGCGCCTTCAGCACCGCTTCCTTGCCGGTCCACAGCCGCAAGAAGGCCGCAGCGCGAATTTCCGACGGCAGACCCTGCAGATAACGAAATTCACTGTCGGCAAAAAAGCGCTGCGCCAGCGGCAGGGCATTCACCTTGCGCTGGCGGCACTCCAGGTCCACGCCCAGGGGGACATGGCGTGCCACGGCTGCAAGTGCCCATGTACCGCTGTGGCTCCAGTTGAAGCACAGCTCGGCCTGCTCGTCAGCCAGGCGCGGTTTGCTCGAGGCATCATCCTGGACAATCCGAACCGAGTGCGGGCGGATACCCAGGTACGGCGCCAGAATGCGTCGAAGCGGCTCGCGGCGAACGCCATGATGCCAATCCAGCCAGTGCAGGTGGATGGTATCTGCGTCGAGGCCGGTAACACCCTCAGCGATTGAGCCGGGCATCAACCAGGGCCTGGACCACACCCGGATCGGCCAGCGTGGAAGTGTCACCGAGCTTGTCCGGCTCGTTTTCCGCGATCTTGCGCAGGATCCGGCGCATGATCTTGCCGGAGCGGGTCTTGGGCAGGGATGGCGCCCATTGCAGGTACTCGGGCCGGGCGATCGGCCCGATGACCTTGCGTACCCAGGCAATCAGCTCGTCACGCAGCGCATCGGACGGTTCGATGTCGACGTTGAGTGTGACGTAGGCATAGATGGCCTGGCCCTTGATGTCGTGCGGGCAGCCGACCACGGCGGCCTCGGCCACCTTGTGGTGTGCAACCAGCGCGCTTTCGACTTCCGCGGTACCCATGCGGTGGCCGCTGACGTTGATCACGTCGTCCACTCGCCCGGTGATCCAGTAGTAGCCGTCGGCATCGCGGCGCGCGCCGTCACCGCTGAAATAGCGGCCGGGGAAGGTCTTGAAGTAAGTGTCGACAAATCGCTGGTGATCGCCGTAGACGGTGCGCATCTGGCCCGGCCACGAGTCTGTGATCACGAGATTGCCTTCGCACTCGCCATCGAGCACCTTGCCATCGCCGTCGACAATGGCCGGCTCGATGCCGAAGAAGGGCAGTGTGGCCGAGCCCGGCTTGGTGTCGGTTGCACCGGGCAGGGGCGAAATCATGATGCCCCCGGTCTCGGTCTGCCACCAGGTGTCGACCACCGGACAGCGGCCATCACCGACCACCCGGAAATACCATTCCCAGGCTTCGGGATTGATCGGTTCACCAACCGTGCCGAGAATGCGCAGGGACTTGCGCGAGGTTTTCAACACAGGCTCGTCGCCCTCGCGCATGAGGGCGCGTATGGCAGTGGGCGCCGTGTAAAACAGGGATACCTTGTGCCGATCAACAGTCTGCCAGAATCGACTGCAGTCAGGCCAGGTGGGAACCCCGTCAAACATGAGCGTGGTCGCGCCGTTGGCCAGCGGCCCGTATACCACGTAGCTGTGTCCGGTAACCCAGCCCACATCGGCGCTGCACCAGTACACATCATCCTCGCGCAAATCGAACACGCATTCGTGCGTGTAGCTTGCGTAAACCAGGTAGCCGCCGGTGGTGTGCAGTACGCCCTTGGGGGTGCCGGTTGAACCGGAGGTATAGAGAATGAACAGCGGATCTTCCGCGTTCATCGGTTGCGGCGGGCAATCGGCGGACTGGCCTTCGATCAGCACGTGATACCAGCGATCGCGTGGTGACTGCATGTTGATGGCGCTGCCGGTGCGCTGCACCACAACCACGGTTTCCACGCTTTGCGTGCCGTCGCGCTCGAGTGAGGCATCGACGTTGCGCTTGAGCGGTATGGTCTTGCCACCCCGAACACCCTCGTCCGCGGTAATGACCAGCTTGCAGGTGCTGTCGGCAATACGACCGGCCAGGGCATCGGGCGAGAACCCGCCAAACACCACCGAATGCACCGCACCGATGCGTGCGCATGCCAGCATCGCCACCGCAGCCTCGGGAATCATGGGCATGTAGATTGCAACCCGGTCGCCCTTTTCCACGCCGAGATGGCGTAGCGCGTTGCCGAACCGACAGACTTCGTCATGCAATTGTCGATAGCTGATGCGACGTGTGTCGCCGGGGTCATCGCCCTCGAAAATGATCGCCGTCTTGTCGCCGCGCTCGGCGAGGTGCCGATCAAGGCAGTTGCTTGCGGCATTCAGCACACCATCGGAATACCAGCGAATGTGCAGATCATCGGCGGCAAAGCTGACGTCCTTGATCACCGTCGGCCGGGATATCCAATCCAGGCGGGCGGCGACCTCGGCCCAGAATGCCTCGGGATTCTCGATCGACTTCTGATACAGCTCGCGGTACCGGGACGCATTGATGCGGGCGTGTTCGGCCAGGTCGGCAGGTACACGATGAATGGACGATGACATGACTGACTCCCGATACAAATCTCTTTCTATTGCACCCTATGCGCCTTCAGGCCGTCGGAACGAAGGCGCCTGTCGCCCGGTTGCATGCTGCACGCACTCTGCGGGAACGGTAGCGCGAGACGCGGCAGGAACCCGGAACATCCCTCGAGCCGTCCATGCTGGCGCCCGCAGGCTGACGGACCGGGAAAGATGCGCCGCGAAGTTCGCGGCGCACTTTTCTCCCGAATCAGGCTCGGCGGATAAGACTGATGAGCGCCAGCAGTATGACAGCGCCAATCAGGGCATTGATGATGGAACCAATGATGCCACCGCCAATGACGATGCCCACTGCCGGCAGCAACCAGCCGGCGATGAACGCACCCACGATGCCAACCACGATGTTGCCAACAAGACCCAGACCGCGGCCCTTCACGATGAGACCCGCCAGCCAGCCGGCAATGGCGCCTACAACCAGAAAAATGATCAGACCTGTAACCGTCATGTCGTGCTCTCCTTCAACAAGTACTGCACCCGGATCCGGGACGACACCCACGCAAGCAACTGCAGTCTGGCAATACCCGCGGCGCTTCACCTCTGTCCTCTTGACCGGCGCTGGCTGTCAGCCCCCGAGGATCGAGAAAACCGTCGCAGACCTGCCGTGCCCCCATCGCATGCCTGCTGTCGACCAGGCTCCACAACGCCGCCCAAGGGCGGCCAGAATCAGGCCGGCACCAATTTCAGTGCCCGCCTGCCGATACACCTTCCGAATCCTTTTCCGCCTTCTGCCTTACCGCCGACCTGAGGGCCTCGATCTCGGGATCGGTCATGAACTCGGGCTGGGCACTGTTCTCGATGCGCGCCTGGGCAAACGCCAGCGCTGCTGCGATGGAGGCCAGAATGCCTACGGCAAGACCAATCCCGAACCACACCGGGGAGGAGCTCCACCAGGAACCGAACAACCCCGCCACGGCAACAACCAGCAAAATCCAGCGCATACGCAATTCCTGGAAACAACAAGACTCGCCCGCCACATCATACACGCCACGCAATATCCGCCACTAGAGACCCCTGATCAACCCCGAGCACGTGACATGACGTCCGGAAAGACCGCATTTCGTGCCGCGCGGCGCCCTGCAGGCCGGGCTGCCTGGACAAGCCGTGCGGTGCCGGATGCAGGCTCCCTGAACGTCACCATGGCCCTCATGATCAACACGTTGGGCCATGGTGTCTGTCCACAATACTGTGTTGCATTGCATTGACAGGCCATCAGCCAGCCTGCGCCAGTGCGTCTCGATTTGTGAACAGAAACCATGGGTAACACCTGCCCAGGGTTGATCCGATGAGCCCCAGGGGCCGCTCGCCGGTTACCATCACCCGGGTATGGGACCAAGTGAGGACGCCATGAATAGCAGCGAGCAGCAGCAGCCATTGCAAGCGCGATTGACCGAAATGCGCTCAGCGGCAGCGCAAGATCCCTGTCCGGGCTGGGGCTGGCGACGCCAGCGCCTGGCTTGTGTGAAGCAACTTCTGAACGAGCACGCCGACGAGATGGCCGAGGCCATCGACCAGGATTTTTCCGGCCGACCGGCCACCGAAACGCGACTGCTGGAATTGTTTCCCGCCCATTCCGCAGTGGATTACGCCACAGCGCATGGCAAGCGCTGGATGCGTGGTCAGCGCCGCTGGGCCAACCAGTGGTTCCTTCCGGCGCGCACGCGGCTTCTGCCCAGGCCCAAGGGTGTGGTGGGCATCGTGGTGCCGTGGAATTATCCCCTGTACCTGGCCGTCGGCCCCCTGGTGGACGCACTGGCGGCAGGCAACCGCGTCATGCTGAAGATGTCCGAGCACACCCCGCGATTCTCGGCACTTTTTGCCGACCTTGTTGCCCGCCATTTTGCCCCCGGGGATGTGCACGTCGTGACCGGCGATGCGGAGGTCGGCAAGGCATTTGCCGCGCTGCCGCTCGATCATTTGCTGTTTACCGGTTCGACCGAGGTCGGGCGCAAGGTCATGCAGGCCGCCAGCGCCCATCTCACCCCCGTGACGCTGGAACTGGGCGGCAAATCACCCGCCCTGATCGCACCCGGTGCCCGGCTGGGCCACGCTGTGGAACGCATCCTGTTCGGCAAGAGCGTGAACGCCGGCCAGACCTGTATCGCGCCAGACTACGTGCTGGTACCGCGAGCGGATCAGGCGGCCTTCATCGCCGAGGCGCGAGACCAGTATCAGCGCTTCTACCCGCCGGCATCGCAGCAGCGGGACTATGCGGCCTTGCACAGCGACGCCCATGCGGCGCGCATGCAGCAACTGCAGCAACAGGCCGAAGAGGCCGGTGCCACTGCCTACCCCCTGGCCGCGCCCGACCCGTCGCGGCGCTGTCTGCCCCCGGTGCTGCTTGCCGACGTGGATCCGGACAGTCCGGTCATGCAGGAGGAGATTTTCGGTCCCCTGTTGCCGATGGTTGTCTACGACAGCCTGGACGAAGCCCTGGCGTTCGTCGCCGCGCGGCCGCATCCGCTTGCGTTCTACCTGTTCGACGACGACCGGCAACGCCGCGAACGCCTTTTGCCGCGTATTCACGCCGGCGGCGTCGCCATCAACGACACCCTGTTCCATATTGCCCAGCACCACTTGCCCTTCGGTGGCGTCGGTTCCTCGGGCATGGGCGCCTACCACGGCGAAGACGGCTTCAGGACCTTCTCGCACATGCAGTCGGTGTTCGTGCAGTCCCGTTTCAACCTGGTGGGTCTGATGAACCCGCCCTACGGGGGACGCATCCGCAAGATGCTGCGCTTGATGATGCGCTGATGCGGCCGAGACAGCGTTCGTGGCGCCAGCAGCAGGGCGCCTGCCCGGGTGGCCGCGGCCCTCAGGTGTCGGCGTGGTAGCGCTCGACCTCGGCCACCTCGTCGCGTGAGCCGAGTACCACCGGCACCCGCTGGTGCAGGCCTTGCGGCTGCACGTCCATGATGCGCTGGCGCCCGGTGCTGGCCGCGCCCCCGGCCTGCTCGATGATGAAGGCCATGGGATTGGCTTCGTACATCAGTCGCAGCTTGCCGCCCTTGGCCTTGACCTTGCTGTCCATCGGATAGGTGAAAAGGCCGCCACGGGTGATGATGCGGTGCACATCGGCCACCATGGACGCCACCCAGCGCATGTTGAAGTCGCGCCCGCGCGGGCCTTCCTTGCCGCGCAGCAGATCGGCGACATAGTCCTGCATGGGCTTTTCCCAGAACCGCTGATTGGACATGTTGATGGCAAACTCGGATGTCTCTGCCGGAATCTGCACATCGCGCCGGCTCAGAATGAAGCTGCCGATCTCCCGATCCAGGGTGAACACGTGGGTGCCGTGGCCGAGGGTGAGTACCAGCAAGGTGCTGGGCCCGTAGACGACATAGCCGGCGGCCACCTGGTCTGACCCGGGCTGCAGAAACTCGCGTGTATCGACCCGGTCGCCGGACTCCTCGGGCCGGCGCAGCACCGAAAAAATGGTGCCCACCGCAATGTTCACGTCGATATTCGAACTGCCATCAAGCGGATCGAACAGCAGCAGGTAACCGCCCTTGGGGTAGGCATCGGGAATCTGCTGCGGATGCTCCATTTCCTCGGAAGCGCACGCCGCCAGGTGACCACCCCAGGCATTGGCGTTGAGCAGGATCTCGTTGGACAGGACATCCAGCTTCTTCTGCGCTTCGCCCTGGATGTTGCCGGTACCCGCCTCGCCCAGAATCCCGCCCAGCGCGCCCTTGCCGGTCGCCACGCTGATGCGCTTGCAGGCGCGTGCAACGACCTCAAGCAGCTGGGTCAGGTCCGTGCTGCCGTGGCCGGCACGGCGCTCCTCGACAAGAAACTGGGTCAGGGTGATGTGGTCCATGTCAGTACGCCGGCTGAAGATGAACGACTATTGTCGCGGAGTGGGCGCCACGATAAAAGTCTCGACACTGCTGACACCACGCTGTCAGCAGGGGTGGTCCAGACTGCAACCTCCTTTCTTTGGCGGAGCCTTGCCATGACTGCACCTTCAACCCTGGTCTTTTTCCACAACCCGCAAAGTCGCGCAAGCATGGTGCGTGCGCTGCTGGAAGAGCTCGATGTGGCGTTCGAGCTGTGTCCGGTCGACTTCAGGCGCAACGAACAGCTTTCGGACGATTATCTGGCGATCAATCCCATGGGCAAGGTGCCGGCAATCCGCCACAATGGCACCCTGGTTACCGAGACGGTGGCCATCTACATCCATCTCGCCGACTTCTACGGACAGGCCGGTCTGGCACCGGCGCTCGATGACGCCGCCCGGGGCAGCTACCTGCGGTGGCTGGTGTTCTATGCCGCCTGCTTCGAGCCCGCCATTTGCGACAAGGCCATGAAGCGGGGCGCGGGACCACGCGCCCAGTCGCCCTACGCCGACTACGACACCACGCTGGCCGCCATCACCCGGCAGATCGCCTCGGGAGAGTGGTTGCTGGGAGACCGCTTCAGCGCAGCCGACGTGCTTTGGGGCAACGCCCTTGGATTTGCCACCGCCTTCAACCTGGTGGCCAAGACGCCGCTATTGACCGGATACATCGACAAGGTCCTGTCGCGTCCGGCGCAAAAGCGCGCGCTTGCTGCTGACGAGGCGCTGGCTGCCAGCATGGGTCTGGCGGCATGACCGGCAACGGGTCGGCCCCGGACAACTGAGCAGCGGAGGCTGCGCAGTCGGCTACAGGATTTGCGATGATGGGCGCATGCGCCGTGCCGACCGCCTCTTCCAGATCATTCATGCCCTGCAGGGTCGCCGCGCGGCCATGCCGGCACGCCATCTCGCGGAATTGCTGCAGGTATCCCTGCGGACCATCTATCGAGACGTGTCGGATCTGCAAACATCCGGTGTCCCGCTCGAGGGTGAAGCCGGAGTCGGATACATGTTGCGCAAGGGCTCGGACATTCCGCCGCTGATGTTCACCGCCGACGAACTGGAAGCGCTGGCCATCGGCGCGCGTTTCGTCCGCGCTTTCGCCGGTACACGCATGGCGGCAGGAGCGCAATCGGCCATGACCAAGATCGCTGCCGTTCTGCCGGACGAGTTGAAGCAGCGTCAGCGTCGCACGCGCATCTTCGCACCGGTGTGGCAGGATCGCGCGCAACAGCAGCACGCCGAAGTGCTCGACCGCCTGCATGCGGCCATCGAGCGCAGGGAGGTGCTCGTCATCTGCTATCGCGACCTCAGGGAGCGGACCACGAAACGCGACGTCGAACCCCTTTGTCTGGCATTCTGGGGTGGCAGCTGGACCCTGGGCGGATGGTGTCGGCTGCGCCGCGACTTCCGCAATTTTCGTCTGGACCGTATCGGCGCTTTCGACAGCGCAGGCGAGCATTTTCCGGACACCGCCGAACGCGGCATGCAGGCCTATCTCGCTGCCTTGAATCCGCACTCGGGCATCCCGTCTGCGGCCGCTCGGGACGGCACATCCTGACCCGCGGAAGTGCACCTGTCTCGTACGCGTGTTGCCGATCTGCGAAGATGAGCGGCATTGTCACTGCCGGAACGGCTGCGGGAGACCCTCAGATGAAACGATTGCCCTTTGTGCTTGCCTGTCTGCTGGCCGCCGCGCTGCCGGGTCTGGCCTGCGCCACCAGCACCAGCGAGCAGTTCAAGGCCATCTACACCCAGGAGTACGCATGGCGAAGCGGCAAGGGGCCGATACCGAAAGACCTGAAACTGCCCGACAACCGGCGCCTGGATTCGGTTGACCCGGAAAGTCAGCACCAGCGTCTGCTGTACTGGCAGGACGTGCTCAAGCAGCTTGATGCGCTGCAGCTGGACCAGCTGTCGCCGGCGGAGCGCATGAATTTTGCGATTTACCACCGCCAGATCGCGAACCGGGTGGCCGAGCAGAAGTTCAAGACCTGGCAGATGCCGTTCAACAGCGACTCGGCGTTCTGGTCCGATATTCACTACGATCTGGAATCCCCGCCGCTGCGAACAGTGCAGGATTACGATCACTACCTGCAGCAACTCGAACAGATCCCGGCCTACTTCGACCAGCAGATTGCCAACATGCGCCTGGGCCTGGCCCGGGGCTTCAGTGTGCCGCGTACGGTGCTCGCGGGCCGCGACCTGTCAATCGCCGCGGAGGCGGATCTGGACAAGCCCACCGCCAGCCGTTTCTATCGGCCCTTCAGGAAGCTGCCAGCGAATATCGATGCCGAGCAGGCGCAGGCCTTGCGCGGGCGCGCGCTGCGCATCATCCGCGACCAGGTCATTCCGGCCTACCAGACCCTGCTGGAATTTTTCCGCAGCGAATACGTGCCGCAGGCGCGCAAGACCCTGGCGGCCGAGGATCTGCCCGATGGCAAGGCCTTCTACCGCCAGCAGATACGTGAATACACCACTCTGGACGAATCGCCCGAGGCCATCCACAAGATCGGCCTGGAACAGGTGGCGAAAATTCACGAGGCCATGCTTGATGCCATGAAAGCGGCGGGTTTCCATGGCAGCTTCGCCCAGTTCCTGCACTTTCTGCGCAGCGACCCGCAGTTCTACGCAAAGACAGGTCAGGAGCTGCTCGACAAGAGCGCCTGGGTAGCCAAGCGTGTGGATGGGCAGATGTCGCGCTTCTTCGGCCATCTGCCACGCTCGCGCTTCACCATCAAGCCGGTTCCGGCCGCCATTGCGCCGTTCTACACCTCGGGGCGTGGCGGGCCGGACGAGTATCTGGTCAACACCTACGATCTGAAGTCGCGCCCCCTGTTCAACATGCCGGCGCTGACTCTGCACGAATCGTATCCGGGCCATGCCCTGCAGCTGGAGCTGGCGCGCGAGGCCACGGGGCAACCCGAGTTCCGACGTGACGGCTACATCTCTGCCTACGGCGAAGGCTGGGGCTTGTACTCCGAATATCTGGGCAAGGAGATGGGCATCTACGACACGCCGTACAAGCGTTTCGGTTTTCTGACCTACCAGATGTGGCGCGCCTGTCGGCTGGTGGTCGACACCGGCATCCATCACATGGGCTGGAGCCGCCAGAAGGCAATCGACTACATGCTCGACAACACCGCCCTGAGCAAGCGCGAGGTCGCCAACGAGGTCGACCGCTATATCAGCTGGCCCGGTCAGGCCCTGAGCTACGAGCTCGGCTACCTGGAAATACGCCGCTTGCGGGCGAAGGCAGCCAAGGCCCTGGGCGACAAGTTCGATCTGCGCCACTTCCATGACACGGTGCTGTCCACCGGCTCGGTGCCCCTGCCTGTTCTGCGTCAGCGTATTGACCGTTTCATCGCCGAGGGCGGACCCGAGCCGGACTGGCCATGCCACTGCAAGGACGGCGGGGACACGGACGGCAAGCCCGGCAAGTGAGTCGCCACCAGTCGCGGGAATCTGCGCGGGCCGTGGCATTGTGACTATGATGGGCTGCGTTCGTCATCGGAGTGCGCATGGATCCTTCAACCTGGCTTCAACTCCCGGCCACCGTGATGCTGGTGCTGGCGGCGGTGCTGCTGCTGATTACCCTGATGCACGGCGCGGCATGCCGTCGCCATCTGCGCGGCCGGCGTCGCCTGCGTGCCGGTGTGCGCTTCCTGCTGCTGCTGGTCTTTCTGGCCCTGACCGCGCTGGTGGCCGGTACCGGCTACACGCTGCGCGGCTATCGCCTGCTGAGTGGCGAAACCCCGGTCATGGACATCAGCGCGCACAAGCTGGGCACCGAACAGTGGCAGCTGCGCCTGGATCTGGCCGGTGGCGAGCAGCGTACGGTACGCCTGGCAGGCGACGCCTGGCGCGCCGAGGCCGTGGTACTGAAATGGAAGCTGCCCGGCGTACTTGCCGGTTTGCCGCCCGTGTATCGCGTTGACCGTCTATCCGGGCGCTTTGCCGACCCCGACCAGGCATCGACCACACCGCCGACGGTGATCACCTTCGAGCATGCGGGCAATTACGACATGTTCCGTCTGGCGCTGGCGCATCACGACTGGTTGCCCATGGTGGACACGGTCTATGGCAGCGGCGCCTACATGCCCCTGCATGATGGTGCCCGCTACCGCGTCAGCCTCATGCGTACCGGTGCACTGGTGGCGCGTCGCGAGGCGGGTGCGGTGCCCGGCGATTGAGCGGCCTGTCAGGCTAGCTGCTTGCGGTAGCGCCTGGCGTCGGAACCGTCCTCGTAGTAGCCCGGTCGCAGGTCGCGCAGCGAATAGCCCGCCCGCTCGTAGAGGCGGATGGCGCGCTGGTTGCCGCTTTGCACCTCGAGCCGCATTTCCCGGCAGCCGCGCTCGGCTGCCATGCGCTCGGCAGCATCGAGCAGCGCCTGTCCCAGCCCCAGGCCCTGCGCCTGTGCCGCGACCACCAGCGAATACAGCCGCGCCAGCCGGCTTCCCCTGCGGTAGAACACCAGTGCGTCGCCCAGCAGCTGCCCGTTCCGGCAGGCGACCAGCAGCGCGCTGGTGTCACTGCGCAGATGCCGGGCCAGTTGCCTGCGGCTGAGCTGGTCGCTGCTGAAGCTGCGCCGCTCCAGATCAACCAGGGCATCCAGGTCGGCGGGCTCGGCACAACGGATGGTGAACGCGGTCGTCACAGCGCGAGCGTAGTCCTTGCGGGGTGGCCGGGCAAGCCGCAGAATCGTGGCCTTCACAGGTCGAACGGCCCATCCGATGACGCGCTTGCTGATTGTTGTTGAAAAGGAATCCGACTGGGGCTCGTACTATCCATCGGACAATGTGGTTACGGCCGGGGATTACCTGCGCGACACCAGCATTCACGATGAGCGCACCCAGGTCATCAACCTTTGTCGCAGCTACCGCTACCTGGGCAGCGGCTACTACGTGTCCCTGCTGGCCGAGGCCCGGGGACACCGCGTGCTGCCCAGCGTGCGTACCATCAACGACCTGCGCGGCCGCGCTCTGTACGCACTGGACATCCAGGACCTGAACCAGAAGCTCGGGCGCTTTCTGCCGGCCGGCGGCGAGGACATTACCGACCTCAGCATCCTGGTCTACTTCGGCCAGACATCACACCCAAGCCTCGCCGACCTGGCGCGCCAGGTGTTCGAGCTGTTTCCCTGCCCGTTGCTGCAGATTGAATTTCACCGTGACCGCAGCTGGCGCATCGGTCGCATCAAGCCGATGGGCCTGGACAGTCTGGTGGACGAACAGGAGGACGCCTTCGCGCAGTCGCTGGATCAGTATTCGCGCAAGATCTGGCGTACGCCCCGTCGGCGTCGGCAGTTCCGCTTTGATCTGGCGATGCTGTGCGACCCGGACGAGGAGATGCCGCCTTCGGACCGCATGGCGCTGAAGCACTTCGTCGCGGCCGGGCGCGAGCTGGGGATCGACGTCGACACCATTGGTCGCGGCGATTTCCAGCGCCTGGCCGAGTACGACGGCCTGTTCATTCGCACCACCACGGCAATCGACCATTTCACTTACCGCTTTGCCCACCGCGCCGAGAAGGAGGGGATGGTCGTGATCGATGATCCGCTGTCCATTCTGCGCTGTACCAACAAGATCTATCTGCACGATCTGCTGCGGGCACATCGTGTGGCCGTGCCGCGCGGCGAAATAGTGCACCATCGCGATGCATTGCAGCTGGAATCACTGCCCGAACGCCTGGGGCTGCCCCTGGTGCTGAAGATCCCCGATGGTTCGTTTTCACGGGGCGTGATCAAGGTCGAGTCGATGGACGATCTGCGTCGTGGCGCAAGCGAGCTGTTCCAGCGAAGCGAGTTGCTGATTGCCCAGGAATACCTGTACACGGAATTCGACTGGCGCATCGGCGTGCTCAACAATGCTGCCTTGTACGCCTGCCGCTACTTCATGTCGCGCGGTCACTGGCAGATCTACAACCATACGGCGCGCGGCGCGCAGCGCAGTGGCGATTTCGATTGCGTGGATCTGGCCGATGTGCCGCCCAAGGTGCTGAAGCTGGCCTTGCGCGCCACGCGCCTGATCGGCAACGGCCTGTATGGAGTCGACATCAAGCAGTCCGGCGAGACCTGCGTGGTCATCGAAGTGAACGACAATCCATCCATTGACGCCGGCGTCGAGGATGGCAAGCTGGGAAAACAGCTCTATCGGGACATCATGGCGGAGTTTCTGCGTCGCATGGCCGCACGCGGACTGGACACGCGCTGATCACGGCAATGGCCGGAATTCAGCGGGGCCGGCATGAGCAACATCAGCAGCGGCGCACACAGCAACCAGTAGACGCCGCTCCAGCCAAGCAGGGTGCTGTCGGTGGATGCGGGCAGAAGCAGGGCCAGTGTGGTGCCGGCGAGCAGCCAGCCCAGCACGATGCGTCGGCGAAACCGGCGATTCGCAACTTGATTCACGGGGTTCTCCTTCAGTCAACCTGGCGGGCATCCTCTCCTGCCTGCGTCTCACCGGCTGCGACCGCTACAATCCGGGGTACTCTTCCGCCCGCGAGTATGCGATGCAAAGCCAGCAAGCCCGCCTGATTCTGTTTGGCCATCCCGTTGCGCATTCCCTGTCACCGCGCATCCAGCAGGCGTTTGCCGAGCAATGCGGCGTGCAGCTGGACTACGCTTGCGCGGATGTGGACGCCGACTCCTTTGCAACACGGGTACGCGAATTCTTCGCTGCGGGAGGCCATGGCGCCAATGTCACCGTGCCGCACAAGCAGGCTGCATTCGAACTTGCCGATGAAGCCAGTGAAGCGGCGCTTCGGGCCGGCGTGGCCAATGTGCTGCTGCGCGATGCCAACGGCCGGTTGCTTGCCGACAATACCGACGGCAGCGGACTGCTGGCCGACCTGACCGGCCGTCGCGGCCTGACTCTGGCGGGCATGCACGTGCTGCTCCTGGGCGCCGGCGGCGCGGCGCACGGCGTGGTCGGGCCATTGCTCGAGGCAGGTATCGAGTCCCTGCAGATTGCCAATCGCACGCAGGACCGGGCGATGGCGCTGGCCGATGAGCTGGACCAGCGCGCGCAGGCTGTTGCCATGGAATCCCTGGCGGCGCTGGAGTCGGTTGACCTGATCCTGAACGCAACCTCGGCCGGACACCAGCAGCAGTCGCTCGAGCTGCCGCAATCGCTGGTGGATGGCAACACGGTCTGTTGTGACCTTTCCTATGGCGCCGCCGCTGCGACGTTCCTGCACTGGGCCGGGCAGGCCGGCAGCGCGCAGGCCTTTGACGGCCTGGGGATGCTGGTGGAAACGGCCGCCGACAGCTTCGAGCTGTGGTTTGGGCAGCGACCCGATGGCGAGCCGGTCTTCCGGCAGATGAGCCAGGCTGGCTGAGGCCTGAGCGTGCGCACTGCGGTTCGCAACGCTGTGCGGAGTGCCCGCAATACCTCGTCATTCTGCGCGCAATGAGCGCAGCGAATGCAGTCGCAGAATCCATCCTCTGAACGCAGCCTGCCTGTCTGTCGAGACGGCGCCCCGATGGGTTGCACACACAAGCCGCAGCCGATTGTGTTCCCACCGCCCAGGCTCCTGGGAGCCTGGGCGCAGTTCGGCGTGCTGCAAACCTATGATTCGAGCACGGCGAGGTAGCGATTCTTCAGGCGCACGTAATGATCCGCCGAGTATTCGATCTGCTCGATTTCCTTGCGCGTCAGGGCGCGGATGCGACGCGCGGGACTGCCCAGCCACAACTCGCCTTCGCCGGTCCGGGTGCCTGGCGTGATCAGGGCGCCGGCGCCCAGCAGGCAGTGGCGTGCGATGATGGCGCCATCCAGCACCGTGGCGCGCATGCCCACCAGGCAAGCGTCGCCGATCGTGCAGGCGTGGATCACCGCACCGTGGCCCACCGTGACGCCCTTGCCGATGAGGCAGGCCTGCCCCCCGGGTGTGTAGGGCCCGTCGTGGGTGACGTGCACGATGCTGCCGTCCTGGATATTGCTGCGCTCACCGACCTCGATGCGCTCGACGTCACCGCGCAGCACGGCACAGGGCCAGATCGACACGTCGTGCGCAAGCGACACCTCGCCGATGATGCATGCTGCCTCATCCACGTACACACCCTCGGCGATTGCGGGGTGCCTGCCTTCGAATGCACGTCCCTGGTTCATGCCGTGGAGTTTAGCCGACGCGCATGCCGCGAGCCGGAAAAAGGCGAGGCAAGCCGCTATTCATCCGGGTTCGCGTGCGCCTCCAGCACCTGCATGCCGTAGCGGTATCCAATCTGCACGGCGCGGTCGAAGGCATCAAAATCGAGCAGTGCAATGTCCTCCAGCGGCGGCGTGAATACCCGCGTGGCCAGCTCGCGCCGCTTGTCGGCGGCGGTTTCGGCGTTGACCATGCCGGCACGCAGCAGGATCGAGGCCAGGCCGGGGCGCTTCTTGCGTTGCAGCCACTGCTGCAGCATCGAGGGCGACCAGGCGCTCTCGATCTGCGCTTCGAGCACACCCTCGGCGCGAATGTCGCAGGCAAGAATTTCGGCTACGCCCTGGTCATACATGACGTCAATGGGCAGGTCGTTGATGATGGCGCCATCCACCAGCACATGCCCGTCGTGCAGCACGGGCGGCAACACCCCCGGCACCGAGCTGGCGGCACGAAGGCCACGCCACAAGGTGCCCTTGCGGTAGATATGGGTGGTGCCCCGGGTCAGATCGGCGGACACGCAATAGAACGGCAGCGGCAGGTCCTGGATATCGCCGCTGCCGAAGTAGCGCATCAGCAGACGCGAGGTGCGCTCGCCGCGGCTCAGTGCCACCAGCGGCAGGGTCCAGTCCGACAGCGGCCTGCCGTCGACGAAGGCAGCGCGGAAATACTCGCGCATCGTCTCGTCGTCCCATTCCATGGCCACACCCGCGGCGATGATGGCGCCCATGCTGGTACCGCCGATGCGATCAATGTCGTACCGGCATTCGCGCAGGGCGCGCAGCAGGCCAATCGCGGCAAAACCGCGTGCGCCGCCACCGGAAAGCACCAGGCCGGTGCTGCGACGCGCCAGTAGCCGGGCAATGCGCTCCAGGTCCCGGCCGCCCCTGACGTGATGCACCTGTGCCTCGCAGTCCACTGCATCGCACCATTGCGCACTCGACCCGGCCACAATGGTCTGTCCCGGGTGCAGCAGCAGCAGATGCCGCGGCCGTTCCCGGTCCGCATGATCATTCATGGCAGACAGGTCGGGCCACGGTCTGGCCTCGCGGTCACTCTGCACCAGCATCAGCAGTGCATCGGCCTGGCGGCGGCACAGGTCACGCCAGGCCGGGGCGCGCCCTTCGTCCACGTAGAGTACAAAGCGGACCTCATGTTCGCGCTCGGCAAACCAGGCCGGCTCGCGGCCGTTGCCGAGGCTCGCGTCGATCACCAGGCAATCGCCGAACGGCAGCAGTGCATGCCGCAGCTGGCCGGCAATTTCCCTGGCCGGCACGGACGCGTCGAAAGGCAGCACGGCAAAGGTGCGGGGCAGGATGCGCGGTTCCTCGCCACCCTGGGCCAGCAGGCGCCCCAGTGCGCTGCGCGCCGATCCGAGGATGGCGCGAGGGTGGCTGTCGATGAGCGCCGAGTAGTCGGCTTGCGACAGGCACCACAGCTCGGAATCGCGCAAGGTGCGCGCGCTGGTCACATGCGGCTGATCGAGCAGCAGGGCGGTGACCCCAAAGACATCGCCACTGCCCAGAATGCCCGCCAGATGCGCGGGTCCTCCCGCCTGCGGCGGGCGGAAAATGCCGACACTGCCCGAGCGCAGAAGGTACAGGCAGGAGGCCGGGTCGCCTGCCTCGAACAGGGTCTGGCCACCGACGGCAGTCAGCGGCTGCAGGCGTGCGCTGAGGCTCGCCAGCGATGCATCGTCGAGGTCGCCAAATACCGTGCTGTTGCGCAGCAGATCCGGACTTTCCAGTGACGTGGTGGGCATGCACGCATCCTACGCCATTGCACCCGCACGCGGCGATCCCTTGCATTTGTCGGCAGACACCGCCACCTTGCGTGCATGGATCAGACAAGCGCAGATGCAATGAACACTGACAGCACCGATTCGCTCGACTTGCCGGATTTTGCCGCCCTCAAGCCTGATCAGGTTGTGCCGGCCGTGAAGCAGGCCCTGGCCGACTACGAGCAGGGTATCGAGGAACTGGCCGGCAGTGCTGGCGACAAGGATTTCGACAGCGTCATGCTGCCGTGGGAACGCCTGCAGCGGCAGCTGGATATGGTGTGGTCGCCGATATCCCACCTGCACTCGGTAGCCGACAACCCCAGGCTGCGCCAGGCGCACGCCGATGCCGAGGCGCTGATCAGCGACTTTGCCGCGCGCCTCGGTCAGAACCGGCAACTGTTTGAAGCGGTCGAAGCGGTGGCCGGCGCCGGGCAGGACCTGTCCACCGAACAGCGCGCCCTGGTCGAGCACGCCCTGCGCGATTTTCGCCTGTCCGGTGTGGCGCTGGACGAGCCGGCGCGCTCGCGCTTTCGCGAGATCGCCAACCAGCTGTCCCGGCTCGGTACCGAGTTTGCCAATGCCGTGCTGGACGCTACCGAGGCGTGGCAGGAGCACATCGTCGACGAACGCGATCTGGCCGGTCTGCCCGACTCGGCGCGAGACATCCTGCGCGCCTATGCCGAGGAAAAGGATCTGTCCGGCTATCTGGTCACGCTGCGCCAGCCCTCGGTGCAGGCGGTGCTGACCCATGCAGACGATCGCGATCTGCGCGAGAAGGTGTATTGGGCCTACCAGACACGCGCCTCCGATCAGGGTCCGCAGGCCGGTCGCTTCGACAATTCCGAGCGCATTGCACGCATCCTGGCCCTGCGCCATGAAGCGGCGCAGTTGCTGGGCTTCGACAATGCGGCCAGTGAATCGCTGGCCACCAAGATGGCGCAGTCGCCGCGCGAGGTGCTGGACTTCGAGCAGGACCTTGCCGCCCGAGCGCGGCCGGTGGCCGAGCAGGAGCTGGCCGAATTGCGCCGCTTCGCGGCCAGACATCTGAACCTGGACAATCTGGAAGCCTGGGATATCGCCTACGCATCGGAGAAGCTGCGCCGGCAGACCTTCGATCTGGATGAAGAACAGCTCAAGCCCTACTTTCCGCTGCCCACGGTCAAGGCAGGCATGTTCGCACTGGCCGAGCGCCTGTATGGCATCCGCTTCGTTCGCCGCGACGACGTGTCGGTATGGCACGCCGATGTGGACTACTGGGACGTGCTCGATGGTGACGGCTCGGTGATTGCCGGTTTGTACCTTGATCTGGTCGCGCGCGGCGGCAAGCGGGGTGGGGCGTGGATGGATGTGTGTCGCGATCGCTTCGCCGACGCCGACGAGCAGCAGGTACCGGTGGCCTTTCTGACCTGCAATTTTGCGCCGCCGGGGGCGAACCGCCCTGCATTGCTCGGACATGACGACGTGCTGACCCTGCTGCACGAATTCGGCCACAGCCTGCACCACATGCTGACCGAGGTGAACCTGCCCTCGATCGGCGGCATCAACGGCGTGGAATGGGATGCGGTGGAGCTGCCCAGCCAGTTCATGGAGAACTTCGGCTGGAATCGCGACGCACTGGCCCTGTTGTCCGGCCACTGGCAAAGCGGCGAAAAACTGCCCGAGGAGCTGTTTCGGCGCATGCTGGCGGCGCGGCACTACCATGCCGGCCTGTTCCTGCTGCGCCAGCTTGAATTTGGCCTCTTCGATTTTCACCTGCACCTGGACTATCAGCCTGACAACCCGCCCGCACCCATGGCGGTGCTGGAAAAGGTGCGGCGTCAGGTCAGCGTGCTGCACCCGCCCGCCTGGCAGCGCTTCCCGCACGGCTTCACGCATATCTTCGCGGGCGGCTATGCCGCCGGCTACTACAGCTACCTGTGGGCCGAATTGCTGTCCGCCGACGTGTTCTCCGAGTTCGAGCAGCACGGCGTTATCGACCCGGTGACCGGTGCCCGTTTTCGCAACGAGGTGCTGGCCGTCGGCGCCAGCCGACCGGCAATGCAGAGCTTCATGGCCTTCCGCGGCCGTGAGCCGCGTGCCGAAGCGCTGCTGGCAAGCTACGGGCTGACCGAGCAGGCCGCGGTGATGAGCGAGGGGGTCGACCGGGTGCGGGTGGTGTCGCCGCAACCCGGCCACCTACAATGACCCCATGAAAATTGCCTCCTGGAATGTCAATTCGCTGAAAGTCCGCCTGCCGCACCTGCTGCGGTGGCTGGACGAGTCCGACCCGGACATCGTTGCCCTGCAGGAAACCAAGACCGAGGATCTGTACTTTCCCGTGCCGGAGCTGGCCGAGGCCGGGTATCTGTGCGTCTACGCCGGGCAGAAAACCTACAACGGCGTGGCCATTCTCGCGCGCCAGCGGCCGCATTCGGTGATCACCGACATTCCCGGTCTGGACGATCCGGCACGGCGGATCCTGGCGGCCTCGGTCGGCGACTTGCGCATCGTCAACCTGTATGTGGTCAACGGCAAGGCCGTGGGTGACGAAAAATACGAGCACAAGCTCGAATGGCTGGCGCGGGTGCGCGATTTTCTCGCCGAGGAGCTGAAACGTCACCCGAAGCTGGTGGTGCTGGGCGATTTCAACATCGCCCCCGAGGACCGCGACGTGTACGACCCGGAGGCATGGCACGAGCGCATCCTGTGTTCCACACCCGAACGCGAGGCCCTGGGCAGGATCACCGAGCTGGGTCTGCACGACAGTTTCCGGCAGTTTCATGACGAGGACGGCCAGTTCACCTGGTGGGACTACCGCCAGGCCGCCCACGACCGCAATCATGGCCTGCGCATCGACCTGGTGCTGCTGTCCGAAGCCTTGAAAAATGTCGCCGAAGACGCCAGCATTGAGTTCGAGCCCCGAAGTTGGGAGCGACCCTCCGATCACACCCCGGTAATCGTGCAATTGAGCCAGACCGAATGAGCGATCCAGACATCCGCATCGAACCGCCCGACGAACAGGAGTTGGGTGAACTTGACCTGTTCCTGCGCAGCGAGGCCGATAGCGGATCGCTGCTGCTGGACGGCGTGCATGGCCTGCTGACCGCACTGGCGATCGGCCCGGAGCCGGCCATGCCCGATGAATGGCTTCCGGAAATTCTGCGCGAGCCATTCCGCAACGAGAGCACGGGCGGCCAGATTCTCGGTTTGCTGGCGCGCCTGAACGATTCCATCCCCGACGACCTGGCCAGCGAGGACTATGCGCCGATACTCGGCGAGATCGGCGAGATCGACCGCGATCCGCGTCTCAGCGCGGCCGGCTGGTGCGAGGGCTTCAGCCGCGGCATCGACCTGCGTGCGCCGTTGTGGGAATCGCGCATGGCCGAAGACCCCGAACTGATGGAGATGCTTGGGCCGATCATGGCCCTGGGTCTGGAGGAAGGCGTGTTCCAGAGCGAAGGCGAGTTCGAACGCCTGTCGCCCAACGACTACCACACCTGTCTGGACCAGATACCGATGGCCGTGTCAGCGCTGCGCCATTACTGGCGTGTGCACCCGCTGAGCCCGCTGGAACGCAGCACGGTGTCCGGTCCGGTAGCCCAGGCGATCCGGGCGCGCGGCCAGCACACGCTGCACTGAGCCCCGGCCGGGATTGGAGCTTCGCGCTTCGCAGGGGGCTGCGAAGCGCACCATTGTTGCCCCACGCCACGGTACGCTTGCCGTAGGGTGCTGCTGAACGAAGTGAAGCGCACCATCGTGAACTCCATACCACGGTGCGCTTCGTGCCTCAGCAGCACCCTACACGCGGCAAAGCGCACCGTCGTTTATTTCGCGCCTGACGAGGCAGGCTCATCGTTGTGCGTAACCTGAACGCGTCCGCTCGTCATCCCGGCGCAGGCCGGAGGCGCTTTGCAGCTATCGAACAGCGGGTCATCCAGTCAGCACAACTGCGCAGCACGCAAGACCCGCTGTTGTGCCCTGCGTACCGGCTTGAAACGGAATCCCCGGTCGCGCCCGGATGCTGCCCACAGGAACCCATGCCGAAGAATCGCCCATAGCCCATGCCCGGCGGCTACAATGGTGGCATGAGCGAGAAGGAAACCACCCACTTCGGCTATCGCGACGTGCCGAAAGCGGAAAAGCAGAAACTGGTCGGCCAGGTGTTCACCTC
The DNA here is from genome assembly GCA_963734945.1 of uncultured Gammaproteobacteria bacterium. Taxonomy (GTDB): domain Bacteria; phylum Pseudomonadota; class Gammaproteobacteria; order Xanthomonadales; family Rhodanobacteraceae; genus DASSBG01. The sequence continues at coordinate 36,822 of CAVTJF010000010.1, forward strand.
GGTGGCTCGCAACTACGACCTGATGAACGACCTGATGTCCTTCGGCATCCACCGCCTGTGGAAGCGCCACTTCGTCGCCGTCAGCGGCGTGCGCAAGGGTGACCGCGTGCTCGATCTTGCCGGGGGCACCGGCGACATCGCCGCGCTGCTCAAGCCCGTGGTGGGTGACAAGGGCGAGATCGTGGTCGGCGACATCAACGCCGCCATGCTCGGCGTCGGCCGTGATCGGCTGCTTGACCGCGGCATGGTCGCCGGACTCGGCTGGGCGCAGTTGAACGCCGAGGCCCTGCCGTTCCCGGACGCAAGTTTCGATGCCGTCACCATCGCCTTCGGCCTGCGCAACGTCACCGACAAGGACCAGGCCCTGCGCGAAATGCAGCGGGTGCTGAAACCCGGGGGTCGCGCCCTGGTGCTGGAGTTCTCCAGGGTGCGCAACGAGGCCTTCGGCAAGCTCTACGATTTCCACTCCTTCAAGATCCTGCCGCGCCTGGGCAAGCTGTTTGCCCACGACGCCGACAGCTACCAGTACCTGGCCGAATCCATCCGCAAGCATCCGGACCAGCAGACACTGAAAGCCATGATGGAATCGGCCGGCCTGGAACATGTCCAGGTGCGCAACCTCACCGGCGGCGTGGTCGCCATCCATCGCGGTTACAAGCTGTAGCCAGTCGTTCACGGCAAAGGCCGGGCTTGAATTCGCAACGAATCGATGGCGCTGCCGGACACGCATGATCCCTGGCCACGCTGCGCCTGGGCAGGAGGGCCGAATTTGATGGACAAGAATGTCGAAAAGCGCGATCTCGCAACCACCTTCCTGCGACTGCGCAGCGACGCGGCGATCGAGCCGTTGCCGGTGGACGACGCGTTCTGGCGCAGGATTGCTGGCGGAGAGCTGGGTACGTTTCACAACGAATACCTGGTCAGCATGCACGAATTCAATGCCGACTGGACGGGTTGGGAGATGCACCCCAATGGCGATGAGATTGTCTGTCTGCTTTCCGGCCAGGTCACCTTCGTGCTCGACCTTGCGCAAGGTCGCCGGGAAGTGCTGCTCGACACCAGCGGGGCCTTTGTCCTCGTACCCCGGGGCACATGGCATACCGCCAGGACGGACGAGCCATCGCGGATGCTGTTCATCACCGCAGGGGAAGGCACCGAGCATTGCCAGTCGAGGTAACGGCGTTCCTGCCGAGTGCCACAAGCCCTGTCCATGCGGCAAGAACGAAGAAGCCCCCGCGAGCGGGGGCTTCTGGTTGGTGGACGTGTTGTGGACGGATCAGCCCGCGTTGCGCTCGGCACGGCGAGCCTTGAACTGTTGCATCCGCTCCTGGCGCTTCTGCATGTTTTCGGCGCGCTTGGCTTCCAGCGTGGCGCGCTGCTCCGCCGTCAGTACACTGGCCACCTGGGCGCGGATGGCCGCGCGGTCAATGGTGGCCTGACGGGTGGCTGCGGCCAGGTCATCGGCCAGGCGTGAAACTTCGCTGTTGTAGTTGCTGGCGGTCGGGTCCAGCTCGCGCAGAGCGCGGCGGGTCATGGCGATCTGCTTGAAGTCGAGCTTGGCCTGGGCCTTGTTGCTTTGCATGATGCTCTTGATCTGGGCACGCTGTGCATCGGTGGCATCGATGCTGTCGAGCATGCGTTCGATGTTGGGGCCGCGATGGCCCTGGCCGTGACGATGGCCCTGGGCGAGGGTGACGCCGGCGCTGGCCAGCAGGGCGGTGGTGGTGATGGCAAGAATCAGCTTCTTCATGAGGGAATTCCTTGGTCTGCTGCATCGGGTTTGAATGCAGATCCACCTTAGCTCCGGCGCATGCAAATGGGTGTCGGCTTGTGTAGGGTTTTGTAAAGCATCTGCCGGCCACGCCACAGAGGGGATAAAGTAGCTTCATGACCCGCATTCTGATGGCTGACGACGACGAAGAGTTCTGCACCCTGATGGCCGACTACCTGGCCGACCAGGGGTTTGCCGTTGATGTCGTGCACGATGGTGCCGCTGCGGTGCGGCGTGCGGGCGAAGGCTATGCGGCCTTGCTGCTGGATGTGATGATGCCGGTCAAGGACGGCTTTCAGGCGCTGCGCGAGATACGCGCGCAGAACAACCTGCCCATTCTCATGCTGACCGCGCGAGGCGAGGATGTGGACCGCATTGTCGGGCTGGAAATGGGTGCCGACGACTACCTGCGCAAACCGGCCAACCCGCGCGAGCTGGTAGCGCGCCTGCGTGCAATTCTGCGCCGAAGTCAGGGTGTCAGTCAGGGCGATGCGGATATCGAACTGACCGATCTGGTGGTCTCCCGGTCGCGGCGCGAAGCGTTGTTCGAGGGCCAGCCGCTGCCCCTCACGAGCATCGAGTTCGAGGTGCTGGCAGCACTGGCCGAGGCGGCGGGCAGCCCGCTGGATCGCGATGCATTGTCCAACCGGGCGCTGGGGCGGCGCTGGCTGCCGGGTGATCGCAGCCTGGACATGCACATCGTCAGCCTGCGCAAGAAGCTCGGTGAGCAGCGCATCAAGACGGTGCGCGGTCGTGGCTACCAGTTGCTGAAATGAATCGCCTTTTCCTCAAGTTGCTGGGACTGCTGCTGCTGGCCAATCTGGTTACCGCTGCGGCGGTATTCGTGCTGGTTCGCCCATGGATGGACAGCCCGCTGTCTGCACGCAGCGTCCAGGCCTGGGGCGTCAAGGCCATCGCCGCCTACGAAGACGGCGGGCGGCCCGCGCTGCTGCTTGATCTGGCCGAGCTGCATCGTCAGGAGCATGTGATGGGCATGCTCTACGATCCCTCCGGTCGCCCGCTGTTACGCCGGGTTGCGCGGGAGTTGCGATTGCGGCTGCCGGAACGGCGCCACCGCGAAGATGATCGCCCCGGGCATGACAACCAGCTGGTGCAGTGGCTGGATGGCAGCAAGGGCCGATATCGCTGGGTGGTGGTGGCCATACCGCCGAGCGCGCGGGATTTTGCCAAGCTGCGCTTCATTGCCAGCCTCGCCGGCATTGTCCTCGCCGCCTGGCTGGTCGCCTGGTGGCTCACCCGACCCATTGCCCAGCTCAGGCACACCACGGCAGAGATGGCCGGCGGAAAGCTGTCCGCCCGGGTGCCTGGCAAGCTGACACGGCGGCGGGACGAACTCGGCCAGCTCGGCGACGAATTCAATACCATGGCCGCGCAATTGCAGCAGCAGGTGGAAACCAGGCAGCAGCTGCTGCGCGACGTTTCGCACGAACTGCGCTCGCCACTGGCGCGACTGGAGGTGGCGCTGGAGATGGCTCGCGAACACACCGATGGCAGCGAACGCGCGCAGCAGGCATTGGACCGTATCGCGCTGGAAAGCCAGCGCCTGGACGCGCTGCTGGAACAGGTGCTGACCTACTCGCGCCTGCAACAGGACGATCGCCAGATTCAGCGGGAGCCAATTGATCTGGCTGCCCTGCTGCGCGAGTGTGCCGCCGACCTTGAGCTGACCAGCAGTGTGCCCATCGAGATCGACGCGCCCGAGGACCTGGTAATTCAGGCCGATCCGCTGCTGCTGCGCAGCGTGGTCGAGAACCTGCTGCGCAATGCCCAGCACTACACCCGTGCCGGTACCCGCGTGCAAGCCACGCTCGGCAGAAGCGACAACATGGTCACCCTGCGCGTGCGTGACCACGGCCCGGGCGTACCCGAGGACATGCTGGAAGCGATCTTTCAGCCCTTCGTGCGCACTTCATCAGCGCGCGACCGCAACAGCGGCGGCCACGGCATCGGCCTGGCCATCGTCGCCCGCGCCTGCCAGGTGCATGGCGGTTCGGTCGAAGCGCGCAACCTGCCGCACGGCGGCATGCAAGTGACTGTCCGCTTGCCCGCGCCTGCATAAATCATGCTACTGGCGTGATCACCGTGCTCTGGCGGGCGCGGTGCCTTCAAAGCGCAAGCCACGTCGACCCGGCTGCAACGCTTTTTGCCGACGATGCATTGCGCGTCGGGGCGGTGCGGTATGTGCCCTAGCGAACAGTGAGGCCTTGTGCAGGGGCAGACAATGGCCGTATGGCCATAGCGCGCAGGTTTGAGACGCTTGCGCGCAGAAGGATCCATATTTTTCACAATAGGGATTGTTTATGCGTATTCATGATGACGGGCGTGCATTGATCCTCATGGGTCTTGCCATGTTTGCACTTGGCGCCACCTCGGCGTCTGCACAGAGCGTCCCTCTGGGCACTGCCGGCAATTTCGGCGCCCTTGGCGGCTCGGCAGTCACCAATACCGGCCCCAGTGTCGTTACCGGCAGCGTTGGCGTGTCTCCAGGCACGTCAATAACCGGGTTTCCGCCAGGCAGCATCTTTCCCGGATCGGGGACCATGCATTCGGCTGACGCCGTCGCATTGCAGGCACATATCGATGGATCGCGGCCTACAGCGGCGATGCGGGCAACGCCGCTTCGACCACAGCCTGCAATGACCCGAATGAGACCGTGATCGTATCCGCGCTCGCGTCCGCCACAGCCGTGCCTGCGCTTGCCGGATGGCTGTTGACGCTGTTGGCTGCGCTGCTTGCCATAGCGGCGATGGCAGCGACACGCCGGCGCACGCGATAGAGGGTCCAACTGCGCGCAAGCTTGCCGAGCTAGCCGCAGCACGGGCGCTGCTGCTGCACCGGGGGAAATTTTACCGTCCCGTAGCAACAGAACACGCAACAATCGCCTTGCTGCGGTTGCGCCAGCGAGTGGCAGGACTCGCACTCGCAGAACCACTGGCAGGCATCAAGCGGCATCATCTCTTGCTTCGTGTGGCCGCACTGCGGGCAGGTGATTGTGGATTGCAATATCAGGTTTTGCATGGGCCTCACCTTCTCCCAATTGCCGCTGTCCTTTCATTCGACCCTTGCCAGGACCGCGGGTTCCAGCGTGTGCCCCATGAGAAACTCACGCAGCGCGGCCGGGATGTGATCGGGCACATGGATCAATCGTCGCGGAATCGCGCCGGAGCCTGTGGCTGTCTGTCAATTTCGAGGTCGAAAATGTCGCAGCGGTTGTAGTGCCCGGCAGCATCAAGGCTTCTGCGCGCTCGTGCCGATTCATCCGGATCGATCTCAACAAGGAACAGTCGCTCTTGCTCGCCGACGGGCTCGGCGATGCAAGCGCCCCCCGGAGCATACGCAGACGAGTTGCCGGGATTGATGCATTCGCCATCGTCGGGAAACACCTGATCGCGATGCGGGAAGTCGGCAGGGATGTCGCGGCCATGGACGCAGCTGGCAACCCCTATGACATAGCAACCCCCCTCGCGAGCGATGTGCTGCAAGCTGCTTTGCCAGGTCGCACTGCAATCCCAGGTCGGGGCCAGATACAGATCAACGCCCTGGGCATAGAGCGCGAAGCGGGCCAGCGGCATGTAGTTTTCCCAGCAGATAAGCACACCGACCCTTCCTGCCGGAGTATCAACAACATGCAGGCCCCGGCCATCGCCCAGGCCGTGAATCATGCGTTCCGGATTGGTCGGCATCAACTTGCGGTGAATGTTCAGCACCGCGCCGTCATGGTTGATCAGCACATTGCTGTTGAACAGCGTGGATCTGGAAAACGCCCCATCGCGCTCGTTGATGCCGATGCTCACCGCTATTCCGCAGGCCTTGGCCGCGGCACACAGCGGATCCAGGTCCCCTGCCGAAACATCAACTGCGCTTTGCAGAAACCGGGCGTGAATGTCGGTGTAGACGCCCATGTCGCCACCCGGCCGCAAACGCCAGGCCCAGGTGGGATAGCCCGAGACAAAGCATTCGGAGAACACCACCAGACTGGCGTCTTTGCCGGCCGCCTCTTCAACGATGGACACAGCCTTGTCGATGGTGCCGCGGCGATCCAGAAAATTCGGCGCAATTTGCGCGACGGCTATCCGCTTCATGGCAGCATCTCCGGTTTATCCGGACTATACAAGCAGCCTGGCGCCCGGCCAAATGGCACGCGGTACGCACATCCGGCCGATGCGGATGCGGGATTAGCCCATGCTCAAGCACAGCGGCACGCGTACCCGTGACCCGACCCCGGCGCCGGATCCGGACCGCTGCGGCGCCCCTGAGGCAGCATGGTGTGCTTCGAGCCGCCGAAACATGGCGCCCCGGTGCTTGAGACGAGAGCCGATCGGCGTTGGCGTCTTGCCTGTGCAGCGGTAAACTGGTTGTTCACAGTCGCGCGGCGACCCGGACCATGAAGGTGTCCGGTTTGTTGCCGCCGAGGGCAGGAGAATCAGCGTGGATCAATTGCAGGACATTCTGGAACAGGACATCGACCCCGAGGAAAGCCGCGAGTGGCTGGAGTCGATTGATGCGGTCATCCGCAACGACGGTACCGGGCGTGCCCACTATCTGCTTGAGCGCATGGTCGACGAAACCCGTCGCGCCGGCGGTCACATTCCGTTCCAGCCCACCACGCAATACGTCAATACCATCCCGCCGCACCTGGAAGCCAAGTGCCCGGGTGATCCGGCAATGGAGTGGCGCATTCGCTGCCTGATCCGCTGGAATGCCATGGCCATGGTGGTGCGGGCCAATCGCAAGCCCGGCTCGCTGGGTGGCCATATTGCCAGTTTTGCATCCTCGGCCACCCTGTATGACGTGGGTTTCAATCACTTCTGGCGCGCGCCCAGCGAGGAGCATCCCGGCGATCTTGTCTTCTACCAGGGCCATTCCAGCCCCGGCATCTATGCGCGCTCCTATCTTGAGGGCCGCATCAGCGAGGAGCGCATGGATCTGTTCCGCACCGAGGTCAAGGGTGCAGGGCAGGGACTGTCCTCCTATCCGCATCCCTGGCTGATGCCCGACTACTGGCAGGTGCCGACCGTGTCGATGGGGCTGGGACCGATCCAGGCCATCTACCAGGCGCAGTTCTGGAAGTATCTGGAACACCGTGGCCTGATGCCCAGGACCAACCGCAAGATCTGGTGCTTCATCGGTGATGGCGAAGTGGACGAGCCGGAAACCCTGGGCGCGATCTCGCTGGCCGGGCGCGAAAAGCTGGACAACCTGATTTTCGTGATCAACTGCAACCTGCAGCGGCTGGATGGTCCGGTGCGCGGCAACGGCAAGATCATCCAGGAGCTGGAAGGTTCGTTCCGCGGCAGTGGCTGGAGCGTGCTGAAACTGATCTGGGGCAGCTACTGGGATCCGCTCCTGGCGCGCGACGACAAGGGCGTGCTGCGCAAGCTGATGATGGAAACCGTGGATGGCGAGTACCAGGCCTGCAAGGCCCTGGGCGGCGCCTACACGCGCAAGAATTTCTTCGAGAAATACCCCGAGACTGGCGGCCATGGTGCGCAACCTGTCAGACGATGACATCTGGCGCCTGAACCGTGGTGGCCACGATCCGCACAAGGTGTATGCCGCCTATCACGAGGCGGTCAATACCGAGGGCATGCCCAGCGTGATCCTGGCCAAGACGGTCAAGGGCTACGGCATGGGCCGGGGCTCGGGCGAGGCCGAGAACCCCACCCACCAGCAGAAGAAGCTGGATGACGAGGAAGTGCGCGCATTCCGCGACCGCTTCCAGATCCCGCTGGAGGACGATCAGCTCAAGGATGTGCCCTACTACCATCCGGGCGTTGATTCGGACGAAGTGCAGTACATGCTGGACCGGCGTCGCGAACTGGGTGGCTTCCTGCCCCAGCGCCGGCAAAAGGCCGACTCAAGTTTCGAGACGCCGGATCTGGACAGCTTCAAGCAGATCACCAAGGGCACTGGCGACCGTGAAGTCAGCACCACCATGGCACTGGTACGTGGCATGAACCTGCTGTTGCGTGACAAGAAGATCGGCCCGCGGGTGGTACCCATCGTTGCCGACGAGGCGCGCACCTTCGGCATGGAGGGCATGTTCCGCCAGATCGGAATCTATGCACCGGAAGGTCAGAAATACCGTCCGCAGGATGCCGACCAGCTTCTGTACTACCGCGAGGCGAAGGACGGCCAGGTGCTGCAGCAGGGCATCAGCGAGGCCGGTGGCATGTCGTCGTGGATGGCGGCTGCAAGCAGCTATTCGATCAGCAACCAGCCCATGCTGCCGTTCTTCATCTACTACTCGATGTTCGGTTTCCAGCGCATCGGTGACCTGGCCTGGGCCTCGGGCGATCTGCGTTGTCGCGGATTCCTGATCGGTGGCACGTCGGGGCGCACCACCCTCAACGGCGAAGGCTTGCAGCACGAGGATGGCCAGTCGCACCTGCTGGCCGGCGCCATACCCAACTGCAAGGCCTATGATCCGACCTTTTCCTACGAGGTCGCCATCATCATGCAGGCTGGCGTGTACAGCATGCTGGAACAGCAGAATGACGAGTACTACTACATCACGGTGCTGAACGAGAACTACGTGCATCCCGACATGCCCGATGGGTGCCGGGACGGCGTGCTCAAGGGCATGTACCTGTTGCGGGACTCGGGACTCGGGACTCGGGACTCGGAAAAGAGCAAGGGCAAGGGCAAAGGCAAGAGCAAGGCACCGCGGGTGCAGTTGCTCGGTTCGGGCGCGATCCTGCGCGAGGTGATTGCGGCGGCGGATCTGCTGCGGGACGATTTCGGGGTGGAAGCCGACATCTGGTCCTGCACCAGCTTTTCCGAACTTCGGCGTGACGGGTTTGATGCCGAGCGCTTCAACCGTCTGCATCCCCAGGCGAAAAAGCCGCGCACAGCATACGTCACCGAGTGTCTCGAGGGACATGCCGGCCCCGTGATTGCTGCCACCGATTACGTGCGCGAGTATGCCGACCAGATCCGGGCCTTCATGCCCGAGGGTCGCCACTACACCGTGCTCGGCACGGATGGCTATGGCCGCAGTGATACCCGCGAGTGCCTGCGTGACTTCTTTGAAGTGGATCGCTACTGGATTGCCCAGGCCGCACTGGCGGCGCTGGCGCGCAGCGGCGACGTCAATGCCGGTGACGTGGCACGCGCCATCAAGGACTACAAGCTGGACGTGGACAAGCCCAATCCGGTGACGGTGTAGCAAGCGGGCAGCGGTAAGCAGTGAGCAGCAAGCGGTTAGCGGTAAGCGGTGGGCAGGAAAACTGCCCGTATCATCCCGCTAACCGCTAACCGCTAACCGCTAACCGCTAACCGCAACCCGCTGCGCTGCTGTTCTATTCCGCGTAGGCGTAATCGCCGCCGCGTTGCAGCGCGCGACGATATGCCGGCCGCGCATGGATACGTTCGAGAAAGTCGGCCAGTGCGGGCCGGCTGTCGCCCATGGCGCCTCGTGAGGCGGCCGCCTCCAGCGGGAAGCTCATCTGGATGTCGGCAACGCTGAAGCTTTCCCCGCAGAACCATGGCTGCTCGGCCAGGTGTGACTCCAGATAGTCCAGGTGCAGTTTCAGCTGCGGGTCGATGAATGCCTTGCGCACCTTGCGCACCATCCCGCGGATCACCGGTCGCACAAGCAAGGGCCCCGGCGACTGCTGTATGCGGCTGAATACCAGCTTCAGCAGCAAGGGCGGCATGGCCGAGCCCTCGGCGTAGTGCAGCCAGTAGTTGCACTGCACCCGCTGCGCTGTACCGGGCGAGGGAATCAGCCTCTTTTCTCCGTAGCGGTCCGCCAGATACTCGACAATGGCCCCCGATTCGGCAAGCACCAGGTCGCCGTCGGTGATCACCGGTGACTTGCCCAGCGGATGCAGCTTGCGCAGCGACGGCGGCGCCAGCATGGTTTGCGGGTCGCGCTGGTAGTGTTCGACCCGATAGTCGACCTCCAGCTCTTCCAGCAACCAGAGGATTCGCTGCGAGCGCGAATCATTGAGGTGGTGTACGACAATCATCAGAATATCTCCGCAATGCAACAGCGCACGCTGCCGCCGGCCTTTTCCAGTTCGTCCAGTTCAACACAGTTCAAGGCAAAGCCCCACTCGTCCAGCTTCTTGCGCTGGGCATCGTGCAGCGACGCAGCTCCGCGCGCGCTCATCCAGACGCTCTGCTCGCTCAAGCTGATGGCGTTGCCCGCGAAGGCCTGCTTTTGCGTCGGGTCTATCCAGATGACGCGTTCCTGGCAGGCCCTGGCTATGGCCCTGGGCACCGCGCTGTGGGCAAAGCCGTCGGCGGCAAGGATCGCCGCCCGCGACGCGAGCAGGGCCATGACCACGTTGGTGTGGTACTCGGTCTTCGCCAGCTCGAAGCAGAAGCTCAGGTGCAGGCCGAAGGCCTGGTGCATGGCGCGAGCACCGGCCTCGTCGCAGCGTTCGCCAAGGCCCGCATAGCCGATGCCTCGCGCGCGATCAATGATCAGCGACCCGGTCAGTTCCGCTACCAGGTCATCGCGCCGGGAAAGGTCGATCAGTGTGCGACCGCGGTCTGCAAAATGCTGGCGAATGCCGGCATGTTCCGCCTCGGCGCGGCGTATGCCGTGCCGCATGCGGCCCACGATCAGGTGCTCGGCCGTGGTGGCAAAGACATTGTTGGGAAACATGCCATCCGGTGCATCCGGCTGGCCGGGGAAGACCGTGACCGGCAACTCGCCCGCCAGGGCATTGGCCAGGGCGGCATGCTGGACGCGGGCCCGTTGCAGATCGAGCTGCATGCCCGGGTCCATGTAGCGGTTGTCACTTGCCGATTCGACCGCGAGCACGGGTGCAGACGGGCTGACCAGAAAAGCACCCCGCGCGCAGGCAGGGGCGGCGGGGGGCAGCTCTGCAAAGGCACGCAGGAACCGGTCGGGCGAGTCGGTGATCATGGGCAGCTCAGGCGCCGCCAGGGGAATCGGATTGCAGGTGTTGCCGACGTCTCAGCGATGGGAACCAGTGCATCCACAAGGCACAGACAATGAGGGTACCGAAGCCGCCGATCAGCACCGCCGGCACGGCACCGAACCAGGCGGCGGTGATACCCGACTCGAATTCGCCAAGCTGGTTTGAGGTATTGATGAAGATGGAGTTGACCGAGCTTACCCGGCCACGCATCTCGTCGGGTGTCTCCAGCTGTACCAGTGCGCCGCGAATCACCATGCTGACCATGTCGAAGGCGCCCAGGGCGCACAGCGCGGCCATCGACAGCAGCAGCGAGGTGGACAGGGCAAACACCAGTGTGGCGGCACCGAAACAGGCCACCGATGCAAACATGATGATGCCCACGTTGCGCTTGAGCGCATGGTGAGCCAGCCACACCGACATCGCCAGAGCGCCGATTGCCGGTGCGGCGCGCAGCAGGCCCAGGCCCCACGGCCCGGTGTGCAGGATGTCGCGAGCGAAGATCGGCAGCAATGCCGTGGCGCCGCCGAGCAGTACCGCGAAAAGGTCCAGTGAAAGCGCGCCCAGCACCACCGGATGGCCGCGAATGTAGCGCACGCCGGCCAGCAGTGTGCGCATGCTGGCCGGTTGCCGCCGCGGCGGTCGATGGTGGTATTCCAGCCGCCACAGGAATACCACCGCTGCCGCGTACAGCAGCGTGGACACGGTGTACACGGCGGCGGGGCCGGCGATATAGATGAAGCCACCCAGTGCCGGGCCGACGATCATGGCCATCTGGCCGGCCGAGGAATTGACCGCCAGGGCACGCCCCAGCACCGAGGCCGGAACCAGGCCCGGCAGCAGCGCCTGGCGGGCTGGCGACTCGATCGCGCGCGCGACGCCGATGACCAATACGGCAGCCAGAATATGCAACTCGCCGAATACCCCGGTGATACTTCCCAGTGCCAGGGCCGCCACGCCGACAGCCTCGATCAGCTGGCAAACCGCCACAATGCGGCGACGATTGAACTGGTCGGCCAGGTGCCCCGCCGGCAGCGCCAGCAGCAGCGAGGGCGCAAATTGCACCAGCCCGATCAGGCCCAGATCGAGCGCACGGCCGGTGATGGCGTAGATCTGCCAGCCCACGGCCACCGACAGCATCTGGAAGGCAAATCCCGAGGCGATGCGCGCACACCAGAAAACCATGAACGGCCGGTGTTGTCGCAGCAGCGTGGGTGTCGAGTCTTGGACGGCCATGGCCCGCAGTGTACCCTCTGGATTCAAAATCCGGAGTCCGACATGCGCCCTGCCAAACTGCGTTTCCTGCTTCCTTCCCTGGCCGTCCTGGTTCTTGCCGCCTGCTCGCAGCAGGCCGACCATGCCGCACCCGCTGCGCGACAACAGGCACAGGACACGCGCACGCAGCAGGATCTGGCGCTGTACCAGAAGCTGCGCAGCAAGAAGCAGTTTGAACTGGCGGCACCGATTGGCGAGGGCGTGGTGCAGCGCGCACCGACAGCCCGGCGGCAGCGGAGATCCGCGAGACCCTGGCCGACACCCAGGCCAGGGCAAAGACCATCAATGAGGAAAACCGGCTGCGGCAGCTGTGGATCTACCAGAGCGGCGAGGAGTCCGGGGGCAGGCAGAACACGGCCACCCTGCATCCGAGTCGGCCGGTGGCCGAAAGAGACCGCATTCGCCTGATTCTGCGTCGGCACAGCGCGTGGGGGCAAAGCGTGTATCTGTACGACGGCGACGGCAAGGGTTTCGTCTGCAAGGGCCAGTGCAAGCTGGCGCTGAAGGTCGATGACAAGCCTGCCGAACCGCTGAAAGCGTCCCTGCCCGACACCAGCGACCCGGCCATGTTCATCGACAACGACAAGCGTTTCCTGAAGTTGCTGGACACCGCGACGACCCTCTCCATTACTGTCACCATCAAGGGCGACGGGCAGCGCGAGCTCTTTTTCGAGGCCGGTGGCTTTGATCCGGATCGATGGCCCGAGCCGGGCAAGAGCACGGGCAGAAAATAACCCGGCCCGGCAACCTGCACGGCCGTCACTCGCTCCCCGGGTCGTCCTCGAACGGCAGCACAGCACCGTGCTGCGACACATACTCGTACAGTGCGAGGCTGGCGGCGACTGCCACGTTGAGGCTTTCGACCCGGCCCCATTGCGGAATGCTGACCAGGCGCAGGCTCCGCTCCTGGCGAACGGCCTCGCTCAGCCCGTGTGCCTCGTGACCCAGAACGAAGGCGCAGCGACGCGGCAGGCACACCTCGTTCATGCTGCTCGATGCTGCGGGGTCCAGCCCGAACAGACTGAAGTCATCCGCGAGAAGTTGCTCCCGGCACGAGGCAAAGTCGTCATGGAAATGTGCCGGCACATGTCGGAACGCGCCCTTGGCGGGTGCCGGATCGAACGGCCCGATCCCTATCAGGTGCACGGCGTGCGCGCCGAAGGCTTCGGCACTGCGGAAGATCTTGGGTACATTGAAGTCGGCGCGCAGGCCGTCCAGTACCAGCACCACGGTGTGTGGCCCGGGTTTGGCCAGCAGGTTCCGGCGGCGCTGCTTCTGGTAGCGCCACAAGGCATTGGCATCGCCACTGCCTGCCTTGCTCGGGAGGACATCCGCCGCAATGACACGATCAGGGTCGGAGGTCCGGCGATGTTTCACCATGGGGCTGAGATCGACGATGAGGGCGTGTACCAGTCTAACCGGACCGCGGCGAAAGAGGCTGCCGACAGGACCTGTCGCTGCGTCCGCTGCTTGTGGCTGCGGCCCTGCCTCGGCCGCTTCCCGGTCTGACTGGCTGGCCGCCACAAGCCCATTCAAGCATCGTTCAAGTGTCTGAATCGTCGCGGATTTCGTTTGCTCTGTGTTCATGCGTTTGGCCTGAAGCTGGGCCCCGGTTCACAACGCAATGCGAAGGAGGTTCGCGATGTACAAGTCACTTTCTGGAGCCATTCTTGCCGGTCTGATGATGACTGCCGGCAGCGTCGCCACGCCGCAGGCGCAGGCCGCCGAGGCCACATTGGACTGCAAGCTCAGCTTCAATCTCACCGGCTGGTCGCTGGTTTACAAGCATGCCAATGGCGAAGGCACGGTCACTTGCGCCAACGGGCAGTCGATGCCGGTCAAGTTGACCGTCAGGGGCGGTGGACTCACCGCCGGCAAATGGCATATTGACGACGGCAAGGGCCGGTTTACCGACGTGCACAAGATCGACGATGTGCTGGGCCGCTATGTCCAGGGCGAGGCGCACGCCGGCATGGTCAAATCCAGTACTGCCCAGGTACTGAGCAAGGGTACCGTGTCGCTGGCGCTGGCCGGCACCGGCGAGGGCGTCAACCTCGGTGTGGATGTGGGTGCGTTCACCATATCGCGCATGGGAGACGCCAAGTAACATCCCGCGTCACTGCCGGACCACAATGCCGGCGGGTCTGTTCGATGACGGCCGCGATCTACGGATCGCGGCCGTTTTTGCAGATGGCACCAAGGCTGCCCCGCGATGTCGGCGGCATACCCCTGCGCTGGCTGCCACGGGATCCGTTCTACGCTATGATCGCGGGTCGTTTTCAGGGGTCTGGAGAAACCATGTCCATCGCATACCGTGCCGCAATCGCATGCGGCCTTACTTTCATGGCGCTCGCCGCAAGTGCCCAGCAGAGCGATTCTGCCGCTGACAGCAGAGCACAGGACAGCGCGCTGGAAAATGCCCAGCAGGCAACCGATCTGGCACCGGTCGATGTGCGAGCCAACGACTGGCGGCAATACATCAAGGCCAAACTGAAACATCAGATGGCCGAGGTCAGCGGAACGGAAATCACCGTAACCAAGAAAGCCACGGTGACACATCTGGACCTGCAGCCGACCGTGATCGACAACAACCTGGACCAGTTGCTGGTGCGCTCACCCGGCATACAGGTTACCCAGCAGCCCACGCCGACGCAGTTCAATCTGAGCTATCGGGGACTGGGCAACCCGCAGGAGTCGGAATACGTGCTGGTGCTGCGCGACGGCGTACCCCTGGCAAGTGACTGGATCGGATTCCCGACCCTGTACGCCATGCCCTTGGCGCAGAGCATCGCCGATGTGCAGCTGATCCGCGGCGGTTCCAGCCTGCTGTACGGGCCGGAGCCGGCCCCCGTCGTCAACCTCGTCAGCAAGCGTCCCGAGCCGGGCGCGCCGCTGTCGGCCAGCACCGAGCAGGTGTTCGGCAATCACGGCCTGTATTCCACCTACAACGTCATCCAGGGCAGCAGCGGCAACTGGACCTTCCGCGCTGATGCGGCCTACGTTCGCAGCGACGGCACCAGGCCCAATGCCGATTCGCAGTTGCGTCAGGGTGACCTGTATGTCGACTACCGGCCGGATGCGCAGCAGAAGTGGTGGCTGGACCTGCATGCCACCCAGGCCGAGTCCGGCGACCCCGGTCGTCTTGGCTATCCGCAATGGAAAGCCGACGCCAAGGCCACGCCAACCCCGTGGAACCGCGACTGGGTGGATCGATACCAGCTGCTGCTGGGCCATGAGCGCACGGTCGGAGACTGGCTGCTCACGGGCAAGCTGTGGTTTGGCTATCAGGACCTCGCAAGCCGGGGGGCTCGCGGTGCCTTGCCGCCGGAGCCGCCGCCAGGCAGCACCACCGTGCAGGACGAGCAGTTCCGCACCCGCGGCATCGATGTGCGCGCACGCAGGAAGTGGGGGCGTGGCAACGCCTTCACCATCGGCGCGGTAGGCTTTCATGGTGACGACCCGTTTCGCCAGTGGGACAACCCGGACATCTATGCCGATCGCTACGATCGCAGCGGTACGCCACGCTTGCGGCAGCAGCGCAGCTCGGACTATTTCTCGGTCTTCGCCGAGAACGTGTTCCGCCTGCCGCACAAGTTTCATATCGTGCCGTCGATACGTCTGGAGCGCGAGCGGGTGGCCGTCAATGAGAGCGTGCGCCCTCCGTTTCTGAGCCGCGCACTGATCAACGAGTCGGACACGCGCACTGTGCCGCTGCTGGGTCTGGGTATCGGCAATGACTTCGGCAAGGGCAATGAAACCTATTTCAATGTCTCCCAGGGCTGGCGTCCGCTGCGTTATTTCGACATGGCGTCGCCATTCTCGAACGTGCTCGCGGGCAATGCGCCGGACCCGTCCAAATCACTGTCCTGGGAAGCTGGCGTGCATGGCGTGCCGGCAACCGGCCTGTACTATGACGTCAGCCTGTTCTGGATCGACTTCAAGAACCGGGTCGAGTCCCGCCACATCAATGCCACCGATGTCATCAATGTCAACACCGGCGATACACGGCATCGCGGCTTCGAAGGCCAGATCAACTACGACTTCCTGGCAAGCACCGAGCACGCCAATGACGGTCAGCATCTGGAAGGGTTCTTCAGTATCAGCCTGCTCAATGCGAGGTTCACTGACAGCGACAATCCCGATCAGATCGGCAAGACGCCGGCGTATGCCCCGCGCCACCTGGCCAAGGCCGGTTTGACCTGGCGCGACGAAGACCACTTCAAGCTCAGCCTTACGGCCGTGTCTTCGGCAGCGCAATACTGGCAGGACTCCAATCAGTCGGGCGGCAGCGGCGACCAGTTTCTTCCGGCGCGCGTGCCCGCCTATACCATCGCCGATCTTGCCGCCGACTGGCAGATCACGCCCAACCTGCGCCTGCTGGGCGGGGTAAGCAACCTGACCGATCGACGCTATTACAGCCGCGTCTGGCGTACCGGACTGGAGCCGGCGGCGGGTCGATCCTGGTATGCCGGAATCAGATTGGGCCTTTGAACGGCGGCTGATGGCTTGCCAGTGACGCGGAGCCACGCTCGCTGGCGCCATTGACGCCCCAGCCTCATCCGCCGTGCGTTTCGCCGGCGGATGTCTCTGGTCGTGTGGTTCACCAGGTCGATCGACAACGATCGGCCTGCCTTCGTTGTCGTGCGTAGACGACTCGGCCCATTTCATTCGCTGCGCTACACTGGGCGGCGGCATCGCTGGCCGCAGGCGGGGGCGGGAACCAGGTCCGCGCTGCAGCGCAACGGCAATGTCGCACCATGAACCTGCCAGCCAAAGGAGCGTCAACCACCATGCCTGATTTCCTGAGCCACTACGATTTCTCGCATCTCTCCAAGCAGTCAATCGACTACGGCATCAAGTTCGGCCTTGCGATCCTGATTCTGCTGATCGGCACGTGGCTGGCCGCCAGACTCGCCAACTTCGGTCGCCGGGCCCTGCTGCGAGCCAGCGTTGACGACACCCTGATCGGCTTTTTGCGCAATGTCATCTACGGAGTTCTGCTTGCGCTGGTGGTCGTGGCTGCGCTGCAGCAGGCCGGGGTGCCTTCGGCATCGCTTTTTGCCGCACTGGGTGCGGCGGGTCTGGCCATCGGCCTGGCTCTGCAGGGGTCGCTGTCGAACCTGGCGTGGGGTGTGCTGCTGATTGCCACCAAGCCGTTCAAGGTGGGTGACTTTGTCGAGATCGGCGGTGTGCTGGGAACCGTCAATCAGATTGGCCTGATGCAGACCTGGCTGGTATTGCCCGACAACCGCGAGGCGTGCATGCCCAACAGCAAGGTGGGCAGTGACGCCATACTCAACTACAACCGTCGCGGTACCCGCCGTTTCGAGGTCAGGGTAGGGATCGCCTATGGCGCTGACATCGGCAAGGCGATGGAAGCCATTCGTGCCCAGTTTGGCAAGGACAGCCGTGTGCTGAAGGATCCGGAGCCGGGTATCTGGACTACCGAACTGGCCGACAGCAGTGTCAATCTGGTGGTGCGTGGCTGGACCAGTTCCGCGGACTTCTGGGCCACGCAGACCGACTTCGTGCGCATCGTCAAGGAAAGCCTGGATGACGCCGGCATCAGCATTCCCTTTCCGCAGCGCGAAGTGCTGGTGCGCCAGGACAACGCCGGTTCACAGGGTACCTGATCCAGTATTCCCAAAGGGGCGCGCATGTCGGGTGGCGGAAACAGCAACAAACCGTGGATAGCGGCCCTGCTTGCAGGCAGCGTGCTGATTGTCCTGGCGATGCTGATGCAGCAGGCGTTGCTGCGGGCATCGTGGCTGCATGTCGGCCTGCTCGGGGTGGGCGGATTGCTGGTGGTTTTTGCTGCCTGCGAGCTCATGATCAAGGCCGTCGACGGCATAGGCAGGCGGCTGCAGATGAATACCTATGTGGCCGGCACCATGGCGGGTCTGGCCAGCAACATCCCCGAGGTGGTGATGCTGGCATTCGTGCTGGCGGCCACGCCGCGCATCGGCTTTCTGGTCACCGTGGTCACCGTGCATGTCAGCGCCGCGGTATTCGGCATCTACAGCGCCCTGCTGCCGCGTGACGAGCACGGTGCGGCGGCCATGCCCAGGCCGCTGGTCATGCTGAGCACGGACCTTTATGCCTGCGCCGGCGCGGCCTTCTTTGCCACCGGCGCCATCATGCTGCTGATGTACGTGTTTGATGCCGGCACGCATGCCGGTGATGCGCTGGGCGCCATGGACCTGTACGTGCTTGGCGGTGCGCTGCTGATGGTGCAGGTGGTGGCGGTGGCTCGTCTGGTGAAGCGATTCAGCGGCTCCCATGCATCGGCATCGACGGCCGAATCCGCGGCCGCTGCGGCGGACGCATCCGCTGCTGCCGAGAATGCGCCCTCGGCCATGGCCATTGCCGGCTTCGGCCTGTTGGGTATCGCCGCCAGTGTGTTTGGTGGCCACGCCGTGGGCGGCTTTGCCGACAGCCTGGTCGCGGGCCTTGATCATGCCGGTTATCCGAAGATGGTCGGCGCTCTGGTACTCAGCGTGTTCGCGTCCGCCGGTGCCCTGGTGATGATGGCCTCGGCCCACCTCAAGGGCATGTACGACGTGGCCCTGGCCAACGCGTCGGGCCAGGTCACCCAGGTACCGTTTCTGGTCATGCCGTTCGCATTGATCCTGCTGGCGGTGTTCGGTCAGATCGGCATCATCCCGCTCACCGCCACCGGCGCCATACTGCCGATCGACCTGGACACGGTCAGCGTGCTGTTCCTGGGCTTTCCGTCCATGCTGATCCTGTGGAAAGCGGTACAGGACGACGGCACCGTCAACTGGCTGGAGACCGCCACCATGATCGCGATCTTCGGCCTGGCCATCTACTTTCTTGCGGTGCATGGGTGAGCCGGACCGGCAATGCCGACCATGGAAGCCTGCTTGCCTCATGTTCGGGACTCGGGACTCGGGACTCGGAAGTCGGAAGTCGGGAGTCGGGAGTCGGGGAGGTGGTCCGCGAAGGACGCGAAGAGCGCAAAGGAAAGCATGTCACCCGGGTGAAGGCGCATGACGGGCGAACTTCGTCATCCTGGGGCGATCCGCAGGATCGAACCCGGGATCCATTTTCCAGCTTGCGGGATTGACCATGGTGGCCAGCGGCTTCCCATGCGGGCGCGGGAGCATGAACCCGGGACTCGGGACTCGGGAGTCGGGAGTCGGGACTCGGGATGATCGTCCGCGAAGGATGACGTGGAGGAGCATGGGCATGACCGGCCGTGGCCGCTTGAACCCGCCGCTCAAACCTTCGTCATTCTGCGCGGAGCCGAAGGCGGAGTCGCAGAATCCATGCTCGCCAAGTACCTGCAGTTGAAGGCACCGCGCAACAAGATCCTGCGACTCCACTCGCTGCGCTCCCTCCGCGCAGGATGACGCAGAGTTTGGCCTTTGGCTGATTCCGAGTCCGGTTGGCAACCAGCGATGCCGTAGCCTGGATGGAGCGAAGCGCGGTCCGGGAAGATTTCGGGGCTCGGGAGCTCGGGACTCGGGAGGATGCGTCCGCGAAGGACGCGAAAAGCGCAAAGGGATGAGCGTTGCCCGGAAGAAGGCAGGTGATTGGAGAACCTCGTCATCCTGGGGCCGCGCGCAGCGCGGAACCCGGGATCCAATTTTTGCTTCCCTGACCTCGCCGGTATTTGTATGTCGTGCGATCAACAATGGATCCCGGATCGCGGCTACGCCGCGTCCAGGATGACGGCCTTTATCGCCTGGATGGAGCGAAGCGCGGTCCGGGAAGATTTCGGGGCTCGGGAGTCGGGAGCGGGGGATGGTCCGCGAAGGACGCGAAAAGCGCAAAGGGATGAGCGTTGCCCGGAAGAAGGCGGGTGATTGGAGAACCTCGTCATCCTGGGGCCGCGCGCAGCGCGGAACCCGGGATCCAATTTTTGCTTCCCTGACCTCGCCGGTATTCGTGTGCCGCGCGATCAACAATGGATCCCGGATCGCGGCTACGCCGCGTCCAGGATGACGGCCTTTATCGCCTGGATGGAGCGAAGCGCGGAGCGGGAAGATTTCGGGA
>CAVTJF010000011.1:0-7519 GCA_963734945.1 uncultured Gammaproteobacteria bacterium
GAGCGTCAGGCATGTTCCGCAGTGCCCCGACATCGCTGCGTGGCCGTCACGGACTTTGTTGCGCCCCGGCCTACAGTCGGCCGTGCTCCAGCGGGCGTTCGCGATGCATCAACGCCCATTCGGCATGTTCGGCCAATGCAGCTTCGCCGAGAGCCTGCAGGATCTCCCGCCGCGTGTCCATTTCCGGTTCCGCATCTAGTGAATGCCGGGCGCTGGCAAACAGCTGACGCATGAATCGGTATTGCTTGATCAACTCGCGATCGGCCTTGCGGTAGGAGTACGATTCGCGGGCTGCGGCAATGATGGCCAGGGTACCGATCATGGCCACAAGGTAGGTGCTGGTATCGGCATCCAGCCAGCGATGAAACAGCGCCAGAGTCACGCCCAGGGCAATGCCTGTCCACAGGCACAGGTTGCCCAGCCGGCTGGCGGTGGCGGCCACTCGCGTCCGCTCGGCACATTTGCGTGAATAGTAGGCCAGCTGCCCATTGCCTGCGGGCTCGCCTATCCATTCTTCGATCACCTGTTCCAGGCATGCCGTTGACGAGGAGTTTGCTGAACGAGGCTGCAGGCCGGCGCCGCGCATGACATTGCGGATCCAGCCCAGCTCGATGTCCTGTTTCTGCATGAAGTTGTCGTGCGCAAATGCCACCGAATTGTTGCTGCTTATGCCGGCCATGAGCCAGTAGCGCTGGACCCGCAGACCCTCCGCCAGCGCGCGATAGTCGATGTACTTGCGGTGCCACGCACGTCGTCTGGCGAGTCGGTCGAGCAGAAAGCCGGCCGCGAACAGCGCGATGAACAGGTCGATAAGCGGCGCCTCGTCGAGTAGGCCGCTGGGCAGGTCGGAGTAGGCGATGAAGGCCAGGCCAGTCAGCGCAGCCAGCAGGTGGATCCCGCGCATCACCAGCAACACCCGCTTCTGAAAGTGAATCGCCAGCCAGTCGCTGGCGCAGAACAGGCGGCCGATGTCTGCCACTTCGTTTTCCCGGACCGTGGACAAGTACCCGGCCATCCGGCATTGCTCGGCAATGGTGTCCTGGTAGCGCGCCTGATCCGAGTTGAACTCCACCATATGTCGAAACATCTCGGCAAATTCGGCCGGGATGCCTGCGGCAAAGTCCTGCGAACCCTGCTGGCTCTCCCAGCGCATCTCCAGCGGTTTCAAGGGCGGTTTGGGTGGCTGTATCGTCTGCTCCGGGTCGCTGCGCGAACAGGCCAGGTGGCAGAGCAGGCTTTCGTCGCCCCGATCAAACAGGGGCTGGCCGGTACGCCTTCTCTCGATACTTCCGGGCATGAATCCTTCAAGGTGATAGCGAACGATTTGCGCGGTGCCGCCGTACAGGTCCGAGGCACGCCCATCCCATATGGCAAGCAGGATATGGCAGTGGCTGGCGATGAACAGGCCGGCCTCGGCATACTGGGCGTCGCGTTGCCTGCCCGGCTCGGCAATGCCACTGGCACTGTTGCGCGGCAAAAGTGGCACCTGCAGTATTTCGCTTTGTCGGCACAGCGCATCGAATCGGTCCCGGCTTGCGGCATTGGCAAAATCC
The DNA here is from genome assembly GCA_963734945.1 of uncultured Gammaproteobacteria bacterium. Classification (GTDB taxonomy): domain Bacteria; phylum Pseudomonadota; class Gammaproteobacteria; order Xanthomonadales; family Rhodanobacteraceae; genus DASSBG01. The sequence goes on from CAVTJF010000011.1 coordinate 1,554, forward strand.
TGCCGATACAGCACCGGCGGCAATGGCAGAACTGCCTTGACTCTGGCACCGCAGGCCAGTGCTTCTTCGGCAAGCAGGCGGTCGCCGCCCTCGGCCAGCGCCGACAATACGACCAGCGGCAGTCCGGGGTAGAGCTCCTTGAGATCGGCAAGGAACACCCGCACGCGCGACCGCAGGCCTTCGATCTCGCTGGGCGCAAGGTTGCGATGACTGGTGACGCCGACAATCAGCGGTGCTCTGGCGAGCGATGGGGTGCTGTGGCCTTTCATCGATAACCATCAATCACTGGTGCTCTCCCGCCGTGCCGCGACCGCGGGGCTCGCAGGCAGCAATGTGCATCCGTCGCCATGCCGCATGCGTAACGGCGGCACCGCGAACGGCACCGCCATTTGCCTGGAAAGGGGTTGGCACGCGGTACCTCAATCGGGGCAGGTCCTCGATCAGCCGGGACGGTTGTGGATGATCAGATCACCGGGCACGTTGTGATGGCTGCTCTTCCTTGAGCTGTAGGTCTTGCCTTCGCTGGTAACCACGATGGTGTACGGGAACATGCCCACCGTGCTGCCGCCGCTGTTGTCATCATCGGCGGTGACGTGGTGATCATGAACACGAATTTTCGTGAACGGGTTGGGCGTGGTGTCGAAGGTCAGCGAGGTGAAGGTGAAGTGCTGGTGCTTGGCGCGCTTCCATGTGATGTCGTGTTTGCCCTTGCCCTTGTCGTCATGCTCGGGTGTGGCCGTTACCGGTGGATCCTTGCTGGTGTCGAGATGGACTTCGATGCTCATGCTTGTACTCCTTGGTTGGCGGGGAAAGCGCAGGCCTGGTCGGGCTGCGTCGGGCAATACACACCGGCGATGCATTGACTCACTGCGTCAGCTCGGTGATACGTTTGTGCAAACCGGGGTCGGGCGAGTAGCTGATGCCACGGCGTTGCAGTAGTGCCATGAAATCGGGATCGCGGTAGCCCATCTGCTGCAGGCGGGCCAGAACAGGTGCAGCGTCGTTTTGCTGGTTCAGTCGCAGCAGGGCGCCGGACCACGCAGCCAGGACTTCCGGATCACTGCTGTCGTGCGCCAGTGGCCGGATTCGCTCGCGAGCCGCCTGCCACTGGATCTGCGCTGCGGCGGCATTGTGGTCTGCGCTATCGAGGTCACCAAGAAGACAGGCTGCATGCGTGGCGATCAGGATCGAGTTTCGGCTGTCGGGACGCTTGGCCAACAGGGGTTGCAAGGTGCTCAGCGTCGCGCTGGCCGAGCGCCCGGCCTCGGCATGCTGTCCTGAAGCCCGGGCGACCTGCGCGTTTTCCAGTTGCGCCTTGGCGAGGTCAATGGACCAGTCCGGGTTGCCCGAGTCCTTCTCCAGCAGGGAATGCAACGTGTCCGTGGCTTTGCGGATCTGAGCCCGTGCCAGATCGGGCTTGCCCTGCATGCGCAACAGGCCGGCCAGCCGGATGCGGTACAGGGCGAGATAATCACGGGTTGCCGCATTGCTCGGATCCAGCGATACCAGCGCCATGCCGCTCTCCACCGCAGCACTGGCATGGCGTGCCGCGCGCGCGGTATCGCCGCTCATGCCCAGCGCACCGGCAAGAATCGCATTGCTTACGGCCAGCTCATTGCGCCACCGCTGGTTTTCCGGCTCGCCGTCCGCGAGGCCCGCCTTGAGCTGCCAGTCCTCGTGATAGCTGGCGATGGCCTGCTGCAGATCGCCCTGTTTCAGGGCCAGCTGGCCCAGGTTGTTGTGGGCGTAGCCCAGCTGCTCCTGCCAGCGGGATTGTGCCGGGTATTGCCTGTGCAATGTCGCGAAGGCCTGCATCACCGTCTGATACTGTGCCTGTGCACCACGGATGTCCCCACGAGCTTCCAGTACATGCCCGTAGTTGTTCTGTGTGCTGGCCAGCTTCATGGCCAGGTCGCTATCGCCCGGCCTGGCTCCTGCCGCACGCTGCAGGCTGCTGGCGGCCCTGCGATATTGATCCCCGGCGCGCTCCAGTTCACCCTGGTACCAGAAGGCGTTGCCGACCCATATCAGGCTCTGCGCATAGGCGGTCTCGTTATCGACATTGGCCGGTGCCCGGCGCAGGCGCTCTGCCTCGATGCGCTCGGCAGCACGATAGGCTTTCAATGCTTCGGCGGTTTTCCCCTGATCCATGCGAACGCTGCCGATTTTCTGCAGCGCAGTAGCGCGTCCGGCCAGGGCTGCATCGGTGACATCAGCGATGGGCAATGATTGAAAATAGGCCATGGCCTTGTCGTCCACGGCCTGCATGATGTCCAGCCGGCCCACACCCTGCAGCTTGTCGTTGAGGTCGCCCAGCATGAAGCCAACCAGGCCTTCAGCCTGCTTTTGCCGACGTTCGGCCGCCTGACGAGAGGTATCCGCGGCGCGACGTGCAATCAGCGCTGCTATCGAGAGTGTGGTGGTGACCAGCATGGCGACAAGAGCCAGCGCAGTGATCGCGGCCATGCGGCGCAAACGGCGCTGCTGCTCGCGTTGCCTGAGCGCATCAAATCCCACATCGAGCATGCCGGCAATCAGCTTCAGCCTGGCTGCACTCTTGCCATCCTTGCCAGCGCGAGCATCGGCAGCAACCGGCTCGGCACGCTCCTCTGTCAATGCACCAGCCTTGTCAAGCGTGAAACGCAAGGCAGGACAGAAGCACTCATCGGCCGAGCGGCCGGCGATGTCCGAGGCATTGGGCTCGCCATCAACGATCAGGCAGAAAATTCGACCGGCACGGCCCAGGCGCTTGTAGCGCAGCACCTCTTCGTTCACCCAGCGGGAGCGGGCCGAGTTTGGCGAGCAGATCACGATCAAATTGGCCGAGTCGGACAGTGCTTCATTGACTCGGGCGCCAAGGTCTGCGGCACTGGCCAGTTCGTCGCGATCACGAAATATCGGCGTCAGTCGCCTGGGAATCTCGCCGGCTGCGGTCTTGCTGCCAGTCAGTCGCGACGGTATCCGCCACGTCTCCAGTGATTTGTGCAGCCACCTGGCCCAGGCCTCATCGGCATGGCTGTAGCTGATAAACGCACGATAGCGACAGCAATCCAGAGCACAGCAGCCGGGAGCAGCGCTATCCGTGTCGAGCGCTTCTTGATGCGGCATCGTCGTCGGTCGGCTCACACGGGGTAGTTGTGGATGCTGTCTCTGATGCTCCACGCAACAAGCACGGTGTCATTGCATCCGTTGCCATCAGGTGGATTGCAGTGAGATGCGCCGGGCTTTGTCTCGTTGGTGTAAATCCTGTCCTGATATTCGAGGGCAATGATGTAGTCAAGTATTGCCGGGTCATCTTCGAAGTTGTTGGTGAGCACCATGGTCCAGGTGTCATCGGTATTGGATGTCTTGTCGGGTTTGACATCGTCACAAACCAGTTTGACGCTGACCAGCTTTTGCGTCTTGCTGTCGGCCAGGCGCCAGGTGATTTCATGCCTGCCAAGTGGCAGATCAATGCGACTCGGGATGACCACAACCTTGCGCTGTGCGCTGCGGTCGAGATACACCATGACGTCAATCTTCTTGTTGTTCATGAGCGTTTCCTCCTGTGACGGTTTTGCTCGAATTCGAGCGCGAGCGCGCGTACCACTGTTGCGGGAAGTCTGATGAGTGGGCCTTCACCAGCTGTACGAAATCGGGATCCCGGTATCCCATGCGCTCAAGTCGGGTGATAGCCCTGGGCGCAACACTGTCGTTCTGAAGCAGCAGCGCGCTTGCCCACGCATCAAGCTGGTTCGGGTCGCTGCTGGTGCCTGCCATCGGCTGTACGATGCGGCGCGCTTCATCCCATTCCTTGTGTGCCAGATCCGGTGTGCCCTCGGTGATGAGTATGCGGCCTTCCAGCAGGAGGGCTTCAGACAGCAGCAGACGCACATCGTCGTTGTCGGCGTTGATTCTCAGCAGGGAACGGGCATCTGCCACGGACTTGATGACATGCTTGCGGGCGACCTTCGGTTTGCCGTCGGCAAGCTCCACCCTGGCTTGCTCCAAGCTGATCCGAGTCAGGTGTTGTCGGTACACCACGTTGTCGGAGTCTTTTCCGGTCAGCGTGGCGAGAAGGGCTTGCGCACTGTCGACCTGTGCACGCGCCTGCTGCAGGTTTCCGCTGAGTCGCAGACTCCGTCCGAGCTGCATCCTGTACAAGGCAAGCAGGTCACGTGAGGTCGCGTTTCCCGGGTCAAAATTGACCTGCAACTGACCGATCTCGACGGCTTTTCGAATATGCGCCAGCGCTGCGTCGACTTGCCCGACATGGATAAGGACATTGGCGAGGATGGCGTTGCTGCTGGCAAGTTCACCTTGAGCATCGCGATCGCTGGGGTCCTGTACCGCGAGCTCCTGCTTGTTCTTGAGGTCAATTTCGTAGTTGGCGATGCTGCTGGCAATCTGACCTCTCCGCCAGGCCAGCTTGCCTACATTGTTGTAGGCCCAACCCAGCTCGCTGTGCCAGGTTCTGTTGTCCGGGTAGCGCCGGTGCAGGGACTCGTAGATTTCCAGCACGGACCGATATTGCTGGCCTGCTGCCGCAAGCTCGCCGCGCCTTTCAAGAATGTGCCCGATATTGTTGCGCGCTGCGGCGAGCTGGGGTGCGATGTCGACGTCCCCGGGTTTGAGCTGGTTGGCCGTCTGCAACAGCGTGGCAGAGGCGGTGAAGTTCTGCAGTGCCGAATCAAGCTTGCCCATGTACCAGCAGGCAAGGCCGAGCTTGTTCATGCTGGTTGCCTGCTGCAGCAGTCGCACGGGGTTGTCAGGAGCGTGCGAGAGCAGCTGCGAGGTGACTAGTTGCCCAGCCTGAAACGACGCCAGCGCCTCCGCCAGGCGACCCTGGTTGAGTTGCACGGTACCGATTTTCATGAGTGCATCGGCGCGCCCTGACAAAACGGAGTCGTTGACATCCCGGCTGGGCAGCGACTTGTAGTAGGCCATGGCTCGGTCGCTGATGGCCTGCAGGGTTTCCAGGCGGGTGGTGCCCTGCATCTTCCGATCCAGGTCGTTGAGCATGAAGCCGACCAGACCTTCAGCCTGCGACTGCTGTTTCTCTGCGCTGTGGCGGGCCATCAGGGCAATGATGGCCAACGATCCGGTAACCGCGGTGATCACTACTGCAATCGCGGTGACAAGCGTGAGGCGCCTGATCTTTCGCTGGTGCTCGCGCATGCGCAATTCATCCAGACGCAGCCCCAGCATGCCGCTGACAAGTTTCAGTATGGCCAGCTTCCTGCCATCCTGCCCGGGGCGCAGGTCGGCAGCCATCGGCTCGCTGCCATCAGTGCCGTGATGTCGCCGGTCTCCATCAGCTTCCCGGAGCGCGGGCACGAAGCAGTCTTCTGGTTCGCCCTGAACGATCAGACAAAGAATCCGGTCGGACCGCCCCAGGCGCTTGAATGCCGCGACCTCCTGGTTGACCCAGCGCGACTGCGCCGCAGCGGGTGAGCAGACGACGACAAGGTTGGCCGATTGGGCCAGGGCCAGGTTGACTTCCTGATTGAGGCTGGCCGAGCTGGGCAGCTCCTCGCGATCACGAAATATCGGTGTGAGCCTGGCCGGCACCCTCGCTACCCGTGTCTGCCTGCCGACCAGATGTTTGGGAACGCGCCAGGTCTCCAGCGTCTTGTGCAGCCACCTGGCCCAGGCCTCATCGGCGTGGCTGTAGCTGATGAACGCGTGATAATGATATTTTTCGGGCGCATCGACGCCCCGAGCCCGGCGTTCCGGCTCGGGCTGGTTTGCTTCGGTACGGTACCGCGAATACCTCATGCAGCCGACCTTGCCGTGGTTCAGGGGCCACGGTTGACGCCATTATGCGCCCAAAATGTGAACTGTGTCACATTAATGGGAGGGCCTGCACGGGGAAGAAAAGGCTGCGGCGATGGCGGCGTTGCCCTGACCCGGCTGCCTGATCAGGTCAGTGCAACACATTGCATGGGGCAATCGAGGGCCGGAAGTGCTTGTGCAGCGGGCCCCGG
>CAVTJF010000012.1:0-56781 GCA_963734945.1 uncultured Gammaproteobacteria bacterium
GCATGCACAGGAGCAAAATGCGTACCGTCCTGATCATTGACGACAATCCTGCGGTGGGCGAGGCCTTGTCCCTGCTGTTGTCGCTGCACGAGATCCAGCCGCTGGTGGCCAGCAATCAGGACGAGGGTCTGGCGACCCTGGCGCGTCAGCGGGTGGACGTGGTGATCCAGGACATGAATTTCACCGCCGACACCACGTCGGGGGAAGAGGGTGTGGCCCTTTTTGGCGCCATTCGCGAGCGTTATCCTGATCTTCCGGTGATCCTGCTCACCGCCTGGACGCACCTGGAGACGGCGGTGGAGCTGGTCAAGGCCGGCGCCGCGGATTATGTCTCCAAGCCCTGGGACGATGCCAAGCTGCTGACCACGGTCGAGAACCTGCTGGAATTGTCCGAGTCCACGCGCGAGGTCAGTCGCACGCGCAGCGAGCGGCGCAAGCGTCGCGATCAGCTGCAGCGCAAATACGATCTCGGTGGCCTGGTGTTTGCGTCCGAGGCCATGGGCCGCACGGTCGAGCTGGCTTGCCAGGTGGCGCGCTCGGATGTGCCGGTGCTGATCACCGGACCCAATGGTGCCGGCAAGGAATGCATCGCCCAGATCGTGCATCTCAATTCGCCGGTGAACGAGGGTCCGTTCGTGGCGGTGAACTGCGGCGCCTTGCCCAGCGAACTGATCGAAGCCGAACTGTTCGGCGCCGAAGCCGGAGCCTATACCGGGGCCAACAAGGCTCGCGAGGGGCGCTTCGAGATGGCCGACGGCGGTACGCTGTTCCTGGACGAAATCGGCAACCTGCCTCTGTCGGGTCAGGTCAAGCTGCTGCGCGTGATCGAGACCGGCCAGTTTGAACGCCTGGGTTCGGGCCGCACACGCAGGGCCAATGTGCGCGTGATCAGCGCCACCAACGCCGACCTCAAGGCCATGATTGCCGAGGGCACCTTTCGCGAGGATCTGTACTACCGGCTCAACGTGATCGAGGTCAACCTGCCGCCATTGTCGGAACGCAGCGACGACATCTTTCCGCTGGCCGAGCATTTTTTGCATGGGCGCGCCGAACTGTCACCCGAAGCCCGCGACGCGCTGCTGGCGCACGACTGGCCGGGCAACGTGCGCGAGCTCAAGAACGCCATCGACCGGGCCTGCCTGCTGGTTGATGGTGAACCGATCAAGGCGTCGCACCTGAATCTGCCCGAGAGCCACAATACGGCCGCCTGGCGCAATCTGGACGAGCCATCCTGCGAGACGGTCGAGAAGGCCTTGAGCCAGCACGATGGCGTTGTCAGCAGGGCGGCACAGTCTCTGGGGCTGTCGCGCCAGGCGCTGTATCGACGGATGCAACGCTACGGGATCGAGACCTCGTGAGCCTTGCACTCGCAGCCACACCCTGCGCGTGCTCCCATTGCCTTTGCATGCGGTGGGTTGACCCGCACAGCAGTCGCCGGGTGCCGGGCGGTCTCAACCGGCGACCGCATTCGGGCCGCGCCCGTCACCCGGACGAGTCACGCGCATGCGTCTGAGATCGCTGCAGGGTCGACTTGCGCTGATGGGAGGCCTGGCCGCGGCGTCTGGTGCGCTGCTGTTTGTCGGCGTGACGCGCTGGCCGCTGCCGCAAATCATGGCCGCGCTTGCCCGCCTGAGCGGATTGCCGATCGATGCGGGCTGGCTCAGCACAACGACCGGTGGATTGATGATTACCTTGCTGATGCTGGTACCGGCCGCAGCCATGCTGGGCAGCCAGCTGGCGAACCCGCTGCTGGTCATCCTGAGAGCACTCGAAGGCGCGGTGACCAGCTATCAGGACGGCGACTTCGGCTTCTCGATTGCCGCGCGACGCAACGACGAGCTGGGTGATCTGGTGAACCTGCACAATGATCTGGGCCGTACGCTGCGCGAGCAGCGCCAGAACCTCACCCAGCGGGAACTGATGCTGGACACCATGGTGCAGAAGTCACCGCAGGCCCTGGTGCTGGTGGATGCGCACGAAAAGGTCACTTACGCCAACATTGCCGCGCGTCATCTGCTCAACGAGGGCGCCTCGATGCTTGGCCTGGACTTTGCCGATCTCTGCCGCGATTTGCCCGAGAGCATGCGTGCGGCGCTGGATCGCGGTGGGGACTCGCTGTTTTCCGTGGACATGGGCGGCGACGAGGAGACCTTCCACGTGTCCTTGCGCCGTTTCCGGCTGCAGGGGCGCAATCACAGCCTGTACCTGTTCCGGCGCATGACCCGGGAGTTGTCGCGCCAGGAGGTGGCGAGCTGGAAGCGCGTGATCCGCGTCATCAGCCATGAGCTGAACAACTCGCTCGCGCCGATTGCCTCGATGACGCATTCGGGGCGCGAACTGCTCGCGCGCGGCGAGTATGCGCGGCTGGACGGTGTGTTCGACACGATTGGCGAGCGCGCCCGGCACCTGCACGAGTTCATCGGCGGTTACGCCGACTTTGCCAAGCTGCCTTCGCCGCGCCTGAAGTCGGTTGACTGGGTTCGCTTCATGGAATCGCTCGCCCTGCATTGTCGCTTTCGCGTGGTCGGTCCCTTGCCGACCGAGCCGGCTCGTTTTGATCCGGGTCAGGTCGAGCAGATCCTCATCAATCTGGTGAAGAATGCGCATGAGGCCGGCAGTCCCGAGGACGAGGTCACGCTGTCCATAAGGCGCAAGGGCAGCGAACTTCAGATCGAGGTGGCCGATCGCGGTCCCGGCATGAACGAAGCGGTGCTGTCGCAGGCGTTGCTGCCGTTCTACTCCACCAAGCGCTCCGGCACCGGCCTGGGTCTGGCCCTGGCGCGGGAAATCGCCGAGGCGCATGAGGGCCGGCTGCAGCTGGCCAACCGCGAACATGGCGGACTGCGTGTCACGCTGACCCTGCCGCAGCCTGTCTGAGGGCGAGACTCGGGTGTGTGGCGCAGGGTGCTGCCGAGCGCCAGCGAAGCGCACCATCGAAGATCCCACGCCACGGGATTTGGGCGTAGGGTGCTGCTGAGCGCCAGCGAAGCGCACCATCGGGGGTTCCGTGTCACGGTGCGCTTCGTACCTCAGCGGCACCCTACGGGAGGGTAAAGTGCACCATCGGCTCTTCACGCCACGGGATTTGGGCGCAGGGTGCTGCCGAGCGCCAGCGAAGCGCACCATCGGGGGTTCCACGCCACGGTGCGCTTCGTACCTCAGCGGCACCCTACGGGAGGGTAAAGTGCACCATCGGCTCTTCACGCCACGGGATTCGGGCGCAGGGTGCTGCCGAGCGCCAGCGAAGCGCACCATCGGGGGTTCCATGCCACGGTGCGCTTCGTACCTCAGCGGCACCCTGCGGGCGAAGCGCACCATTGAATGTTCCACGCCCGGGTGCCATGCGCCCCGCGGCGGCAATAGCTCGTATAATCGGCGCTCTTGCAAACGGATTGGGGATTGCACATGGGCGGTGGGATATTTGCGTTGGTGCTGGTGGTGGTGGCGGTCATCGTACTGGTCAAGCTGGTGCGGATCGTGCCGCAGGGCTTCGAATGGACGGTGGAGCGTTTTGGCAAGTACACGCGCACCCTGACGCCCGGGCTGCATTTTCTGGTTCCCTTCATCTACGGCATCGGCCACAAGATGAACATGATGGAGCAGGTGCTGGATGTGCCCTCTCAGGATGTCATCACCAAGGACAACGCCGTGGTGCGGGTGGACGGTGTGGTGTTCTACCAGGTGCTGGATGCAGCCAAGGCGGCCTATGAGGTAGCCAACCTGGAGCGGGCCACGCTGGCCCTGGTGATGACCAACATCCGTACCGTGCTGGGATCGATGGATCTGGACGAATCGCTGTCCAAGCGCGACGAAATCAACGCCAAGCTGCTTACCGTGGTGGACGAAGCGACCACGCCGTGGGGCGTCAAGGTCAATCGCATCGAGATCAAGGACATCAGCCCGCCGGCGGACCTGGTGGAGGCGATGGCGCGGCAGATGAAGGCCGAGCGCATCAAGCGCGCCAACATCCTGGAGGCCGAAGGCTTCAAGCAGGCGGCAATCCTCAAGGCCGACGGCGAAAAGCAGTCGGCCATTCTGGCGGCAGAGGGCCAGAAGGAAGCGGCATTCCGCGAAGCCGAGGCACGTGAGCGCCTGGCGGCGGCCGAAGCCGAAGCCACGCGCATGGTGTCCGATGCCATTTCGGCCGGCAACCTCAATGCCATCAATTACTTTGTCGCGGACAAGTACGTGGGTGCGCTGAAGGCGATGGCCGCCTCGCCCAACCAGAAGATGCTGATGCTGCCGTTCGAGGCCAGTGGCATCCTTTCCTCGCTCGCCGGCATTGCCGAGATCGGCAAGGAAGTGCTGGACAAGCAGACTTCGTCACCGCCGCAACAGGCTTGAAGCCGTCATGACCATGGCATCGATAGGCATGCACTACCTGTGGTGGATTCTGGCTCTGCTGCTGTTTGCCGGCGAGGTGCTGGCACCGGGTTTCTTTCTGCTGTGGATCGGTATCGCCGCGGCCGTGATGGGGCTGGTGATGCTGGCTTTCCCCGGCCTGGGCATTCTCGCCCAGGCGGTGCTGTTTGCCGTGCTGGCATTTGCATCATGCATGGTGTGGTGGCGCTGGTTGCGCCCGCGCCTTGGCCGCAACGACGACCCCGCGGCGCAGAACCTCAGCCGGCGTGGCGCGCAGATGATCGGTCGTCGCTATGTGCTGGTGGAACCGATCGTCAATGGCCGTGGCAAGGCCCGCGTGGGCGATACCCAATGGCTGGTCGAGGGTCCGGACATGCCCCGTGGTGTCGAAGTCGAAGTGGAAGGCGTGGAAGGGTCGACGCTCAAGGTTCGCGCACCATCCTGACGGCCACGCCACGGGATTCGGGCGTAGGGTGCTGCTGAGCGAAGCGAAGCGCACCGTCGTAGTGGCCACGCCGCGGTGCGCTTCGTTCCTCAGCAGCACCCTACACGAGGCGAAGCGCACCATCGCAACCTCCACGCCACGGGATTCGGGCGTAGGGTGCTGCTGAGCGAAGCGAAGCGCACCGTCGTAGGGGCCACGCCGCGGTGCGCTTCGTTCCTCAGCAGCACCCTACAGAAGGGCAAGCGCACCATCGAAGGTTCCGCGCCGCGGTGCGCTTCGTTCCTCGGCAGCACCCGGCGGGAGCGAATCTTCCAACGCGAGCGCCGCGCACGTCATGGCAGCGATTCGCCATGCTGACCCTTGCTTGCGCCCCTTGCCTTTGGCGCATATCGACGCCGCGGCTTCGCGGCGCGATAATGGGCCTCTTTTCGCACGGGACAGGCGCATGACAAAAAAGACTCCTCTGAACGCCGAGCATCGGGCGCTGGGTGCGCGCATGGTCGACTTCGGTGGCTGGGACATGCCACTCAGTTATGGCTCTCAGCTTGAGGAGCATCACGCGGTACGCCAGGACGCGGGCATGTTTGATGTGTCACACATGACCGTGGTGGACCTGCATGGAGAGCAATGCCGCGCTTTCCTGTCGCGCCTGCTGGCCAATGACGTGGCCAAGCTGCAGGAACACGGCAAGGCACTCTACACCTGCATGCTCAACGAACAGGGCGGGGTAATCGATGACCTGATCGTGTACTACCTGGGTGAGCAATTCTTTCGCATGGTGGTCAATGCCGCGACCCGTGAGCGCGACCTGCAATGGATCAGGCAGCAGGCGAAGGCATTCTCGGTGGAGGTTCGTGAGCGCGAGGAGTTTGCCATGATTGCCGTGCAGGGCCCCAATGCACGAGACAAGGTCATCGGCTTGCTGAACGAGGTGGATCGTGAGCGTATCCGCGACATGGGCAAGTTTCACGGAGCCGCCGCCCAGGCACTGCACGGCGTGCCCCTGTTCGTGGCACGCACCGGCTATACCGGCGAGGATGGTTTTGAAATTCTTGTTGACGCCGAGCACGCCAGCGCATTGTGGAAGGCACTGCTGGATACCGGAGTTCGCCCGGCTGGGCTGGGTGCGCGAGACACCCTGCGCCTGGAAGCCGGCCTCAATCTCTACGGACAGGACATGGATGAAACGGTTACTCCGCTCGAGTGCGCCCTTGGCTGGACGGTGGCCATGAACGACGAGCGTGACTTCATCGGCCGCGAAGTGCTGGAGAAGCAAAAGGCCGAGGGGGTGCCGCGCAGGATGACAGGCCTGATACTGGACGGCAAAGGAGTGCTGAGGCATGGCCAGAAGGTATTGACCGACAGCGGCGATGGCGAGATCCTTTCCGGCAGTTTTTCGCCGACCCTGCAGAAGGCGATTGCGCTTGCCAGGGTGCCGGCATCCGCGGGTGACGACCTGCGGGTCGAGATTCGTGGCCGGGAGCTGGATGCGCACACGGCGAAACCGCCGTTTGTGAAAAAGGGCAAGGCAGCCTGAACGGCGTGCTGATGACGCGCTGGAGCGTGTGGGGTTGGCGTGCTGCTGCTCTGCACTGATTTGAAATCAATCAACATTGGAAACGAAGATGAGCGAGATACCCGGAGACCTGAAGTTTCTGAAGTCACACGAATGGGCGCGTGCGGAAGACGACGGCCTGGTCCGTGTAGGCATTTCGGCACACGCGCAGGAGCAGCTTGGCGATGTGGTATATGTCGAGCTTCCCGAGGTGGGAGCCGAGGCTCGCGTCGGCGACAGCATCGCCGTGGTCGAGTCGGTCAAGGCCGCATCGGACATCTATCCACCGGTTTCGGGAGAGGTGGTGGAGGTCAATGAACTGCTTGACGACAAGCCCGAAGCGATCAATGAAGATGCCTACGGGGACGGCTGGATTTTTGTCATCAAGCCAAGTGACCGGGACGAGCTTGACGAGCTCCTCGATCCGGACGACTACGCCGAGCTGATTGAAAGCGAAGACGAGTAGAGCCAACCGGCGAGTGCATCTGACGGTTGGCTGGCGTGTTGCCTGGGTCCTGCGGTGCGGCATCCAATGCCGTTCGGACCCTGAAAATCAAGGCCAACGCCGAATTTTGATTGCTGCCAGCCTCTGCTTGAGCGAAGTGGGTTGATGCGGCGCCTTCCCGTATATTCCCGCTGCCCTTTTGCTTCATGGCGCCAGGGCAGAGAGATGTAAATGGACGTCTATACGTCCGAACAATTCCTCCATGACATTCTCCTCGGCTTGCCTGGGCCCATCATTTCCCGCTGTACGGTTCATGATTGCCGGAAAATATCGCGTGAAAAGTGATTGACACCGGCATGACATCGGAATAGGTTTTGCAAACAATGGTGTATGCAAGTAGTGAAAAGCTGTGACCAAATACATCAAGCCTTACGTTGAGCACGGATTCAAGTCCGAGGCCGTCCGGAAAATCACAGTCTCGATCCCGTCTCACATTCTTGAGTTGCTTTCCAACGAACGAACGCGGAGACAAGTATCAAACCTGAGGCACGCGACCAACAGTGACTTGTTGTGTGAAGCGTTCCTGCATGCTTTTACTGGGCAACCACTGCCAACTGATGAGGAGCTGAGACGAACCATGGCTACAACCAAGAAATCGACCAAGAAACGCGCGAGCAAAAAGACCGCTCGCAAATCAACCGCCAAGAAGGCGACAACCAAACGTTCAACAGCAGCACGCAAGGCGCCTGCCAAGAAGTCTGCGGCCAAGAAGACGGCTCGCAAGACGGCAGCGAAGAAGTCCGCGGCCAAGAAGACGGCTCGCAAGTCGACGCGCAAGACTGCGGCGAAGAAGTCCGCAGCCAAGAAGACGGCCCGCAAGTCGACACGCAAGACGGCGGCGAAGAAGTCCGCGGCCAAGAAGACGGCTCGCAAGTCGACACGCAAGACGGCGGCGAAGAAGTCCGCAGCCAAGAAGACGGCTCGCAAGTCGACGCGCAAGACGGCCGCCAAGAAGTCCCCAGCCAAGAAGACGGCTCGCAAGAAGACTGCCAGGAAGAAGACTGCACGAAAGGCAGCTCCCAAGAAAAGCGCGCGCAAGACAACTGCCAAGAAGACAGCGCGCAAATCAACCCGCAAGTCGGCGAGCAAGAGCAAGTAACGTACTTGCCGCCTTGGTTCCTGTGGCCGCCCAGCGCAGGAACCCCGCTTCAAACTTCAGCCCCGGCCATGTCGGGGCTTTTGTTTGCACGGGCAGGGCCGGCGACTACTTGCGCATGGCATGGTGCCCGCGACGGCTGCCCGGGTGCCGCGCAGCAAGAGCGGTGCCCCGCTGCGGAAATTCGCTTTTGCCGCTCTCGATCTGGCATTGCTCCTGACAACGGATAGCGGTACCTTTAGGTCGACCGTGCCCAAGGGCAGTGTGCCCGCGGTTCCCAGGGGGAGTCGAATCTGGTACGGGAACATCAGAAGCGGAGGCAACAATCCATGAAGCGTGTTCCCAGCAATCTGCAGCATCCGAACCGACAACGAGGCGCTGCGATGCCTGTCGTCGTGGCGGCCGTGATCATATTGATACTGCTCGCTGTCGCGGCCTGGTTTCTCATCATCAGGCCCAACATGGCCAGCAGCACCGACACTGAACCAAAGCAGGCGGCTGAAGTGGCTGCAGCTGTCAGTGCAGCACCCCCACCGGCCAACGTCAGTGCCATGGGTGTCGACGAGTTGCTCAACGAGGCCAAGAAGGCCATGAACGACAAGCGCTTCATTGCGCCTACCGGAAACAATGCGTTCGAGTACTACCTGAGGGTGCTGGAAAAGCGCCCGGGAAACCTGGTAGCCCAGGACGCGCTGCGTGAGACCTTCCCATTTGGTGCCAGCGCAGCCGAGCAGGAAATCAATGCCAACAATTTTGACGAGGCACAGCGCGAGATCGATCTGCTGGCCAAGGCCGATCCGGGCAACTATACCTTGACCATCCTGCGTTCCAAGCTGGATGCGCAACGCAAGCTGGCTGCCCGTGCCGAGGAACAGCAGAAACGTGCGGACGAGCTGGCTGCGCAACAGCAGTCGCGCCCGGAGCAGTCGGCAGCGGCCCCCGAATCACAGCCCCCCGAGGACACCAGCTCGAGTTCGTCAGGGCAACAGCAGCAGGTGGCGAGCGAGAACACACCTCCGCCGAAGCCGGTTGACAACACGCCGGCCCGGCCCGAACCGCCAACGCCTGCCGGCCCGACCCGCGCAGCCAAGCTGATCAGCTCCACCCGACCGCAATACCCGCCCGCTGCCTTGAGGCGCCGCATGGAAGGCTGGGTGGATGTCGAGTTCACCGTGGGTGTGGACGGCAACGTCACCAATGCGCATTCGGTAGGTTCCAATCGTGGCCGCGTGTTCGAGCGCGCTGCCATTGATGCCGTGGACCAGTGGAAGTTTCAGCCGGCTCTGGTAAACGGCAAGCCGGTGGCCAAGGTGTTGCGCCAGCGTATCGAATTCAATCTCTGAGTGACGGGCCGTCTGACGGCTCCGAAAAGCCCATGGCGGTAACGCCATGGGCTTTCTTTCAGCCCTTCGCCCCGGGTTTGAGCCGCGCCCAGTTCACCGCAGGCAGGCCCAGGGCACGATCAAGAAACATGGGCATCAGGCCGGACGGTGCCTTGCAGTCGCAGTTCCACAGCATGACCACACCGAGACGATATTCCGGCAGAAAGCCGATCATGGCGCGATACCCTTCAACGGCGCCAGCGTGGAAGACCAGTCGGTGACCCGCGTAGTCGAGCACCCGCCAGCCCAGCGCGTAGCCGGCGCCGCGCAAGCGAACCCGCCGCCAGCGTGAAAACCGCGTCTGCCCCGGGGTATTGACCACGGGATCGTGCAGTTCCGCCAGTACCTCATAGGGCAGCACGTCCGGATTCTCGTACATTTGCGCCGACAGCCATTTCTCCAGGTCGCGAATGCTGGCATTGACGCCCGCCGCTGGCGACACCCAGTAGTAGTTCGGTTTGGGGACCAGGGTCACGAAGTGTCCATGCTCGCGCAGATGCGGGCGTGCCCAGCTCTTGCTGTCCTCCAGCGCCAGCCGGCCGTAGGTTGCGGTTTTCATGTGCAGGGGCTGGAAGATCCGCTTTTCCACCTGGTGATTGAAAAAGTCGCCGGTGACCGCGTACACCAGGTCGCCAAACATGCTGAAAGCGACATTCTGATAGCTGTAGCACTCGCCTACGGCGCACGTCAGCCGCACCTTGTCCAGGTCGCGAACGAGTTCCTGGTAGGGGACGTCGTCCTCGAGCTTGTGATCGAACGTATTGTGCGGCAGGCCCGTACGATGGCTGAGGATGTCGCGCAAGGTCATGTGCTCGGTGGCACGGTTGCTGCGCAGTTTGAAGTAGGTCAGCACATCGGCCAGGCGTGTGTTCCACTGAACCATGCCATCGCGCACCAGCAGCGCCGCCAGAGCGCTGGAAAAGGCTTTCGACAGTGAGGCAATCCGGAATACAGTGTCCGGCTTGACCGGCTCCCCGGTGCGTACATCGGCCAGACCAATGCTTCGCTCCAGCAGCACCTCCTTGCCGTGAACAATTGCGGTCGACATGCCCGACACCCGTCCCGAAGCTTCCAGCTCGTCGATCCAGCGGCTGTAGTCCTCGACCGTGCGCTTCAGGGTGTCCGGATCAATCTTTTCCCGGGCGGGTGCCGCCTTCCGTCCCGGTGGGTCTTTTTTCGAGCCTGCCAGGCATGGGGCTGGCAGCAGCATGATCGCCAGAATCAGGGTACAGACCAGCCCGACGGTGCTATGCTGATAGCCGCTGTGCGCCACATGGCGCGAACTGGAGAGATGCTTGATGGCTACCATAATCCTGCTGGTCGTTCTTGCGATCATCGTGTTCTATTTTGTCGGGGTCTACAACGGTCTCATCACGTCACGCAACGGCTACAAGAATGCCTTTGCCCAGATCGACGTGCAGTTGACCCGCCGGCATGACCTCATACCGAATCTGGTCGAGACGGCGAAAGGGTACCTCAAACATGAGCGGGAAACCCTCGAGGCGGTCGTAAAAGCGCGCAACGCAGCAGTGAGTGGCCTGGCCGATGCCAAGGGCAAGCCCGGCGACCCTGAAGCCATGAAGAAGCTGGCCAGCAGCGAGAACCAGCTTACCCAGACACTGGGCCGGCTTTTTGCCCTGAACGAGTCCTACCCGGACCTGAAAGCCAACCAGAACATGATGCAGCTGTCCGAGGAACTGACCTCCACGGAAAACCGTGTGGCATTTTCCCGCCAGGCGTTCAACGATGCCGTGCTGGCCTACAACAACAAGCGCGAGGTGTTTCCCAGTTCCATTGTTGCCAACATGTTCCATTTTCAGCCGGCGCAGATGCTGGAAATCGAAGACCCGAAAAAGCGCGAAGCGCCCGAGGTATCGTTCAGCTGATCGGCCGGTTGAGAGGCGGTTCGGCCTGACATGAACTTCTTTGCCCTGCAGGAAAAGGCGCGACAGTCCAGTCGGCGCATGGTGGTACTGTTTTCACTGGCGGTGATTGTCATTGTCATCGCCGTGGACGCGGTAGCGGTTCTGGTCGGCTTTGGTCGCCGCATGAGCGACACCGGCGTGGTGCTGGACTATCCACGTCTCGCCCTGGTCAGTCTGGGAGTTCTGGCGGTCATCGGCCTGGCCTCGCTGTTTCGTACCATGAGCTTGCGCGATGGTGGTTCGGCCGTGGCGCGCGGCATGGGCGCTACGCCGGTGACGCCCGATACCACCAACCCGGCGTGGCGCCGTCTGCGCAACGTGATCGAGGAAATAGCCATCGCCTCGGGGGTGCCTGTTCCCGAGATCTACATCATGGAGCACGAGGCCGGCATCAATGCCTTTGCCGCCGGCTACTCTCCGGCCGATGCCGCCGTGTGCGTCACCCAGGGTTGCCTTGACAAGTTGACCCGAGACGAACTGCAGGGCGTAATCGCGCACGAGTTCAGCCACGTGCTCAATGGTGACATGCGGCTCAACATCCGCCTTGTCGGCTTGCTGTTCGGTATCCTTGTGATCGGAGTCCTGGGGCGTTTGCTGATGTACAGCGGTGGCCGTGTCAGCAGCCGGCGCTCCAATGGCTCCTACGTGGCGGTCATCGGGCTGGCCCTGATGGTCATTGGCTATATCGGCTTCTTCTTCGGGCGCCTGATACAGGCGGCGGTGGCGCGCTCGCGCGAAGCACTGGCCGATGCGTCGGCAGTGCAGTTCACCCGCCAGAGCTCCGGCATTGCCGGCGCCTTGAAGAAGATAGCAGCCTTGACCGAAGGGTCCCTGCTGGAGGCGCAGGATACGCAGCAGGTGGCGCACATGCTGTTCGGCGAGGGCCTGCAGGGTGCTTCCATGTTCGCTACCCATCCACCCTTGATGCAGCGGATCAAGACGCTGGACCCGGCATTCAAGCGCGATGAACTGTTCGCGATTGCCAGGGCCTGGCAGGAACCGGTGAAGGCTGCCGACGCCGATTCGAAAGAGTCCTCGCTCTCGGGGTGGGCCCCGGCGGGTGGCGCCGTGCCTGATATCCCCGGCACCGAGGCCATGCCCGGCATCGCCACCGCCATCCTGGGTGCCGGCGCCGCTACCTTGCCCGCACAAGGAGCCAGGGTGGGGGTGACGGCGGACGGCGTAACCGCGCAGGTGGCTACGCCGGGGAATGACGATTTCACGCTGGCCGGCGGGCTGCACCAGAATATCCCCGACGATCTTGCCGAGGCAGCGCGTGACGCCAGGCAGGCTCCCTGGTTGCTGCTGGCCATGGCGGTGTCGCGCTCGGATGACTCGCGCATGCTGCAACTCGGGGCCGCATCGCGCCTGCTCGACGGTGACGGCATGGTGCAGGTGCCGCAGTTCGTACGCCGCTTGCGCGACCTGCATCCCCTGTTGCGCCTGCCGCTGGCGGCCATGGCCTTCCCCACGCTGCGTCGCTTGCCCAGGCCGCGCCTGGAAAAGCTGGTCACCTGGCTGGAAAAGATCATTGATGCCGACGGCAAGGTAGAGCTGGACGAGTATTGCCTGGCCAAGCTGGTGCAGGTGCAAGTCATTGATGCGCTTGACCCGGCGGCGGCCTTTGCTCAGGGACGCAAGCGCCTGAGCGGCTCCTTCGACGAGATGCGCGATCTTTTCGCGCTGGTAGCCCATTACGGCAATGACGATGAAAATGCCGCTCGCCGCGCATTCATGGCCGCCTGCGAAGAGGCGGTGCCGGGTCGACCCCTGCAATACGCGCGCCCCGATGACTGGCAGCGTGCCCTGGACGAGGCACTGGCCAAGCTGGACCGCATTTCGCCGGCAGGCAAGGAACTGGTGGTACGCGGTCTGACCCGCGCCATCCGTGACGATGGCCAGGTGACCGTGGCCGAATCGGAATTGCTCAGGGTGGTGTGTGCTGCACTGCATTGCCCGTTGCCGCCTATGCTGCAGGCCGCGTGAGCGATGCCGGGCTCGGACATCACCGACGTCAGCAAGGCGCCGCCCCGGGAGCGTGAGCGCTCGGCATTGCTGTTGTCGGCAACGGCCTTTTTTCTGGTGCTTTGTTCGTATTTCATTCTTCGGCCGGTCCGCGATCAGCTGAGTGGCGCGGTGGGCTCGAGCGCGCTGCCCATGTTCTATGCGGGCACGTTTGTGGCCATGCTGGCCTTGACACCGTTCTTCGGCTATCTCGTCGCGCACTATCCGCGTCGACGTCTGATCGCAATCTGCTACAGCTTTTTTGTCGTGTGCCTGCTGCTGTTTGTGCCGGCTTTCATGTCCCAGGACCGGATCGGCGCCGAACGTCTGGGTGTTGTGTTCTTCACCTGGAGCAGCGTGTTCAATCTGTTCGTCGTGTCGCTGTTCTGGAGTCTGATGGCGGACCTGTTCAGCAACGAACAGGCCAATCGACTTTTTCCACTGATCGGTATTGGCGGGACGCTCGGTGCACTTGTCGGGCCGATTCTGACTACGGCGCTGGTGCATGTCATTGGTGTTGCGCCGCTTCTGCTGGTAGCGGCAGTCGCACTGGCGCTTGCCATGACAATCCTGCTCTACCTCTCTCTGCGCAGTGGTGCGGGCGCCGACCCGGCGGAGCCCATCGGTGGCTCGATTCTGGCCGGGATCAAGCAGGTACTCACTCAGCCATTCGTGCGCCTGATGGCACTGCTGATGCTGCTTTCCGACGGTATCGGCACGGTGGCCTATGCGTTGCTCGCAGATTACGTCAAGGACAATGTTGGCGGGGCGGTGGCGCGGACGGCTTTCTATGGTCGCATTGACATTGCCACCAACCTGCTGGTGATCATATTCCAGCTTGCCTTCACCCGCTGGATGCTGGTGCGTCACGGTGCCGGCATGTCGCTGGTCCTGGCCGAGGCCACCAATGTGCTGCTGTTCGTCCTGCTGGCCGTATTTGCCCTGCACAGCGTGCCGCTGCCCTGGTTCGACTGGCACAGCATGACATTCATCAGCGTGGCCGTGCCGGTGATCGCTCTGGTGGTGGTGGGCAGCCGCGGACTTGGCTACGGCGTGATCGTGCCCGCCAGCAACACGTTGTACACGCGCGCCGCGCGCGAGATGCGCTACAAGGGCAAGAACTTTGTTGAAACGGCGGTCTGGCGCTTTGGCGACGTGGTAGTCACCAGCTCGGTATCCGGGCTCAAGGCGATCGGTGCGGGCATTCCCCTGCTCGCCCTGCTCAGTGCCGGCGCGGCGACCCTGGCCGGTGTAGTCGGCTGGCGTGCCGGCAAGTCTCCCGACCTTTCTCCGGCCAAGCCCAAAACGGAGTAGGGTGCGGCTGAGCCCTGGCGAAGCGCACCACCGTGGAGCTCACGCCACGGGACTTGTTCGCAGGGTGCTGCTGAGCGTTCGCGAAGCGCACCGTCGCAAAGGTCGTGCCACGGTGCGCTTCGTTCCTCAGCGGCACCCTACACAAAGCAAAGCGCACCGTTGTGGAGGTCACACCACGGTGCGCTTGGTCACTGCCGGTGTGGCATGCACTCGCGCTCTATCCTGCTCCCGAGTCCCGAGTCCCGAGTCCCGAATCTAGCCGACGATATAGTTCTGCAACTGCTCGATTTCCTCGCTCTGGTCATCGATCACGGCCTTGACCAGGTCACCGATGGACACCAGACCTACCAGGCGATTGTCCTGCATCACGGGCAGGTGCCGCATGCGCTTGCGGGTGCACAGCTCCATGCACTCGGCCACGCTGGCCTCGGGTCCGATCGTGATCACGGGCGTGCTCATGATCTCCGCCACGGGGGTATCGGATGAGTGGCGGCTCTTCAGAATGACCTTGCGCGCGTAGTCGCGCTCGGACATCAAGCCGGCCAGTGTGTCGCCGTCCATGACCACCAGGGCGCCAATGCCATGTTCGGCCATGCGCTGCAATGCGCTCAGAACGGTATCGGCGGGGCCGACCGTGACCACATCGCGGCCCTTGCTTTCGAGAAGATGCTTGACCTGACGCATGCGTATCCTCCGGTAAGGTGGCTCGCGAGCAGTGTAGCCTGTCACGGCAGCCGGTGACAGTCCGTTTCCACGCCCGGATCAGCGTTTGCCCGGCACGCGCTTCTCGCTGATCAGGTACAGC
Organism: uncultured Gammaproteobacteria bacterium; assembly: GCA_963734945.1. Lineage (GTDB taxonomy): Bacteria > Pseudomonadota > Gammaproteobacteria > Xanthomonadales > Rhodanobacteraceae > DASSBG01. The sequence continues at coordinate 15,394 of CAVTJF010000012.1, forward strand.
GGCCGTTGTTTGGTCTCGGCGTAGATCCGGCCAAGGTATTCACCAATTACGCCCAGTGCCAGCAACTGCACGCCGCCGAGGAAAAGAATCACCGTCATCAGCGACGGATAGCCGCGCACGGGATCGCCCCATACCAGGGCCTTGATCAGTACCCAGGCGCCGAATCCGAACGCTGCCAGGGACGTGAGCAGCCCGGCCCAGGTGGCAATGCGCAGTGGCAACACGGAAAAGGAGGTGACGCCTTCCACCGCCAGGTTCCAGAGCCGCCAGTAGTTCCACTTGCTGTGGCCGCTGTGACGGGCATCGCGCTGATAGCGGATGCCCGTCTGCGAGAAGCCGATCCACGCAAACAGGCCTTTCATGAAACGCTGGCGTTCGGGCAACTGCCGCAGTGCGTGCAATGCACGTCGCGACAGCAGGCGAAAGTCTCCCGTGTCTCTGGGGATGGGCGTATCGGAGACGCGGCTCATCATGCGGTAGAAGCCGGCAGCGGTGAAGCGCTTGAAACGCGTTTCACCGGCGCGCGAGCTGCGCACTGCATACACGACGTCGTGGCCCTGCCGCCATTGCGCCACCAGATCGGGAATCAGTTCGGGAGGGTCCTGCAGATCGGCATCGATGACGATGACCGCATCGCAGTCCTCGTCAACCTGGTCCAGACCGGCGCTCAGCGCGGCCTCCTTGCCGAAGTTTCGGGACAGGCGCATGGCGCCGACGCGCGGGTCCGATTGCGCAAAGGCTTCCATCATGGCCCAGCTGGCGTCGCTGCTGCCGTCATCGACGTAAAGCACTTCGCAGTCCAGGTCGAGCGCATCCAGCACTGCGAGCAGGCGCTGCTGAAAACTCTGCAGCACCGCGGCCTCGTTGAAGGCCGGCACCACGACGGTCAGCGATTCGGGTGTGCCCATGCCTACCTGCCGCCCGGCCGAGGTGGATTTTCCGAGGTCACGTAGGCGGTTCCGCCCAGTTGCTGCATTTGCTGTTCGATCCATTGGGCACGGCGTTGCACATAGGCTGAAGGATGGTCGACATGGAGCCGACGCGGATTGGGCAATACTGCTGCCATGAGGGCGGCCTGATGGGCATCAAGCCGGCTGGCCGGCACACCGAAATAGCGCTGGCTGGCTGCCCCCACACCATAGATGCCGTTGCCCAGTTCGGCAATGTTCACGTACACCTCCAGGATGCGCTGTTTTGGCCAGGTGACCTCGATCAGCACCGTGAACCAGGCCTCCAGTCCCTTGCGAACGAAGCTCCGCCCGCCCCACAGGAACAGGTTCTTGGCCGTTTGCTGGCTGATGGTACTGGCGCCGCGCAGACGTTCGCCCTGATCTGCATCGGCGATGGCGTCGCGGATCGCAGACACGTCAAACCCGTGGTGGAACGGAAACTTCTGGTCCTCGGATGCGACCATGGCCAGGGGCGCGTTAGGGCTGATTTCCGCCCACGGCAACCAGTGGTGGTGCAGGACAAATCCGCGCTCATCATGCACGCGGGCGCTGAGCAGGCGCTCCAGCATGAAGGCGCTGGCAGGAGGATGCACGAAGCGGAACACGAGCACCGGCAGCCAGCTCAGCACTACAAAGAGAATCAGCAACAGCCCTGCAGTCCGCAGCAGGCGTGTCTTCAGGCTGCGCTTGCGCCCGCGGCGTGGTTTGCGACGCCTGCCCATTCAGGTTGACTGGAGTTCTGTCTGCCAGTCGGCGGCCCTCCGCGGATGCGCGTACAGGAATCCCTGGCCGAATTCGCAGCCCAGCTTCTCCAGAATGGAAGCCTGCTGGCGGGTTTCGATACCCTCGGCAATGACCTGCATGCCCTGGGTGTCGGCCAGCGTCTTGATGGCTCTTACAACAGGCGTGCTGCCGGTGTCGTCATCCTTGAGGTTGGCCACAAAGGAGCGATCGATCTTGAGGGAATTCAGCGGAAACTGATGCAGGTAGCTGAGCGAGGAGTAGCCGGTACCGAAGTCATCCAGTGAAACGCCAATCCCCTTGTCCCGCAAATTGAGCAAGGTGCTGCGCACTTGCCGGGGGTTTTCCAGCAGCACCCGCTCGGTGACTTCGATGCGGATCTGCGCCGGCTCCACGCCATGGCGTTTCAGCAAGGCCAGCAGGCGATTTTCCAGGCGCGCCGAACGGAAGTGGCGAGCCGAAAGGTTGATCGCGACAAAGCGCCCGTCGCGCGCCAGTTCCGGGGTGATGTCCAGAACGAGGTCGAACATGATCCAGTCGATCTGTTCGTCCGAGCCGCTGTCCTCGGCCACATGCAGGAACTGCTCCGGGCTCAGGGTGCCGCGCGTGGGGTGGTTCCAGCGCAGCAGCGCCTCGTAACCAATGACTTCGGCATCGCTCAAGCGCACTATGGGCTGGAAGTACGGCTCGAACTCGCTGCGGGTCATGGCGCGGCGCAGGTCATTCTCGATCTCCTGCAGATCGGTTGCCTGCTTGCGCATCTGTTCGTCAAACAGCGCGTAGCGCTGGCGACCCTCGGCCTTGGCCCGATACATGGCGGTATCTGCATCGCGCAGCAGCTCTTCGGCCCGCCGGTAGTGCGGAGCGGCCATGGCAATGCCGATTGACGACGTGGTGTACAGCTCCTTGATACCAAGGCGGAAGGGGCGATTCAGCTCGTTGATGATGCGGTCCGCCACCTGGCAGGCTTCGTCGGTGTCGCGCACGTGCTCCAGCAGCACCCCGAACTCGTCGCCGCCCAGGCGTGCCACGACATCGTGTCCCTTCAGGCAGGTTCTGATGCGTCCACCTGCCTGGAACAACAGGTCATCACCGACCATGTGGCCCACCGAGTCATTGATGACCTTGAACCGGTCCAGATCCAGAAACAGCACGGCAAACTTCTGCGTCCTTTGCTCCGTGTACACCTCCAGTGCAGCACCCATGCGTCGCAGCAGCATGCTGCGGTTGGGCAGCCCGGTGAGGCTGTCGTGCATGGTCTGGTACTTCAGGCGCTGCTCGATGCGTTCGCTCTTGAGAATCTGCTGACGCAGGTGGTGATTGGCTTCGGCCAGTGCCTGGGTGCGACTTTGCACGCGCTGTTCGAGTTCGGAATTGGCTTCCTTCAATGATTCGGCGCTGCGCTTGCGCTCCAGTGCATTGCCAATGTGATACGACACGAAAGTGAGCAGATCCTGATCCCGGCTGTCGTAGCGGTGTTCGTTGGAGTAGCTTTGCACGGCCAGGACGCCGACGGTTTCCTCACCGATTATCAGCGGCACGCCGAGCCAGCAAACCGAACTGGTGCCGCTGGGTACCACCTGACCATCGCGCTGCAGGCGCAGTGTTGCGTCGCTGTCAGCCAGCAATGCCTTGCCCGAGCGCAGTACGAGCTCGGTCAACCCCTGGCCTCGCTTGCGGGTGGCGCGCTGGGGGTCGAATTCGTCCACCGAATAGGGAAATTCGAGATGTTTCTGGTCCGAGCTGACCAGTGCGACGTAGAAATTGCGTGCATACAGCAACCCGCCGATCACTTTGTGCACGTCACGGTAAAATGATTTCAGGCTGCTGTTGCTGCCAGCCAGTTCGGCAATGCGGAACAGTGCCGCCTGCAATCGTTCGCCACGCTGGCGCTCCAGCACCTGCTGCTTGAGCACGCGATTGGCCTGTTCCAGTGCACGCGTGCGCTCGGCAACTCGGCGGCTCAGGTCAATATGCGCCTGATGGCGTTCAAGCGTGGTGCGCACATGCTGCGCGACATAGGTGAGCAGGGACTTGTCTTCATTGTGGTAGCGGGCATCGTCGCGGTAGCTTTGTACCACCAGCGCCCCTACCGCCACCTCGCCCTGCATCAGCGGCACGCCCAGCCAGTCGACGCAGTCGGGGCCGGTACCCTTGAGCGGGCCGTCGACCTGCTCGGCCAATTCCGCGGGAGAACCCATGAGTGCCTTGCCGTCCCTGATGACATACCAGGTGGGCGAGTTCTCATACAGCTCGATCGGATACTCTTCCTGGGGCAGCGGCGGGTCCATGTCCGCGACATCGACAAAATACGGGAAGCGTACAGACTGGCCGTCCCGTGACGCGAACACGATATAGAAGTTGTCCGCATACATCAGGCTGCCGATAGTGTGGTGCATGGCGCGCAATACCGAGGGCATGTCGCGCTCGCTGCTGGCCAGTTCGGCAATGGTGTACAGCGCTCGTTGCAGGCGTTCGGCGCGCTCCAGTCTATGCACCGAGTCCGCCAGATGGCGCATCGAGCGCAACTGGTCGTCCTTGGCTCCCAGCAGACGCGCCACCAGCCCGATGCGACGCTCGAACTCGCTCTCGTCCAGGTTGTCCGGCAGCTGCACCTTGAGTGCATTGCGGGACTTGGCGCCGAGTGAGAGAACCAGCGTGCCCGGCTCCTTTTCCGCAGGCGCCGACGCCGTGTCCGTGACACTGATGCGGGCCCCGGGCGCCAGCACGTGCAGCAGCTGTCGGCCGGCGATGACCAGGCTCTTGCGGTCCTCGCTCTCCAGCAGCTCGACCAGGGCCATTTCAAATGCGTGATCAAGGGGCAGCAGCGGACGCCCGGGCGCGGGGACTTCAGCAGCGGATTTGGATCGTTTACGCAAGTCCCCTCCGCAAGGCGCGGCCAGAATGGAGCCTCCGACTGAAATGATCTGCTGGCCCGGTGCCGGGGAATGGCTCGCCTTCCGCCACAAGTCACCAGCCGCAGGGGTCGGGTTCGGGTCTTGTGGCGCGGGAACGGGCCAAATCAGACGCAGGCGTGCCGGTCATCCGTCATTCATGGAGCGTGTCAGTCTGCGCCATTGCCGGTCATCATTCAATCCCTGATGTTGAATTACTGTTGATTTTCCGTAAAAAAGAGTATGATTGAGCCGTGCACCGTGGGTAACTGCCGCGTTCGCAGGTTTCCGTGGATAACGGGAACTTCACGCATGCGGGGCAGTCTCAACGGTGTCGGGATGAATTGACGGATATCGTATGCGCCGCATCTGTGCCATTTTGCTATCGCTGCTGCTATTGCCGGGTCTGGCGATGGCCCAGCGTCTGGCGCCCGAGTCACAGACCGCTGCCGGCTCGCAGCCGGCGCAGGATGAATCCCTCCAGGAAGCATGGCTGGTGCCTGTGTTGCGTTCCCCGGACGGACACTGGATGGCATTGCTTGATCGCGGTCAGCCGACGCGTGCGCCGCTCAGCCTGATTCAGGATCAGGCCGAGGAGCCGGCGCGTGATGTGCTCAACCTGGATGGCGACCGGATGTCGTCGGTCGGCGTCAGCATGCGCGCCGGGTCGCGGCTGTATTCGAGCTTGCGGCTCAACAGCATTTCCTCCAATGCCACGGGTGCCAACTGCAACGCCGGTGCCGGCCAGGGGTCGGATTGCCAGCGTGGTCGGCAAACCTGGCGTGGCGGATCTGTGGCAGGTGGCTACCAGGCTGGTGGACTCCTTATCGACCTGGGTATGAACTGGTTGCAGCACGATCCGGGCAATGATGGCCTGTTTCTGCTTGTTCCCGATGCCGAGCGGTCCAGCCTGATGGGCATCCCGTCGCAGTGGATCGAGTCGCTGAACCGGGTCAAGGCCAGCGGCAGCATGGCGCTGGGTGACAACGGCACGCGCCTCAACATGGGCGCCAGCGTCGGGCGGGTACGTCTGCTCCCGGGACATTCCAGCATGCTGCGCCCCAACGGTCTGCGCCTGTACTCGGGCTTCGAGCCCGGTCTGGAAAGCATTGATCAGAAAGCCATCAGCCTGGGTCTGGGCAAGGGCGCCGTCAGCGGTACCATCGTGGGACGCCTGATGCGCCCCGAGTCGGCCAGCCAGTTGAATCCTGGCGCCACTCAGCAGTGGAGTGCCATCGACCTGGGGATCACCGTTCGTCTGCCCTGGGAGGGCGAGCTCAGTCTCGGCGCGCAGAACCTGTGGTCGTCCGGTGACAAGGCCAACAACCCGAATCCCGAGCGTGATCCGGTGCAAAGCCGGATCCCCTACATCCAGTACCACCAGGAACTGTAGACCCAGCGGGCTGCGGAGCATGACCGGGCGCAGGCCAGTGGTCATGTGCGCGGCCAGCAGACCTTCCCCGGATACCGTTCATTCGACGCAAGCTGGCGCACTTCGCAGCGCCTGACCGCGCCACCCGACTCGTGGCCTCCCGGGCCAGGCTTGCCCGAGCCCCCTGCGGCCGCGCCGGCTCCGCAGTTCCCTGCCGGCACGCTCACCATGCGTCCGTGGTGCCTGCACGATGACATGGGCGACGCGGCGCCCGCTTGCTGGCAGTGCATGGGGCGCCGTGGCCTGTACACTGCCGGTCGCGAGAGCCGCGTCGTGGATGCCATGGGGCCGGTTGGCCGGCAAGGCGGAAGGCGGTCGGCTAGTTGCCGGCTTCGGCCGAGACCTTGATGCGGATGTCGCCGCTGAACGACTCAAGGCTGATATTGCCGCCACCGTCGCCGACGCGGGTCGACAGCTCGCTGCCGGATCCATGCTGCTGATGCGATGCCTGGCCCAGTGCGCTCTCGATATCGCCACTGAAGGTGCTGGCGTCGATCCGCGCTGATGCCGATTTCGGCAGCAGCAAGCTGACATCGCCACTCATGGTCTCGATATCCATCTTGCCCGAAGCGGTGATGCCGCCCCGGATGTCGAGGTCGCCCGATACCGTGCTTGCATTCATCCGCTCGAATGGCCCGCCGGCCACGGTGATGTCGCCGGACACGCTCTCCAGCTTGCCGTGCGTGCCGATCATGGGTGCATGCACGTCGCCGCTGACCGTATCGACATCCAGACGGTCGGCATTGCCGGCAATGGTGACGTCGCCACTGACCGCATCGATGCTCACCTCGGGACTGTCCGCCTTGACGTGCACGCGGCCGCTGACCGAGTCGATGCCGATCTTGCCACCCTTGAGGTTTTCCACCCGGGCACTGGCGCTCACCACGTCCAGGTTGATCCCGGCGCCGACCGGAACAAGGATATTCAGCGTGGTGGGCTTCATGTGACTTTCGCTGCCCAGGCTGAACCAGCCACCGGATGACTTCTTCGCTTCGACCTTGATGCTCAGGGAGTGTTCGTCTCCCTCGATCTTGAGCGGCTTGGCGCCTTCGCCCAGGGTGCCGGTAATACGTACCTGCGGGCGGTCCCAGCCCGTTACGGTCACTTCGCCGGAGACATTGCTTACCGACACCTGGCCGTGCACATCCAGCGGTCGGCTCTGGTCTATGGGCGTGCCGGCGTGCGCCACGGCGCAGCTCGCCAGCAGGAGAACGGAAAATACTATCGAATGTCGCATGGTCAATTCCTCATGGTCGGATTGATTCGCAAGGCCAGCGTGGCCATTCGCGAAAGAGAAGGATCCTGATGCTGTGGCGATGTCCCTCGCCGGCAACCCTCGTCGACCGGAGAAAGGGCATCGGTGCCCCGCACTGGCCGGGCGACCGCTCCAGGGCGGCCTACAATTGCGCCCATTGCTGCAAACGCCGCTGCTGGCGTTCGGTGCGCGCCAGCAGCGTGTGCAGGGACTGGCCATCGGGATTCTGTGCCAGCGCAAGGCCGAGCTCCTGGCGTGCGGCAGCCAGGTCAATGGCCGCGGCGCTGAAGCGCGGGTCGCGTGGTTGCCAGGTCGTGGAGGCAACCGCTGCATGCTGCGACTGCAGGCTCTGGTACTGGCAGAACAGGGCAGTCACGGCCAGCATCACGGCGGCCGCGATTGACCAGGCCGGATGGCGGGCCATGTCGCTGTTGCGGGCGCCCAGCCGGGAGGCTATGGCGGGCCACAAGTCGCGCGCAGGAGCTTGATCAAGTTGCAGCGCACGCATCTGCTGTCGGTACTCGAATTCGTTCATGACTCTCTTCCTTCATGTTGCAGTGAGCGCCGAAGCAGTTGCCGGGCGCGATGCAGCTGCGCTTTCGATGTGCCTACCGCCATGTCCAGTTCGGCGCTGATGTCCTGGTGTCGCCAACCTTCCACGTCGTGCAGGACCAGCACGGCGCGCGCGCGCGTGGGCAAGGCCGCGATGGCTGTCTCCAGAGCCGCGCGTTCGGCCGGGCAGAATGGCGTACGGCCATCCTCCTCGGGCAGCAGTTCCGCAGCCTTGCGCAATGGATCGGACTTGCCGGCACGCAGGTTCATCAGTGCACAGTTGACCGCCAGACGGTACAGCCAGGTGCCGAAGGCGCTCTGCTGGCGAAAGTCGGCGAGCTTGCGCCACGCCTGCACAAAGGCTTCCTGGACAATGTCCTCGGCGCGGGCCTGGTCGTAGCCGACCAGACGCAGCACGACACCATGGATGCGCGCATTGTGGCGGCGGTACAACAGCTCGAAGCAGCGGGTATTCCCCGCTTTCGCCTGACGCACCAGGTCGTTGTCAGCCGGTTCGCTGTCCAGAGCGATGGGCATGGGCATAGTGGCGGTGGCGGAACAGGCGCTCATCTTGACAGCTTGGATGCAGTTTGCGGCATCAGGGTTTGAAAGGCGATGGTCGCGGCGGGAACGCCGCTGCCGCGGCAGGGCCCTGTCCCCGGCACAAAGCCGTGCGCGGGCGGCATGCCTGCAGATGCACGCGCGGACCAATCCGGTGTATCATCCCGCTTTCTTTATCTTTCTATCCGCAAGGAAGGATATAACGCCCATGAGCAGTACCCTGTTTACCTCCGAGTCCGTGTCCGAAGGCCATCCGGACAAAGTTGCCGACCAGATTTCCGATGCCGTGCTGGACGCCATCCTTGCCCAGGATCCGAATGCCCGAGTGGCCTGCGAAACCATGGTCAAGACCGGCGTGGCGATCGTCTCGGGCGAGATCACCACCGATGCCTGGGTCGACATCGAGGACCTGACGCGCAAGGTCATCCTGGGGATCGGCTACGACTCATCCGAGGTCGGCTTCGACGGTGCTACCTGCGGCGTGCTGAACCTGATCGGCAAGCAGTCTCCGGACATCAACCGCGGTGTCGACCGCAAGAGTGCCCGGGAGCAGGGTGCCGGGGACCAGGGCCTCATGTTCGGCTATGCATGCAACGAGACACGCGACCTCATGCCGGCGCCGATCTACTACTCGCATCGGCTGGTCGAGCAGCAGGCCAAGGTTCGCAAGAGCAGGAATTCGCCGCTGCCATGGCTGCGCCCGGACGCCAAGAGCCAGGTAACGCTGCGCTATGAAAACGGCACATCGCCGGTGTCGATGCGGTGGTGCTGTCCACCCAGCACGATCCCGGCGTCAAGCGCAAGGACATTCTGGACGGCGTGCGCGAGCACATCCTCAAGCCGGTGCTGCCGGCCAAATGGCTTGATTCGCTGCCAAAATCCAAGATCCACATCAACCCGACCGGCCTGTTCGTCATTGGCGGACCGGTGGGGGACTGCGGTCTGACCGGACGCAAGATCATCGTCGACACCTATGGCGGCATGGCCCGCCATGGCGGTGGTGCCTTTTCCGGCAAGGACCCGTCCAAGGTGGATCGCTCGGCCACCTACGCTGCGCGCTACGTGGCCAAGAACATCGTCGCCGCCGGCATTGCGGACAAGTGCGAGGTCCAGGTCAGCTACGCCATCGGCGTGGCCAGGCCGACCTCCATTTCGGTGACCACCTTCGGGACCGGCCGGATCAGCGATGACAAGATCGAAAAGCTGATCCGCAAGCACTTTGACCTGACTCCCTACGGCATTCTCAAGATGCTGGACCTGGTGCACCCCATGTACCAGCGTACCGCCAGCTACGGCCATTTCGGGCGCAAGCCCGTGGCCAGGCTCGAGTACAGTTACGAGACCATGGAGAAAGGCCGCAAACTCAAGCACAAGACCGGCCCGTTCGAAGCCTTTACCTGGGAAAAGACCGACAAGGCCGAACAGTTGCGCAAGGCCGCGCGGCTGAAATCCTGAACACCCGCAGCCGGCGGTCGCCGCTACAATAGCGACATGTCCCTGATCCAACTGCTCAAGGTCGATTTCAGTATCGGCGGTCCGTTGCTGCTTGACGGCATTGATTTCACCCTGGAGGCCAACGAGCGCGTATGCGTGGTGGGCCGCAACGGGGCCGGCAAATCAACCTTGCTGCGCCTGCTGGATGGTGAAATCGTGCCCGATGACGGCGAGATCCGTCGCCAGGGCGGCTTGCGCGTGGCGCGACTCACCCAGGCAGTGCCGCAGGATGCAGGCGGCAGCGTGTTCGACGTGGTTGCGGCGGGGCTGGGCGAACTCGGGGCACAGCTGGCGGCGTTTCATCATGCGGCGCATGATGGCGATACCGATGCCATGGCGCGTGCCCAGGAAAAGATCGAGGCAGGCCATGGCTGGGATCTGGATGGTCGTGTGACCCAGACCCTGTCCCGCCTCGGGCTGGACGGTGACGCCGATTTCGCCGCGCTTTCCGGCGGCATGAAGCGACGGGTACTGCTGGCGCAGGCCCTGGTTTGCGCACCCGATGTGCTGCTGCTGGACGAGCCGACCAACCATCTGGATATCGAGGCCATCGACTGGCTGCAGGAATTCCTGCGCGGATTCACTGGCAGCATCGTGTTCGTGACTCATGACCGGCGCTTCCTGCGCGAGCTGGCCACTCGGATCGTGGAGATTGATCGCGGCCAGCTCACGGACTGGCCTGGCGATTACGACAACTACCTGCGCCGCCGGGAAGAGCGTGCGCACGCCGAGGCGCAGGCCAATGCGGCTTTCGACAAGAAACTGGCGCAGGAGGAAGTCTGGATTCGTCAGGGCATCAAGGCGCGTCGTACCCGCAATGAGGGGCGGGTGCGAGCACTGCAGGCGCTGCGCAGCGAGCGGGCACAACGGCGCGAAAAGACCGGCAACGCCAGGATGCAGCTTGCAGATGCCCAGGCATCGGGGCGCAAGGTGATCGAGGCGCGCGACATCAGTCTCAGCTTTGGCGAGCGCTGCATCGTGCGTGATCTTTCAACCACCATCATGCGCGGCGATCGTATCGGCATTCTCGGTCCCAATGGTTCGGGCAAGACCACCCTCATTCGCCTGCTGCTCGGGCAGCTCGAGCCGGACAAGGGGCTGGTGAAGGTGGGGCAAGGCCTGGAAATAGCCTATTTCGATCAGCACCGTTCGCAGCTCGATGACGCGGTGAGCGCCGCCGACAACGTGGCCGAAGGCCGGGAGTTTGTCGAGCTCAACGGCAAGCGCACCCACATCATCGGCTACCTGCAGAATTTCCTGTTCACCCCGGAGCGAGCACGGGCGCCCATCACCCGGTTGTCCGGCGGCGAGCGCAACCGGCTGCTGCTGGCCAAACTGTTCGCGCAACCCTCCAATCTGCTGGTGATGGACGAACCGACCAACGACCTTGACGTTGAAACCCTGGAGTTGCTGGAAGATCTGCTGGCCGACTACAAGGGCACGCTGCTGCTGGTCTCGCATGATCGCGAGTTTGTCGACAACGTGGTCACCAGCACCCTGGTGCTCGAGGGCGGCGGTCGTGTGGGCGAGTACGTGGGTGGCTACCAGGATTGGTTGCGGCAGAGGCCCGGGGCGAGCACCGGCAGTTCACGGGCCGCAGCGTCGGCGCCACGGCAAGCGGGGCAGGGCGCGGCGGGCAGGAAGTCCGGCAAGTCGCCAGCCGATGATGGCGATCAGACAAGCAGGGCCAGACTGAGCTATCAGGAGAAGCGCGAGTTGAATGCGTTGCCGGGGCGGATCGAGAAGCTGGAGACGAAAATCGCCGAGCACAGCACCGCCATGTCCGATCCGGCCTTTTTCCGGCAGGATTCGGCAGCCATCGTCGCTGCCAACAAGACGATGGACGACCTGAGATCGGAGTTGCAGCAGGCCTACGCCCGCTGGGAAGAACTGGAGGGCTGATCCGCTGCCTGCTGCCTGGCAGCCCAGCGACGGATGATCCCGTGCAGGGCGTCGAGGCCATCGAACAGCGCGGCGGGGCCGGGTTGCAGGATGATGGGTGACTTGATTTCGTGCAGTTCGCCGTGGATGACAGCCGGCACGTTCTGCCAGCCATCGCGCGCGGCCACCTGCTCGGGGCGGAATTTCTTGCCGCACCACGAGCCGATGATGATATCCGGCTGCCGCTGCGCCGGTTCCGTACGGTCGGCGATGATACGGTTCCTGCCCAGTGATTCGGCAGCCAGTTCCGGGAAGATATCGTCGCCCCCGGCGATGCCGATCAGCTCCGAGACCCATCGGATACCGCTTATGGCCGGGTCGTCCCATTCCTCGAAGTAGACTTTCGGACGACGGGGCAGGGCAGCGGCCCGCTCGCGAATCGAATCGATGTGCGCCTCGGCCTGCTGCGCCAGTTGCTCGGCGCCCCCGACCACGCCGACCATGGCGCCGAGGCGGCGGATGTAGGCCAGGATGCCGGCTACGCTGCGGTGGTTGCTGATCCAGACTTCGACCCCGGCCAGGACAAGCGCGCGCGCGATATCGGCCTGCATGTCCGAGAAACCGATCGCCAGATCCGGTTCAAGCGCGAGAATCCTGTCGACCCTGGCGCTGGTGAAGGCCGAGACCTTCGGCTTCTGCTTGCGCGCCTCGGGTGGGCGCACGGTAAACCCGGAGATGCCGACGATACGTGCGGATTCGCCCAGGGCGTAGAGCACCTCGGTCGGCTCCTCGGTCAGGCAGACGATACGCTGGGGAAAGCCGTCGCTCACATCACTGCCCGATGGTGGTGACGCTCAGGCGGCGCTGATGTGGCTGCGTGCGATGCTCGAACACGAAGATGCCCTGCCAGGTGCCCAGGTCCAGTGTGCCATCGGCGACCGGAATGGCGACGCTGACGCCAGTCAGGACCGAGCGCACATGGGCCGGCATGTCGTCCGGGCCCTCCGCGGTATGTCTGAAAAGGGGGTCGCCGTCGGGTACCAGTCGGGCAAAGAATCGCTCCAGGTCGGCACAAACGGTCGGGTCGGCATTTTCGCCCAGCAGCAGCGAGCAACTGGTATGGTGCACGAACACATGCGCCACGCCGGTCCACAGCCCGCTGGCGTGCACCGCATTGCCTACCTGGGTGCTTACATCGACCAGCCCGCGGCCCTGCGTGGCCACCGTGATGCTGGCCTGGGAAACAAGGCTTGCCTTGCCGGAATTCACGGATACAGCAGGCTGGACTGCCAGCGCCCGTCCTGCAGGCGCCAGCACTCGCGCTCATGCAGGCGATTGGGCTGCGCATGCCAGAACTCGATCATGCGCGGGCGAACCAGGAAGCCGCCCCAGTTCGGTGGACGCGGCACGTCCTGCCCCTGGAACTTCTCCTGAAATTGATCGAAGCGCGTCTCCATCTCGGCGCGCGCCGGCAGTTCGCGCGATTGCAGGGATGCCCAGGCACCTATCTGGCTCAGTCGTGGCCGGCTGGCGAAATAGGCGTCCGATTCGGTGGCGGGCAGCTTTTCTGCGCGGCCCTCGACGCGGATCTGCACGCCATCGCCCAGGTGCTTGAAATGCAGGCACAGGGCCACCTCCGGGTCGGAGGCCAGTTGCTGTCCCTTGCGGCTGTCGTAATTGGTGAAGAATTGCAGGCCGCGCTCGTCCATGCCTTTCAGGAGAACGATGCGTACGCTGAGGCCGCCGCCAGCATCATGAGTGGCCAGAGACATGGCAGTGGGCTCGGGCTCACCCGCCTCACGGGCCGCATCGAGCATCGAATCAAGTCGGTCCAGCAGGTGCTGAGGTATCTCGGGCACGGTGGCTTCCAGTTCAAGAGCAGGCGGCCGGAGAATCCCGGCCGCCGGATTGTTCGCCGCGGTTCCGGATCAGCTGACCAGGAAGTTGACCCGCATGTTGACGCGCCATTCGGTGACCTTGCCGTCATCGCTGGTCACGACCTTGATTTCGTTGAGCCAGGCACCCTTCACGTTGCTGACGGTACTGGCAGCCTTGTCCAGGCCATGCTGGACGGCATCTTCGATGCCCTTGGAGGACGAGGCATTGATTTCGATGATCTTGGCTACTGACATTCCGGATTCTCCTTGTATCAAGGCCGCACGCGGCCGGATTGGGGTGGTGCCCTGTCAGCCTAACGCAAGGCGGTGTTAGCGCAGCGTCAAGCAGTGCCAGTCCGTTCAGGCGGGGTTTGGGATGGCTTCCTGGTCCTGATCCCCGCCATCGCGGCGGGCCAGCTCGCGGCGGCGGATCCAGCTGAGCCAGATCAGGAAAACCACCAGCGCATCGAGCACGATCAGTGCCTGCCACACGTACAGGTGGAACCAGTCGAACCAGGTACGGTTCCAGTTGCCCAGATAGAACAGGCTGATGATGCGGACCAGGTTGACAGCCTGGACGCAGAAGAAGCCGATCAGGATGCCAAGCAGTCTTTCCCCCCAACGCGCCGGATAGGCCAGCATGGCCGCGACCAGGATAATGACGGCTTCAACACCGTTGCAGCCACGCTCGATGGCAATGGCAAAGCCGGTGGTGGTGCTGGCCACGATATTGCCGTGCACCGCCACCTTGCTGTCGAAGGTGTGCATGAGCCAGGCACTGACGTCGGCAAGAAAGCTGGTCCACGGCGCGATGACGTGCTTGTCGATTGGCGCCAGCAGTTCCAGTACAAACAGGACGATCAAATAGACGGGAAATAGAATGGCAAACTTCAGCATGAGACTCTCATCAATTCCGAAATCACCGGCGTTTCGGGTTACGATCGCGGCATGAATCCATCGTGCAACCTGTTTCTTGTCGGCCCCATGGGTGCCGGAAAAACGTCCATGGGGCGCCGTCTGGCACGCCGCTTTGACCTGCAGTTTGTGGACCTTGACAGCGAAATCGAGGCGGACACGGGTGCCGGGATCACGCTCATTTTCGAGCACGAGGGCGAGGCCGGTTTCCGGGCCCGCGAACGCGAAATGCTGCAACAGTGTAGCGCCAAGCGTGGCGTGTTGCTGGCCTGCGGCGGGGGCATCGTGCTGGATGCAGGCAACCGCGAGCTGCTCCGCGAGCGGGGTTTCGTGGTCTACCTGGACATTGATGTGGAGCAGCAGCTTGCGCGACTGCGCAATGACCACAGCCGACCGCTGCTGGCCGCAGCAGATCGCCGCCAGCGACTGCTGGCCATGGCGGCCGAGCGCAACCCGCTGTATGCCGCCACTTGCGATTTGCGCATCGAGGGTGGCCATACCAATGTACGCGAGGCATGCCGGCGGGCGGCATCATGCATTGACCAGTCCTGGCAGCGTGTCCCGCATGCGGAGACTGAGGCATGAGCGTGCAACGGACCATCCGGGTCGAGCTGGGAGATCGTGGCTATCCGATATGGATTGGCCGGAACCTGCTTGCTGACGCCGGCCTCTGGCGGCCCGTGCTGGGTGGCCGGCATGTACTTGTAGTCAGCAACGATGTTGTCGCACCCCTGTACGCCGAGTCGGTGTGTGCTGGCCTGGACGGTCTTGCCAGTGCGCAACTGGTGCTGCCGGACGGCGAGGAAAACAAGAACCTGGACTCCATCCAGAAGATTTTTTCGGCACTGGGCCGCCTGGGTGCCACCCGGGATGCCTGCCTCATCGCACTCGGCGGCGGCGTGGTCGGGGACATGACCGGGTTTGCGGCGGCATGCTGGATGCGAGGTGTCGACTTCATGCAGATGCCCACCAGCCTGCTGGCCATGGTGGATGCCTCGGTCGGAGGCAAGACCGGAGTCAATCTGGCGTTTGGCAAGAACCTTGTCGGCGCGTTCCACCAGCCGCGCGCCGTACTGATCGATACCGATGTGCTGGCCACCTTGCCGGATCGTGAATATCGCGCTGGACTGGCCGAAGCGGTCAAGCATGGTGCAATCGGCGACAGTGACTTCATTGCCCGTCTGGAGCAGCAGGTGGATGCGCTCAACCGCCGGGATCATGATGCGCTGGCCGAGCTGATCGAGCACGCCTGCCGATTCAAGGCGACCATTGTCGCGCGCGACGAGACCGAGCAAGGCCAGCGCGCGTTGCTGAATTTCGGCCACACCTTTGCACATGCGCTGGAGACCGAAAGCGGCTACGGCCAGTTGCTGCACGGCGAAGCGGTTGCCATCGGCATGTGCCAGGCCGCGCGATTGTCCGCCAGGCTGCGCTTTGCCGATGCCGACGTCGGGGCCCGGCTGGCGCGCCTGCTGGCAGCCCTCGGTCTGCCCACCCGACCGCCCGCGCCGCTGGATGCTGGCGCACTGCTATCGCACATGCGCCTGGACAAGAAGAACCGGGGCGCACATCTGCGCCTGATCCTGTGGCGCGGCCTGGGCCAGGCCTTCATCGCCGACGATGTGCCCGCAGACGCCATCCTTGAGGTGCTGGCCGAAGACGCGTGACATTGCCCGTGCCTCGCGGAGTGCCGCGGCACGGGTGATCGCATGCATCGGGCCATCGGCGCGGCCACGCTTGCGGTTACAATAGGCGATTCCACTCGCGCGCCTGGTGACTGATGCGCATCTACATGCAACAACCGCCGCAGAAAGACGTTGCGCCACGTTACGTGCAGCTGCTGCTGGAGCAGGATCTGCTGGGCGGCTGGACGCTGTACCGCGAATCGGGCAATCAGGGCGGCCGGGCCACCTTGCGCCGGCAAGTATTCATCGAGCGCGACGATGCCATCCACGCATTCGAGCATGCGCGCGATCTGCAAATCAAAAAAGGCTTCAAGATCATGATTACCGAAGGCATGGAGGCACCCAGTGGCCACTGATTCCCATCCCGCGCTGAAGAACGACCGCCTGCTCCGCGCGTTGCGCCGCGAGCCGGTGGATTGCACGCCCATCTGGATCATGCGCCAGGCCGGGCGCTACTTGCCGGAGTATCGCGCCACACGCGAGAAGGCCGGCAGCTTCCTGGCCCTGGCCAAGACACCGGATCTGGCCTGTGAGGTAACCCTGCAGCCCATCCGTCGTTTCGATCTGGATGCCGCGATCATCTTTTCCGACATTCTGACCATTCCCGATGCCATGGGCCTGGGGCTTCATTTTGTCACCGGGGAGGGCCCGCATTTCCACCATCCGCTGCGTGATTCGGCCGCGATAGACAAGCTGGCCGTGCCGGACATGGAAACCGAGCTGCGCTATGTCATGGATGCACTGCGCGTGACCCGGCGCGAACTGGGCGGCAAGGTGCCGCTTATCGGTTTTTCCGGCAGTCCGTGGACGCTCGCCTGCTACATGATCGAGGGCCATGGCAGCCGCGACTTCGGCCGTGCGCGCGCGCTGTACCTGAATGACCCGCAGACCATGCACAAGCTGCTGGATCTTCTGGCGCGTGCGGTGATCGAATATCTGCGCGCACAGATTGCCGCCGGTGCCCAGGCCGTGATGGTATTCGACAGTTGGGGCGGCTTGCTTGCGCCGCGCCCGTACCGTGAATTCTCGGCCCGCTACCTGACACGGATCGCAGCAGCGCTGGCCGCCGATCAGGCCACCCGGGATACCCCGGTGATTCTTTTCAGCAAGGGTGCCAACGCGCACCTCGGCGCTCTGGCCGATTCCGGTTGTGCCGGTCTCGGTGTGGACTGGACCATTGACCTTGCCGATGCACGGGCGGCGGTCGCGGGCAAGGTGGCACTCCAGGGCAACCTTGATCCGGCGGTGCTGCGTGCCACACCGGACGTGATCCGGGATGAGGCGGCCAGGGTAATCGACAGCTACGGCGATGGCCCCGGCCACGTGTTCAACCTGGGGCACGGCATCACCCCCGATATTGATCCCGACCATGTTGCCCTGCTGGTGGATGCCGTGCACGACCTCGGTCGGGGACGCGCCGGGGGCTGATGGCGGCATCCGCCGCGCTTCTCCCGGCATCCTCCCCCCCCTCGTTACTCAAGAGCCTTCACGCCCTTCGGGCGCGAGTTCATTTCTCTTGCATGCCCAAGAGAAACAGAACCAAAGAGAAGGGCACCCCTTTTCCGCGCCCTGCGGACCTCCTGTCCGCAGGGTCCGTGTGCGGTGGCTGGGCTTTTCGACAGCACATCCTGTGCTGGCGAAAAGGCGAGTGCATCCCTGCACTCGCCCCTGCGGGCCTTGTCATCCACCACCCACCGCTGCACAGGGGCCCCGGAAAAGCCAGCGCGCGTCCTGCGCGCCAAGAGAGCGTGCGCTTCCGCGCACGCAACATCCGCGGACAGGACGTCCGCTTGGCTCTTTGGGGCCCCTGTGGAGCGGCAGAGGCTTGCGGCTGGAGCGGTGTCGGTGCGCAGCAGCGGCAACGCGTCATGCCCGAAGGGACGCCGACACGGATGTCGGCGTGTTTTCCGAGTGCACAGGATGTGCGCCCGGAAAACCCCGCAAGCCGGCGCGGACTTTGCCGGCAGGACGCCGGCAAAGCGCGGAGGCGGGGTGGCCTCTCTTTTACTCCGGGCATCCTGCCCTCCGCCCTGCGGGCCAGTTGCACTGTTCAAGCGCGTTCCTGACGCCTTTGTGGTTCGTTTTCTCTGGCCAAACAGAGAAAATGAACTCGCGCCCGATAGGGCGTGAAAGCTCGTGAATAGAAAAGAGGTGTCATGCGGGAGCCGCGCAGCGGATCCCGCTGCCAAACGGGCAACAACGCCGCGCTACTCGCGCAGCAGCTTCCTCACCGCCGGCAGGTTCCTCCGGCTTACCTCGAGGCGTTCTTCGCAACCGGCAATGCGCGCCTCGGCGTGGCCGTCGCTCAGGCTGCGCAGGCCGAGCAGCCGTTCGCGCGGCACCAGGCTGTTGCGGTGCAGGCGCAGCAGGCGGTCGGGGTGCGCTTCGTGCAGTGATTTCAGCGAGTCCTCCAGCAGGATGCTGCGGCCGCCGGTAAGGTGGGCGGTGACGTATTTGTCCTCGGCCTGCAGATACAGCACTTCCTCGAGCGCAATGCGCAAGGTCTCGCCGCGCACGCGCGCGTGCAGCCAGGCGCGCGCCGGAGCGCCTTCCCCGATCAGCTCGCGCACCCGGGCAAGGGCGCGGCCGAGGCGGTCGGGCGTGACCGGCTTCAGCAGGTAGTCACTGGCGCGCACTTCCCAGGCGTCCACGGCATGCTGTTCGTAGGCGGTACAGAACACGATCTGGGTGCGGGTATCCGATTCCCGCAGTCGGCGCGCGAATTCGAGACCGTCAAGACCCGGCATGCGGATATCCAGCAGCAGCAGATCGGGGTGCATGTCCTCGCAGGCCTTCAGGGCTGCGTCGGCGTCCCCCAGGCTGGCGACGACCTCGATGTCGCCGAACTGGGCCAGCAGGGCCTCCATCCGCCGGCGCGCCAGATGTTCGTCATCGGCGATCATCACCTTCATGGCGCCTCCTCCGTCATCGGTATGCTGACCGTGACACAAAAGCGTTTCGGCTCCTTGTGCATCTCGAGGCTCGCGCGATCGCCATAGTGGTAGCCCAGGCGATGGCGCACATTCTCCAGTGCATGCCCGTGCCCGGCCCGACCTGGAGCGGCGTCAGGGTCACGCGTGTTGATGATTTCGACCGTGGTGACGCCTTGCGCCCGATGGCAGGCCAGGTGAATCACGCCGCCTGCGCGACAGGGCTGGATGCCATGATAGATGGCGTTCTCCACCAGGGGCTGCAGCAGCAGCGGCGGCAGGCGCAGGTCGCGCGGCGCATCAGCCAGGTCGCGCTCTATCCGCAGACGTTCGCCCATGCGCAGCTGCTCGATGGCCAGGTAGCGGTCGATAAGATCCAGCTCTTCGCCCAGGGTGCCGAGTCGCTCGTCTGTGCCCAGCGCGGCCCGGAAGAGCTCGGAAAGATCCTCCACGGTTTTTTCCGCGGCATCGGGGTCCACCCGTACCAGTGCCGCCACGGTGTTCATGCTGTTGAACAGAAAGTGCGGCCGGATACGCGCCTGCAGTGCCTCGACCCGGGCCAGTGATGCGGCCTGCAAGCGTTCCTGCCACTGAGCCAGAACATAGAAATAGCGCAGCAGTGCGGCGCCTACCAGGGCCGCGATAGCCGTGTTGCCGATGACGAAGCGCCGGCCTTCATGCGGAGACAGGCCGGTTTGCAGATGGTGGTCCAGCCACCACACCACCAGGCTTCCAACCAGCACGGCCAGTACGATCAGCAGCCACACGATCGAGTAGGCCGGTATCGGCGTCAGGCGTTCCAGACTCGGGCGCAACTTGCACAGGCACACGCCGCAGACCACCGCCAGCCATACAGCAAAAAGCGTGGCCACGCCCACGCTGTCGACCCCGAGGGTGCTGCCCGGAGCCAGCAGCATCACCAGCACCACCAGCGCAGCCAGCAACAGCAGCGCAAACAGCATCGGCAGGCCGCAAAAGTCCGGCAGGCGTGTGCGCGGGGTGCTCCGGTTTGTATCCGCCATGGGCATGCACGGCAATGTAGCGCATGTGCGCGCCAACTGCGTAGCGTGCGCTGGCTTGCGCCGCGCCCGGCGCCCGGGTCAGGCGCCCGGGAAACCCTTATTGGCGAGTGCCTGCATTTTCCGGCGAGCCCGACGCATGCGCAGGATCGGCGGTGAGGATCGGGTTGAGCCAGGTGCGCAAGGCGTCGATCTCTTCCATGCACACCTGATGGGCCATTGGCCAGGTATGCCAGTCGACGCTGTAACCCAGTTCACGCAGGGTATTGCGCGAGCGTTCGCCAAGAATCAGCGGCACAACCGGGTCAACACTGCCGTGGCCCCAGAAGATGGGCACATCCGCATTGGCCGGGCTGCGCTCTGCCGCCAGGCGATCGGACAGCGGCAGGTAACTGGACAGGACCACCAGGCCGGCGAGGCGCTGGCGGTGGCGCAGGCTGGTATGCAGCGCAATGGCGCCACCCTGCGAGAAGCCGGCCAGGAGTATGTTTTCGGTCGCTACCCCGCGCTCGTTCTCGCGCGCGATCAGGGCCTCGACCTGGCGTGCGGAGGCAAGAATGCCCTCGGCATCCTGCTTGTCGGCGATGTCCAGGCCCTTGATGTCGTACCAGGCGCGCATGCGCATGCCACCGTTGATGGTGATGGCCTGCACCGGCGCATTGGGAAATACGAAGCGCAGTGCCGGCCAGCTGGCGTGCACGAGTTGCGGCACGATGGGAACGAAATCATTGCCGTCGGCACCCAGGCCATGCAGCCAGATGATCGAATGGCTCGGCTCGCTGCCGGTTTCGTGCTCGATGCACTCGAGCAAAGAATCACTGCTGCTCATGGCGCGTCCTGCCCGGTCGGACGCAAGGGCCTGGCCGGCAGGCCCAGTTCCTGGGCGAAGAATGTCAGCGCGATGGCGGCGTTGCCCACGCGCTGGCTGAATGGCGCGCCGATACCATGGCCGGCGTGCATGCGGGTCAGCAGCAGGATCGGCATGCCCGTCCTGCAGGCGGACTGCAGTGCAGCTGCAAACTTTCGCGACTGCCAGGGAGCAACCCGGGGGTCGTTGACTCCCGTGGTCATCAGCACGGCGGGGAAACGCGTGCACGACTTGATGTTCTGCAGGGGCGAGTAGGCCAGGGTGGCCCGGAACTGGGCCGCGTCACCCACATCACCGTATTCGGGCACGTTGTACCTGCCGTTGGCAAACTCGGTCTGGTGGCGCAGCATGTCGTAGATGCCCACCATTGAAACCACGGCGCGATAGTCCATCGGGTGCTGCACGATCTGGGTACCCATCAGCAGGCCGCCGTTGCTTCCGCCCATGATTCCCAGGTGCCTGGCATCGGTCCACCCGGATTGAGTCAGGGCCATCGCGGCGGCGTGAAAATCATCGAACACGTTCTGCTTCTCGAGCTTCTGGCCCTGTGCATGCCAGCGCTCGCCAAACTCGTTGCCGCCGCGGATGTTGGCCACCGCATACACGCCGCCGCGCTCCAGCCAGGCCAGCTTTTCGCCCAGAAATCCCGGTGCCATGGGTATGTCGAAGCCACCATAGCCGTACAGAATGGTCGGGTTGTGCCCGTTGGGGCGCACCCGCTCGTCAGCCAGCACGGTAACCGGTATGCGGGTGCCATCGTTGGAAACCGCCTGCAGATGGTGCACCCGGATGTGGCTGTAGTCTGCGCTCGACTTGACCGTGAACACGGTGTCCAGTGCCCCCGTGCCGGCATCGTAAATCGCCCAGTGCGAAGGCAGCGTCCAGCCGGAATAGCTGATCAGTGCGTGGGTGCTGTCGGCCGACGAGGCGATGGCGCCGATGCCAATGCCGGTGTCCGGCAAGGGCAGGCGGCGGATGAACCGTGCCCGATTGTCGTATTGTTCCACCCACCAGTCAGGGCCCCAGCTGCGTACTGCCAGGAAGCCGTTCTTGACCGGTGCCACGCGCTGCAGTGCACCGTAGCGCTGTGCCAGCAGAGCGTCGATCTTGCCGTTGGCACTGATCGCCAGCAGCTTGCCGCGCGGGGCATCGGCAAAACTGATTACCGCCAGCCGCGAACCCAGCCAGGCGGCACCACGCACATTGCTGTCGGCACCCAGGATCTTGCGCCACTGGCCATCGTGGCGCAGGTAGACGTCGGCTGGTCCGCCATCACCGTGATTGGCCAGAATCGCCAGGGTCCTGCCGTCCGGCGATGCCAGCAGCCGATACTCGGCAATGGCGGAGAAATCCTTGCCGAAGACGACCCGGTCATTCCTGGCTGCCTGTCCCAGAGTGTGATGTGCCAGTGCGGCGTGGAACTGTTGCACCTCGGCGCCTGCTGCGGGCGGCGGGAAACGCACGTAGACGAAGCCCTTGCCGTCGGCGTCCCATGCCAGCCCCTGCGGAGTGGTGCCGCCTCCGGCCCAGGGCAGCGCATCATCCAGTTTTTTTCCCGTCTTCACATCCAGCACATGGATGGTGGTCAGTTCGCTGCCGCCTTCGGCCGTACCCCAGGCCAGATGGCGACCATCGGGCGAAGGCCAGAAGGCCGTGATGGCGGTGCGGCCGCCATCGGCATTGGGGTCCACAAGGACCTTCGGCTTGCCCTCGGGCCAGGCCTGGGCGACCAGTACCGGCTGGGCCTGCGGTGGTACCTGGCGCAGGAAGAACAGGGTGCCATCGATCAGGTGCGGCGAGCTGCGTGTGGTCGAGGTGATGGCCAGTTCGCGCACCCGACTGTTCATGGTGGCCCCCAGGGGCATCGCACTGATGACCGCATCGGTGTGGCTGTTCTGCGCCTTGATCCATTGGCGAACTTCCGGTGCCTTGCCGTTTTCCAGCCAGCGAAACGGGTCAGCGACCTGCTGACCATGCATGGTGGTGGACGCAGCCTGTCGGGCCGTAGCCGGCGGCAGGGGCACCTGGCCCTGATCCGAGATCAGGGAAAGTTGCTGCTGTTCCGTATTCTCCTGCGCCCGGCCGACGGCTGGAGCGCAACTGAGCAGTGTGACGACAACGAGGACAAGGGTTCGCATGACGAAGCTCCGCAGCAATGCAAACCCCGATGATATAGGCAAGCACCCACCGACGTCTGCGCTGCTGCCAAGCGCAAGCGCCCTGGCAAACGGCGTGCCGCGCTGGGTCAAATGCCGACGGGTTCCGGTTTTTCTGTCAGCTTTCGGCGCTATGCTTCGATCAGGTTTCCTCAGGAGGTCATTGTGCGTCCCCTGTTTTGCAAGACCCTGTTTCTTGCTGCGCTCGCAGCATGCATGTCGATGCCGACACCTGCCGCCACCAGTGCGGATTTCAAGTATGCGCAGACCAGCGCACAGCACGGCAACCTGCCGTACCGGTATTTCGAACCACCCGGATACGACCCGCAGCAACGCTATCCCCTGATCCTTTTCCTGCACGGCGCGGGCGAACGCGGCAACAACAACGAAGATCAGCTCCGCAACAGCGCCAATGGCGCCATGCACCTGCTGGACAGCGAAAACCTTGCCGTGCAGCCGGTCTTCATGATCGCGCCGCAATGTCCGTCCGGCGGCTGGTGGAGTGGTACCACCGTGCTGAACGCGCTGTCCGCCATTGACGATATTGCCGCCCAGTACAACATCGATCCCGACCGGATCTACATCACCGGCCTGTCCATGGGCGGCATGGGAACCTGGAGCGCCGTCAGCCAGCGGCCGGGGCTGTTTGCCGCGGCAGTGCCCATGTCCGGCAATGGCAACACGTCCCATGCGGACTCGGTGCGATCCATCCCGTTCTGGTTTTTCCACGCCGACGGCGATCCCACGGTCAATGTGGCCGGGTCGGACAACCTGGTCGCAGCACTGAGGGATGCCGGCGCCCGCGTGATCTACACGCGCTATCACGTCGCCCAGCATGGTATATGGCAGAGGGCCTACACCACGCCGTTGCTGTTCGACTGGCTGGTGTCGCAGCAGCGCGGGCAAGTCAATGAGAGCACTCCTCCGGGCGTGCACATCACCCAGCCCACTGCAAGCTTCAGCCTGTTCACCGGTGCCTCGAACATCACTCTTGCCGGAAGCGTGGACAATGGCGGCAACGCGGTCGACAGCGTCGCCTGGGACGTGCGTGATGGCGCCGGGGGCAGTGCCACCGGCACGACAAGCTGGAGCACTGCGGGCATCGCCCTTGCGCCGGGAGCCAGCATGATCCGTGTCATCGCCACAGGCCCCAGCTACTACGCGCCCTGGGACGGCAATACCACATTCAATGACAGCATCCGGGCCACCCGGGCCGAGGGCATGATTTACGCCGACAGCTTTGATCCATTCTGACGCCCGTCTTGGGACCCTGCTCGGGGTTAGTCAGAGGGTCCCTTGCATGACTTATGACACAGAGGGTCCCGAAATGGCTGCGGCTGCGGTTATGCTGGGCGTTTACTTCTGGCTCCGGGGATTCTCGCATGCGCCGTCTCGCCTTTTTCTCAGCCCTTTTGCTGACGTCCCTGCCCGCACTGGCTGCGCCGTTGACGCTGGGCACCATCATGGCCAATCCCGACTGGATCGGGCCCGCCGTGGAATCGCCATACTGGAGTGCCGACGGCAAGGCCATCTACTACCAGCTCAAGCAGGACGGAAGCTCGGTCCGCGACCTGTACCGGGCTGATCCGGATTCCGGTGCCCGCACCAGGGTGGCCGACAGTGATCGCGCCCGCGCCGACGGCAGCCCATTGTTCAATCGCCAGCGAACCAAGGCGGCGTTCCTGCGGCACGATGACGTATTCGTGCGCGACCTGGCCACCGGCAAGCTGCAACAGATTACGCGCACCGCCGCCAGCGAGGCATCCCTGCAATGGTCTGCAGACGGCCATGCACTGCAATTCAAGGTGGACCAGGACTGGTACAGCCATGATCTGGACTCCGGCACGACCTCGAGCGTGGCGGTTGTTGTGGCCAAGGACAGCCCGTATGCCGACGAGCAGGACGCGCTTGCACGCAAGCAGATGCGCCTGTTCAGCACCCTGCGCGAAATCGCCGCCGACAAGGATGCTCGCCGCACCCGCGAGATCGAACTGGACAAGGCTGACAGCAGCCGCTCCGGCCTGAAGTTCTGGCTCGGCAAGTCGGTGAAGATTGTAGATACAAGGCTGTCACCCGATGGCAACAGGATGCTGGTGGTTACCGAGCCGGCATCTCGCAAGAGTGGCAAGAAGCCGGTGGTCAATCGCTACGTGACCGAGTCGGGCTATGGCAAGGCCGAGGATGCACGCACCTATGTTGGACGCAAGGATCCGGCGCCGCAGTCGCTGTGGTTGCTGGATCTGACGGCGCACGCCCAGCACCAGCTTTCGCTTGATCCGCTGCCCGGCATCCATGACGACCCGCTCAAGGCAATGCGGGCAGCGCAGCAGAAGGCCTTGCGCAAGGCTGGTCATGCCAGCGAGGCCGATGCGCTCAAGGCGCCGGAAACACGTGCCGTACGCATTGCCGATGAAGGCCCTGCAGCACTCCAGTGGAGCGATGACGGCAAGGCCGTGGCGGTCATGTTCCGAGCCGTCGACAACAAGGATCGATGGATTGCCAGCGTCGACTTTCTGCGCCATGTGCTGGTGCCCCAGAGCCGCCTGACCGATCCGGCGTGGATAAACTGGAACTTCAATGACTTCGGTTTTCTGCCGCGCAGCCACACACTGTGGTACCTGAGCGAGGAAAGCGGCTACTCGCAGCTGTACAGCAAACCACTGGACGGCAAGGCCCGCCAGCTCACCTCCGGAACGTTCGAGGTCAGCCATCCGCAGCTTTCTGCGGACGGTCGCTGGTTCTATGTGCGCAGCAACCGGCAGGCGCCCTACGCCTATGATGTCTATCGCCTGCCGGCGTCGGGCGGCACGCTCCAGCGCATCACTGCTTTCCAGGGGATGAACAGCTTCGAGCTGTCACCGGATGGCTCGCGTCTTGCGGTTCTGCACTCCTCGGCCTACGTGCCGCCGCAGCTGGCCGTGGTGAATGTCGATGGCAGCGGAGGCCGGGAACTGACCGACACACGCAAGCCGGCCTACAAGGCGATGCACTGGATTGAACCGGAGATCGTGAAGGTGCCCTCGAGCCATGGCGACTTCCCTATCTACGCCAAGCTCTACAAGGCTGCCGATTTCGATGCCGACAAGCCGCATCCGGCGGTGCTGTTCGTGCACGGCGCCGGCTATCTGCAGGACGTCATGCGCGGCTGGACCTACTATTTCCGCGAGCAGATGTTCAACAACCTTCTTGCCCAGGAGGGTTACGTGGTGATGTCGATGGACTACCGCGCATCCGAGGGCTACGGGCGCGACTGGCGAACCGCGATCTACCGCAACATGGGCCACCCCGAGCTGGAGGACCTGCTCGACGGCAAGGCCTGGCTGGTCAAGCACTACCATGCCGATCCGAAGCGGGTCGGCATCTATGGCGGCAGCTACGGCGGATTCATGACCGAAATCGCCTTGCTGCGTGCACCCGGCGAGTTCGCCGCCGGCGCGGCCGTGCGCCCGGTCAGCGACTGGAGCGACTACAACCACGAGTACACCTCCAACATCCTCAACGATCCGCAGATCGATCCCGAGGCCTACCGCATCAGCTCGCCCATCGAATACGCCGACAAGCTGGCCGATCCGCTGCTGATGTGCCACGGGCTGATTGACAACAATGTGCTGCCCGACGACACCATTCGGCTGTACCAGCGCTTCATCGAGTTGCACAAGGACAACTTCTGGATGTCCCTGTATCCGCTGGAGCGGCATGGTTTCCACCATGCCGATTCCTGGTACGACGAATATCGGCGCATCCACGCACTGTTCACGCGGTATGTGAGGGGAGCCGGTCAGCAGTAAGCGGGAAGCGGTGAGCGGAACGAAGCTCGTGCGTTGCGAATGGCTCGCGTGAGCCAACATGCTCCCGCTCCCGCTCACCGCTCACCGCTCACCTCTCGCCGTTGTACGCACCGCGTGCACTACACTTGACCCACTAACCCAGAGGGGAACACCAATGCTCTATGCCATGCACGAAGCCCAGCGCGCCATGCTCGGGCCCTGGACCTACGGTGCCGAGGCGCTGGCGCGCATGTTCTCCGAGCCGGACAGCTGGCTGTCGCAATGGCCGGGAGCGGCGCGCATGGCGGCCGGTGCCGAGCTGGTGTACCGGATCGGCAAGGACTACGAAAAGCCCGCGTTCAAGATTCACCGTGTGGAGGCGCATGGCCGGTCGGCAGCGGTACTGGAGAGCGTTGCTCTGGAAAAGCCCTTCTGTCGGCTGCTGGAGTTCCGGCGCTACGGGGATGATGCCGATCAGGTGGCACGCCTCAACCGGGATCCTGCCGTGCTGGTGGTGGCGCCCCTGTCGGGGCATCACGCCACGCTGCTGCGCGACACCGTCAAGACCCTGCTGCGCGACCACCATGTGTATGTCACCGACTGGACTGACGCTCGCATGGTGCCGGCCGAAGCAGGCGCGTTTCATCTGGACGACTATGTCGACTACGTGCGCGAATTCATCACACACCTGGGCGCCGAACAGCTCAACGTGCTGGCCGTATGCCAGCCGGTCGTTCCGGTACTGGGTGCGATCTCGCTGATGGCCAGTGCCGGCGAGACCACCCCGCGTACTCTGAGCCTCATGGGTGGACCGATTGATGCGCGCCTGAGCCCCACGGACGTCAACAGTCTGGCCACCACCCGCAGCCTGGACTGGTTCAAGCGCAGTGTCATTACCGAGGTGCCGGGCAACTACCCGGGCTGCGGTCGCAAGGTGTATCCGGGCTTCCTGCAGCATGCCGGTTTTGTCGCCATGAACCCCGGGCACCACTTCTTTGCGCACTGGGATTTCTACCGCAGCCTGCTGCGCGGTGACGAGGAAGATGCCGCCACGCATCGTCGTTTCTACGATGAGTACAACGCGACGCTGGACATGGCTGCCGAGTACTACCTGGATACCATTGACGTGGTTTTCCAGCGACAGCTGCTGGCCAGGGGGCGCTGGGACGTGCGCGGCGAGCGCGTGCGCCCGGAGGCCATCACCGACACGGCCCTGCTGACCATCGAGGGCGAGCACGACGACATCTCCGGCCGCGGTCAGACCGATGCCGCGCAGGCGCTGTGTGCCGGGGTGCCCGAGGACCGAAGGCAACAGCTGCTGGCTGCCGATGTGGGCCACTACGGCCTGTTCAGTGGCCGTCGCTGGCGCGAGCAGGTCTATCCCAGGTTGCGTGATTTCATTGCCGGATACCGGCAGGACTGAGGCGCCGGGTCAGGCCCGCGAGGCGGGTCAGTCAATGATGTAGTCATGCGTGAACTGGACGTGGCTTGTGGGTCCGCCTTGCGGCGTCACGTCAAGGTCGAAGCGCAGGGTATCGTTGCCCGGAACCGTGAAGGTGCCGATCCAGGATTGGCCGCCGTCGTCATTGATCTGTCTGAATCGAATGGCAACCCGGCTCCCGGTGAGCGTTGCGGCCGTGCCGGTCACCTCGGCCGGCACGCTTGAAGCATGGGCGCCCTGACCCTCGAGCACGGTGACGTTGATCACCCCCTGACGCAGGGATCGTCCGATGCCGAGCTTGTCGGTTGTCGCTTGCGGCAGAAAACTGGACGACAGCGCGTTGTAGCGGATCGTGTAGGCACCGGCCGTGGTTTCGCCGGCAGCGGCCATCAGCGGCGTCATGGCCAAGGCGAACAGGCCGGTCAGGATTTTCATTGGCATTCTCATGTCTCGATGATAACTGCATACGGTGCGCGGTAGGCGGCAAGCGATGAGCAGCAAGCAGTGAGCCGCCAGGCTGCCCGCTTTTCCGCTCACCGCTCACCGCTCACCGCCTGCGGACCTGCTGCCTACTGCAGCATGCTGCTGGCGAGGTCGAACAGGGGTTGCACCAGCAGGATGCGTGCCAGCAGGATGATCAGGATGGCGATGGCCGGCGAAAAGTCGATACCGCCCAGCGTTGGTATGCGTTTTTGCAGCGGCCGCATGGCCGGGCGCGTGAGCTGGTCGACCAGTGGCACCAGAGGGTGCGATGTGCCAACCGCAAACATGCCCAGCAGTGCCCAGGCGAAGATCAGCACCATGTAGAGCACCATCATGAAATCGATCAGTTCGGCGACTGCCAGCAGCAGCAGACCGGCGATGCCGGGCGCGATGCCCTGCAAGGCGCAGATCAGCAGAAGCTTGACCAGTTCGGCTATCAGGGCCAACGCCAGTACCGCCAGGTTGAGGCGATGCACGCTGGGCAGAACGCGGTGCAGTGGTGCCACCACCGGATGCGTGGCGCGAAACAGGAACTGACAGATGGGGTTGCTGAAATTGGCCCGCAACAGCTCTGCCAGCAGGCGCAGGAACAGCAGCCCCAGCACCGCGCCGAAAACGAAGCTGATGACCAGCAATCCGGCGTTGGCAAGGTAGCTCATCAGTCGAGTTCCGCCGACAGCTCACCACCGCGCCGGGTGGCCGCAGCGATGGCGCGTGCGGCGATGTCCGGCAAGCCGTCGCTGGCCAGGCTGTCCAGGCCGGCTGCCGTGGTGCCACCGGGTGAGGTGACCTTCTTGCGCAGTTCGGCCGGGCTGTCGCCGCTTTCGGTGAGCATGCGACCGGCACCCAGGCAGGTCTGGCAGGCGAGGTCGCGGGCGACATCGGCAGGCAGGCCCTGGGCGGTCGCGGCCGCTTCCAGCGCCTCGACGAAGGCGAAGAAGTAGGCCGGGCCGGACCCGGACAGCCCGGTAACCGTATCCATCAGCTTCTCATCCGCGATCCAGCGCACCAGGCCCGAGCCCTGGAAGACGTCCTCGGTGCGCTGGCGCTGGGCGTCGTCCACCTTGTCGTTGGCGCAAAGGCCGATGGCCCCCGCACCGATCAGGGCCGGCGTATTGGGCATCACCCTGACCATGGCAAGCTCAGGTCCCAGCCAGCCGGCGAGCTGGTCCAGACGCACGCCGGCAGCAACCGACATGATCACCGCGCCGTCACGAAACTGCGCGGGATCGAGGTCGGCGCAGACTTTGCCGATTACCTGCGGCTTGACTGCAAAGACCACATTGTCGGCCAGGGCGATCGCGTCGCCGGCTTCGGCATGGGTATGTACGCCGAAGCTGTCGGCCAGTTCTTCACGAGCTTCGGCGCGCGGCTCGACCACATGCACGAGGTCGGCGCTGCAGCCACTGGCGACCAGTCCCCCGATCAGGCTGCGGGCCATGTTGCCGCCGCCGATGAACAAGGTAGTGCCCGGGTTGATGTTCGAGGATTCGCTGTTGCTGACCATGATCGTGGTGTCATCCTGGTTTGAAGTCCTGCAAGGATAACAAGTCGCGCGTTACAGACGGCGACCGCTCGCCCGCAAAGCTGCTGAGGAGCCCGGGACGCATCCGGCGCGGATGCCGTTGCAGCACGCCATGCTGCGGTGGCGCCGGCCTGGCGCGCTAGTCGGCCGGCGTGGTGTCGTGCGGGCGCCTGCGGCCGGTGATGCGCACCCAGCCATCCTGCATACAGGTGTCGAGATCGGTGAACCAGCGGGCATAGCGTTCCAGCAGTGGCGCATGCTGCCCTTCCAGGATGCCCGATAGCGCCAGCCGTGCATCCGGCTTGCACAAGGCGGCCATGCGCGGCGCCAGGTCGGCCAACGGGCCGGCCAGGATATTGGCGACCAGGGCATCAGCCTGCATCGTCGGCGCGTCGTCGGGGAGGCA
Organism: uncultured Gammaproteobacteria bacterium; assembly: GCA_963734945.1. Classification (GTDB taxonomy): domain Bacteria; phylum Pseudomonadota; class Gammaproteobacteria; order Xanthomonadales; family Rhodanobacteraceae; genus DASSBG01. The sequence continues at coordinate 46,226 of CAVTJF010000012.1, forward strand.
AACTGCCAGCTTCGTGTCGACCCGATTGCGCCGGGCGTTGTCCTGGGAAGCGGCCAATGCCTGGGGATCGTTGTCGATCCCGGTGACCTGCTGCGCGCCGAGCTTGAGTGCGGCGATGGCCAGCACGCCCGAACCGCAGCCGTAGTCGATCAGTGTGCACCCGCCCAGGTCCTGTCCGTCCAGCCACTGCAGACACATGGCCGTGGTGGGGTGGGTGCCGGTGCCGAATGCCAGCCCGGGGTCGAGACGCACGATGACCTTGTCGCTCCGCGCATCGGGCTCGATATTCCACGGATACACCCATAGCCGTCGACCAAACTGCATGGGCTGGAAGCGATCCATCCAGACCCGCTCCCAGTCCTGGTCGGCGACATCGCGGAAGCGTATGTGCTCCGGCTGCAGCCAGGCCAGTTCACCCGCCAGGGCGGCGGACAGGCCGGCGGGCTCATGATCGGTATCGAACAATGCGCTGAGTACCAGCGAGGACCACAACGGCGTCTCGCCGACCCCGGGTTCGAAGATGGCCTGCTCGTCGGCGGTTTCGGCATCTGCATCGTGCAGGGTGATCGACAGTGCGCCAAGTGTTTCCAGCGCGGCCTCGGCCTCCTCGCGTTGTTCGGCAGGCAGATTGATGGTCAGTTCAAGCCAGGGCATGACGAAATCCTGATGCGGGGCGTTCCCCCACCGGCATCCAGCCGTGTGCGGGTCAGCGTTGTTGCCTTGCGCGCAGGGCCGCCGGGCTCATCTGGCAGATACTGCCGCGAGCGGCGCCGATTCGCTTCGGCACCCCTGGACAGCAGACGCCCTGCCTGGCGATTCAGCCTGCCGGGGTGGTGCGTTCGCGCCGCTCGGCCAGGCGCTTTTCCAGGTAGTGGATGTTCTGGCCGCCCTGCTCGAAGCCGCCATCAACGATGATGCGCTGGTGCAGCGGGATGTTGGTCTTGATTCCCTCGATCACGGTTTCAGCCAGGGCGATGCGCATGCGCGCCAGCGCCGTGGCGCGGTCGCGACCGTGCACGATCAGCTTGCCGACCATCGAGTCGTAATTGGGCGGCACGCGGTAGCCATCATAGAGATGCGTGTCGACGCGCACGCCTGGACCACCGGGCGCCTCGAAGCGCTTGATGGTGCCGGGGCAGGGCATGAAGTTGTCCGGGTCCTCGGCATTGATGCGGCATTCGATGGCATGCCCGTTGATGTGCACGTCTTCCTGGCGGATTGACAGCTTCTCACCGCCGGCAATCAGCAGTTGCTCGCGTACCAGATCGGTGCCGGTGATCAGCTCGGTCACCGGGTGTTCCACCTGGATGCGGGTATTCATCTCGATGAAATAGAAGCGGCCATCCTGATACAGAAATTCGAAGGTGCCGGCGCCGCGGTAGTCGATGCGGTTGCAGGCGTCGGTGCAGATCTTGCCGATCTCGGCGCGCTGCTCCGGAGTGATTCCGGGCGCCGGGGCTTCCTCCACCACCTTCTGGTGACGGCGCTGCATGGAGCAGTCGCGCTCGCCCAGATGAATGGCGTTGCCCTGGCCGTCGGCCAGCACCTGGATTTCCACGTGACGCGGATTCTCCAGGAACTTTTCCATGTACAGCTGATCGTTGCCGAACGCGGCCCTGGCCTCGGCCCGGGTGGTGGTGATGGCGTTGTTGAGGTGGGCTTCGGTGTGCACCACGCGCATGCCGCGACCGCCACCGCCACCGGCGGCCTTGACGATGACCGGATAGCCGATGTCGCGGGCGATACGCGCGTTCTCGGCTGCATCGTCGCCCAGCGGTCCACCGGAACCGGGCACGCAGGGCACTCCCGCTTCCTGCATCGCCTTGATCGCGGCGACCTTGTCGCCCATCAGGCGAATGGTTTCGGCTTTCGGTCCGATGAAGGTAAAGCCGGACTGTTCCACCTGCTCGGCGAAGTCGGCATTCTCGGAAAGGAATCCGTAGCCGGGATGGATGGCGCTGGCGTCGGTGACCTCCGCCGCGGCGATCAGGGCAGGGATATTGAGGTAGCTGTCCGCACCGGCCGGCGGGCCGATGCACAGGGCCTCATCGGCCATGCCGACATGCTTGAGATTGCGGTCGACGGTCGAGTGCACCGCCACGGTACGGATACCCAGGGTATGGCAGGCGCGCAGAATCCGAAGCGCGATTTCGCCACGGTTGGCGATGACAACTTTATCCAGCATAGTGGGGTTCCGATCAGGAAATGACGAACATTGGTTGATCAAATTCCAGCGCTGCGCCGTTTTCGATCAGGATGGCGGCAATGGTGCCGCTCTTGTCGGCTTCGATCTGGTTGAACATCTTCATGGCCTCGATGATGCCCAGCGTGTCCCCGCTGCTTACCTTCTGTCCCACCTTGACGAAGGGTTCCGCGTCCGGAGAGGAGGCCGAGTAGAAGGTACCCACCATCGGTGCCTTGATGAGGTGGCCGTCAGGCACGTCCTGATTGCCGGAGTCTGCTTCGGTTTCCGTCGATGCCGGCGCCGGTGATGACGCAGCGCCTTGCGGGGCTTGTGCGGGCTGCGCGGGCGGACTGACAAACTGCGGCTGCGGTGCAGCGGCGGTGCCCTGCGGGCCGCGGGACAGACGCACGGTTTCTTCGCCCTCGCGGATCTCCAGTTCGGACAGGTCGGAGGACTCCAGAAGGTCGATCAGTTTCTTTATCTTGCGCAGATCCATGGTGGGGCCTTGGTCGTGATGTCAGGTTTTCAGGTGCTGGCTGGCTGCTTCCAGTGCCAGGGCGTAACTGTTGGCGCCGAAACCGGCAATGGTGCCGAGCGCCAGGTCCGAGACCAGGGAGCGGTGGCGAAATGGCTCGCGCGCCCTGGGATTGGACAGGTGTATCTCGATGAACGGCAGGCCGCTTGCTGCCAGTGCGTCACGCAGTGCCACCGAGGTATGCGTGAATGCAGCCGGGTTGATGAGAATCATGCGGGTGCCATCGGTCGCTGCCGCCTGGATGCGGTCGATCAACTCGTGCTCTGCATTGCTCTGCATGCACTCCAGTTCATGGCCGGCGGCCTGCGCCTGCTCATGCAGGGCGTCGTCAATCTCGGCCAGGGTCGTCTGGCCGTAGATTTTCGGTTCGCGTCGCCCGAGCAGGTTCAGATTGGGTCCATGCAGGACCAGCAACTTGGCCACTGACGTTCCAGGGTATCGAAAAGGGCGTCCAGTGTGCGGTAATTTGAAGATGATGTCCAGATCGGCGCCGTTCGCCGATGTTTGAATTGTTTGCGGCAGCCAACCACGCGCTCGTAGTCATGGTTTGTTCAGTTTGGCGCGGCCCGGATCGGTCTCGCGGACGCCGTCGCCAGGAAAACGGCGATCTGCCGTTTGCGGCCTTTGGCGCTGGCGCCGCGGCCACAGCAGGCAACGGGCTTGCCGGGCAACCGCGTGTTGCCGTGGGCCGGTTCCGCTACGGGCCCAGCCAGCGGGCCAGCTCGGCCGCGTCAAGCGCACCGTACTTGCGCCTGAGCACGGTGCCGTCGCGACCGATCAGGACGCTGTAGGGCAGCATTGCGCGGGTATTGCCATAGCTGCTGGCTGCATGGTGGGTGCCTGGGGCATCAACCAGCACGGGGTAGTTCGAGGGATGCTGGTCGAGCCAGCTGCGCACGTGTCCAGGCGTATCGATGGCAATGCCGACTATCTGCACGTCCTGTCCGGCATGGTGCTCCTGGGCATCGCGCAGCCGGGGGATCTCTTCGCGACACGGAGCACACCAGGGCGCCCAGAAGTTGAGCAGTACCCGTTTGCCGTCCCATTGCGACAGCCTGTGCAGCTTGCCCTGCACGTCCGGCAGTTGCAGATCGAGGCGCGGGTCGCCGATACCGGCCTGGCGGACCCCCGCAGCCGGCGGTGGTGCGGACTGCTCCAGCCAGGTCTGTTTCATCCAGTTGCCAAGACGACTGTGCAGCAGCGAGTTCATGGCCGGTGCCGTGCCGGGCGACAGCATCAGGTTGCCACTGACCAGGGCGACCGCGCCCACCGCGAAGGCCAGCAGCACAATACCGATCTGGCCGCGGGGTTTCATGTCGCGGGGGCGTCGGCCTGCGCTACGCGCTGCCGGAATTCGGACGCGTTTTCGAAGCCGATCAGGCGCAGGGCGCGCAACTCCCGGCCGCTGCTGTCGAAGAAGATCGTGGCCGGTGGTCCGTACAGGCTGAAACGCTTGAGCATGGCCTTGGCGTCATCGTCGTTGGCGGTCACGTCGGCCTTCAGCAGCACATGGCCAGCCAGTGCCTGCTGCACCCCGGGCCTGGAGTAGGTGAAGCGCTCCATTTCCTTGCAACTCACGCACCAGTCGGCGTAGAAGTCCAGCATCACCGGTTTGCCATCCTCGCGGGCGGCGGCCAGTGCCTGGTCCAGATCGTCAGCGCTTTTCACCGTCCGGAAATCAAGCGAGTGCGTCTGCTGGCTGCCGCTCGTGGCAGCCAGGCCGCCCAGTGGTTGCAGCAGGTCGCGTGAACCGGCCGCGGCGCCGACCAGCTCGGCCGCGCCGATGATCAGCGCGATCAGCCCCAGCGCCTTCCACAGCCGGCGCCAGCCCGAGGCGCCCTCGGCCAGGCGCTCCAGCGCGCCCATGTAGACGGCGCAGGCCACCAGCAACGCCCCGCTCATCAGCATGATCCACAGCGGGTCGAGGATGCGCGACAGCATCCAGATGGCCAGGGCCAGGAAAGTCACGCCGAACACCGCCTTGACCGCATCCATCCAGGCGCCGGCGCGGGGCAGCAGCTTGCCGGCGGCGGTACCGAACACGATCAGCGGCACACCCATGCCCAGGCTCAGCGCGAACAGCGCCACTCCACCAAAAACGGGATCGTGCTGCTGGGCGATATACAGCACGGCGGCAGCCAGCGGCGGTGCCACGCATGGGCCCACGATCAATGCCGACAGCGCGCCCATGATGGCCACGCCGGTCAGCGATCCGGCCTTCTGCTGGTTGCTGGCGCGGGTCAGGCGATTCTGCAGAGCGGTCGGCAGCTGCAGTTCGTAGAAGCCGAACATCGACAGCGACAACAGCACGAAAACGGCGGCGAACACCCACAGTACCCAGGGTGTCTGAAATGCTGCCTGCAGGTTGGCGCCGGCCATGCCGGCAAGGATGCCGGCGATGGTGAACACCACGGTGGTCGCCAGTACATAGACAAGACTCAGCACGAAGGCGCGCGCGGTGGAGAGGTTCTCGCCGGCGCCGGCAATCAGGCCGGACAGGATCGGGATCATCGGCAGCACGCAGGGCGTGAAGGCCAGCAGCAGTCCGCCGCCGAAGAACAGCAGCAGCGTGAACCAGCGGCCCGGGCCGGACAGGGCGCCAGCCAGGACCTGTTCCTCGGACTGGTCACTGCTCGCGGTCGGTGCTGTGCTGGGTGCATTGGCTGTCGCAGTGGCGGCCGAGGCCGGCGGTGCCGGTACCCGGGCAGCGGATGCCGCCGGCAGGCAGATCCAGGCTGACCGTGCGAGTCATCAGCGGGTAGCAGATGCCGCCATCCTGGCAGCCCTGGAACACGGCCTTGAGCCTGATCGGCTGCGCGTCGCGATTCTGGCGCGCAAGCGGAATGCGGATATCGGCCTCGTCGAAATACACCTCGGTGGTGCCGAAGTGCTCGTCCTGATGCTGTACGCCTTTCGGCCATTGCGGCTGGCCCAGCCTGATGCCGTTGCCCGCCTGCAGTTCGATTTGGCTCTTGGCCCGATACAGGTAGTAGCCGGGCGGCATGGTGAAGCGGGCCAGCACCGCGTCCGGGCCGTCGGCGATGGCCTCGAACCGGAATGCCTGCTCCGGCGGCAGTGGGCCGGCATCTGACGGGTCCCTGTGGCGACGGCGAACCACCCAGCTTGCCGAGGGCATCGGCCAAGTCGCCCATGCCCGTGCTGGCGGTTGGCGCGGACTCCATTGCGCTGTCCACCGGCGGCATCAGGCTCAGGTTCTGGGTATGCGGCGGATAGCAGATCTTGGGCGCCACTTCGTGACAGCCCTGGAAGCGGATGGCGATGCGCAGCGGCCCCTGGTGCCCGGCAGCCAGGGTATACGGCAGCGTGGCCGTGAGCTGGTGGTGGTAGATTTCCACATCACCCAGATATTCGTCGTGCTTTTTCTTGCCCTCGGGCAGTTGCAGTGCACCCAGCTGCAGCGAATCATCCAGTGCTCTGGCGGCAATGCGCCCACGGTACAGATAGTAGTCGTCGGCGATTTTCCATGCAGCTGAATGCTGCCGGACGTGGGTACGCTGGCGGTCAGATGGAATGCATCGGTGACCTCGAGCAGGCCGTCGTCCTGCGCATGCGACCAGCGCCGGGGCCATGACCGCGGCAAGCAGCAGGCCGAGGGCCCAGCGGCCCGGAGATTTCAGAAACATGGTCGGCTCCAGCAGAGAAGCCTTGGGGTAAACATGGCCATTATGACCTGTCAGGCAGCGGATCGCTTTCCCGCGTGCTGGCGGCAAGCCACTCCATATACGCCTGATGGCCGCGCTCGATCGGTACGGCGATCAATTCCGGCACCTCATACGGGTGCAATTCCAGGGTAAGTGCCTCCAGCGCCGGAAACCGTTGCGAAGTCGTCTTGATCATCAGCAACACCTCGCTGTCGGTGCAGGTCCGGCCCTGCCAGCGGTAGGTGGAGACGGCGCCCGCCAGGCGGCTGACGCAGGCGGCCAGCCGCGCCTCGACCAGGGCCGCGGCCAGCTTCGCCGCGCTGCCCTCGTCCGGGCAGGTGCAGTAGACGATCAGGTTCATGCCGCGATTCTAACGCGGCCAGGGGTGTACCTCAGGCGCCGTCGGCTCAGTCGAAACCGCCGGCAAAGATCGCGTCGGGCAGGGGCTGGTCGACCTCCACCGCGCCGATCTCGCACTCGGCCGTGCCCGAATTGTCACTGTCCAGGGGGCGCGGCATGCCGCGCACGTCCTCGGTCACGGGCTGGTTGAAGGTGTCCGTGCAGTCGCTGATGCGGTCAAGCAGGGAGCTGCCTTCAAGCGGTATGGCATAGGCATGCGTGCCGCTGCCACGCACTTCAAGGTAGGCCGGATCACTGCCGAACGTACCGCCCTGGAGTTGGAAGCCATGGCAGGAGTATTGCTGATTGGCGTAGTTCAGCCCCTGGAACACGGGCGATGGCAGGAAGCAGACGGGCCACAGGGAGGTCTCGCTGTCGAAGGCGACATTGCGAAGCAAGGTGGTGTCGCTTGAATGGATGTCCACAGCGCCTCCAACCCCGGACCGGCCTGGAACATCGCCCGATCCCCCCATTCCAGGCTCGACAAGGTTGCGCTTGGATGTGACATAGGCCAGCGAGGCATAGCCCGTCAGATACAAGGCGCCGCCGATCGCGTTTCCACCATCGCCGGCATTGGCGTCGGAAGGTAGGGCCTCGCCGCCCTGGCCCCCCTGCACGGCACTGTCAAGGAATTCCACATCCACGAGCTCAGTGGTGCCGCTGGACCAGATTGCGCCGCCGATGGCGTCGCCGCCCTCTCCCATATCCTGGCAGCCGGCGGGAATGGAGTCGAGCGCCGAACCGCCCACAGCTCGATTGTCTACGAGGTTGGCGTGATGGATGGTGAGCACCCCTTCGCTGTAGATGGCGCCGCCTGAGGCATTGCCGCCGTTGCCTCGCGGGGCGGTGCAGAACGCATTGGGTGGGTTGCCAGCCTGGCCGCCTCGTGCTTCGTTGTGGCCTAGGTTGACGTGTTCCAGCGCCAGGGAAGCGCCCGGCTGCACGCGAATGGCGCCACCCCGGGCGAGCTTGCCATCGTATTGGCCGAGCGAACCTCCATCCGCACCGTTGCGAGCGCCGTTGAGTAGCGTCAGCTCGGAAATCGACACCGTCGCCAAGCCTGCAATCTCGAACAGGCGGCTGGCATGGTTGCCGTCGATGGTCAGGCTGTCGCGGCCCGGGCCGACGATGTCCAGATCCTTGTACAGCAGCAGTTCCGAGCCGGAAAGTGTGAGTGTTGCAGGCCAGCTCAGCGATTCGGAAAAGAGAATGGTGTCACCGGGGGATGCGGTGGCAATGGCGTCGCGCAAGGTGCAGGTGGAAGAGCAACTGCCGCTGCCGGGGTCGGCGAGCGAGTTCACCGTGATGGTGTTGGCGTGTGCGGCCATTGCGGCCAGTCCCAGCAGCAGGGAGGTAGCTATCGGTTTCATGGGTCACTCCTAATTGACCTTGTCACTCTAGAGTGACTGCCCTGTCTGCCGCAACCGGGGAACGGCCTCCGCGCGCGGTTGATTCCTGCCGCGGGCGGTACCCCCTTGAAAAGGGCGCGTGCGGCTCCATCTCATGCACAGCGCTGGTGAGGCTTTTCTTGCGCAGAAGTTCGTTCTAAAATTGGCACTCACCAGACCAGAGTGCTAACAGGATGACGCAATGCGTTGTTCTGGAACCATTTTTTATCCACGTTATAGAAGGAAGTGTCCATGAAACTGCGTCCGCTGCATGATCGCGTGATCGTCAAGCGCCTGGAGGCGGAAACCAAGTCCGCCGGTGGCATCGTGATTCCTGATTCGGCTACCGAGAAGCCCATCAAGGGTGAGGTGCTGGCTGCCGGCAACGGCAAGATCCAGGAAGACGGCAAGGTCCGCCCGATGGCGGTCAAGGTTGGCGACACCGTGCTGTTCGGCAAGTACTCCGGTACCGAGGTCACGCTCGATGGCGAAGAACTGCTGGTGATGCGCGAAGAAGACATCGTCGCCGTGGTGGAAGGCTGATTCGGGACCCGCCGGGACGGGCTATTCGGGGCCCGCGGCATGCGGCAGCGCGCGCCAGGAACGTCCGAAGCCGGTCTTCGATAGCTGACCGATCGCTTTCGATTTCCGTTTTTTCAAGCAATTTCAGAGGTTAAACAGCCATGGCTGCCAAAGAAGTACGTTTTTCAGAAGACGCGCGCAAGCGCATGATGTCCGGTGTCAACACCCTGGCCAATGCGGTCAAGGTGACGCTCGGCCCCAAGGGCCGCAACGTCGTGCTGGACAAGAGTTTCGGTGCCCCCACCATCACCAAGGACGGCGTGTCCGTCGCCAAGGAAATCGAACTGGAAGGCAAGTTCGAGAACATGGGTGCGCAGATGGTCAAGGAAGTCGCTTCCAAGACCTCCGATATCGCCGGTGACGGCACCACCACGGCCACCGTGCTGGCCCAGGCCATGCTCCGCGAGGGCATGAAGTCGGTGGCTGCCGGCATGAACCCGATGGACCTCAAGCGCGGTATCGACAAGGCCGTGATAGCTGCGGTGGAAGAGCTGAAGAAGCTGAGCAAGCCGTCTGCCGACAACAAGTCGATCGCCCAGGTCGGTACCATCTCCGCCAACGGCGATGCGCAATATCGGCGACATCATCGCCGAGGCCATGAACAAGGTCGGCAAGGAAGGCGTGATCACGGTCGAGGAAGGCCAGTCGCTGGAAAACGAGCTGGACGTGGTCGAAGGCATGCAGTTCGATCGTGGCTATCTCAGCCCGTATTTCATCAACAACCAGCAATCCATGTCGGCCGAGCTGGATGATCCGTACATGCTGCTGCACGACAAGAAGATCTCCAATGTGCGTGATCTGCTGCCGATCCTGGAAGGCGTGGCCAAGGCCGGCAAGCCGCTGCTGATCGTCGCCGAAGACATCGAGGGCGAGGCGCTGGCGACCCTGGTGGTCAACTCCATTCGCGGTATCGTCAAGGTCTGTGCCGTCAAGGCGCCGGGCTTCGGTGATCGTCGCAAGGCGATGCTGGAAGACATGGCCATCCTGACCGGCGGTCAGGTGATCTCCGAGGAAGTCGGCCTGCAGCTGGAAAAGGCCACGGTCAACGACCTGGGCCGCGCCAAGAAGGTGCAGGTGACCAAGGAGAACACCACCCTCATCGACGGTGCCGGCGAGAGCAAGAACATCGAGTCGCGCATCAGCCAGATCAAGACCCAGATCGAGGACACCAGCTCCGACTACGATCGCGAAAAGCTGCAGGAACGCGTGGCCAAGCTGGCCGGCGGTGTGGCCGTGATCAAGGTCGGTGCGGCTACCGAGGTCGAGATGAAGGAAAAGAAGGCGCGCGTCGAGGACGCTCTGCACGCTACGCGTGCGGCGGTCGAGGAAGGCGTGGTTCCCGGCGGTGGCGTGGCTCTGGTGCGCGCTCTGGCCAGCATTGGCAAGATCAAGGGTGACAACGAGGACCAGGAACACGGCATTTCCATTGCCAAGCGTTCCATGGAAGCGCCACTGCGCGAGATCGTGCAGAATGCCGGCGACGAGCCCAGCGTGGTGCTGAACAAGGTTGCCGAAGGCAAGGGCAACTTCGGATACAACGCAGCCACGGGCGAGTTCGGCGACATGATCGAGATGGGCATCCTGGATCCGACCAAGGTGACCCGTACGGCGCTGCAGAACGCAGCCTCGATTGCCGGCCTGATGATCACCACCGAGGCCATGGTGGCCGAGCTGCCGAAGAAGGAAGAGTCCGGTGGCGGCGCCCCGGACATGGGCGGCATGGGTGGCATGGGCGGCATGGGCGGCATGATGTAAAGCCCGGCATCCGACGCCAAAGTGCAAAGGCCCCGCGAGCATGCGGGGCC
>CAVTJF010000013.1:0-5950 GCA_963734945.1 uncultured Gammaproteobacteria bacterium
TGCATTCCAGCCATGGCCGTACCGGAATGGGACGGCAAACATCGCGAAGAAGTCGGCGCTGGTGTACATGGCCGGCACGAAGAACGCGGCCAGACTGGTGTCTCGGGGCTGTACCGGCACCGACCCGCCCGTCATCAGGGCCTGACGATCGGCTCGTCCGGCACGCAGAAGGTTGCGACCGTCGACCAGCGTGACCTGCTTCGGCGGCTCGGTGCCCGGCCCCATGTCCACGCCCATGCCGCGCATGTCCTGCGGGTCCAGCTGTGGACGGTAAACCGTGTCGCTGCGCTCCGGAAGGGGATCGCCGGAGAGCACATGCAGCACCGTCAGCGTCGTCATCGACGCGCCGATGCCCAGCGCAATCGCCAGCACCATCAGCGCAGTCAGCATCCTGTTGCGCTTGAGGCTGCGAAGGGCGAGATTGAGGTAGTAGCTGAACATGGTCATGTGCCTGCAATAGCGACAGTCGGGTGGTCGAGATCGGGGACCGGAAGGCCGGGGACAGGATCCGCGGCAATTGCCTTGTTGCGATGTCCGTTCGTCCTCATCTGATTCACACTGTCCTCGTGGCCAGTGCCGGTGGCACGCGCGAGGCGCGCAGGGCCGGTGCCATGACGGCCGCCTGGCCCAGTGCCAGCAGGACGATCACGCCACTGCATACCCACAACCAGGGCAGGCGCTGCATTTCAAAGGCACTCATCAGCCACTGATTCATGGCCACCGCGAGCACGGCACCAAGCACCACACCGGCCACCGCGATCATCAAGTTCTCGGTAAGGAAGTAGGCGAGAATGTCGTTGCGGGTTGCACCCAGTGCCCTGCGCACGCCGATCTGCTTGCGACGCTGGCCAACCCAGAAACTGGTAAGCCCCACGATGCCGGCCGCCGTGATTCCCAGCAGCACCAGGCAGATGACGCCCATCAGGATGGCCATGCCGTGGTCCTTGGCGTAAGCCTCGGCACGTATCGCGCTGAACGGCATCACGCCGTCATCGTCCGGAATCATGCGCATGCGATTGACGGCGTACAGGGCCTTGGGCGCAGTGCGCAGCACCGCTGTTCATCTGCCCCGGCTGCACGCGTACGACATAGTCGGAACCGTTGGCGATCAGGCGTGCGGGTACCAGAAGCGAATTGCCGTCCCAGTTGGCCGCCCAGTTGCCGACCCAGGGCACCTGCATGCGCTCGACCACGCCGATAATGGTGCTCGGCTTGTCGATGGTGTACAGAACCTTGCCGACGGCGCTGCCCGTTGGATACAGCTTGTGCGCCAGATCACGAGTGACCATGACCACCGGCGGCTGGGCCTTGCTGCGCGGCATGAAGTCAACAACCTCGCTGGCACGGAAATTGCGTCCGGCCACCAGCTTCAGGCCCAGAGTGTCGACCGTGTTGTTGTCCACGAAATACAAGGCCGTATGCGCCGCCGATTTGTCCTGGTCGGGCTTTACCGGCTCCAGGAAAATGCCGGTTGACCAACCCCCGTTGCTCAGTGGCACCGAGTTGGTGGAGTAGGCATTGACCACCCCGGGCAACTGCCGCAGCGTCGCCAGATCCGTGGCAATCAGCGAGGCATAGTCGTTGTCGCTCTGTCCGACCCATTGGTTCTGGATTCGGATCAGCTGCGCCTCGTCGATACCGCTTGGACGCGACAGGTGCGATACGCGCTGCTGGATGATGAACAATGCGTTGCACACGATGGCAAGGGTCAGGGCGATCTGCAGGGCAATCAGCACGGTGCCTGCCTTGTGGTGCCTGAGCGCGGAGAGAATGGGTTTGATCTGCATGGTGGTTGCTCCGCAATCAGTTGGACTTCAGTTGCCAGGCAGGCTGCACGCTCGACGCGCGCCAGGTCGGGTAGATCGCCGCAAACACGGTGGCCACAATGGCCGCCAGCAGGGTCAGTGCGACCAAGGCAACGTCGACGCGCGCCAGGCGGGCGATCTGCGGCTCGAACACCAGACCGATGCCGAGCACCCCGCCCGCCGTGAGCAGCAAGCCAAGCGCGCCACCGACAAGGCCCACAATGGCCGCCTCGGTCAGAAATTGCGTGTAGATTTCCTTGCGGGACGCACCCAGGGCACGGCGCACGCCGATTTCCGGCGCACGCCGAAGGAACTTGGCCAGAAGCAGGCCCACGGTATTCACCAGGCATACCAGCAGGAAGCCCAGAGACACCAGCAGTGAAACGCGTGTCTCGGTGGGTACCACGTGCTGGTAGTCCATCCATTGCATGACGTTGCGCAAACGCACATTTGGCGCCCAGTCGAACCGACCCGCCCGCTGCTGCTCGGCGGCATAGCCATTGAGATAACTCCTGTAGGCGGCAACCGCCGATGCGTCGGGCAACTCGGCCCAGTACGACAGCCACACGCATTCGGAACGCAACCAGCCATCCCAGCCGGGGTCGGAGGCCTTGTTGCAATTGTTGTTGCCGAAAGTGCCGATCTGCAGATCTATGGCATGGGTGAAGGGAATCCACACCTGCGGCGCAGTGCCGAAGCTGCTGCCATTGGCCACATCGTAGAAGCGCGGTTGCGGATTCCATGCCCGGGTCACACCGGTGATGCGGTAGCTGCGCCCATCCATGTTCACGGACTTGCCAACGCTGTTGCCGCCGCCGAACAGGCGCTGATTGAGTTTGGCAGTGATGACGATCGCGTTGCCGTGCCTGGCATCGTCGGACGCGGGCCAGCCGCCACCGTATTCGAACGGCACGTCGAACATCGTGAAGAAATCGGTGTAGGTGGCGTAGCCGACCACGCCGACCGGTTTGCTGGTGGTGCCATCGGGAATCAGCGACTGACCAATCGGATAGAACACGGTCTGTCGGGCCGCCTTGCGGGCGTTCATCAGGGCCATCGCATCGGTATAGTCCATGGCGTTGGGTGGCTCGCCATCCTTCCTTCCCTGCTTGGGACCCCAATTGTCGATCTGCGGTTTGAACAACTGCTCGGACTTGTTCGGTATCGGGTTGCCCGAGACCGCCCGGAACACGGCGTAGGTGGTCATGGATGCCGCCACGCCGAAACCGATGGCCAGCACCATGAGAGCCGTGAGCAGCGGATTGCGCTTGAGGCTGCGAAGGGCGAGGTTGAGGTAGTAGCGGAACACGCTCACGCCCTCCTTGTGGCGGGAGTCGAGAGCCCGCAACCCGACACCGACACTCCGGCGCCCGATGTCATTGCGGCTTTGTGGATTTGTGCAGTCATTGGCTTCATCCCGAATATCGAATCGCTACATCGAAACCCCTGGGCAAGCCGGGCGTTTCCACGCCTTCGACTCACCGCAGCAGATCACCCAGCGGGCCTCGTGCACGATCGCCTGCAACGACGCGGCCCCCGAGCCCGGACTCGCACTCCTATTGACGCGCACCCGCGGAATGCTCGCTGGCGCCGTCCTCTGAATGCTCGTGGTGGAAACGCGGCTCCTCGGTGATGTCCACTTCCTGGCCGTCGATGATGTGCACGTTGCGCTGGGCGCGCGCCGCCAGTTCCGGGTCATGGGTAACCATGACGATGGTGGCGCCGTCGCGATGGATGTCCTCGATGAGCTCCAGCACACCGCGTGCCATCTGTGTATCCAGGTTGCCGGTGGGTTCATCGGCCAGCAGCAACTTGGGGCTGCCTGCCAGAGCCCGGGCAATGGCCACGCGCTGCTGCTGACCGCCGGAAAGTTCGGCCGGATAGTGCTTGATGCGTGATGCCAGGCCCACGCGCTCCAGCGCATCCATGATGCGGCGCTTGCGCTCGGCGGACTTCATGCCGCGGTAGCGCAGCGGCACCTCGACATTGTCGAACACGTTGAGATCCGGAATCAGGTTGAACGCCTGGAAAATGAAACCGATCTTCTCGTTGCGGATCTTCGAGCGCGCGTTGTCATTGAGATTGCTGACATCGGTGCCATCGAGCAGGTATTCGCCGCCGGTGAAGGACTCGAGCAGGCCGGCGATGGTCAGGAATGTCGTCTTGCCCGAGCCGGAAGGCCCGGTGACGGCGACGAACTCGCCCTCCTTGACGTCGATACTGAAGTCGCGCAGGGCATAGGTCTCGACCACTTCGGTGCGATAGACCTTGGACAGGTGGGTCATTTTTAGCATGGTGGGTTCCTTGGTTGGTGTGTGGCGAATTTTGATTCTTGTCGGCTATCGGGTGTGTTGCTGGAAAGTGGGGAGTAGGAAGTAGGAAGCAGGAAAGCGGTGGAGTCATCGTGCTTTTCCACTTCCCACTCCCTACTCCCGACTCCCCGCTCTTCAATCACTGATTGCCACCTTCTCGGCATCATTGAAGTTGTCGGTACCGGAGATCACGATCCTGTCGCCGGCCTTCAGGCCCTGCAGAATCTCGACCTTGTCGATGGAGCTGGTGCCAACGCGGATTGGTGTCTTGACGGCGATACCGTCCTTGACGACGTAGGCATAGCGACCGCCGGACTGGTCAACGAAAGAGCCGCGCGCCACGGTCAGCACGTCGTCGCGCTTGTCCAGCACGATGCGCACGGACAGGCGCTGGTTCTGGCGCAGCTGTTCGGGCTTGTCACCCTCGAAGCGCACGCGCGCCGACACCTCGCCATTGACCACCTCCGGCGAGATGGCGCTGACTGCGCCCTGCCACTTCTTGCCGTTGCCACTGATATTGGCCGGCATGCCGACGGCAAGGTCGCGGGCAAAGCTTTCCGGCACCTTGACCTCGACTTCCAGTGCCGACAGGTCGATCACGGTCAGCAGCTTGGCGTCCTTGGCCACGGTCGCACGCGGCGCCACGAAGATCTGGCCGATCTGGCCATCCACCGGCGAACGGACATTGAGGTCATCGACCTGACGCTGCACATCCTTGACCAGCAGTGCCTGGCGGTCGTGGGCCAGCTTCTTGGCCTTGATGTTGAAATCCAGGCTGTCGCTGTCGAGGTTGCGGTCACTGCGCGCGTGCTTGAGCGCAATCTCGGCCTTGTCCAGCGCGTCCTGTGCCCGCGACACGTCCTGCCCCGGCACGGCGCCCTTGGAAAACGCCTTCTGATTCCGATCGAGCTCGCGCGCGGCGGCCTTTTCATCAATCAGGGCATTGTCCAGAGCCTTCTGCAATTCAAGCCGCTGCTTGCGCGCATCGATCCTGGCGCGCTCGTAGTCGACCTGCATGGCATCCAGGGCCGACTGCTCCTGGGCCAGACGGTTGGTCAGCTCCGGGCTGTCGAGCACGGCCATCACCTGGTCTTTCTTTACCGTATCGCCGGCATGCACCTTCAGGGTCACCATGCCGGGCGAGTTCGCATAGAGGGTCGGGCGCACCGCCGCCACCACGCGGCCATCGGCGGCAATGTCGCGCACGAACGAGCCGCGCTCGACCGTGGCGAACGACAGGCGGTCGCCACTGACCGACGCATCGGCCGACAGCATGCGCTTGACCGGCGCCGCAGCCAGCGCAATCAGCACCAGCAGCACAAGCGCGCCACCAATCCAGTAGGCCCGACGGCGCGTGGTATTGACCTCGACCAGGCGGTCGGTTGCGGATGTGTCTCGAATCATCTGTTTGTCCCGGGTGTCCCCAATGTGTCTACTCCTGTCTCTGCAATCCACATGCCAACCCGGCACATGCCGCAACTTGCTGAAACAAAAGTCTTTTTCATGAGGGCGTCCGGCAACGTACGGTGTCCGCGGACACTGCACCCCCGGCGCACGGACACCGTGCAGCGATGCAGCGCGGTGTCGCGGGGTTAGTCAGGCACGGGCGAATGCTCTACCATCGTGACAACGACCCTCACGCACGTGCCCACCTCATGGCCCAGACCGATTCGCCGTCCAGCGACCGGGAAATCGAGCACTTGCTGGAGCGCCTCAAGCAGGGCGATCAATCGGCCATGGACGCATTGCTGCCGATGCTTTTCGAGGACCTGCGCCGGCTCGCGCGCGCGCAGCGCAGCCGCCTGGGCGCGGGTGAGACCTTGCGCACCACGG
>CAVTJF010000014.1:0-37177 GCA_963734945.1 uncultured Gammaproteobacteria bacterium
GCGATCGTGCCCCCAATGGTCGCAAGTGGATCCGGGCCTTTGCCGGCTACAACGACGGTTTCTGGGGGCCGGCGCCGGTGGCGCACTTCGATGCCAATCCGTTCGGGCTTCATGACATGGACGGCAATGTGTCCGAATGGGTGACCGACTGCTGGCACGACAACTACACGCGCGCACCACGCGATGGCAGCGCCTGGGTCAATCCGGGCTGCAGCGCGCGGGTGGTGCGCGGTGGCTCCTGGGGCAGCTCCCCGGAGCAGGATCGCTCGGCGTATCGTGTGGCCGCGCCCGCCGGTATCCGCAGCGGCAGGGTGGGCTTCAGGGTCGCCAGGGACCTGACCATCCACAGCAAGGCGTCACCGTGACGTTCGAGTTTGGCCAATCCCCCGGAGTTCGTGTGCCATGAAATTGCTGCTTGTGGAAGACAACGAACGCCTGCGCACGACGCTGGCGCGGGGCCTGGAGGCAGAAGGCTTCGCCGTGGATGTAGCCGTCGATGGTGCACAGGCGCTGCAGTTCCTGAAGACCTACGAGTACGAGCTGCTTGTATTGGACCTGATGCTGCCCAGGCTCAATGGGCTTGGCGTGCTGCGTGAGCTTGCGGTCAAGCAGGAGCGGCCGCGGGTTCTGGTGCTGTCTGCCCGCGATCAGGTGGCCGACCGCATCGAGGCGCTGGATGCCGGCGCCGATGACTACCTGGTCAAGCCTTTTGCTTTCGATGAAGTGCTGGCGCGTCTGCACGCCCTGGCTCGCCGGCCCATACAGGCGCAGGCGCCCGAACTTGAACATGGACCCTTGCGCATTGATGTGCGCGCCAAGCAGGTGCGGGCAGGCAAGGAGATACTGGCCCTGACTGCCAGGGAGTTTGCCTTGCTGGTTCTCCTCGTTCGCCATCAGGGTCGGGTTTTCAGTCGCGTGCAGATCCAGGACATGATCAGTGACAGTGACAACCTGGCATCGGATCGGGGCATCGAGGTCCTGGTGCACGGCCTGAGGCGCAAGCTGGAGCAGGCCGGCGTTCCCGATCTGATCAAGAATCGGCGCGGTGCCGGGTACCTCATTCCGTGAGGGCATTTTCGCTCGCCAACCGCGTTTCCCTGCTGGTCGGCCTGACGGCGGCGGTGTTGCTCGGTGCTGCGGCCTTGCTGATGGACAACCTCATCGATAACGAATTGAGGCATCGTTTTGATTCCAGTCTGCTGGTGCAGGCGCAGGCCGTGGCGGCACTGATTGAGGACGGCCCGCAGGGTCTGCAGATGGAAGCCGGCGGGCGGCCGATCGAGCATCCCCTGTTGCCGTCGCTGACGCAGAGCTTTCTGGCGCGATGCGCCAACGGAAGGACCCTGTCGCATGGTCCGCATGCGGGCCTGGCGCTGGCGGCCATGTATACGGCCGGCGATCCCTTGCAGTCGGTGTACAGCACCCTGGGCTCCGGCGCCGGTCAGCAGCGTGCGGTACAGATCAGTTTCGCGCTCAACGACGAGGCCGTGCTCGCAAACGGTGAGCACCGGATCATGTGTCACCTTTTGCTGATGCAATCGGTCGCGCCGCTGGAGGATATTCTTCTGGAGACCGACGCCATCCTCATTGCCGTGCCCATGGCGGTTCTGTTTCTGGTGCTGGTGCTGTCGCCGTGGCTGGTTCGCCGTGGCCTCAAACCGCTGGCGGCGTTGCGCGAGCAGATGCGCGATATCGGCCCGCAAGAGACAGGGCGCCGGCTTCCCGCCAGCCGAATTGGCGAACTCAGGCCGCTGGTGGAGCGGTTCAACGAGGTGCTCGAGCGCATGGACGAAGGTGTGTTGCGTGAACGGCGTTTCGCCGGGGCGGTGGCACATGAGACGCGTACCAGCCTGGCCGAGTTGCGCACCTTGCTGGATGTGGAACTGCGGCATCCGTCGAAGCGTTCGACCAGCGAGATCCTTGCGGAAGTCAGCATCCTGTCCGGTGAGCTGGAATCGACTGTTTCGGCATTGCTGCTGCTGACGCGGCTCGAGGCCGGGGTCGAGGTCCTGCAACCCTCGGGCATCGATGCGATCGAACTGGTCGAAGCACAGCTTGCGCATCTGAGAACACCGATGGAGACGCGAAGGCAGCAGCTGGAGTCCCGGTTCAGCTCACGCGCCGTTCGATTGAGCACCGATCGCGATCTGCTCAGGCTGATCATCGCAAACCTGCTGAGCAATGCCACGGCCTACGCGCCCGAAGGGGATACGATTGTTGTGCAAGTCGAACAGGCGCAATTTGCTGTCAGCAATCGCGCGCCCGACCTCGACTCTGATGATATCCGCTACCTGGGACAACGTTACTGGCAGAAGCAGCGAAACTCGGATGCCCATACCGGCCTGGGTCTGAGCCTTGCCGGTGCCGCAGCGCGGGCGCTTGGTCTGTCGCTGTCGTTTGCGCTGGATGAGGACGGCATGTTCTCGGCACGCCTGGACTGGACGCAGGCCGCGCTTTCCTCCCATGGCGGTTCAGCCGGGTAACGGGCCCGCGTCGAGCGGAATTCCTGAAGGCCGGGCATTCAAGCACGGGTGTGACGGGTAAGCGCTGCCTAAGACTGCCTCTGAATAATGTACAGGCGTAGCGATGACATCGTTACGCGCTGTCCATATTCCAAATCGGAGGCTCGCATGAAATCAGTGAAGTTCGGAAAACGATATCTCGCCGCGGCAGGCGCTGTCCTGCTGCTTGCTGCCGGATTGCCGGCATGGGCGGGCAAGCTTGATGGCGCGCAGTATCTCGGCAGCGCCAAGGTCAGTCTGTCCCAGGCCAGGGCTACTGCCACCAGGACGGTACCTGGCGAGATTGTCGCTCAGGAACTGGAGAAGGAACCCGGCGGCAGCGGCCTGCGCTACTCGTTCGACATCCGTTATCAAGGCAAGGTGCACGAAGTGGGCATTGATGCGGCAACCGGCAAGGTGCTCGAGAATGGCGTCGAGAACGCGGCCGATGAGGCGAAAGAGGCCGTGCAGGACCGCAAGGCGCATGAAGCGGCTGAAGAGCGCAAGGACGCCGACGACGACAACGACTGACCATCTCGTCTCGACCGGACAGGCCTGCCATGGCGGGCCTGTCCGCGTTGTATTGGCCGAGAATGCTCAACCAATGCTTTCCGCATTCGCATGCCGGTGACATGGGCAACGGTCGATAGTCCGGTTGCAAGCCGGTAATCCCCCGGACTGGACACGGTAGCGCTGGAACGCGCTGCCGTGCTGTTCTTCTCAGGCGCTTCGGCGCAGGCCCTGACATGAATCACGCACAGCGGTCTGCTGCCTGCGTCTCAGGGCTTGAAATGGTGCACGTAGCCGACGCTGAGGCCGCCGGGGAGCAGACCCACGCTGATCGAGCTGTCGCGGTGTGCGGCCCAGACGCCCACGCCGATGCCGAGTGCGGCGCCAGCCAGTACATCGGTTTGCCAGTGACCATGGGTCTTCATACGCGCAACGGCGTCATAGGCGGGCAGCAGCGCCAGTGCGTAGACGGCCGGGTGCTCGTGTCCGTAGCGCACGATGAATGGCGTGACTGCGCCGCTCAGTGCGGCGACCTCGCCGCTGGGGAAGCTCTGGTAGCTGCTGCCCTTGAAAAAGTCATTGGGGTTGTCGGTTTGCGAAGGCCGCTTGCGCTGGAAGGTCAGTTTCAGGCCTTCCGCACCCAGACTGGAGATGGCCACCGCATCCAGCGAACGCCAGAAGGTATCGCCCAGCTTGCTGTCATCGCCAAGTGCGAAGGCACCGCCGACGACAGTCGCCACCATCGCATACTGCAGATTCTTCTGGTTGGATCGTTTCCAGATGCCGCTGTTGTCGTAGTGCAGCTTGTGGTCGATCCCCAGTGGGCCCCCGCCAGCATTTGCCGTCTGCGTCGCGAGCGCGGCGATGAGCATGAGGGGCGCAAGGATGATGGGTGATCGCTTGGTGGTTGGCATGTGGATGGATCCTCCTGGTACAAACGGGTGGTCATGACTTCGCATTGGGCTGACGGACGGAGGTCCATGCTCATCGGTCAGGTGTTGACTGGTGCTCATCCGGAAAGCTCCTGACTGCAGGTGGTTGCGGCGGCGTATCGGCCGGCCTGGCCCGCGCATCGCCTGCCGTTCGTTCTGGCGTCGGCTCGATCAGGCATGGTGCACCTTATCTTCATGCGGCGATAGCACCGGCAATGCCGTGTCCAGCCAGGTCACCACCTGTTCGAAGAAAAGCGGGTCAAGCCCGGTGCTTTGCGTCTTCAGGGCGGCATTGCTGCCGCCAAAGGGCGCGTACTTGTCCATGTTGTCCCTGGTGAAAAGTCCCAGCGTCGGGGTGCCTGCAGCGACCCCGAGATGCATCACGCCGCAGTCCGCACTGACAAACCCGTCCAGATTGGCGAGTACCGCGCCCAGGTGGCGCAGGTTGCTGGTGAAGTAGCCGGCTGGCACCTGGGGCAGTTGCGAGTTGCCGTGCTGCGCCAGCACGTTGACAATGCGCAGCCCGGGGCGACGGGCCCGCAGCCGGGTCACAAACGCATTCCACCAGGATTCCGGGTAGCACTTGCTTCCGGTGGCGTTGGCAAAGATGCCGATGACCGGGGTGCTTTCCCTGCTCAACGACAACTCGCCGATGATCTGCTGCAGGGCCCTTGCACCGCGGCGCAGTTCCTCGGCAGAAAGATCGAGGTTGAGTGTTGGCCAGTCGCCAGCGCAGTCGTCGGCGTAGGCGGTTCGCAGCAGGTGCACAATACGCTTGCCGTGGTGCGCGGGGCAGTTGCCGGCATAGGCATGCATTGCATTGCCGGGTTCGGCCTCATTGGCGAAGCCGAGCTTGTAGCGCGCATGGGCGAGCCCAAGCAG
The DNA here is from genome assembly GCA_963734945.1 of uncultured Gammaproteobacteria bacterium. GTDB lineage: Bacteria > Pseudomonadota > Gammaproteobacteria > Xanthomonadales > Rhodanobacteraceae > DASSBG01. Next base: position 4,826 of record CAVTJF010000014.1, read on the forward strand.
CAGCCTGCCGGAGTTGGAGTCCATGCTGGCATCGATGGCCAGATCGTAGGTGTGCGCACGCATCGCCTTGAGCTGCCGGACGGTATGTAGCGGATGCTTCGCGGCATGGCGGCGCAAGCTGGCAATTCTTCGAACCTGAAAGCGCGAGGAGTAAAGCGCCGCCGCCGCGTCACCGGCCGCTACGATGTCGATCTCCGCACCCGGGTAGAGCGTTTCCAGTTCGCGCAACAGCGGACTGAGCAGCAATGTGTTGCCCAGGCGGTGGTTGGGTCGGCAGATGAGAACCCGATAGATGCCCTGCGTCGGTAGCTGGCCGGGGCGGCAAAGCTGGGCATCGACGCGCCGTTGCTGGTGTGTCAGCAGGCGACTGACAACAGATCGCCGCTGTCCGATCAACTTCGGAACCAGCGCCAGAGCCGACCAGTTTGTACCGATTGCAGGAGCCAGAGTGGCATGCATGTGTGATTGTCACCGGGTGCGGAATGGTGCCAATCTAGGCCGTCCACCTTGCACAAAACTTTCGAACATTTGTTTAACTCCTGGCGCGCCGCAGCGCCGATCTCGGCTTGCGCAGCGCGTGCGCCGGCACGACGCGGCGCGTGCCTGGGCGGCGGGCTTCGGCATGGCCTGCTGCCGTGTATTTCGCGGAAAGGATGCCGAAAGGCTCGCTGCCCAGACTGATCGCCATGCCTCACTCGAAAAAGGGCTTGCGCGTGTCCGACTGGACCATTCTTTGTGACTTCGACGGCACCATCGCCTTTGATGACGTCATCGACAAACTGCTGCAGCGCCATGGGCGTGCGGGCTGGGAAAAGCTGGAGAGCGACTGGCGCGACGGTCTCATCGGTTCGCGCGAATGCATGCGCGAGCAGGTCGCGCTGCTGGACATGAGTCCCGAGCAGTTCCATGCCTGTCTTGAAAGCTGCCAGATTGACCCGGCGTTCGCGCCCTTCGTGGCAATGGCACGGCAGCACTCGATACCACTTCGTATTGTCAGCGACGGCCTGGACTACGCCATCCGCACCATGCTGGTGCGTGACGGAGTCGAGGACCTTCCGGTTGCAGGCAATCACCTGCGCCGTACAGGTGATCGTCGCTGGCAACTCGATTCCCCCTTCAGTGCCAGCAACTGCCGCAGCGGCACCTGCAAGTGCGCATGCGTCCGGCAGGCTGGCATCAGTGGCCGGCATACCCTGCTTATCGGTGACGGTGCGTCGGACTTCTGTGCAGCCGAGGAAGTGGACTTTGTATTTGCCAAGCACCACCTGATCGATCACTGCCAGTCCGGCGGGCTCGCCTACCAGCCCATCCGGAACTTCGGCGACGTGCTGGCACTCATGCCGCGGCTTCTGGCCGGCGAATTTGATCCGGCGCCAGTGGCGCTGCCCCTGGTGGCGCAGTCCTGAGCCTCCCCAATGACCTGCTGTAAACACAGGAACCGTCAATGAACCTTCATCAAAAGAACCTGGATGCATCTGTCGAGGATGCCCAGCTGCTGGCCGACGAAGCCCGCTACAGTTCGCACGGCGACACCGTGCATTACGTTGATCCACCAAAGATCTTTCGTCGCTGCGAAGGCAGCTACATGTTCGACAGTGCGGATGTGCCGTTTCTGGATTTGCAGATGTGGTACTCGGCAGTCAATTTCGGTTACCGCAACAAGCGCCTCAATGATGTACTGCATCGTCAGATCGACTTGCTGCCGCAGGTTGCCAGCCAGTACCTGCATCCCACCCGCGTCGAGCTGGCCAGGACCATCGCGCTGGACGCCCGGGAAAAGTTCGGACTGGACGGGCGCGTGCACTTCAACGTGGGCGGTGCCCAGGCCATCGAGGATTCGCTCAAGATCGTTCGCAACGCCTGCAACGGCAAGAGCCTGATGTTTGCCTTCGAGGGCGGCTACCACGGTCGTACCCTGGGTGCCTCGGCGATCACCTCCAGCTATCGCTACCGCCGCCGCTACGGGCATTTTGGCGAGCGCGCCATGTTTGTCCCGTTCCCGTATCCGTTCCGCCGTCCGAAGGGCATGACGGCAGAGGAATACTCCGATGCCTGCGTGCGCCAGTTCGCACGCCTGTTCGAAACCGAATACAACGGCGTCTGGGATCCGAAGGCAAACCAGGCTGAATATGCTGCGTTTTATGTCGAGCCGATCCAGGGTACTGGCGGCTACGTGATCCCGCCGATGAACTTCTTCAAGGACCTGAAAAAGGTTCTGGACCAGTACGGCATCCTGATGGTGGTGGACGAAATCCAGATGGGCTTCTGGCGCACCGGCAAGCTGTGGTCGATAGAGCACTTCGGGGTGACGCCGGATGTGCTGGTATTTGGCAAGGCGCTGACCAACGGTCTCAACCCGCTATCAGGGCTGTGGGCGCGCGAGGAGCTGATCAACCCGCAGGTGTTCCCGGCCGGGTCCACGCACTCGACCTTCAATTCCAATCCGCTTGGCACCGCGCTGGGCCTGGAGGTAATCCGCATGGGCTACGAGCTGGATTACGCCAGGACGGTGCCGGAAAAGGGCGCCTACTTCCTGGACGGCCTGCGCGAGCTGCAGAAGCGGCACAAGGAAATCGGCGATGTCGATGGTCTGGGCCTGGCCTTGCGGGCGGAAATTTGCGAGGCCGACGGCTTCACGCCCAACCGCGCCCTGCTTGATCGCATGGTCGACATCGGTCTGGCAGGCGATCTGACTCACAATGGCAAGAAGATGGGCCTGGTTCTCGATGTGGGCGGCTGGTACAAGAACGTGATCACGCTGGCACCGTCACTGGACATCAGCTACGAGGAAATTGACCTCGGCCTGAGTCTTCTCGATCAGTTGCTGGTCAAGGCCAAGCGCGATTCATGAGCCCGCCGGTGCGCGCGCTGCCACACCCGGATTCACGGCGCCTGTTTCAGCGCGAGTACCGCATTCAGGCCACCAAAGGCAAAGGAGTTGGACAGTGCCGCACGCACCCTGGACTGACGGCCCTCATTGGGTACGTAGTCCAGGAAGCAGTCGGGGTCGGCATCGATGAAGTTGGCGGTCGGCGGCAGCGTGTTTTCGCGCAAGGCACCGATGACAGCCACCAGCTCCAGTGCGCCAGCGGCGCCCAGCGCATGGCCATGCACCGCCTTGGTGGAGGATATGCCCAGCTTCTCGGCATGCTCACCGAATACATGCTTGATGGCGCGCGTCTCGGTCGGGTCATTGGCTGGCGTGCCGGTGCCGTGGGCATTGATATAGTCCACCGCGTCCGTGGCCAGGCCGGCATCATCGAGTGCCATGCGCATGGCGCGCGCCGCACCATCGGCCGACGGTGCCACCATGTCCTCGGCATCGGCGCTCATGCCGGCACCGGCAAACTCGGCCAGGATGGTCGCGCCGCGCGCGCGCGCATGCTCGTATTCCTCGAGCACAAAAATGCCCGCGCCTTCGCCCAGCACCAGGCCCTGTCGCTGCTTGCAGAATGGCCTGCAGGTATCGTCGGCAAGCACGCGCATGGCTTCCCATGCGCGCAGCACTCCGAGGGTGATGCACGCCTCCGCACCGCCGGCCACGGCCACGTCCGACATGCCCGAGCGAACAAGCGCAAACGCCTGGGCCAGGGCATGGTTGGCCGAGGCGCAGGCGCTGGAGACGGCAAAGGAAGGGCCGCGCAAGCCAAATTCGATACACAACTGCGAGGCCGGGGCATTGTTCATGCGTCGCACGATGGTCATCGGGTGCAGCCGCTGGGCGCCCTCACCGTAGAGTCGTTGCGACGCAGCGTCGTTGGTCTGTTCGCCACCCACGCCAGTGCCAATCACGCAGGCGCTGCGCAGGCCAAGACCGTCTTCAGCGAAGTCCAGCCCCGACTGACTCACCGCTTCGCGCGCGGCAACCAGGCTGAACTGGGAAACGCGGTCGAGCAGCGCCAGCTTCCTGCGATCAAAGTGCGCAGCGGGATCAAACCCGGCCACCTGGGCCGCCACTTCCACACGCAGGTCGCTGCCGTCGAAGCCGGACAGCGGTGCGATTGCCGAGCGGCCCTCGCGCATGCCCTGCCAGCACGTGTCTGCATCAGATCCAAGCGCGCAAATGGCGCCCATGCCAGTAACTACTACACGACGCATTGCGGCGTCCTCCTTGGTGAAGGGCATATCAGAGGCGGACGGTACGTGCCATCAGCCTGCCTCGGCCTTTTCATTCTTCGCGGCCAGACCCGCTTCCACGGCCTTGAGCAGGCCCGCGGCAGTGTCGGACTCGAAATCAGGGTCCTTTTCCGGCAGGGTGATGTCAAAGTGTTCCTCGATGTCGAAGATCACTTCGATCGCCTCCAGCGAGTCCATGCCCAGGTCGGTGAGCCTGGAATCAAGCGTCAACGTGGCCGGGTCGACTTCGCAGTGTTTGGAAATGATGTCGAGGATCTGTTGCTGAACGGACTCGGTCATTGCTTGGCTCCAGATAAATATGGGCGGGTGACCGGCGCGACCGGGCCCGCGGTGGGCTGATCTGACTATTCAATCTATGCGCCCAACCTTGCAAATGTCTTTCGTCAACGCCCTGGAACCCCAATCGCTGCTGGATGCGTGCATGGCGTCGCCACCCGACGGCTTCCGCTCCATGGCAACCGTGCATGGCACCCCGGCATTCCTGACGCGTCTGGACCTTCTTACTACCGCCGAGCCGGCACTGCGACGGCGCGTCCGCGCCTGGCCAGGCTATCGCTGGTGGGGCCGCCTGCTGTGCCCGCGAACCTGTTTCATCGGCAGTACGGTCACCGAGTACGCCTGGCTGCCCGCCGCGGTCGAGCCGGACCAGCTGGCGCGTGCACTGGCTGATCGCCATGCGGGTGAGCAGGCCTTCATGATCGTCAAGGACCTGCCGGTTGAGTCGCCCTTGCTGGACCAGGCGTCCAATGCAAGGAGCGCGCAAATGTGCACCGCGCTGGAGCGGCAGGGCTTCGTGCTGGTCGAGGGGCAGGCGCTGGCGTGGGTGCCGATCGACTTCGACAGCGAGGACGCCTACCTGGCTCGCCTTTCCCGTGGCGCCCGGCGTGACATCCGGCGCAAGTTGCGGGTGCGCGATCAACTGGACATCGAGGTGCTGCCCACCGGCAGCCCGGTATTCGAGGACGAGCAGACCCTGGCCCGTTTCTTCGCGCTGTATCAGGGCGTATTCGATCAGAGCGAGATTCATTTCGACCGACTCGATGCCAATTTCTTTCGTACCGTGTTGCGTGATGGCGGCAGCGGTGGCCTGGTGTTCGTCTACCGGCATGAGGGGCAGTTGCTCGGCTGGAACCTGTGCTATCAGTGCGGCGGCAACCTGGTCGACAAATACGTCGGCTTTGCATACCCGCAGGCGCGCCAGCACAACCTGTACGTGATCAGCTGGATGCACAACCTGGGCTATGCGCGCCGCATGGGCTTGCGCAACTACATCGCCGGCTGGACCGACCCCGAGGTCAAGGCGCACCTGGGGGCACGCTTCACCTTCACCCGACACGCGGTGCGGCCGCGCAGCCGCCTGTTGCGCATGCTGCTGAAGCGCCTGTCGCACCATTTCGAGAGCGATCGCCAATGGTTCGAGGAGCACGGCCAATGAGAACCGTGGTGCTGGACCTGGATGGCTCTGCGGCCGGAATGGATGATGCACTGGAGCTGCCCCTGCGCGATTGGGAACAGGCGCTGCGTTTCGCCTGCTCAATGCGCAGGCTTGCAGCGTTCTCCTCGCACTTGCAGGCACTGCTGCCCGATGTGCATGGCACGGTGCTCACCGGCAGTGGTGATTTCCACCACCTGAGTCTGCCCCTGATCCAGCGCGCAGCCGCGCGCCACGGGCCGCTGATGGTGGTGGTGCTGGACAATCATCCCGACAACATGCGCTTTCCCCTTGCCGTGCATTGCGGCTCCTGGGTGCGACGTGCCTGCGCCTTGCCGGGCGTCGAGCACGTGCATGTGGTGGGCATCACCTCACCGGATATTTCGGCGGGGCATGCCTGGCAGAACTACTGGCGACCCTTGCGTCAGGGTCGCCTGACCTACTGGTCCACGGGCGTCGACACGGGCTGGGCGGCGCGTTTTGGCATGGGTCTGGCATGCCGCAGCTTTGCCGATACCGACACGCTGTTGCGGTCGCTGGTGCAGCATCTGGAGGACAGCAAGACGCCGCTGTACCTGTCGATCGACAAGGACGTGCTGAGCGCCGAGGATGCGCGCACCAACTGGGATCAGGGCGTGATGCGAGCGCATCAGATGCTTGGCCTGATCCACTCCTGGCGGGGCCGCATCGTTGCCAGCGACATCACCGGCGACATATCGGAGATACGCTACCGGCATCTGTGGAAGCGGGCGCTGGCGGCGCTGGACCGGCAGCCTGTCGTTGCCGCGGCCAGGCTCGAGCAATGGCAAGCGCAGCAACGTGCCTTGAACAAGACGCTGCTGCAGGCACTGGCGCACTCGAGTGTGCCCGGGGTGCACTGAACTTCACCCGGAAGCAGCGGGCTCGCTGGCGACTATGCAGGCGCGCAGCACCTGCACGATGCGTTCGAAGCGTGCTTCATCCAGCCATGGGCTGTTGCTCACCGTGAGGCTGCGCGCGGCAAAGTCACGTGCATTGGCTGCTGCATCGGTCTCCGCCAGATCGCTCGAATCGGGATAGTCGGGAAGGGCGTGAATGAACAGCCGACTGACGCCCAGTGTTGATGCCCACAGACGGTACAGGGCGGCATCGCGGCTGGCCTGGCTGGGCATCAGCAGCAGGAACAAGGGCCAGGTGCCCATCTCGCCCGCACGATCCTCCAGCACGGTAACGCCGGGCAGCTCACGCAGCATGGCGATCCGCCGCAGGGCCTGCTGGCGGGTCTGCTGCAGCCAGGCCGGCAGGCGCGCGGCGGCACGCGCGCCGACCGATTGGCGCCAGTGCCCGGGCCGATGCAGGGGGATGCGCGCGGCAAATCGATCGCCGACCGCGCCAATCGGATCGTTGCGGCGCAAGGCCCGGCGCCGTGGCATGCCGTAGGCCAGGCGCATGCCCGGGGGGCGATACAGGGCCCAGTACGCAAGCAGCTCCACACTGCGGCGAAGCTCCCACGCCGGCGAGCGCACAAGAACGGCGTCGGCGTTGCGGCGCAGTTCGGCATGCAGGCCAGGATCGCGCGCCGCAAGCAGTCCGCCCTCGTAGATGCTCAGTCCCTTGCCCACCGCCAGACTGTAGAAACCGATGTCGCCCAGCGCGGCCGCCGGCGACTTGTCGGCATGGCGGGCGCCCAGGGCTTGCGCGGCATCCTCGATCACGCTTGCCCCGCAGGCATGGGCAATGCGCACGACGGTGGCCATGTCGGCCAGGCGACCGCCCAGGTGCGCGGGGACCACGGCCAGGGTGTTCTGCCCGACGGTGGCCGCCAGCGCCGCAGGATCCATCTCGAAATGATCCTGGCGCGTGTCGCACAGGCGCACCACCAATCCGCAATGGCGCACGGCCATCGCCACCAGAGGGCAGGTATAGGCTGGAATCACGACCTCGCGTCGGTCGCTGTTGCGCGCCAGGGTAGTCAGTGCAATGACCAGCGCGGCGGTGCCGGAGCAGGTCAGCAGGGCATCCCTGCGGTCGGTGAGTCCGGCAAGGCTGGCAGCCAGGTCCGTCCTGGCGCCGGGCCAAAGATCAGCAAGCCGCAGGGGAAGGCCGGCGGTTGGGGGTACTTCACCGTGTTCAGGTGGCCGGCGCATGGTCTTCATCGTAGGCCAGGCACAGTATGCCGGCGACGATCAGCAGTGCACCAAGCGCCTTGCCCGGGCCGATATGTTCGCCAAAGATGGGCACCGACAGCAGCAGGACGCTGACCACTTCAAGATGCGAGGCCGCAAACGCCGGCCCGATCGGCGCATGCTTGAGCAGAGCCATCCAGGTGAAGAATGCGCCGATGTATCCGGCTATGGCGCCAAGAATCCACGGTTCGGCGGCAAGACGCAGGACCCAGGTCAGGCTGGCCTGGACCGGCAAGGCTTGCGAGCCGGCCATCTTGAAACTGATCTGAGCCAGGGTGTCGAACAGCAGCAGCAGGGTAAAGCCGATCAGATAGAAGCGTTTCATGAGCTGGCTCCGACCAGCGCCACACCCAGCGTGATCAGGCTGATGCCAATGATCCGCATGCGTGTCAGCCGCTCCCCGAACAGCCAGCGTCCGGCCAGCAGAATGGCAACAATGTTGATCGATCCCAGCAGCACGCCACGCCCCAGCGGCACCAGCGACAGGAACGCAGTCCAGGCGAGAAACTCGAACAGGTAGAAGCTGGCTCCGATCCAGATCCAGGGGCGGGCCAGCATGAATCGCCAGCGGCCGAGCCCGCTGCCGGCGTCGGGATTGCCGGCTGCGGCCTTGAAGGCCAGTTGACCGCCGCTGTCCAGCAGTACCGTCAGGGCCCACAGTGCAAATATGCCGGGTTGCACGGTCGGTAGCCGGGCGATCAGGCCGCGCTGGCCATGCCCGCCGAGGTCCGCTTCGGGGTGCAGGCGGCGGCGTGCCGGTTGAAAAATTCCGCCAGGCGCGAGATGAGCAGGCGCCGCTGGCGATCAATGGTGATCATGTGGTAACTGTCCTCAAGCGGCAGCAGTTCGCTCGGGCCCGACACATGCTGGAGCACCAGCCCGGCGTTGTAGCGCAAGCTGGCCACGTCATCCTCGGTGGCGTGTGCGACCAGGCAGGGTGAGGTGATCTTGTGCAGTTGCCGACGCGTGTGCCTTGCCAGCACGTGCAGGTCGGCAAGCGAATGCCACGGGTTGCCGGGGAGCCCCGCAACCGAGCTGTCCTCACCAAACATGGCGGTGCTCACCCGTTCGCGGATGCGCTCGTCACGCAGGCCGTAGGGCGGGCGTTCGACAAAGCTGGTGTGGCGGAACAGACCCAGGCGCTTGACCCAGGGCAGCATGAAGGTCAGGCGGGCGATGGGCGGGATGCTCCAGCCATCGTAGCGAAAGGTGGTGCCGAGCGCGCCCACACCGCTGATCCAGCCGGGTTGCCGGGCGGCCAGCAGCAGGGCCAGAAGCGAGCCCATGGACAGGCCGGCCACGTACAGCCTGTCGCATCGTTCGCGCATGCGCTCGGCGGCACTCTCCACACTGGCATACCAGTCCTGCCAGCCAGTCGCCAGCAAGTCCTCCTCGCTGCCGCAGTGACCGGCCAGTTGCACGCCGTGCACGGTGAAGCCGGCCTTGTTGAGACCCTTGCCCAGCAGCAGCATTTCAGCCGGGGTGCCGGTCAGTCCGTGTACCAGCAGCACGCCGGTACGTCCGCCTTCGAACAGGAATTCAGCATTTTCGATCATGGGCATCCCGGGCTGCGGTGCGCCAGCCTGGCGCAGGCTGCGCGACTATGCGAACGACAATGTCATGCTGTCGTTTCGCCAATCTTTCGGGACTCATTGCGCCTCGTCAGTGTCCGGCAGAAAGCGTACCAGCACCCGCCGGCCAATTCGCAGGCGGGCAGGCTTGTCGAAGGCGAGAACGCAGGAAACGGTGCGTTCGATGGCCCGCGAAGTGGGGTCCTCATCCAGCCTGGAGGGGCTGAGCGTGCGACCCACGCGGAGCACATGCGCGGGCCAGGCCTCGCCGCCATTGTCATCTTCCAGAACCACGGTGGCGCTGCTGCCCTTGTGGATGGCCTGGGCATAGCCTGCGTTCAATTCGGCTCGAATGATGTGCGGGACTTCGGGCAACAGGACAAACAGGGGCCCGGATGTGGGCGATACGATTTCACCCTTCTGCGTATGTACCTGCTCAACGAAGGCGTCAATGGGTGCGCGCAGCTGATGCTGCGCAAGGCGATGGCTGACGCTGTGCAGGCGTGCCCGGGCCACCGCAGTGCCTGCCTGTGCTGCAGCGAGCCGCGCACCGATCTGCGCAACCTGCTGGTTGGCCTGGTCGGCAACCTGGCCTGCGCCGGCGCCCGCGGCGGCTGCCGCGTTCTCGCGGCTGGCATGCAGCCGGGCGGCCTTTTGCTGCAGAACCAGCAGTTGTTGCTGGGCCTGCGCCTGTTGCAACTGGGCCTTGGCGGTATCGAGATCGGCGCGTACTGCAGCATCGTCCAGCGAGGCCAGAACCTGCCCGGCATGGACCTTGTCACCTTCCTGCACGGCGACAGCACTGACGGTGCCGGCAATGGGTGAGGCAAACGACAGCAGGCCATGCTCGATGCCAACCTCGCCGCGGGCGACGGCGGTGTACGGCGGGTCGGACGCCGCGGTATCGGTTGCTGCCTGTTCCGGGCCCGAGCATCCGAGAAGCACGAGCAGCAACACGGGCAGGGCATGGAACGGCGATGGGCGAAAATGAGTCATGAGCACGTGTTTCCGAATGTTCAAGTATGAGCCTTTCGTCGTTGATCATCGAGTATGCGACCGTCTTCCATGCTGAGTACACGGTCCGCATGCGCCACCAGGCGCGGGTCATGGCTGACACACAGGACGGTGGTGCCATGACGATGGGCAATATTGCGCAGCATGTCGATAACGATCTGGCCGTTGGCCGCATCCAGTGCACTGGTGGGCTCGTCAACAAACAGCAACGCCGGGTTCTTGGCCAGTGCACGGGCGATGGCGACACGCTGCTTCTCGCCGCCGGACAGTTGCGATGGGCGCAGTTGGTGGCGCGCCAGCATGCCCACTTCGCGCAGTGCCTCGGTGGCACGCTGGCGGACCACGGGCATGGGCAAGCCGAGATATTGCAGCGGCAATTCCACTTGTTCGTGTGCGGTCAGGGCCGGGAACAGGTTGAAGCCCTGGAATACGAAACCGGTATGGTGCAGCCGGAAACGCTCCAGCGCGCGCATGTCCAGATGGGCAAGGTTTTCACCCAATGCATAGACGCGCCCATGATCCACCTTCTGCAGGCCGCTCAAAACCGAAAGCAGGGTGCTCTTGCCGCAACCCGAAGGACCGGAGATGAGTGTCAGCTCGCCCTTGGCCACATGCAGCGACAAGCCGTCCAGGACGGTGGTGACGAGCTCGCCCGAGGCAAATGACTTGCCGATGTTCTCGGCGATCAGGGCGCTGCGCTCTTCGATGCTGGTTTCGCTTGCAGTCATGCCTACCTCAGCAAACTGGCGGGATCGGCACGGCGCAGGCTGCGCATGGCAGCCAGGCCCGAGACCGTGGCGAGTGCCATGATCAGAGCGGCGCAGGCCAGCGATATCGGCACGTTGAGTACCACCGGCACGTCCTGGCTTCGGGCCAGCCACAGCAGCAGCGCGCCGAACACGGCGGCGCTCACCAGTCCGAATGCCCCAACCCAGAATGCCTGCTCCAGCACCACCCAGCGCAGATTGCGAACACCCACGCCCAGGGCATTGAGCGTGGCGTACTCGCGCACCGACGCCACCACGGCGGCAACCAGGGCCTGACTGGTGATGACCGCGCCAACCAGAAAAACGATGCCAGCCATGAAAAGCACGCCGACGCCTGCACCGGTATCGAACAGCCAGAATAGCACCGAGCGCCTGGCAAAGGCCCTGGCGGTCCACACCTGGTAGGGACCAAACCCGTTCTTGTGCCGCAAGCGCGCCGCCACGCGCCCTGCCTGGCGCGGATCGCTCAGCCTGGCAACAAGGTAGGTGGGCTTGTGCGCCTCCGCGGGGTTGCTGTCGAGACGTCGCGCGGTTTCCAGTGACGCAATCACGTTGGTGCCGCCGAGCGCGCGCAAGCCACTGGTTGCCGCCACGATCCTTACCCTGTGGCCGTTGATGCTGCCCATGTCGCCTACCTGTGCATCCATCTTGTCGAGGTCGGAGCGGTCCACGATCACGCCGTCGGGCTGAGCCAGCTTTGCGCGCAGGTCCGGTGCCAGCACGCGGTTGAACATCAGGCCCTGCGAGTTCGGGTCGACGCCACAGACAAAGACGGTGACGTCGCCGGCACCACTGTTCCTGGTATGCCACTCGCCATCGACCCAGTGAAAGGGCTCGACCTGGCGTACTGCCGGATCCATCCACAACAGGATTGCAAGATTGGGGTCGATGGAGTGGCCTTCATTGACACTTTGCGTACCCGGGTAGCCGACCCAGATGTCCGCGCCGGATCCGGTGACGTAGATGCTGGCGCTGCCGAATATGCCCATCACCAGGGCGGCCTGCAAGAGTTGCAGCAGGCCGGCAAAACCGACAGAAAGAATGGCCGGCAGAAAACGCCGCCATTCGTAGATCATGGTCTTGCGCGCCAGGGCCACCATCAGCGGGCAGTCTCGCGGGTGGTTTGTGCAGGTGCGTGGCCACGGGCGTCCGGGACCGTATCCGGTGCGCCGCCCAGCGCCTTGTACAAGGCCACATAGGCGATATCTCGCGCTGCGCTGGCATGCATCAGCTCAAGTTGGGCCTGTGCGTGGGCTACCGCTGCCTTCTCGCCATCAAGCTTGCTTGCCAGACCCAGTTTCTGGCGCTCGGCCTGCTGTCTGGCAACGCTGCCCAGCGCCTTCACCCGGGTCTTGTTGGCCTGTTCCCGCCTGCGTTGCTGGGCCAGATTGCCCAGCGCGGTCTCGACTTCGGCAACACCTTCCAGCACGGCCTTTCTGTAGGCCAGGACGCTGGCCTTCAACTGATGGCTGCGGGCATGCGCCCGAGCCTGCCTGAGACCCCAGTCGAACAGCGGGATATCAATCACCGGACCGACCGAACCGATGGCATTGATTTCCGATTCCTTGTGCGTCAGGGTGCTGGCGGACCAGATCAGGGAGCCGCCGATGCCGATATCGGGGAACATCGCGGCCCGGGCAATGCCAAGGTCGGCGGCGGCCTGCAGCACCCGTGCCTCGGCCTGCGCGATTTCCGGTCGGGTGCGCAGCAGATCAGCCGGTGTCGATCGGATGGCATGCGTGCCCAGTTGCGGTACCCCGCCTGGCTCAAGCCACGTCGGGTCGGGCTCGCTCTGACCCAGCAGCAGCGCCAGGCGCTGCGCCGCGGCGGTCGCCTGCTGGCGTGGCAGGCTCAAGTCCGCGTCGGTCCGGGCAAGCGCTGCCCGCGCCTGGTCAAGGGCACTGGGCGGCGCCAGCTTCAGCCGGGTACGAACCCGGGTCCAGTCGAGTGTGCGCCGCTGCGCATCTTCAATACGCTGCAGCAACCTGACCGTGTCCTGCGCCGAGCGCAGGTCAATCCAGTTGCGCACCACCTCGGCGACCAGCGATACCTGCGCCTGGCGCAGCTCCGCTTGTGCCGTATCGAGGCTGGCCTGTGCGTTGCGTTGCGCGGCCTGGCGTCGCCCGAACAGGCCCAGTTCCCACTGGGCGTCAAACCCCACGGTGAAATACGAGGCCACGGCATCGGGGTCCACAGGGTCATCGGTGCGCAGATGCAATGATGGCAGGAACGGTGCATCGGCCTTGGCGTAAAGCGCACGTTGCGCGCGCAGGCGCTCGACGGCCTGCGCCACATCCAGGTTGGCATGCAGCGCTCGGGTAACCAGCGCGTCGAGATTCGGATCGCCGAAGGCGTGCCACCAGCCGTGCAGGTCGGGTGGGGCCGGGGCATGCGCAGCCGGCTGGTTGCGCCAATGCGCCGGCATCGGCGTGCTCAGGTCCGGCACCTGCACGGTGGAGCACGAAGACATCAGCAGCAGTGCAAGCGAGCCGATCAAGCCGCGACAGCCTGTCGAACCTGCACGATCATGCCATGACAAACAGGTCATGCTGGGTGCTCCGGTGCTGGAAAATGGATCTCGATCCGCAGGCCGTGCGGCTGGCGTCGAAGATAAATGACACGTGCCCCATGGCGCTCGGCAATCTGCGCGACAATGGCCAGACCCAGGCCGGTGCCGGGCTCGCAGTTGGATGGATCGCGAAAGAAGCGCTCGCCCAGGCGGGGCAGGATGGATGCGTCCACTCCGGGACCATCGTCCTCGACGCTCATGCAGACCGTGCCGTCCCCGCCGCGCGCCAGGCCGACAGTGATGGTGCAGTCCCTGCCGGCGTAACGCAGGGCGTTGTCGAGCAGGTTGTCGACCATCTCCTGCAGCGACGAGGCGTCGCCAAGCATGTGTACGGGCGTTTCGGGCCCGTCGTAGCCAAGGTCGATCCGGGCGGCCCAGGCCTCATGCAGGCGCGGTTCGATTGTCTCGCGCAGAAGTGCCGCCAGGTCAATTTTCTGCATGTCCGCGCTGGCTCTCGCCGGTGTCTGGGCGCGGGCCAGGGCCAGCAGCTGATTGGACGTTCGGGTAACCCGTGCAGTCACCGAGCCGATGTGATTCAAGGCATCGACCAGGACCGGGTGATCGGCATGCGCCCTGGCGCGTTCCACATGAATGGTCAAACCGGTCAGGGGTGTGCGCAACTGATGCGCTGCATCGGCAATGAAGCGTTCCTGCAGCGCCATCAGGTTGCGCAGTCGGGCAAACAGGGCATCAATGGTGCGGGTCAGGGGCAGCAGCTCCACCGGCACGTCGCTGTCATCAATCGAGGTCAGCTCATGCTCGCGGCTCGCCAGACGCTGCGTCAACGGATCGAGAACCTTGAGTCCGGAGCGAACACCGAAGCGCACCAGCAACAGCAGGACAATGATCAGCAGGGCCTGCAGCGGGACTGCCAGCAGCAGAATCTGGCGGGCCTGCTGCCTGCGGGCGCGCAGGTTCTCGGCAATGGTGATGGTGATCAGGTCCGCGGCATCGCCGGGTTGGCGATGGCGACACTGGCGACGCGAAACGCGTTGCCGTGCACGCGGGCGTCCTGCAGTACCGGGCTTGAGCCCGCAGACAGTCCGGCAACCGGTACGTGCAGGCTGCGGCTGCCATCGAGCAGACCCAGGCGCGCACTGCGGACACTGAAGTAGTCGCGTCCTTCCGGGTCATATTCGAGCAGGAAGCGCGCCTGCGTCGACAATTCCCCATGCTCCGAGTCCCGCTTGAGCATGCTGGCCACGGTCAGAGCGTCATTGGCGAGGTCCTTGTCATGCACATGATTGGAAAACGCCAGTGCTGCGGTGTAGGTAAGCACGGCATCAAGCAGAAGGGCAACCAGCATGGGCACGAGCAGGAACAGAAGCAGACGACGACGCAGGCTTGGCCGGCGCTTTATGTCCGGCGTGTCTGGCGTGGTGTCCGTGGTCGCGCGGTTCATGCATGCGCATCCATCTCGCTGAATTCTTCCAGCAGGTAGCCAAGTCCACGCACGGTGCGGATTCGCGTGCCTGAAGATTGCAGTTTTCTGCGCAAGCGGTGCACGGCAATGTCCAGGCCGTTGTCGGTAAGGTCCTGCTCCCAGTTGCACATCGCCTCGACCAGCTGTGATCGGCTGACCAGCTTGTCTGCGCGCGTCGCCAGGGCCTCGAGCAATGCAAACTCGCGTGCGGTCAGCTCCATGTTCTGATCGCCATTGCGCACTCGTCGGCCGGGCAGGTCCAGGCGCAGATTGCCGATGCTGAGTTCGGGCGCACCATGGCTGGCACGGCGTCGCTGCAGGGCGCGTACCCGAGCGGCGAATTCCGCCAGGGCAAACGGCTTGACCAGGAAGTCATCGGCGCCGAAATCAAGAATCCGAATACGCTCGTCCAGGTCGGCGCGCGCCGTGACTACCAGTACCGACATGTCGCTGTGGCGGCTGCGCAGGTTTCGCAGGACCTCGGTTCCGTCCAGGGAAGGTAGCCCGAGATCCAGCACCAGCAGGTCGTAGTCGTGGTCGTGCAGGGCAATGTCCGCGAGGCGGCCATCACGCAGATGATCCACGCTGTGACTCTGCTCGCCCAGCGCAGCGCCCAGGGCAGCAGCAATAGCCGAATCGTCCTCAGCAAGCAGCACACGCATTGGCAAGACCATTTGTCAGTTGCCCCGGCGATTGGTCCCGGGGCAGGTTGATACAAGCCTAGTCTCCAATTCTTAAGTTTGGCTTTGGCTCGGCCGGCGGGTGTGCGCGGAGCCGTGGTGCAGTGCAGCATGGGCGGCACGCCCTTGTGCAGGCTGCCGGCAGCGCCGATCAGGCGCGGTGCTCGGTGCGGCGCATCATCAGTGCATGCAAAGCCGGCATGACAAGCAGGACCAGCGGGACCTGAACCAGCATGCCGGAGATGATGGCCACGGCCAGCGGCTGCTGCATCTGCGCACCACGGCCCAGCGCCAGCGCCAGGGGCATCAGGGTCAGGATGGCGGCGATGGTGGACATCAGAATCGGGCGCATGCGGTGGCGGCCGGCATAGCGCCTGGCATCGTCGGCATCCATGCGCTGCGCCGCCTCCTCGAATTCGGAGAAATAGAAGATGGCAAGTTCCGTGACAATCCCCACGATCATGGTCATGCCCATCATCGCCGTGATGTTCAGCTCGATGCCGGTTACCCACAGGCCGATGAATACCGCGGACATGGCCAGCAAGGGCATGGTCATGATGGCGATGGCGACGCGAAAGCTCTCGTACAGGAAAAGCAGCAGGGTGAAAACCAGCGCGATGGCCGCCAGCATCACCAGGGTCAGGTCGTGGAAGGCCTTCTGCTGCTGCGCGTACAGGCCACCGAGCTCGTGATACATGCCGGGCGGCATCAGGCCGGGACTGGCCAGGACCTTCTTGACGTCGGCAATGGTGGCGCCCAGGCTGCGCCCGGAAATACGCGCGGTAACCGCCGCCATGCGCTTCAGGTTCTCACGGGTGATTTCCGGCTGACCGTTCACTTCCGTGATGCTGGCCACCTGGGAAAGAGGCAGCATGTGGCCGTCGCCGGCGCGTAGCAGCAGGTCCTTCAACTGCTCCACGCGGGCGCGCCCGGCACGCGGCAGCCATACGCGCACACCGATCATTTTCGGTCCCTGTGGCAGCTGGGTCGCCACTGTCCCGCCCACGGCGGCGCTGACCTGCATGCTCACCTGGTCGGGCGTCAGGCCTGCCAGTCCGGCACGTTCCGGGTCCACGTGAACATCGAGCGCATCACCTGCAGGGTTGATGCCATCGCGTATGCCCACCACACCCTTGACCTTGCCCAGTGCGGCGGCGACCCGGCGGGCGGTACCCAGCAGTTGCTTCGGGTTGTCCGAATACAGCTTGACCTCGATTGGCTGCGGGACCTCGGTGAGGTCACCAATCAGGTCTTCCATCAGCTGCACCAGCTCGATATCCAGGCCCGGCACCTTGTCCTGGATTTCGCTGCGCACGCTGTCCATGATCTGTTCGGCGGAGGGCCGCGAGCCGTCTTTCAGGCGAATGAAGAAATCGCCATCGTTGGCTTCGGTAAGCCCGCCGCCCAGTTGCAGGCCGGTACGGCGTGAATAGGTGGCTACGTAGGGGTTGGCCTGGATGATTTTCTCCACCTGGCCCAGCAGTCGGTTGGTTTCCTCAAGTGACGTGCCGGGTTTGGAAAGGTAGTCGAGGATGAAGCCGCCTTCGTCCATGGGCGGCATGAATCCGGTGCCGACCCGCGCATAGGCCAGTCCACCCAGTGCCAGCAAGGGAATGACAAGCACCAGGATCATCAGCGGACGTTGAATGAGCCGTCCCAGAGTTGCCTCGTAGGCCGCCAGCATGCGCGCGGAAAAGCGGCTCGACTCGGGTTCCTCCGCGTGTCGCTCGTCAATCAGCCAGCTTGCCAGCAATGGCACGGCAACCCAGGTGAGCACCCAGGAGATGATCAGCGCGCTGGCCATGGTCAGCGACAGTGCCTTGAAGAATGCTCCGGTGACGCCGGTCAGAAATGCCAGCGGCAGGAAGATGATCACCGTGGCGGCGCTGGAGCCGGTCAGGGGGCGGGTGAACTCCCAGGCGGCGCCGGCGATGCGCTTGCGGATTTCGCCTTCACCCGTGCGCAGGCGACGCATGATGTGTTCCAGCATCACCATGACATCGTCGACGATCAGACCGACTGCCGCCGCCATGCCGCCCAGGGTCATCATGTTGAAGCTCATGCCCAGCACCGACAGCAGCAATACCGTCACGCCCAGCACCGCAGGCACAATGATCAGGGCCACCAGAATGACGCGCACATTGCGCAGGAACAGCAGGATCACCAGGCCGGCCAGGATCACGCCGATGCCGATGGCGTCGCGCACGCTGCTCGCGGCGGCCTTGACCAGTTCGGTCTGGTCGTACCAGTTGGCAATCTGCACGTGCGGCGGAAGCCTGTAGCCGTGCAGCCGCTGTTTCACGTCCCTGGCGATCTGCACACTGTTGGCCGAAGGCTGCTGGTAGATCTGCACCAGAACCGCATCGTGGCCATCGGCCTTGACCCGGATGTACTGCGGCTCCTGATCGAGTTTGACCGTCGCCACGTCGGCCAGATGCACCACGCCCTGCGGTCCGGACTTCAGCACAATGTTGCGCAAGGCATCGACGCTGACCGGCTGATTGTTGGCCAGCAGCAGAAAAAGCTTGTAGTGATCGGTGATGCGGCCCATGGCACGGATGGTCGCGGCCCGGGATACGGCCTGGTTGACATCGTCCAGGCTCAGGTTCTGCGCGCGCAGTCGACCGATATCCACATTCACGTGGTACTCGCCGACCGCGCCACCCTGCACGCCGACATGGGCCACACCCTGGATGCCCGAGAGCAGCGGCCGCAACTGATATTCGGCAAGATCATGCAGCTGTGTCGGGCTGAGCTTGTCCGAGCGCAGGCTGTAGGCCAGCACCGGGAATGTCGTCGGGTTCATGCGCTCGGCGCTCACCCGAGTTCCGGCGGGCAGGTCGGGCAGCACCTGGGCCGCCGCTGCATTGACGTACAGCAGGGCCCGGCCCATGTCCGCACCCCAGTCAAAGGTGACCTTGATCTCGGAGCTGCCGCGGCTGGTGGTGGAGCGCACGTCACGCACCCCGCGCACATTGCGCACCGCTTCCTCGACCGGCTTGGTCACCTGCACGGCCATCTGGCTTGCCGGCCTGTCACCGGCATCAAGGGTCACGCGAACCCTGGGAAGGCCACGTTGGGAAACAGCGAAACGGGCATCGAGAAGGCAGCCATCAAGCCACCGACCGTCATCATCAAGGCCAGGAACATCAATGAGCGCTGATGCTGGCGCATCCACAGGGTGACAGTCATTTCGGGGTCTCGCGTACCGCGTCCCCATCGGACAGCTCGTAGGCGCCCATCACCACAATCGGCAGGTCGGCCTGGATCTTTCCGGACACGCCGAGCGTGTTGCCGTTCGGCTCGTCAATCGTCAGCTTGACCCGCCTTGCCTTGCCATTCTTCACCTGGAAGAGGTAGGCACCCTGGCTGTCACTGAGCACGGCAGCGCGCGGTACGGCCCAGGCCTTGAAGTCGGCTGTCTGGATGGTGCCTTCCAGCGCGCTGCCGGCAATCAGGTGTTTGCCCAGCTCTGCCGGCAGCACCACGCGCACCGGTACCAGGCGGGATGTGCTGTCGACGGCGCGGCCCACCATGTCGAGGTGTCCCATGACCGTGTCCTGGTCACCATAGACCGCCTTCAGTTGTACCGGCATGCCGGGTTCCAGCCCGTCCGCCTTGTCGGGCTGCACGCCCAGGCGAGCGACCAGCGCATGTGCTGGCGAGAAGTCGAGCAAGGGCATGTTGGCGGCGACGCGCTGGCCCAGGCCCACATGCACAGCCGTGACCACGCCGTCGGCCGGAGCCGTGAGGGTCTTGCTGCCCTGTGCCGTGCCCAGGTCGCGCTCGGCCTGCAGGCCGGCCCTGGCATCAGCCAGGGACTTGCGGGCCGCAGCAAGTTGCGCCTGCGTGGCCAGTTTCTGCGCAAGCAGACGCTTGATGCGTGCCAGATCGGCTTGTGCCAGCTGGAGGGCGCTGCGGGCCTGCTGGTAGCTGCGCAATGCGCCTGGATCGGTGGACATGCGCAACAGGGCGTCGCCCTTGTGCACGGCCTGTCCGCTGGCGACCGGCAGGGCGCCGATGAGGCCCGCGTGCGCCATGCTCAGATGAACCAGTGCGCGGCTGTCGGCGGCAGCCTCGCCCCAGGCGTGCACACTGTGATGAAACACGCGCTGCTCCGGCGTAACCGTGGTAACGGCCACGCTGGGCGACGATGGCGCTTCGGCTGCGAGCTGCCGCACGCGGCCAGTGGCATCATCAACAGAAGCAGGAGAGGGTAGTGGCGTGGTGAAGTCATGAGCCCGGATCCGTGGTCTTGAGCGAGGGCCTGGCGGCCGGCGCGTGATCGCTCCAGTCGGCTCCCAGGAGGGTTTCCAGTGCAATGGCCGCCGTCGCCTGCTGCTGGCGCAGATCGTAGCGGTCCCTGTCGGCAGCCAGTGCGCTGGCGCGGATGCTGAGCCAGGTTGGCCAGTCCAGCAGTCCGTCGCGCCAATGCCTGGTTGCGGCCCGCGCTGCGGCATCCATCTGCTGCGCATGGTCATCGATTGCGGGCTGCTGCTGGTCGAGTATGCGCAGCACCTCGCGCAGGCGATGCACTTCGCTGCGGGTTTCCAGCAGCCGCATGCGATAGCTGTCGGCCAGTTGCGTGCGCGTGGCGCGGGCAATGGCAATGGCGCCGCGGTTGCGATCGAACAGCGGCAGGGTGATACCGATGCTGAAGCCGGTGGTGAATACGGCGCTGGTGTCTTTGGCGCGGTTGACGCCAATCTGCACGGCCGGGAACTGTCCGAGTATTGCAGCTCTTACCGCACTTTCCTGCGCCGCATAGCCTGCCTTGAGCGCCAGCAGGTCCGGGCGGCGTTTGGTCAGTTGAGCCAGCGCGCGATCCGCCTGCGCCTCATCCGGATGCCTGTTCCAGCTTGCGCCGACCAGATGCAGCGACACATCGGGCGCCAGGCCCAGCAATTGATTCAACTGGTGCCGTGCATCGCCCAGCTGCTGCTCGGCATCGACGAGTGAGTGCGCGTGCTCGCCGCTGCATCCAGACCGGAATTGGCCGCCGCGTAATCCAGATCTCCGCGATCAAGAGCCTGCTGGATGCGCTGCTCCAGCGGTTTGATCGCGTCCAGCTCCCGCCGCAGGCGGCGCGCCAGAGTCTGCTGGTAGCGGATTCGATCAAACAGCAGTCTTGCCTGGGCAACGGTCTGCCATTCGGCCCAAAGCAGATTAAGCCGGACCTGGCGCTGACTGGCGCGCGCAGCCGATACCCGTGCCGAGCGTGTCAGCAGTGCTCCCAGGTCATAAGCGAGACCCAGCCCGAACGCGTTGCTGAGGTCCTTGCCGCTGCTGGTAGGCACGTCGCGGCTCAAGGAAAGTTGCGGGTCCGGCAGGAGGCCGGCTGCAAAGGCCTGCGCGCGGCTGACGCCGAGCTTGTCACGCATGACCTTCAGGTGCGGGCTGTTGGCCACGGCCAGCATGGCCACTTCGGTGCAATCCATCCCGTCGGTGGGATCAAATCGGTGTTGCGTCAGGGCCACGGTAGGCATCTGCGCCGCGGACACGCTTGTGGCCGGGCTGATGTTCGCTCCATGCCAATCCTGCAGCGGGGCCTCGTGGTAGGTGGCGCATGCCGACAGGCACAGCAGCATGCATGCGGCGATCACCGTGCGGGTTGTGGACGTGGATGGCATGCAGTTGTCGCGTGCTCGATGTGGCGCCGATGCAGCGTCGCATCGGCGGCTTAGATTTTGCTTACTGCTATCATCGCGTCCTGCCATCTGCGCCGTGTTCAACAGAGGGCCATTAAGCGTTCCCGAAGCTTCCTCTGCGAGCGTGTACGCGCATCATTCCATGAGGTCACCCATGCAATTGAACAATTCTCTTCAGTCGCCACTGTGGCAGCGCTTTCGCCCCCTGATCTGGCTGGGTCTGGTGTACCTGGCCATTGGCGTGGTAACGCGCGTCGTGCTGCTGGCCATGACCGGTTCTGGCGTGCCACTCAATCCGCTGTACTGGCTCTACGCGCTATTGGCTGGCGGCTTCTACGACCTGGTGACATTGCTGTATGTGGCCTGGCCGATGGTACTGGTGCTGTGGCTGGTACCAACACGGGCCTACCGCTCGCGACCGATGGCAGCTTTCATGCTGCTGCTGGGGCTGGCAATGCTCTACGGCCTGCTGTTTGTGGCCGCCTCGGAGCTGACTTTCTGGGACGAGTTTGGCACGCGTTTCAACTTCATCGCGGTCGACTATCTCGTCTACACCCGCGAGGTGGTGGGCAACATCCAGGAATCCTACCCGGTAGCCTTGTGGCTCTCGCTGATCGGCGGCTTGTCCGTGGTGATTGTCTGGCTGACACGACGCGGACTGCTGCCGCGCGACTCCGGCAGCCGCTTCGGCAAGCGCAGCCTGGTGGCGCTTGCCTGGCTCGGGCTGACCGTCTTGAGTGTCGTCGCCATCAGCGCCGACATGAAGGACCAGACCCGCAACACTTACGTCAATGCCCTTGCAGGCAATGGCATTTACCAGTTCTTTGCCGCGTTTCGCAACAGTCGGCTGTCCTTCCCGAAGTTCTATGCCCAGTTGCCCGAAAAGCAGGCCGAAAAGCGGGTACGGCAGATGATCTTGACGCCCGAGGCCGAGTACCTGGGCGATGATCCGGGACAGATTGTTCGCGCCATTCGCAATCCGGGTCCGGAAAAACACCTCAACGTGGTTTTGATCAGTGTCGAGAGCCTTTCAGCGGATTTCATCAGCGCATTCGGATCCAGCCACGGCGCAATCACGCCACATCTCGACAAGCTGGCCGACCAGTCGCTGTTCTTCAATCATCTTTATGCCAACGGCACACGCACCGTGCGCGGCCTCGAGGCGTTGAGCCTGTCGATACCGCCGACACCGGGTGATTCGCTGGTGAAGCAGCCCAACAACAAGGGATTGTTCTCCCTGGCCGACATATTCAATCAGCGCGGCTATGCCTCACGCTTTGTCTATGGTGGTTACGGCTATTTCGACAGCATGAACGAGTTCTTCAACAACAACGGCTACAAGGCGATTGATCGCCAGGACATTCCCAAGAGCGCAACCATTCACAGTGAAAACGTGTGGGGCGTCGCCGACGAGGACCTGTACACCCTGGCGCTGAGTCAGATGGACGCCATCCACAAGCAGGGCAAGCCGTTCTTCCTGCATATCATGACCACATCCAACCATCGCCCATTCACCTTTCCCGACAACCGGGTGAAGGAGCCCAATGGTACGCGCGAGGGCGCCATTGCCTATACCGACTGGTCGATAGCCGATTTCATCAAGCGTGCGCGGCAACGGGACTACTTCGACAATACCGTGTTCGTGATCACCGCTGACCATTGCGCGTCCAGTGCCGGCAAGACCCGCATCCCGCTGGACCGCTATCACATTCCGCTGTGGATCTACTCACCGGCCAACATCAAGCCGCGCAAGATCGACCGGCGCATGGCGCAGGTTGATATCGCGCCAACCATCCTGGGCCTGCTGCATTTCAGCTATCGCAGCCGTTTCTTCGGGCGTGACATTTTCAAGGTGACCGACGATGACACCTGGGCGTTTCCGTCCACCTATCAGCGCCTGGGCTTCTATCACGGCGACCGACTCAGCATTCTTTCCCCGCGCCAGGAAATTGATCAGGTCATTCCCGATCCGCTGACCGGAGACGCCACGCCGGTAAAGACCATCAATCGCCAGGATGTGGATGACGCCATCGCCTTCTACCAGGTGGCGGCCCAGCGTTTCCTGGATGGCGACATGCACTGGCACGAAAGCGATGCCACTCCGGTTCAGCCCTTGCCGCCGCCGGCTCCGGCCAGCGCGTCAAGCAGCCCTTGAAAGCATGATCCCCGCGCCCGGGGCGCGGGGAGACAGGTTCAGAGCGTGCCGCACAAGGACCCGCTCTGGCTGTGCCGGGCTCGCGTCATCCTGCGCAAGCGAGCGTAGCGAGCGCAGTCGCAGGATCCATGCTTCATGTTTGCCCTGCGGCGTGGATTCTGCGACTCCGCTTCGCTTCGCGCAGAATGACGGTGTTGAGGTGCAGGGCGAGCGACAGGGTCCGGGGCCTGTTCCGCGAGTGACGGCGCCGTGACAGTGGCCAGAGCAGGCCGTACATGGGCGCGCTCGGTCCGTATCCGGAAATACGAGCCCGGTTGGCTTGCGCGGTTCGCGTCATCCTGCGCAAGCGAGCGTAGCGAGCGCAGTCGCAGAATCCATGCTTCATGTTTGCCCTGCGGCGTGGATTCTGCGACTCCGCTTCGCTTCGCGCAGAATGACGGCGTTGAGGTGCAGGGCGAGCGACAGGGTCCGGGGCCTGTTCCGCGAGTGACGGCGCCGTGACAGTGGCCAGAGCAGGCCGTACATGGGCGCGCTCGGTCCGTATCCGGAAATACGAGCCCGGTTGGCTTGCGCGGTTCGCGTCATCCTGCGCAAGCGAGCGTAGCGAGCGCAGTCGCAGGATCCATGCTTCATGTTTGCCCTGCGGCGTGGATTCTGCGACTCCGCTTCGCTTCGCGCAGAATGACGGGGTGGGTGTGCTGCGCGCAGGATGACGGGTGGATGTGCAGGGCGAGCGGTATGGCCTGGGCCCTCTGCTGCCGGTGACGACGCCGATTTTCGTGGCAGTGAATCCGCCTACATGCGGAACACGCCGTAGCGCTGTGGCTCGATCGGTGCGTTCATGGATGCAGAAATGGCCAGGCCGAGCACGCGGCGCGTATCCACGGGATCGATGACGCCGTCATCCCACAGGCGCGCACTGGCGTAGAAGGGGTGGCCCTGATGCTCGTACTGATCGCGGATCGGCTGCTTGAACGCTTCCTCGTCGTCGTCGCTCCACGAGTCCCCGCGGCGCTCGATGCCGTCGCGCTTGACCGTGGCCAGCACGCTGGCGGCCTGTTCGCCACCCATCACGCTGATGCGCGCGTTGGGCCACATCCACAGGAATCGTCCACCGTAGGCGCGCCCGCACATGGCGTAGTTGCCGGCGCCGAAGCTGCCGCCGATGACCACGGTGAACTTGGGTACGTGGGAGCAGGCCACCGCGGTGACCATCTTGGCGCCGTCCTTGGCAATGCCCGCCGTCTCGTATTTCTTGCCGACCATGAAGCCGGTGATGTTCTGCAGAAAGACCAGGGGCACATTGCGCTGGTTGCACAGCTCGATGAAGTGCGCGCCCTTGAGCGCGCTCTCGGCAAAAAGGATGCCGTTGTTGGCAATGATGCCGACCGGGTAGCCATGGATATGCGCAAAGCCGCACACCAGCGTCTTGCCGTAGCGTGCCTTGAACTCGTGGAATTCGGAGCCATCGACAATGCGCGCAATGACCTCGCGGATGTCAAAGGGGCGGCGCGTGTCTTCGGGAATCACGCCGTACATCTGTTCGGCCGGGTAGCGCGGCGCGACCGGTTCGCGCACCGCCAGCGGCATGTTCTTCTTGCGGTTGAGGGTGGCAACGATGTCGCGCGCAATGCTTAGTGCATGGGTGTCATTCTCGGCAAAGTGGTCGGCCACTCCCGATTGCGCGGTATGCACGTCAGCACCGCCCAGTGCCTCGGCATCAACCTCTTCACCGGTTGCCGCCTTCACCAGCGGCGGACCACCGAGAAAGATGGTGCCCTGTTCACGCACGATGATGGTTTCATCGCTCATGGCCGGCACATAGGCGCCGCCAGCGGTGCATGAGCCCATGACCACGGCGATTTGCGGAATGCCCAGGCTGGACATGCGGGCCTGGTTGTAGAAGATGCGGCCGAAGTGCTCCTTGTCCGGAAACACCTCGTCCTGAAGCGGAAGAAACGCGCCGCCGGAGTCGACCAGATAGATGCAGGGCAGGTGGTTTTCCAGCGCCACTTCCTGGGCGCGCAGGTGCTTTTTCACCGTCATCGGAAAATAGGTGCCGCCCTTGACGGTGGCGTCGTTGGCAACGATCACGACTTCCTGGCCGTGCACGCGACCAATGCCGGTAATCAGGCCTGCCGCAGGCGCCTTGTCGTCGTACATGCCGTGTGCGGCCAGTGCCGACAGCTCGAGAAAGGGCGAGCCGGTATCCAGCAGTGCGCGAATACGATCGCGCGGCAGCAGCTTGTCGCGATCCAGGTGACGCTGGCGGGCTCGCTCGCCGCCGCCCTGGGCGACCTTGCCCAGTTCAGCCTTGAGTTGTTCAACCGTGGCGCGCAGCTTGCGCTCATTGGCGATGAAATCCGCGTCGCGGACATTCAGGGTGCTGTTCAGTACAGGCATGGACAGTAGTTTCTGAAGGAAGACATGATTATAGGGTACCGCCGCGACGCGACCCCGGCGAGCGACCTGGTGCGCCTTGCGGGT
This sequence comes from uncultured Gammaproteobacteria bacterium, assembly GCA_963734945.1. GTDB lineage: Bacteria > Pseudomonadota > Gammaproteobacteria > Xanthomonadales > Rhodanobacteraceae > DASSBG01. The sequence continues at coordinate 30,874 of CAVTJF010000014.1, forward strand.
GCCCAAAATGCAACCGGCCGCGCGAGGCGGCCGGTGCAAGTCAGCATTGGGCGGGTGGAATTATTCCTTGCTGCTGTCGCCGTCGTTGCTGTCGTCTTTCATCTTGTCGCCGGCTTCCTTCATCTTGTCACCGGCTTCCTGCATCTTGTCACCGGCCGCGTCCATCATCTCGCCGGACTTTTCCTTGGCGGAATCCATCATCTCGCCGGTCTTCTCACCAGCCTTGTCCATCATTTCACCGGTCTTCTCGCCGGCATTGTCCATGGCTTCACCAGCGGCATTGGCAGCACTGCTGGCAGCGGCACCGGCAGCTTCAGCGGCGTTCTTGGTGGCATCGGCAGCCTGCTGTGCAGATTCCTGCGCCTTCTGAGTAGCCTGCTCGGCGTTCTCCGAAGCGCTCTGACCGTTATTACAGGCGGCCAGGCCAAAAGTCATGACAGCGGCGAGTGCGATATAAGTCAGTTTCATGTTGTAAATCCCCTCAGGTTTTGTGGTTGGGTTGTTGCATTAAACTGCGATTATGCATGAATCGCCAGTGTCAGGCGCCGATTCCGGGCCTGGTCTCAAGCTTGCGTTCAGGTATTCCAGCGCTGATGGAAACACAGGCGCTAGTCAATTTCAACGGCCAGTGCGGTGGCTTCGCCGCCGCCGATGCACAAGGCGGCCACACCGCGCTTGGCGCCGCGATGCTTCATGGCGTTGAGCAGCGTCACCACGATGCGCGTGCCGCTGGCGCCGATGGGATGGCCCAGGGCGCACGCCCCGCCGTTGACGTTGAGCTTGGCATGATCGATGCCGAGTTCCTCGATCGGCGCCATGGCCACGGCCGCAAATGCCTCGTTGACTTCGAATACATCCACTTCCTCGACTTTCCAGCCGGCCTTGTCCAGCACCTTGCGGATGGCACCAATGGGCGCGGTGGTGAACCACTCCGGTTCCTGCGAGTGCGTGGCATGCGCCACGATGCGGGCCAGCGGCTTGATGCCACGCTTCTCGGCTTCGGCGGCCGACATCAGGACAGTCGCTGCCGCGCCATCGGAAATGCTCGAGGAGGTGGCCGCGGTGACGGTGCCGTTTTCCTTGCGGAAGGCCGGCCGCAGCGTCGGTATCTTGTCGATGTTGGAGCGCCCCGGCTGCTCGTCGGCGGCGTACGCCACTTCGCCCTTGCGGGTCTTCACCGTGACCGGCACGATCTCGTCGGCAAACTCGCCCGACTCCTGCGCCGCGCGCGCACGCTTGACCGACTCGATGGCGTAAGCGTCCTGCTGTTCACGCGTGAAGTTGTACTTGTCCGCGCATTTTTCCGCGAAAACGCCCATTGACTGGCCGTCGTAGGGATTGGTGAGACCATCCCAGGCCATGTGATCAACAAGCTTGCCGTCGCCGTAGCGGATACCGGCACGGGCGTTGACCATGTGCGGTGCGTTGGTCATCGACTCCATGCCGCCGGCCACTACAACACTGGCCGAACCGGCCTTGATCAGATCGTTGCCCAGCATGATGGCCTTCATGCCCGAGCCGCAGACCTTGTTGATGGTGGTGCAGCCGGTACCCAGGGGCAGGCCGGCTTCGAGGGACGCCTGGCGCGCCGGTGCCTGGCCCAGGTTGGCGGGCAGCACGCAGCCCATGATGACCTCGGTCACGTCCTCGCCCTTGATGCCGGCCTGCTCCATGCTGGCCTTGATGGCGGTGGCGCCCAGGACCGGGGTGGGGACGCCGGTGAACTGGCCCTGGAAGGACCCGATAGCCGTGCGCTTGGCTGCAACAATGACAATTTCGCTCATGTGGGCTCCGTGTATTGTGTGATTCGCAATCCCCCGATTATGCGCGCTTTGTTGCACTGCGGCAAACATCCACCGGCGAACGCGCTAGTCTGAGCGCGGTAATCGGGGTATCAAGGGGGAATGCACTGATGGTGATGCGAGCGCAGTGGCTGCTGGGCCTGTGCCTGGGCTGCCTGAGTTTCGGTGCTTTGGCCGGTAGCGGCAGCGCCGAGGCGGTGCCTGGCATGCGCAACATGCACTTTCGCACCTACAGCGTGATGCAGGGCCTGCCCCAGGCCAGCGCCGCCGTCATCACTCAGGATTCGACCGGTTTCATCTGGATAGGCACCCAGGACGGCCTGGCCCGGTTCGACGGCTACGAATTCAAGGTCTTCAAGCATGACCGCGAAAAGCCGGGCACGCTTTCGGACAACTTCGTCCTGGCCATCGTTGCCGATGATGCCGGTGGCTTGTGGGTCGGCACCCGCTCCGGCGGGCTTGATCACTACAGTCCGCACACAAGCCGCTTTGATGCGGTAGCCGTGGCCCATGAGCAGGGCGGCGCCAGCACCCCGGTTGAAATCAACGCAATGGTAATGGGTGCCAGGGGACGCGTATGGCTCGTGACTGGCGGCGGCTACCTGCAATGGCTGAAACCCGGCAGTCTGAGCACGCAAATGGCCGCCATCGGGCCGCAGCCGAGCTTGCGCCGCGCCCGGGCCATGCTGGCATTGCCCGAAGGCGGCGTGCTGCTGGGCAGCGGCCAGGGGTTGTTCCGGATTGATGCCAGCGGCCGCAAGCTCGCCAGCTTCGGTCCGGCTGGGCTGGACGTGTTTGCCCTGGCCATGGGCAAGCACAAGGACGTGTGGGTGGGGACAGCCAGTGCGGGCCTGTATCACCTGGATGAACAAGGCAAGGTGCTGCAGCATTTCACGCACCAGGCCGGGCACGAGGCCGGCTCGCTGCCCGACAACGAGGTACGTGCGCTGCTGCTGGACAAGCGTGGAACCCTGTGGATTGCGGGAAACAGCGAGGGCCTCGCCAGCCTTGATCCGGATAGCGGCATGTTCCGTCATTTCCCGCACCGCGCAAGCGACCCGCACAGCGTGGCGGCCAATCGCTTGTGGAGCCTGTACGAGAGCAGTCGCGGCCTGCTGCTGGTGGGGTCGTGGACCAATGGCTTCAGCATCCACGACCCGGCAACCGAGAACTTCCTGCAGATCTACAGCGTGCCCTCCGATCCGCGCACGCTGCCCGCCGCGCCGGCCATGAGCGTGTTTGGCGCCAACGACGGCAGCCTCTGGGCCGGCATCATCGAGGGTGGCGGCCTGGTGCATCTTGATTTCAGCCACGGTGTGGTCAGGCGCTATACGCATGACCCGGACAAGCCGGACAGCCTGTCCAACAATTTTGTGCACTACATCAGCCGCGCGCGCGATGGCGGTCTGTGGGTGTCGACCGTCGGTGGGGGGCTGGATCACCTGCGCGCGGATGGCAGCGGCTTCGATCACCTGCGTCATGACGACAGCGATCCGCAAAGCCTTTCCTCGGATACGGTGCTGCAGGCCTTCGAGGATCGTGAAGGCACGCTGTGGGTGGCCACGGGCGACCAGGGACTGGACGAGCGTTGCGCCGGGTGCAAGGGCTTCAGGCACCACCGACATGTTTCCGGTGATCCGGACAGCCTGGCAAGCAATTCCATGAGCATGGTGCTTGAACGGGACGACGGGGATCTGTGGGTCGCCACAAGGAACGCAGGTCTTGATCGTCTTGACCGGCACAGCGGCAAGTTCACGCACTTCACCGCCTCGGGCGCACACAACAGCGGCCTCAGCGTCAACAGCCTCACCGCGCTTTTTGCCGACAGTCACGGGGTGCTCTGGGTCGGCACTCAGGGAGGTGCGCTCAACCGCCAGATTCCCACGGCGGACGGTTCGCTGCGTTTCATGAACATTGACCACCATCAGGGCCTGGACAGTGATTCCATCGGCGGCATCCTCGAGGACGACCAGGGGCAGGTATGGGTGAGCACCCTCAAGGGTGTCAGCAGGGTGGATCGGGGCAGCAACCAGGTTGTCAATTACTCCGGGCATGCCGGCGCCAGCCAGCGCGGCTACTGGGTCAACTCGGCAACCCGGCTCAAGGACGGCCGGCTGGTTTTCGGCGCCCTGGACGGCATCACCGTGTTCAACCCGGCTGGCTTGCCTGATCCGCCGCGCGCGACACCGGTGATCACCGAAATGCTGATCTCCGGGCGCCCGTATCTGCATGACGAGCACGATGCTGCGGCGCTACCGGCGAAGGGCGCTGACAAGTACTTGATTCACCTGGCACACGATCAGAACGACGTCAGTTTCGAGTTTGCCGCGCTCAACTATTCCAGCCCCGAATCGGTGGAATACGCCTACCGCCTGGATGGCCAGGACAAGGACTGGGTGCCGGTATCGTGGCGACGACGCAGCGCCACCTATACCAACCTGTCGCCCGGCACCTACGTCCTGTATGTGCGCGCACGTGCCGGCAGTGACGACTGGAGCAGGGACACAGCCAGTCTGGCAATCAGGATTTCGGATCCACCCTGGCGCACGCCGTGGGCCTACACGCTGTATGCCTTGCTGGCCGTGTTGACCGCCGCGCTGGTGATCTGGCGCGTGAACCGGAACCTGGCCCGTCGACGGCAGGTGCAGGAGACCATTCGCGAGAGCGAGGCGCGCCTGAAAATGGCCTTGTGGGGCAGCGGCACCGAATTGTGGGATATCGATCTGGGCCGGGGTCGCATGTACCGCGAAAATCGCCTGCCGGGTCTTGCGATAAGTGACGCGGACATCAAACGGACCCCCGACGACATTCTTCCCTTCCTGCATCCCGATGACCGCGCCGAATTCATTGATGCGCTGGTGCGCCACCTCAAGGGCGAGGCCGGCACGTTTGAAGCCAGCTACCGCTCCCTGGGCAGCGACAACCGCTGGGTATGGGTGCTGTCGCGGGGCCAGGTTGTGAAACGCAATACCCAGGGCAGGGCATTGCGTGTCAGCGGCATCAGCTCGGACATCGACACGCTCAAGCAGGCCGAGGAGGCCCTGCGGGCGCTCAACGAGAGCCTGGAGACCCGCGTCGAGCAGCGCACCCGGGAACTGAACGCACGCAACGCCGAATTGCGACTGGCGCTGGATGACCTGACCAGGACCGAGCACAAGCTGCTGGAGGCGGAAAAGATGGCGGCACTGGGCGGGCTGGTGGCCGGTGTTGCGCACGAGATCAATACGCCCCTCGGGGTGGCATTGACTGCCGCGTCCTTCTTGCGCGACGAAACCCGCAGGCTGGCGCGGCAGGAGGCGGAAAAGGCACTGGGCGCGGACGTCATCGCGCGTTTTGGGCGCAAGGCTTCCGAGAGCGCCGACATCATCATGCGCAACCTGCAAAGCGCGAACCGCCTGGTGAAGAGTTTCAAGCAGGTGGCCGTGGCGCAATCGAGCGACGACATCGACCTGGTCGATATCTGCCAGTGCCTGGAACAGGTGGTGATCACGCTGGGCCCGCTGGTCAAGGAAAGTCGTCATCGCGTCGAAATGGACTGCGCGCCCAACCTCGAGGTCCGCACCTCACCCGGGGCGCTTTTCCAGATCATCACCAACCTGGTCACCAATGCCATGGTGCACGGCTTCGAAAAGGGCCAGGCAGGCACCATCGTCATCAGCGCCAGGCGCGAGGACGGCAAGGTTCTGCTGGTCTTCAGCGACAATGGTCGCGGCATGAGCGAGGACATCATTGCGCGTGTCTATGAGCCGTTTTTCACCACGCGACGTGGTCAGGGTGGCTCCGGCCTGGGCTTGCCCATCGTCTACAACCTTGTCACTCAGGTACTGCAAGGCACCATCGAGTTGCAGAGCCAGCCCGGGCAGGGCACCCGATTCCTGATCAGGTTTGCATCGATAACAGGTGAAGGCGGCAGCAGCGGGTCAGTCGGGTAGTCGGCTGCGCAGTGCCAGGGCCTGGTCCCACAGCGCCAGCAGTGCCTCGACGATGGCCGGTTCGAATTTGCTGCCCGATTGCTCGCGCATGAAGTCGCGGATCCGCTCCTCGCTCCACGGTTCCTTGTAGCAGCGCTTGCTGCCAAGGGCGTCAAACACGTCGGCGACCATGGTGATTCGGCCACTGATGGGTATGTCGGTGCCGGACAGGCCGGCCGGATAGCCGCTGCCGTCCCAGTTCTCATGATGGGAGATGGCCACCTCGGCGGCCAGCTGCAGGATCGGACGCCTGGATTCGGCAAGTATCTGCTGGCCGATTTCCGCGTGCCGGCGCATGACCCGGGCTTCGTCGTCGGTGTGCGCGCCGGGCTTGTTGAGGATGGGATCGGGAATGCCGATCTTGCCGATATCGTGCAGCGGAGCGGCGTGCCGCAGGTGGCTGCCGAAGGTGCTGTCCAGGCCAAGATGATTGGCCAGCATTTCTGCCAGCAAACCCACGCGGTGCACATGATTGGCCGATTCGTTGGAGCGGGTTTCGGCGGTGCTGGCAAGCAGATAGACCATCTCCAG
>CAVTJF010000015.1:0-4187 GCA_963734945.1 uncultured Gammaproteobacteria bacterium
CGCTTTCAGCGAGGCCGTGGTGCCCGTGGCCGGATGCCCGTACATGCCGTCGCCGAACACGGCGCGGCGCGCCACCATGGCAGCCAGCTGCCCCGGGTTCTTCATCGCCAGGCGCAGGCCATCCTGGGCCTGTTTGCGCACGCGCTCCAGCTCCGCGCCGGCAAACGTCGGGTGCATGGCCACATCGGCCACCAGATCCAGCGCCTCGCCCAGCCTGGGCGTGGTCACGGTAATGCCGATGTCGCTCTCGTCCCAGCCGGCATCGGCACTGATCGAGCCACCCAGTGCCGCAGCCTGGTTGGCAATCTCGGTGGCGCTGCGGGTCTCGGTGCCGTGGGTGAGCATGTCGGCGGTGATGCCGGCGGCCGCCGGCAGTCGATCCGGGTCGACTTCGCTGCCGGCCAGGATCACCAGCCTGGCGCTGACCAGGGGCAGGTCGTCACGCCTGACCACAATCACCCGCAGGCCATTGTCCAGCGTGTGCTCGACCGGCGTCGGCACCTTGATGGTGGGTGCCGGACCGGGTGCGGGCGGCTTGGTGGGGAAATCGCTTGCGGACGGTGCGGCGACAGCGGAGGCGGTGGCGAGCAGCCAGAGCGGGATGGCGCAAATCATCGGCTTGATGGGCAGGTTCACTTGCTTGCCTCCTTGGTGGTCTTGCCGGACGCCTTGTGCTCCGGCAGGTAGTCGATGGTGACACTGTGTGCATCCGTCACGTATTTCTTCAGCACCCGCTGCACATCGGCAGCACTGACCTTCTGCAAGGCCACAAGGTCCGTGTTGGCGCGGGCCGCGTCACCTTCGTACAGCGCGGCCTGACCCAGGGCGAAGGCCTTGCCGATCGGTGTCTGACGCTGCTTGAGCTGGTCGGTGAGCATCTGCATCTTGACCTTGGCCAGTTCATCCTTGTCGATGGGTTTGCTGGCCAGGTCCCGGATACCCGCGACGATGGCCTTGCGCGCCTGTTCAGGCTGATGACCACTGGCCATGATGGCGTAGGCCGTGAACAGGCCCGGCCCCACGCGCGTATCGGCAAAAACGCCTACGCTCTGCGCCATCTGCCCCTGGTAGACCAGCGACTGGTACAGGCGCGAGGAATGGCCACCGGCGAGCAGTTGCGCGGCAACCTCCAGCGGAATGCTGTCCGCGCTCTTTGCCGGCGGAATCAGCCAGGTCATCGCCATCGCCGGCAAGGGCGCATTGGCGGAGGTCAGGGTGACGCTGCGGTCCTTGCTGCGCGCAGGCTCGGTGGCGCTGACCTGCGGGATGCTGCTGTCGGGATGACCGATCCAGCCGAAGTAGTCGTCGACCCAGGTGTTCATCTGCGCGGGATCAAAATCACCGACCACGATCAGGGTCGCATTGTCTGGCCGGTAAAAGGTCTTGTGGAAGGCGCGAACATCCGCCAGCGAGGCTGCTTCCAGCTCCGGAATGCTGCCGATGGTGGGCCGCTTGTACGGATGAACCCGGAACGAATACTTGTCGATGGCGTTGAACAGCTTGCCGTAGGGCGGCGCCTGCACCCGCTGACGGTACTCCTCCTCCACCACGGCGCGCTCGGACTTGAAGTTCTTGTCGTCCACGTTGAGGTTGGACATGCGCTCGGCTTCGGCCCACAACAGGGTCTTCAGGTGATTCGCTGGCACCACCTCGAAGTAGTTGGTGACGTCATCGCCGGTGGACGCATTGTTCATGCCGCCAACCGCTTCGGTCAGCTTGTCCATCTCCTCGGCCGGCATGTGCCGGGTGGACTTGAACATCAGGTGCTCGAACAGATGCGCAAAGCCCGAGCGACCCTGCGGGTCGTCCTTGGATCCGACGTGGTACCAGACCTGCACGGTGACCGTGGGACTGGAGTGATCGACCAGGCTCAGCACCTCAAGCCCATTGTCGAGAGTCCGCTGCTGAAACTTCAGCGGCGGTATGGCAAGGTCCTGCGCCAGAACTGGCGCGGCAAATGCCAGGCAAATCAGCATCACAACGTGGCGTACGCGCATCACGGCTTCCTGCATTGGAAAGCACCAAATTAGCGCGGCGCCGCAATCGTGCAAAGCGCCAGAAGTCACAGCCGCGCGGCCGATGTGACTTGTGGCGCATTGCCCGTCACCGCCGGCAGGCGCATGATGGAGACCGGATATTACGGGAGGGTACGTCATGCAGCACACCTTGAAGCTGGCCCTTGCGGGCCTTCTTGTCTTCGCCAGCGCCAGCGCCACGGCGGCCAAACCCGAGCATGGCGACAACACCAAATCGCCCACTGCGGCGGCCATGCAGGCACTGGCCGCACCGCAGGAGAGCACCAGCTCCGGCAACGTCAGCGTCGGCGGTCAGCGCATCGGCTACAAGGCCGTCGCCGGCACCATCGTGCTGCATGGCTCGGGCGACAAGGAAAACATTCCCACGGCCAGCATGTTCTATGTGGCCTATTTCAAGACCGGAAGCACGCCGTCCTCGCGGCCGGTAACCTTCCTCTACAACGGCGGGCCCGGTTCGGCCACCGTATGGCTGCACATGGGCGCCTTCGGACCGCGTCGAGTGGTGACCAGCGATGACACGCACACACCGGCCGCGCCGTATCGCCTGGTCAACAACGACTACAGCCTGCTCGATGCCACCGACCTGGTGTTCATCGACGCACCGGCCACCGGTTTCTCGCGCCTGATTGCGCAGGCCGACGACGACGACGCGCGCGACGCGCTGATGAAGAAGCGCGACAAGGAGTTCTTCGGCGTCGATGGCGACGGCCAGGCCTTTGCCCAGTTCATCACGCGCTTTCTCTCGCGCTATGGCCGCTGGAACTCGCCCAAGTACCTGTTTGGCGAAAGCTACGGCACCACCCGATCGGCGGTGGTCGCCAACATCCTCACCAACGAGAAGTCGGTGGACCTCAATGGCGTGATTCTGCTGTCGCAGATTCTCAGCTTCGACACCTCGATTGACGGGCCGGAAAACAACCCGGGCATCGACCTGCCGTACGTCCTTGGTCTGCCTACCTTTGCGGCCACGGCCTGGTACCACCACAAACTGCCGCAGCAGGATCAGGTCGGGGATCTGAAGCCCTTCCTCGCCAGGGTCGAGCAGTTCGCCACCGGCGAGTACGCCCAGGCCCTGATGGCCGGGGTCACGCTGGATGACGCCCGCAAGCAGGCCGTGGCGGAAAAGCTGCACCAGTTCACGGGGCTGCCGGTCAAGTACCTGGTGAAGGCCGATCTGCGCGTTACCGGCGGCATGTTCGAGCACGAGCTTCTGGGCGCGGACGACACCACCACCGGCCGCCTGGACAGCCGCTTCTCCGGGCCCAGCATCGACCCCATGGGCAAGAACTCGGACTACGATCCGCAGTCATCGGCCATCAGCTCGGCCTATGTCGCCACCTTCAACGACTACGTCCGCAATACCCTCAAGTTCGGCAAGGACAAGCACTACCGCCTGTTTGCCGGCTTCGATCACTGGGACTTCTCGCACAAGGCGCCGGGCGCGCACGAGCCGCTGCAGCAATCCACCAACGTGATGCCGGACCTGGCCGCCGCGATGAAGACCAACCCGACGCTCAAGGTGCTGATGACCGGCGGCTACTACGACCTGGCCACGCCGTTCTTCGCCGCCGAGTACGAGTTGAACCACCTGCCCATTCCAGCGAAGCTGCGCCAGAACATCGCGGTGCGACTGTATCCGTCAGGGCACATGATCTACGCGCACAAGCCTTCACTGCAGGCACTGCACGACGACGTCGTGCAGTTCATCAATTCGACACACGGCGGCTGACTGCGCCGCACAGATGAAGCCAATCGGGTGCGCGTGCAAGCGCGCGCCCGATTTGTGCCAGCGGCAGACAATCAAGCTGCCCTGGGCACCCGCCGCTGCAGGCGTGCCAGTGCCAGCAGCATCGTGAACAGCAGCAGCGCTGCCACGCCGTTATGAGCGGTGGCGACGGGCAGCGGCAGGCCATAGTGCACATTGGCAATGCCCAGGCTGATCTGGGCCAGCAGGGCCAGGGCCATGAACAGGGCATAGCGCCCCAGGCGCACGCGAACCAGGCAGCGCACCAGCCAAAGCAGATAGACAAAGACCACGCCAGCGCCGATCCGGTGCACCATCTGGATGGCCGTCCGCGCCGGCAGATCGAGTACGCCGCCTTCGTAGTCCACGCCGATGCCGCGCCACAGGACAAAGCCATCGTGGAAATT
>CAVTJF010000016.1:0-33548 GCA_963734945.1 uncultured Gammaproteobacteria bacterium
GCTACGACAGCGCCGTCGCCAGTCTCGCCCGCTGCGCAGCGCAGTACGAAGCACGCGACTATGCTGCAGCCATGCGCGGCATCATGAGCGTGGCGGATGACACCAACGCGTGGATCGCCGAATGCGCACCCTGGAAGATCGCCAAGGACGAATCACGGCGCGAGGAACTGCACCAGATCACCTCGCTGGCGATCAACCTGTTCCGCCTCATCTCGACCTGGCTGAAGCCTGTACTGCCCGCGACCGTCACGCGCGCCGAGGAATACCTTGCAAGCCGGTCGCAGCGCTTCAGCGATGCCGATGAACCCCTTACGGGGCACACGCTCAACAATTTCACGCCACTTCTTACACGCATAGACCCGAAAAAGATTGCCGCCATGATTGAAGACGCCAAGGATTCCCTGAAACCCGAGAGCAAGCCCAGTCCCGAGCCCGCGCCTGCGGAAGCCGCGACAATCGGCATAGACGACTTCGCCAAACTCGATCTGCGCATCGGCAAGGTGATGGTCTGCGAGCACGTCGAGGGTGCCGACAAGTTGTTGCGGTTCGAACTTGATGCCGGCGAACTGGGCAGCCGTCAGATCTTTTCCGGCATCAAGGCGGCCTACCCCGAACCCGAGCGCCTGATCGGGCAGAACGTGGTCTTCATCGCCAACCTTGCGCCGCGCAAGATGCGCTTCGGCCTGTCCGAGGGCATGATCCTGTCGGCCGGCGAGGGCGGCGCGGACCTGACCCTGGTGACCGCCGACCCCAAGGCCCGGCCCGGGGCAACCGTACGCTGACTGGTGGGCTTGAGCAGGCATCGCAAAGAGCAATCGTCCGCGAAGGACGCAAAGGGCGCAAACAGAAGCTCTGGTTTCAGCCCGCTCGCTTTCTCTTCTTCCTTCGCGTTTTTCGCGTCCTTTGCGGACCAATGAAGAGTCATCGCGGGCATCGCCCGCTCCTGCCAGCTCTGCTGCGCAGAACTATCCCCCAAAACTTTGCTGCGCAAAGTCCCGGGCCCCGGCAGGCTTCCCCACACCCCCATCGCGGCTGCGCCGCGATCGCCCCCTGACGCCATGGCCATGCTGCGCATGCCCATCCCCAAAACTTTGCTGCGCAAAGTCCCGGGCCCCGGCAGGCTTCCCCACACCCCCATCGCGGCTGCGCCGCGATCGCCCCCTGACGCCATGGCCATGCTGCGCATGCCCATCCCCAAAACTTTGCTGCGCAAAGTCCCGGGCCCCGGCAGGCTTCCCCACACCCCCATCGCGGCTGCGCCGCGATCGCCCCCTGACTCAGGGGGCTGAGTGCGACTGACAAGCGACATTCTGTGATTGTGCGCGCGGCGAGCATAGCGAACGAAGTCGCGCAATCCATACGCACGAGGCGACAGCGGTTATACTCGTGTGCGAATACATCTACCGCAAAACGCAAGGATTCCACATGTCGAACGAAGGCTATCACGAGCCCATTGAAGAACTTTCCGATGCCACCCGCGACATGCACCGCGCCGTGGTGTCACTGATGGAGGAGCTGGAGGCGATCGACTGGTACAACCAGCGTATTGACGCCTGCAAGGACAAGGAGCTGAAGGGCATACTCGCGCACAACCGTGACGAGGAAAAGGAGCACGCAGCCATGGTGCTGGAATGGATCCGCCGCCGCGATGACAAGCTCGACAGCGAGCTCAGGGACTATCTGTTTACCGACAAGCCAATCGCCCACGAATAGCCCACGCAACACGGCGTTCCGCTGCACGAATGCAAGGGGCACTGGCGGGCAGATGATTCGCCCGCCCGCCCGTGGCCCGGGTTCTGCCGTGCGCCGTGGACGCGGCCTGTCAGTTGCGGCTGTAGGTGACGAAAAAGCCTTCCAGATCGCCATTCTCGACGAACGGATTCATGTCGGCGAAGTGATAGCCCCTGGCAGCGTACTCGGCATGCGACTTGCTGAGCTTGCGCGCCATGTGATCCTTGCGAAAGCCGAAGGTGGCATCGACGAATACCGTGATCGATTGCGCCTGGCTGCCGCTGGCGTGGGCGCTGCTCATGCTGGCCGCACCGACGCCAGCGCCCACACCCAGCAGGCCTGTGGCTAGAAGTGCAGACAGACCGAACGAGGTCTTTTTCAAGATGGACTCCTGATGATGGTTGAACTTGCATTGTCGCCTGAACCCGGCATCATTGCAGCCGATGACTGAACCGCACGTCTCTCTTGCCGATCGCATTGACGCCGTGCTGCCGCAGACGCAGTGCGAACAATGCGGATACCATGGCTGCCGCCCCTATGCCGAGGCCATGGCCGAAGGGAAAGCGCCGATCAACCGCTGCCCGCCAGGTGGCGCAGCCGGGATTGAATCGCTGGCCGAACTGACAGGCCGGCCGACGCTGCCGCTGGACCCCGACTGCGGCGCGGAGAAGCCGCGCGAACTGGCACGCATCATTGAAGCCGACTGCATCGGCTGCACAAAGTGCATCCAGGTCTGTCCCGTGGATGCCATCGTGGGCTCGGGCAAGCTGATGCATACCGTCATTGCCGACCAGTGCACCGGTTGCGAGCTGTGCATCCCGGCCTGCCCGGTGGACTGCATCGTCACCGAGCCGATGCCCGCCGCCCAACAGGACCAGGCCCATGCCGATGCCGCGCGTGAACATTTCAATCGTCGCGAGGCTCGCCTGGCGCGCGAGAAGGCCGAGCGCGAAGTGCAACTGGCGCGACGCAAGGCTGCCATGCACAAGCCATCGGTTCGCGAGGGCATCAGCCGCGGCGAGGTGATGGCAGCCATCCAGCGCGCCCGGGCCAAGCGCGACGCACGCAGGAATGACGAGCAATGAGCAAAATGCCGCGCCGACATGCACGCCAGGGAACGAGCACTCATGAAACGCGCTGATGTGCATGAAATGTTTCGTCGTCTGCGTGACTTCAATCCCAGACCCGAGACCGAGCTGGAATACGAATCGCCTTTTCAGCTCCTGATCGCGGTCATGCTGTCGGCCCAGGCCACGGACGTGGGCGTCAACAAGGCGACTCGCAAGCTGTTTCCGGTGGCATCGACACCCGAGGCCATGCTGGCCCTGGGCGAGGAAGGGGTCAAGTCCTACATCAATACCATCGGCCTCTACAACGGCAAGGCCAAGAACGTGATAGCCACCTGCCGCCTTCTCATCGAACAGCACGGGGGTCAGGTCCCGGACACCAGGGAGGAACTCGAAGCCCTGCCCGGCGTGGGCCGCAAGACCGCCAACGTGGTTCTCAACACGGCCTTTGGCCAACCCACGATCGCCGTCGACACGCACATTTTCCGGGTCTGCAATCGTACCGGACTGGCGCGCGGCAAGACCGTTCGTCAGGTGGAGGACAAGCTGGTCAAGGCGGTGCCGAAGGAATTTGCCCGTGACGCCCACCACTGGCTCATCCTGCACGGCCGTTACGTATGCAAGGCGCGCAAGCCGGACTGCCCCGACTGCATCATCCATGATCTGTGCGCCTACCGGCACAAGACAGACATCGACAAGTGACTGGCAGCATGGGCAGCCGGAATCTGCATCTGCGGGTCCGTTTTCCTGCGCCCCATCGCATACGCGCCCACGAGCCGGCTGTTATGCTGCGCCAATGACAACAGCCTCATTTTCCGACTCGTCCGATATCAAGAAGCGGTTTCGTGGTTTTCTGCCGGTAGTCGTGGATGTCGAGACCGGCGGTTTCGACTGCCAAAAGCATGCCCTGCTGGAGATTGCCGCCATCATTCCGCGCATGGATGAGGAAGGCTGGCTGCACGTTCCCGATGTCATTTCCACGCACGTTGTGCCTTTCGAGGGCTCCGAACTGGACCCCAAGGCGATGGAAGTCAACGGCATCAAGGTCGACAGCCCCCTGCGTGCCGCGCTGCCCGAGCGCGAGGCACTGAACCTCATCTTCAGACCGATACGCGCGGCCCTTCGCGACAGCGGCTGCCAGCGCGCCGTTCTGGTCGGCCACAATGCCCATTTCGACCTGTCCTTCCTCAACGCCGTGGTTGCCCGGACCGGGTACAAGCGCAACCCCTTCCACCCTTTCAGCTGCTTTGATACCGCCACACTGGGCGGCCTGGCCTATGGCCAGACCGTGCTTTCCCGGGCAGTCCAGGCCGCGGGCCTGGACTGGAATGCGGATGATGCCCACTCGGCCGGTTACGACACCGAGCGCACCGCCCGTCTGTTCTGCGGAATCGTCAATCGCTGGAAGCGGCTGCAGGACCTTGAGAAACAGCACGGCAGCCCCGATTCCTGAGACCATGCCGATCTACGAATACGCCCCCACCACCGAACGCCACTGCTCGCACTGCAGTGAGGGTTTTGACTGCCTGCAAAAGCTGCGCGATGCATCCCTGACCCAGTGTCCGCAATGCGGCGCGCCCGTGGAGCGTCGGCTGTCGGCGCCGAACATGGCCATCGGCGGGGAACACCTGTTGCAGGAATCTCACCTCGAAAAGCACGGCTTTACCCAGTACAAGCGAATCGGCAAGGGTCAGTACGAAAAGACCGCCGGCAAGGGCCCGTCGCACATCAGCGACAAGTAGGCGCCGCCAGTCGACCGGTGTTGTTGTACGGGGGTGGGGGGTTAGCGGTTGGCGGTTGGCGGTTAGCGGTTAGCGGTTAGCGGTTAGCGGTTAGCGGGAATAGCATGCCGCACTGTCCGGCAAACCCTAGCCCCTGAGTCAGGGGCGATTCGTGCGCAGCACGAATGGGGTGTGGAGACGCATGCCGGGGCCCGGGACTTTGCGCAGCAAAGTTTTGGGGATGGACATGCAAAGCATGGCCATGGCGTCAGGGGCGATTCGTGCGCAGCACGAATGGGGTGTGGAGGCACATGCCGGGGCCCGGGACTTTGCGCAGCAAAGTTTTGGGGATGGACATGCAAAGCATGGCCATGGCGTCAGGGGCGATTCGTGCGCAGCACGAATGGGGTGTGGAGGCACATGCCGGGGCCCGGGACTTTGCGCAGCAAAGTTTTGGGGATGGACATGCAAAGCATGGCCATGGCGTCAGGGGCGATTGGTGCGCAGCACGAATGGGGTGTGGAAGCGCGAGCCGGGGCCCGGAATGTTGCGCAGCAGGGCTACCCGGTCGGGATCATCAGCACCGAGCCGGCACGCAGGCTGTTGCTGTCGGCCATTTCGTTGGCCTGCTGCAGCTTGGCGATGCTGACACCGTACTGGTGGGCAATGGCCGACAGCGTTTCGCCACGTGCCACCACATGCCGGTCGCCTCGGTTGCGCGCCTGGAGAGCAAACCAGGTACCCACCGGTGGCGAGGACTCGAAGTAGTTCTTGACGCCCTGAAAGATGGCATCGGCCAGCTTCTTGCGGTGGCGGGAGCTGCGCAACTGCCGCTCCTCGTGCGGATTGGTGATGAAGGCCGTCTCGACCAGGATGGATGGCACGTCCGGTGAACGCAGCACCACGAAGTTGGCGTGCTCGACATAGCCACGATGGGTGGGTCCGAGCTTGCCCAGCGCGTCCAGCACATTGCGCGCCACTGCATTGGATATCTGCATCGAGGCACCCTGGGAAAGATCCAGCAGCACCGCCGCCAGGGTATCGTCCTTGTCATCCAGCGACACACCGCCGACCAGATCGGCACGGTTCTCGCGATCGGCCAGCCAGCGCGCTGCCTCGCTGGTCTTGCCGCGTGGCGACAAGACCCATACCGACGAGCCCTGGGCTGTCTTGTTGCGGAACGCGTCAGCATGCACGGAAATGAACAGGTCCGCATCATGCTCACGGGCTATCTGGTAGCGGCGCTTGAGCGGAATGAAGGTATCGCCATCGCGTGTCAGGACAGCCTTCATCCCGGGCTGCTTGTCGATCTCGCCGGCCAGATCCCTGGCCACCTTCAGGGTAATGTCCTTCTCGTGTGTGCCATTGGGGCCGGTGGCGCCGGGATCGATGCCGCCATGTCCGGCATCAATCGCCACAATCACCTCGCGCGCCTTCGGCGCCGCAACCACCGGAGCCTTCTTCTCGGCCAGCACCGGGTCGGAATACAGGTCCACCACAAGCCGATAGCCGTGCTTCTGACCCGGTTGCAGGAGGAAGCTCTTGGGCCGGGCGGACTCCTTCATGTCCAGCACCAGACGCAGGCCATTCTTGCCGTGATGGCCGCTGCGCACGCGCTCTATGGATCCGGTCTGCCGGGGCAGCTGGAACGTGTCACCCAGATCCGCGCGATCCAGATCGATGACGATGCGGTCGGGTTTGCTCAACTGGAACAAGCGGTATTGCACCGGTGCCGACAAATCAATCACCGCCCGCGTATGCCCTGCAGCGTCGGCAACGCGCATGTCCTGCACGGTCTGCGCCTGCGCGCCCGCAGTCATCACACCCAGCGCCAGGCCGAGCCATGACCACAGCAGAAAATGTCGAGCAGATTCCCTCATGCTGCGAATAGATACCGCATCTCGACCCGGAATGCAATATTTTCCTTAGTTATCCGAAGGATGCGATATCTTCGTCAGACACTACTCCAAGATGCCTCCACGGCCGCGATCATGCCCCCTGCTGCACGCTGGCAAGCACCGCCCTGCCCCGACCGGAGCGGGCTTCCAGGCGCGCAGACCGACCACCCTCGGCGTGCGCCAGCTGCACATGCAGGTCGGCGGCCGGAAGCGCACCCAGGCCGCGTTCCGGCCACTCCACCAGGATCACGCCATTGCGGTCACCCAGCGAATCCAGGCCCAGCCACTCCAGCTCCGCGGGATCGGCAATGCGATACAGATCCAGATGCCATGCCGGGCGACCGTCCGCCAGGGTATAGGGTTCGACGAGACTGTAGGTGGGACTCTTGACGCGTTCCCCCACGCCCAGGGTCTGCAGCAGCGATCGGGCAAACACGGTCTTGCCGGCGCCCAGATCGCCTTCCAGCCAGATCACCAGACCGCCATCCAGTTGCGCGGCCACCTGCGCCGCGAGTTCCCTTGTGGCCGTCTCATCGGGCAGCATGCGCCGCAGCTCGGGCTCAGTCATGACCGGGTACCAGCAGGCTGCGCAGGGCAGGCAGCAGATCACTGGCCAGCATGCCTCGCTGGCCTTGCATGGCCGCACGATCACCTGCGCGACTGTGCAGCCCTGTGCCCAGGCATGCCGCGCGCCAGGCATCCAGTCCCTGCCCCAGCAGTGCGCCGATCACGCCGCTGAGCACGTCACCCATGCCGCCCGAGGCCATGCCCGGGTTCCCCCAGGGGCACACGCGGACCTCGCCATCGGAATTGGCAATCAGGCTGCCGGCACCTTTCAGCACGACCACGCAGCGGTAGCGACGCGCCAGCGCGCGTGCTGCGGCAAAGCGGTCGGCCTGGATCCCTTCGCTGCTGCTGCCGAGCAGCCGCGCCGCCTCACCCGGATGCGGGGTCAGCACGACCGATCGTCCCGTGAAATCACTGTTGCGACCTGCCAGCAGGTTGAGGCCATCCGCATCCAGCACCATGGGCTGCTCGGCAGCCAGCGCCTGCGCAAACAGACGCTGTCCCCAGTCGCCCTGGCCAAGTCCCGGCCCGGTCACCAGCACGCTCGCCCGGGCGAGCAGCTCGGAGGTCACGCCATCCGCGTCGGTGGCGTGCACCATGAGTTCCGGCCGAGCGGCCAGCAACGGCGCAACATGGGCCGCTCTGGTGGCCACGCTGACCAGGCCGGCACCGCAGCGCAATGCGGCCTCGCCCGCCAGCCGCACGGCACCACCAAATCCGTTGTCGCCGCCCATCACCAGCACGTGGCCATAGCGGCCCTTGTGGCTGTCGTGCTTCCTCGGGGGCAGGCATTCGACTTGCAGCAGGCGCGCGGGTGCGGCCACCCTGTCGTACAGCGCATCCGGTACGTCGAGCCGCGCAAGCGACAGCTGGCCGCAGCAGTCGGCGCCCTGCGCCGTGAACAGGCCCTGTTTCCAGGCGACCAGACATATCGTGGCATCGGCCTGCACGCAACTGCCCAGCATGCACCCGGTCTCGGCCTGCAAGCCGGACGGCACATCAATCGCGAATACCGGTGCCTGGACGCCATTCAGACCATCGATCAGCTCGGCTGCCAGGCCTTTGGCAGCACGATCGAAACCGCTGCCAAACAGGGCGTCGACATGCACGTCGGCCGGTGGCAGCGCTTGCCCCGTCTGTGCCTGACGGATTTCGCCCGCAGCAGCCACAAAGGCCTCGCGGGCCTTTGCCGCATCACCCGAGGATTGGTCGGTGAGCGCCACAACCTGCACCCGCAGCCCCTGCTCAAGGGCCAATGCCCCCAGCAGGAAGCCATCCCCGCCGTTGTTGCCGGGTCCGCAGACAATGGTCAACCGGCTTGCCCGCGGCCACAGACGGCGCAGGTCATGCAGCGCGGCGCGGGCGGCGCGCTGCATCAGCGTGTAGCCGCCGACACCGTGTTCATCAATCGCCAGGCGGTCCAGCTCGCGCACCTGCGCAGGGGTGTACAGGTTCAATGTCGGGCTGCTCATGCGGCAATTATAATGCCTGCATGCCCGAGCAAATCGACTACCCGTGGCTGGCTGGCGAAATCAAGCGCTGGGCGCGCGAACTCGGCTTTGACGCCGCCGGAATCACCGGTGTGTCACTGGACGAGGACGAGGCCCATCTCGAGCGCTGGCTGGCCGAGCAACGCCACGGCGACATGGAATACATGCGTCGCCACGGCCGCAAGCGCGCGCGGCCTGCAGAACTGCACCCGGGCACGCGGCGGGTCATTTCGGTGCGCATGAACTACGTGCCACCAGGGCTGGGCAATGCCTGGGACACGTTGGCTGACGGACGCGCTGCCTACGTGTCGCGCTACGCGCTGGGTCGCGACTATCACAAGCTGATGCGCAATCGCCTGCAGAAGCTGGCCACGCGCATCGGCGAACACGTGGGCGACTTCGGCTACCGCGCCTTCGTCGATTCGGCACCCGTGCTGGAAAAGGCGCTGGCGCGGAACGCAGGCCTGGGCTGGATTGGCAAACACACCCTGCTGCTGAGCCGCGATGCCAGTTCCTGGTTTTTTCTGGGTGAGCTTTTCACCGATCTGCCGCTGCCGGTCGACAAGCCTGCCAGCGCCCACTGCGGCAGCTGCCGCCAATGCATCGACATCTGCCCCACCGGTGCCATAACCGGCCCCTACCAGCTCGATGCCCGGCGCTGCATTTCCTACCTGACCATCGAGCAGAAGGGATCCATTCCGGAAGCCTTGCGCAAGCCCATGGGCAACCGCATCTTCGGCTGCGATGATTGCCAGTTGGTGTGCCCCTGGAACAAGTTTTCGCAACTGGCCGAGGAACCGGATTTTGCGCCTCG
This sequence comes from uncultured Gammaproteobacteria bacterium, assembly GCA_963734945.1. Classification (GTDB taxonomy): domain Bacteria; phylum Pseudomonadota; class Gammaproteobacteria; order Xanthomonadales; family Rhodanobacteraceae; genus DASSBG01. The sequence goes on from CAVTJF010000016.1 coordinate 9,289, forward strand.
TCACAGCCTTGACGCGGCCAGTCTGGTTCAGCTGTTTGCCTGGAGCGAGGAAGAATTCCTGGAGCGCACCCGGGGCATGGCCATCCGGCGCACGGGCTATACGGGCTGGCTGCGCAATATCGCGGTGGCACTGGGCAACGCCCCGCACGGTCCCGAGATCACGGCAGCGCTGGAGTCGCGCATCGATCACCCCTCCAGCCTGGTTCGAGAACATGTGGCATGGGCCTTGCGCCAGCACACCGAAACCGCGCCCGGTGGGGACAAGTCATGACATGCAGGCGCTTTCGCAACGCGATATAGTCGACAGCGCATCAACCGGTTTGCGCCGGCGTTCGGGGAATTTCATGGCGCCGGAACCATCATCAAAGGGGAGGTAACCATGGCACTTGTAGGCAAGTGGGCCTTTATTGCGGGCCTGGTGATTGCGGTTCTCGGCGGCTTCGGTGTTGGCTACACGTGGTTTGGCTGGGTCATGGCGCTGCTGGGACTCATCGTCGGTTTTCTGAATATTGAAAAGGACGAGGTGCAAACATTCCTGCTGGCCGCCATCGGCCTGCTGATGTCGACTTCGGCCATCAGCATGATCCCGTTCGTCGGCGACTTCGGCCATCGTATCCTTGGCAATCTGGCGGCATTCATTGCCGCCGCGATTCTGGTGGTGGCGCTGCGTTCCCTGTTCACCACCATGCGCAACTAGCGCGCACGGATCATTGACCAATCCGGTTCGGCGGCATACCTGACCGGCAGCCAGGAGCGCTTGTCTCCGGCGCGCAGGGACAAGCGGCCCTTCAGGCCACCTGCTTGGGGATGGAGCGGTTGCTGTGCGTCATGCGGTTGCTGCTGTCCACATACACACAGGTTGGCTGGTAGTTCTCCAGCTCGGCCTCATCGAGCTGCACAAAGGCGGCAATGATGATCAGGTCGCCGGTCTGCACACTGCGCGCGGCACTGCCGTTCACCGAAATGATGCCCGAGCCCTCCTCGGCACGCAGCGCATAGGTGACAAAGCGCTGGCCACTGTTGATGTTCCAGGCATGGATCTGCTCGTAATCGCGAATGCCCGCGGCATCCAGGAGCTGCCCATCGATGGCAATGGACCCTTCATAGTGCAACTCGGCATGGGTAACCGTCGCACGATGAATCTTGGCCTTGAGCATGTTGACGTGCATGGGCGAAACCGTGGTGAAAAACGGTCGCTATTATAACGGCTTGCCCGGCCCTGCGTCAGGAATGCGGTGCCCGTATCGCATCAGAACAGGCGGCAACGGGCGCAGGGGGGGGCCATGCCCGAGAGGCAAAATGTTCGTGCGACGGACCCGTTTGCCGAGGCGAGATCAGTCTATCTCGAGATTGTCGATCAGGCGCGTCGCGCCCAGGCGGGCCGCGGCCAGAATGACAAGGCCGGTGCGTTGTCCGGCCTCAGGCACCAGCAGGTCCCCGGCATTGCGGATGGCGACGTAGTCAACGGCAAATCCGGCATGTTGCAGGCGTGTCGCCGTGGCCTGCTCGATGGCGGTCAGCTCGTGCCCCTGAGCGACGAGTAGCGCGGCCTGTTGCAGGGATTGCTGCAGGCGCGGCGCGACTTCCCGCTGCGCGGCATCAAGATACTGGTTGCGCGAACTGAGGGCGAGACCGTCAGAGTCGCGCACGATGGGCGCCGCCAGAATGGTCACCGGCAGCCCGAGATCGGCGCACATGCGCTCAATCACGCGCCACTGCTGGTAGTCCTTGCGGCCAAACACGGCAACATCCGGCTGCACCATGGACAGGAGCTTGCACACCACGGTGGTGACACCATCAAAATGACCCGGCCGATGCGCGCCTTCCAGTATCCCGGTCAGGCCTGGCAGGTGTACCCGCACGCTGCCCTCGACACCGTGCGGATAGAGCGTTTCGACCTCGGGCGCGAACAGCAGATCACATCCATGCTCGGCCAGGCCGGATCGGTCGGCGTCCATGCTGCGCGGGTAGCGCTCGAAGTCTTCGTCCGGGCCGAACTGGGTGGGATTGACGAACACGCTGGCAACCACGCGGTCACAGCGCGAACGGGCCAGATCCAGCAGCGAATAGTGCCCCGCATGCAGGTTGCCCATGGTAGGTACGAAGGCCACCGAATGCCCTTGCTGATGCCAGTTGCGCACACTGGCCCGAACAGATGCGGCACGTGCCTCGGTCTGCATCAGTGACGCCCTGATCGCGCCATGGGTGCCCGCGCGACGGCTGACCAGGCCATGGCCTGCCTGGCGTCATGCCCCGCGAGCGATGCCATGAGCTGCACCATGTGCCTCGAGTCAGACTCGTTCATGCCACTGCGCTCCTCGAAGTCGTATCACCAGGCATGTTCCGCGGCCGGAAAATCACCGGCACGAACGGCGTCGGCATAGGCGCGCATGGCAGCCTGCACACTGTCCTGTCCGGCGAGAAAGTTCTTGCTGAAACGAGGCATTTTGCCCGTGCTGATGCCCAGCAGGTCATAAACCACCAACACCTGGCCATCGCACTGCGCACCGGCACCGATGCCGATGACCGGGATTGCCAGCTCGCCGGTGATGCGAGCGGCAAGCTCGGCCGGCACGCACTCCAGCACCAGCATGCTGGCACCGGCCTCGGCGACCTGGCGGGCATCATCAAGCAGGCGTTCGGCGGCAGTCTGCTCCCTTCCCTGCACGCGATAGCCACCCAGCGCATGCACCGACTGCGGCGTGAGCCCCAGATGGGCGCATACCGGGACACGCCGCGCACTGAGCGATGCGATGACTTCGCAAATGGGGCCTGCGCCTTCCAGCTTGACCATGGCAGCGCCACCCTGCCCCATGAGGCGCGCCGCCGCATCCAGCGCATGCGCCGGCGAGCGATCCGCCATGAACGGCAGGTCGGCAAGAAGCAGCGCATGACGCAGGCCACGCGACACCGCCGCCGTGTGGTACACCATGTCGTCGACGCTCACCGGCAGGGTGCTGGCATGTCCCTGAATGACATTGCCCAGCGAATCGCCAACCAGAACCACGTCGATGCCGGCCGCATCCGCCTGGGCAGCAAAACTGGCGTCGTAGGCTGTCAACATGACGATCTTGCTGCCGCCCCGCTTCATCTCTGCCAGATCCGGCACCCTTGTCGTCCTGCGACCTTCCGCAGTGGCATTGGCCATGTCTGTTCGCATCCCGCAACTTGAAGGGGGTGCATTATGGACCCTAAGACCACGCCCTGCACGGGCGGCCTAGTCCAGGCGTCGACAATCGCCCATGCCCAGTTCCTGCAGCAGCGCCCCGACCTGCCCCTTGCCCGGAATTTCCAGTTGCGCATCCAGCGCGGCCAGGGGTGCGAGCACGAACGCGCGTTCCGCCATGCGCGGATGGGGCAGCACAAGCTCGGCTGTGTCGATCGTGCGCTGATCGTAGAGCAGCAGGTCCAGATCCAGCGAACGAGGCCCCCAGCGCGGTCCGTCACGGCGGCGCCCGCGGGACATCTCGATCGCCTTCAGCAAACCCAGCAATTCATGGGGACCGAGACTGGTGGCCAGGCGCGCAGCCGCATTGATGAAATCCGGCTGATCCGCCATGCCCCATGGTGGCGAGAGGTACAGGCCCGAGGCCTCGATCAGCGTGCAGGACGGCAGGCCCGACAGAGCGCGCAGGCCCTGTCGGACCTGCTGTTCCGGGTCGTCCAGATTGCTGCCAAGCCCGATCCAGGCCGTATGTGGCTGCGGACTCAATCGCCGTCGCCACCCGCCGTCGTTTTCGGCCTGCGACGACGCCTGCGCCGGCGGTTGCCCGAGGGCGCACGCTTTTCCGGTTCCAGCTCGCTGGCCAGCGCATCGCGCGGCAACTCCTGGGCGTTGGTCCACCACTCGCCGGCTTCTGCAATTTCCGGCGACTCGCCGCTGCGCATAAGCAGGAAATCGTAGGCTGCTCTAAAACGCGGATGCTCAAGAAGGCGCATCACGCGTTTCTTGCGGCGATCGTCGAAACGCAATTGCAGCGCCCAGATTTCTTCCATGGCGTAGACAAAGCGGCGCGGTATGGCAACCCGCTGGCTCTGCTCTCGTATGACTGCAGCCGAGGCCTCCTGCCAGGCCAGCGCCACGTTTTCCCCAGCACCGATGGCCTTCTCGGCACGATGCCGTACCTCACCCCACAGCAACAATGCGAACAGGAACGCGGGCGTGACGCTCTTTTCTTCGGCAATGCGGCGATCCGTGTTGGCCAGACCACGCTCGAGCAGATCCAGGTAGTGGCCCTCGGGGTCATGGGCCAGCGCTTTCGCTGTGGCCGGGAACAGGTGTTTGAGCAAGTCGTGCTCGCGCAGCAAGCGCAGGCTTTGCAGGCCATGTCCGGAGAGGAAAAGCTTGAGGCTCTCATCAAACAGACGCGCCGGTGGCGCACCATCCAGCAGGTCGCCCAGGCGGCCAAGCGGTGCGGCCGCTTCCGGGCCAATGACAAAATCCAGCTTTGCCGCAAGACGCGCGGCTCGCAGCATGCGTACGGGGTCTTCCTGGTAGCGGGTCTCGGGGTCGCCAATCAGTCGCAGGACCCGGCGCTCGAGATCCGCCATGCCCTGCACGTAGTCACGTACGCTGAAATCGGCGATGTCGTAGTACATCGCATTGACCCGGAAGTCGCGGCGTACCGCATCTTCCTCGATGCTGCCCCAGACATTGTCGCGCACGATACGACCATCCACGCTCTGGCGGCGGTCACCATCGGCATCGTCACTGCTGCCTCGGAAGGTGGCTACCTCGATGATTTCACGCCCAAAAATCACATGTGCCAGGCGAAACCGGCGGCCAATCAGGCGGCAATTGCGAAAGAGCCGCTTGACCTGCTCGGGGGTCGCATCGGTCGCGATGTCGAAATCCTTGGGCTGGATGCCCAACAGCAGGTCGCGCACCGCCCCGCCCACCAGAAACGCGGCGAAACCCGATTCATGCAGCCGATACAGGACCTTCAGGGCCGCCTGACTGATGTTCTTGCGCGACACACAGTGCTGGTCGCGCGGGATTATCTGCGCGGTGACTTCTTGGTCCGCCGCATCTCGATCACTCAAACCTGCTTCCTTTAACCATGCGATTGAGTCCGCCTGCCCGCTTGATCGCGATGAACTGCCGCGTTTGCATTCCGCCCGACGCTCGGCCACCACCATCAGGGAATGCCAGCCTCGTTGGTCTGATACCTGGCAAATCGCCGCAGGCGGGCTTCGCGAAACCGGAAATATCCGATATACTAGCGCGCTTCGACCCAGCGCTCCCTTCGTCTAGCGGTCCAGGACATCGCCCTCTCAAGGCGGGAACACGAGTTCGAGTCTCGTAGGGAGCGCCATTTACAACGCCGGTGGCAGCATGCTGCGCATGATCCTGCCACCGCGAGCCGGGCCGGTACAGCGGATGTCGCAAAACGCCCGCCTCGCGCGTCACTGCGGAGGCTTGCCCGAAGCGTCCATCCCACCCGACTGCTGGAACTCGATCCGGCGTGGCGCCGCCCGGCTGACGTCACCGCCTTTTTGCGCCACCGGCTTCAGGGACTTGCCTTCGAGCATGCTGCCCAGATGCAGAACCGCCGGGCCATCGCCATCGATATTGACCATGGTCTCGCCATTTTGCGAGATCACGTCAATCGCTGCATAGTACTTGCGCGCCACATCGGGGCCACTGTGGAAAATCCGGGAAAAGAAACCACGCTCGGGCTGGGGCAGTTCGCTGCCCTTGATCTTCAAGCCCAACTGGTGCTGCGCGTCATCGCGGCTGACGATTGCCCCGATACCTGCACCGGTGATCTTTCCGGTCACGACCTGCCATGCACCATCTATGTCGCTGTCGCTGACAAGACTCATGCTGGTGGGCGGCGTGGTGTCGTCGTGTACAGTACCTTCGACCTTGCCGCTGGCCGCGGGCACCACCATTTCGGCGCTGCGCCCCGGCGTATCCACCCCTTCCGGAATCTTGAGATGTGAGGCCGCTTCGGCCTGCTGCCATTCGGGACGGGTGTCGCGGTGGCAGGACGCCAGCAGGGGAAGACTGGCAAGTAGGATGATGGTTGAAAATTTCATGTGCACTAGTGTATCCGGTTTTCAGGCTTGCAGGCTGACAGTCAATTCGCGCAGCCGCTGACGGGCCGCGTCATCGTGCAAGGGCAAAAGGGGTGAGCGGACCCGCTCGAGACCTATATCCAGGGCCGACAGGCATGCCTTGATGGGGACCGGGTTGGGTGCGCAGTCCAGGGCAGCCAGCAGGGGCTGCAGGCGTTGCCGGGCCTCTGCCGCCAACTCCTGCTTGCCGTCAAGTGCTGCGTCGCAGGCCGCCCGGAACAGGCGCGGCACGGCATTGGCAACCACCGACACGGTACCACCGGCACCGGCCAGCATCGCATCAACTGCGCTACCGTCGTCACCGGAAAGAAATACAAAGTCATCGGAGGCCAGAGCCGACATCGCACGGATGCGCTCGGGGTCGGACACCGCTTCCTTGATGCCGATGATGCGCGGGTGCTCGTGCAGTGCCGCCACCGTCTCCGGACGCATGTCGCAGGCGGTACGGGACGGTACGTTGTACAGGATGATCGGCAGGCTGCCGTCGTCGGCCACGGCGCGGAAATGATGCTCCAGCCCGCGCTGCTCCGGACGCACATAATACGGCGTTACCACGAGCGCCGCATCGACGCCGAGCTCCGCCACCTGGCGACAGGCGGCAATGGTTTGCCTGGTTGATGCCGAGCCGCAGCCGGCAATCACCGGGACCCGGCCCTGCACCAGTCGCACGGCATGCCGCACAAGGCGGGAGAACTCGTCACCGTCCAGCATGTGCGCCTCGCCCGTGGAACCGGCGACCACCAGTGCCTGGGTACCATGCTCGAGCTGATGATCGACCAGCCGTTCGAAGGCATCGAGGTCCACCGCCCCGTCATCACCAAACGGCGTCGCCAGAGCACAGATGCTGCCATGTATATGCACGCGTGGATCCTGTTGATGATCAGCGATCCAGTTTACTTGTGACCCAGGCCTCAAGTCTAATCGGCACATCGCTTGCGCAGCCCAGTTGACGGGCTTAAGCTGCCAGTGAGCCTGTCGCTGGCATCCGCTGCTGCCTGCAGGCTTCAACCACAATGGAAGCGACTTATTGAATACCCCAGCCAAGCGCCCAGGAAACGAACACCGATTGCTGGTGCACGCACTCACGGTAGCCGATGTTTCACCGCTGCCCATGCTGGTCCAGCGGATTGCCGACAGTGGTTGCAACCTTGCCGATGCCCGCGTTTCGACCCTGGCTGCCGACTGCAGCGTGGCCCTGCTGGCCGAGGGACCCTGGGATGCCATTGCCAAGCTGGAAGGCGTGCTGGAGCGCCTTTCCAGCGATCGCGAGCTGCACCTGTGCTGGTACCGCACGCAATTCCGCAACCCGCAACTGAATCTCCTGCCCTACCTGGTGGAAGTTGTATCGGCGGACAAGCCGGGCATCCTTGCTGCCATTGTCAATTTCTTCAGCCACCGCCATATCAGCATCGAGCAGATGGTTTCCATGCGCTACCAGGCCATGCAGACCGGCGCCGCCATGTTCTCGGCCCAGATCACCATTGGCGTACCTGCCGACAGCCACATCGCTGCATTGCGTGACGAGTTCCTGGAGCTTTGTGACGGGCTGAATCTGGATGCCATACTGGACCCCATGAAATTCTGAGGAGACACAGATGATTTCTGCACTCAATGACGCTGCCGCGTTGTCCTGCGGCGGGGCGGTCACCGCAGGCGCCAGAGCCCCCCGAGCCGCTCTGCAGGCAGCGCGGCGCCATGCACCAGACGGGAGAGCATGATGGAAACCGGAGACCGTGTCCCGAACCTCGTCGGCAGCACCGGTGATGGCGCGACAGTCAGCCTGAAGGACCTTCGCGGCCAATGGGTGGTGGTCTATTTCTACCCGCGGGACAACACCCCGGGATGCACCACGGAGGCGAAGGACTTTCGCGACCTTTACCCACAGTTCCAGAAGCGCAATGCCCAGGTGCTCGGCGTTTCCCGTGACTCGGTGAAATCGCATCATGGCTTCAGCAGCAAACACGAGCTGCCGTTTCCGCTCATTTCCGATCCGGACGAAACCTGGTGCAAGGCCTTCGATGTCATCCACGAGAAAAAACTGTATGGCAAGGTAGGTCTCGGGGTCGTGCGCAGCACCTTTCTGATTGACCCCGAAGGCAAGCTCAATGCGGTCTGGCGCAAGGTCCGGGTCAAGGAGCACGCCCGGGCCGTACTCGACAGCATTCCCGAATGAGCCACACTCTGAACGTTCACAAGGAGAACGCAAACGCATGACAAAGGCCAGCCAGGGCAAGCGCATCTATGCGCTGGATACCAACGTGTTGCTGCACGATCCCACCGCGATCTTCCGATTTGAAGAACACGATGTCTTCATCCCCATGACGGTGCTGGAGGAGCTTGACGAAAAGAAGCAGGGCAGCTCCGAGGTATCGCGCAACGCCCGTCAGGCCAGCCGGTTCTTCAACGAGCTGATTGAACGACAGGGTGGCGACGGCATCGCCGATGGCCTGTCCCTGGACAATCCTCACGGCCTCGAGCTGGAGACGGCATCCACGCGCGGCCGTCTCCACTTCCAGCACCGCACCGAAAATGGCAATGGCAAGGCCGACAACCAGATCATGGCTGCTGTCCTGGAGCTGCGCGACAGCATGAAGGGCACACCGGTGATCCTGGTCAGCAAGGACATCAATCTGCGGATCAAGGCCACCATCGCCGGCATCCGCAGCGAGGACTACGAGAACGATCGTGCGCTGGACGACTTTGCACTGCTGTTTTCGGGCTCCCAGGAATTGCCTGCAGACTTCTGGGACCAGCACCCGGAAGTGCGCTCGTGGAGTGACCACGGTCGCACCTGGTACGAGCTGAAACCCGGCAAGGAAGAGCGCTGGTACCCGAACCAGTGCCTGTACCTGCCCGGCGAAAACGATATCGAATTGCGCGTTGCCCAATGCAGTGACGACAAGGCCACGCTGGCTCTTCTGGATGACCATGGCCATGCTAATCACAGTGTATGGGGCATCACGGCACGCAATCGCGAGCAGAACTTTGCCCTCAACCTGCTGATGGATCCGGAAATCGACTTCGTGACCCTGTTGGGTACCGCGGGAACCGGCAAGACACTGCTGACGCTGGCCGCAGGCCTGGCACAGGTGATGGACCAGCAGCGCTATCGCGAAATAATCATGACCCGGGCCACGGTATCGGTTGGCGAAGACATCGGCTTCCTGCCCGGCACCGAGGAAGAAAAGATGACACCCTGGATGGGCGCACTGACGGACAATCTCGAGGTTCTGGCCAATCCGGATGACGGCAGCACATGGGCACGTCAGGCAACCAATGACCTGCTTGCTTCCAAGGTCAAGATCCGCTCGTCAAGCTTCATGCGCGGGCGCACGTTCCAATCGCGCTACCTGATTATCGACGAAGCGCAGAACCTGACGCCGAAGCAGATCAAGACGCTGATCACACGCGCGGGGCCCGGCACCAAGATCGTGTGTCTGGGTAACGTCGAGCAGATAGACACACCCTACCTGACCGAAACCACGTCCGGTCTGACCTTCGCCGTTGATCGCTTCAAGAACTGGCCGCACGCGGCCCACATCACGCTGCGACGTGGCGAACGCTCACGTTTGGCAGACTTCGCATCGCACGCCCTCTAGGAGCCTGGCCGTGATGCCAGACGGGGCGATGGTTTGTTTGGATCAGCAGGAAGCGGCGACGCGAGCAAGGCGCTCTTTTCAGAAATGCCACGCCCAGGTGGACTCGAATTCCAGCTGCCGAACCTGATCCAGCTGGTTGCGTCGGGCGCTGGTGGGAATGCCCAGCACGAATTCGGACGGCGCGTAGTTGGCCATCAGACGCCACCGCATGCGCGGGGTCCGATGCACGAAGGACAAGCCGAGACTGTAGTTGGCTGCATCCTTCATGAGCAGGCTGGATAGCAGGGGAGAGGTAGGCCGTGGCTGCTCACCGGTGCTGTAGCGTACGCTCAGTTCGTTGCGCGCATCGAACTGGTGTCCTGCCGTCACGCTGTAGATATTCAGGTCACGCCAGCTGAACTCGGGACTGGTGCCATCACCAAGCACGGCCAGCACACGCCGGGGAAGTGCCGACGATACGAACGGCTGGATGGAGCTGTATCGGATGCGCTCGACACCGAGGTCAAATCGGGTCTGCCTGGCTGCCTGCCAGGTCAGCCCCAGTTGCATGCGCGCCGGGATGTCCAGATCCCCCGGGTTGCCGTAGATGCCGCGGAAGTTCTGGAACGAGTCCATGTTGATGCGCGACCTGTAGCCGGCATACCAGTCCACGTCCGTTGCCAGACTGTCACGCACATCCAGCTCCATGCCGGTACCGTAAGAGGAACCTGACAGGGACGACAGTCCGGGGTGGGTGCGAGTGGCCGAATAATCGTCACCATCAAGCATCGCCGCGGCAAACCGCTGATGCGCCAGTACAACCGACAAGTCAGCCTGGCCGGCACGACCGAATTTGCGACTCAGGCCGGTGCTCGCAGAGCTGCCGGCAAAAGGCGTGGACAGCGAACCCAGGACAGGTGCGCGTGGCGCCGTCTCGTCCACGGACAGATGTTCGCCTGCTCCGGCGAACCGGGGCTGCAGGCGCAAGGTCAGCGCCAGGCGTGAATCACCGGTCAACGGCATGACCAGACGCGCGCTTTGACCCTCGACGCGGTCAAGTACCGTGGGGGCAGCCTGGGCGGCGGTGCTCTTGCTGGCCCAGTCAAAATCGGGCGTGATGCGACTCAGCGCATATCCGCGCCAGCGCTGCATGACGTCGGAAGACGGCGCAGTCTGGCCGGAGTGCCCGGAAATCGAAGAAGCAGCGACCGTGGCCATGGGAGCGACAAGCAGAATCCCGGCCAGAAAGGAAAGTGGGAGCGACCGATTGACAGTCGCTCCCTTAAAGTTGCGCCTTGGCGCTTCAATATGCCGCATAGCCCTGTGCAGCTTCCTACTACGGAGTGGTCGTTGCGACGCCATTATGCTGACTGTCAGCAGATGTGTCAAGCATGCAACAACATTGTGGCAAAAATGCATCAGTTGAGCGCTGCCAGCGCTGCGCGACAGGCAGAGATACCCATTGTGTTGTTTTTTTGCGACAAAACGAGGCCGCGGCGCATGGCGCCTTTCCCCCCCCGCCTAGCGCCCGTGCCGGGCATGATCGAGTCACGGCGGCTGCGCGTTATCGGGCTGCTGGTGTCTGCCGATCCGGCAGCGGGCACACGCTCAGCAGGAATTCGCCCTGCACCGGCCTGACTTGTCGCCCGTGCTGCATATCGGGGATACTGCTGCTCTCAGTTTCGCCACACGAGTCCCAAGGATGATCAAGTCACCTCTCACGGCCTGCCTGGCCCTGCTCGCCGTGGTCAGCACAAGCTGCCTGGCCCAGCGCATCGACACAAGCCAAAGCAGGAACATCACCCTCACGGACGCTCAGAGCCAATCCGGCCAACTGGCCGCCACCGACCAGCAAACACCACTCATGTCGCCCGTCATGACGCGCGCCATGGCCCATCGCGGTGCCGATGGAACGCTTACGGTCGACTGCAAGGTACAGGCCTCGCCGCTGGCCGCCAGGGCGCACCCGGAGCTACCCCGGAATGCACGCAGGAAAGAGAAGTGAGAATGCCACTCCGACTCTCCGCCCTGGTCGCACTGCTGGCCATGCTCAGCAGTGCCGCGCACGCTGACCAGACCGTCATCAACCTGCCCAAGCAAACGGTCAACATGGGCATCAGTATTGACGTCCCCGCCAACGCGAAAATCCTGACCATCAAGGCCGAGGGCGACAATGCCGCGCCGATCGAGATGTACCTCAAGGATGGTGGAGACTTCGATCTCGCCAGCGGCGCGCCGAACCTCTACAGCCAGGCCCAGTACTTTTCCAGGAACACCAGTGGTGCGGCATCGCTCGCTGTCGGTACCTACGCCACACCGGCCATGCACGCAGGCACCTGGCATGTCGCCCTGCTCAATCGCAGCAGCAGCCAGTCGACCAACGTCACGCTGACAACATCGACCAGTACCACGGCCGATGTGCCAACAGACTTCCAGATCAAATTCACCGCCCCGTCGCAGGCATTGGAAGATGCCTTTGGCGGAGCCGACACGCTTGATTGCGATGTCGGCCCATGGACTGACAACACGCCACTCGGCAACAGCACCGTCGGAGATTTTCGGCGTTCCCTGCTTGAGGACGCCTTGACCAAGCTGTCCACCCAGATTCACAGCCCGGTCCCGGTGCATATCCAGGCCTGCTGGAAGCAATTTGACGACAGTGGCGCGCACGCCGGAAGTTACACTCTGGCGGCTGCACAGGGCACCTACATCTTTGCGGACGACCCCGGCATGCCGCTGGCGAACACCTGGTACGCCATGGCACCCGCAGAGCGCCTGGGCGGGCAACGCAACTGCAACTACTATTCGGATGTGGACTGCTCGATTCCCGAGATCATCGTCTGGTTCAACAGTGCCGAGGTCGCGTCTGGAAACTACGACTCGGCCGAAGACGAGCCCCTTATCCGCTCGGTCACCATGCACGAGATCACCCATGGCCTGGGTTTTCTGAGCCAGTTGAGCGTGAACAAGAAAAAGGATGACGGCAGCGACAACCCCGACTACCTGCACTTCCTCCAGGGCAAGGTCGATGCCTACACTGCCAACGTCGGCCATGAATCGGCTCCGGCGCAGGATCCGACCAACTATCATGTGACCTTGCTGGCCGATCTGGATACGACCGATCGCGAGCAGGCACTCACATCCGGCCAGTTCCTGGTATGGACTGATCCGGCACTGGGCAACAACCCGGACAATATCCTTCATGCGGCCGCGCCACCTCGCAACCTGGTGGAGCTGCACGCGCCCAGTGTTATCCAGCCTGGATCAACGCTGTCGCATCTGGCCGCCGTGCACCAGGGTCAGTTGATGACCGCCGTCATCCAGCCAAATTTTCCGCAGACACTCGGTCTGGCAGGCCCATGCTTGCACGGGTCGGCTGGAACACCGCGCCTCTCAATCTCAACAACGCCCTGAATGGTCCGGTCCCGGGCAACTGGTACGACCCCGCGCATAGTGGCCACGGCATCGATTTCGAGCCCATTGCCCGTGATGCAAACGGTGATCAGACAGCGATCATCTTCTACACTTACGATAGCGCCGGAAACCCCGAGTACTACTACGCGGGCGGTGTGTACCGCGACGGCCATTTCCAGAGCGCGGGTACATCCGGAGAGCCTGCCCCGATGGGTCGGCCAATTTACGATCCGGCCACGCACTCGGCAACCTATCCGGATGGCGCCGTCGGCACGCTGGCGATCGACTTCACGGCGAGTGCTGCCGACGACCCGGCATGTGCCGGGCGTAGCGGCAATGATCTGGCCGTGATGAACTGGAGCATCGGTGCCGACAGCGGTACCTGGTGCATCGCGACCTCTGGTGGGCCGCAACCAGCGGCCGGCACCCAGTGAAGACCTCAACGGGCTCTGGAATGCCGGCAGCACGGACAGTGGCTGGGGCTTGTCGGTTACCCAGAGTGTCAGCGATGGCAGTGCAACTCTCAGCCCGTCCCTGCTGTACTACTACGACAGCAACAATCAGCCGCGCTGGGCAGCAAGCCCTGCTGGAAGACTATCATGCCGGCCAACAGGTCAGTCTGTATGCCATACACGGCTATTGCCGGACCTGCGCCAAGGTGCCAACAACGCACACCGCCATCGGCACCATGACCCTGGGGCTTTCCCGGCCCGAGCATACGGACCTGCCCAGCGGTGACAATACCATCTCGGTGGCTGGCGGACTGCTTGGCAGTATGAGCTTCCAGCGCTCCAACACCGCTCTGCGGCTGTATTCGCTGCCCTCTGGACAGTAATGTCCGGACCAGCCAATTACCATGTCCTGTGCGAGCGCCCGAGCGCCCGCGCGGCGATCACGGGGCGCACCGCGCGCCCCTGATCATCATGTTCATGCCCGATATCAGGGACTGGCCGCTGAGCTATGTCGACAAACTGGCACAGCGCAGCGAGGCCGACATCAACCTGGTGGTGATGCATTGCACGGAACTGCCCGACCTGGCGACCGCGCGCGAATACGGTGAACGCATCTGCCACCCCAGCGGCACCGGCAACAGCGGCCACCTCTATATCGATCGCGACGGTGAGGTGTCGCGTTTCGTGGGGCACGATCGGATCGCACACCATGTGCGCGGCTACAACGAACAATCAGTCGGCATCGAACTGGTCAACCGGGGCCGCTGGCCGGCATGGCTGGATTCGCGGCAGCAGCACATGGATGAAGCGTATCCCGAGCCACAGATAGAAGCCCTCCTGGGGCTGCTGGCCCTGCTGCGCAGGCAATTGCCCAACCTTTCCCGGATTGCCGGCCACGAGGATCTGGATCGCGAGCGGGTCCCGGCCAGCGACGACCCGCACAAGACGGTCTACAGAAAGCGCGATCCCGGGCCCGCCTTTCCCTGGCAGCGCGTGCTGCACGCCTGCGACCTGCAACGCCTGCAAGCGCGCGGCTCACAGAACGTATAATGGCGCTTTTGCGCAGGCACTGACATGCAAACATCGCCGGTACAGGAGCTGGTTCACCTGTTGAGCCTGGAACGTCTGGAAGACAACCTTTTTCGCGGCATCAGTCGCGATATCGGCACCGCCAACGTATTTGGCGGCCAGGTGCTGGGCCAGGCGCTGTCCGCGGCCCAGCAGACAGTGGACATGCCGCGGGCAGCGCACTCGCTGCACGCCTATTTCCTGCGCCCGGGCGACATCGAAAAGCCGATCATCTATCAGGTGGAGCGCAGCCGGGACGGGCGCAGTTTCTCCTCGCGGCGAGTGGTCGCCATCCAGCACGGCAAGCCCATTCTCAATGGCGCCGTCTCTTTCCAGATCGAAGAGCCTGGCGCGGAGCACCAGACCACCATGCCTGTCGTGCCCGCACCTGCCGACCTGGAAGAGCCCGATCGCCTCCCGGAATCCGAACTGAAAAAACTGCCGATCAAGCTGCAGCGATGGCTGAGCATGCGCGGCCCCTTCGAGTTTCGACGCGTGCATCCTCGCAACGAATTGAAACCGGTACGCCAACCGCCCCAGCAATACGTCTGGTTCCGGTTGACCGAGCCTGTCGACGATCAACCCGAACTGCACCGTGCGCTGCTGGCCTACGCCTCGGACTTTCACCTGATCGGCACAGCCGCATTGCCGCATGGGATCTCCTTCCTGCAGAAGAATGTGCAGGTGGCCAGCCTCGATCATGCGCTGTGGTACCACCGCAGCTTTCGCGCGGACCAGTGGCTGCTGTACGCTTGTGACAGCCCGTCGGCGCAGGGTGCGCGAGGGCTTGCACGAGGCATGATCTTCACCGAAAAAGGAGAACTGGTAGCCTCGACTGCCCAGGAAGGCCTCATTCGCGTTCGCGAAGGACAATGATCAGTGCGTAAAATCTACACATCGCCCCGGGTCGAGAACGTTGATCGCGTGGCGCAGCTGTTTGCCGAGCATGGTATTGCCGCACGCGTTACCAACGACGGCGGCTGGCGCGGCCGTGACCACCGCCGCTTCAGTTACTTTGGCAGTGACCGGCAGCAGGCCGGATGGCCTCAGGTGTGGATCATCAAGGCCGAAGACCAGCCTCGAGCACGTCAGCTGCTGCGTGACATCGGCATCAAGCCGGCGGTGCAGTTTGGCGAGGAACTGGACGGTGAACGAGGCAATCCCAATCCGGTAGTCGCCCGACGACGCAGCGTCGTGACCCGAGTGCGCCTCGCGTTGCTGGTCATCATTGGCGTGATCATGGTGCTGAGCCTGATTCGCACCATGTAGCACCCGGCCAGGCCACCCATGGTCGGACCCGGGTCCACGACACCAGCCTGCTCACTGCGCGAGCCCGGATTGTCACCTGTGCGTCGCGGCCGGGTCGTCACCGCATGTGCTGCCGCGCCTGCCGATCTGCGCCTGTGGCAATGTCCCGAAAAGGGAAACGATCAACACGGGCACAAAAAAAGCCCGGCTTTCGCCGGGCTTTTCCGTATTGCGCGGTAACCGTATTACTGCTCGGAACCGCTATCCGCTGCTGCCGGCTGCTCCGGGTTCTGCACCTGGAGTTCCGTACGACGGTTGCGAGCACGGCCTTCCCTGGTCTTGTTGGTGGCAATCGGCTGGGTTTCGCCAAAGCCCTTGACCGCCACGATGCGATCCGCATCGATACCATGGCTGGTCAGGTAGTCATGCACGATCTGCGCACGACGCTCCGACAGCTTCTGGTTGTAGGCCTCGGTGCCGATCGAGTCGGTATGGCCATCCAGCTCCACCTTGACCGCAGGATAGCGCTGAAGGGTGTCCACGGCCTGATCAAGAATGGCCACGGAGTCTTCGGTCGGCTCCTGCAGAGTCGGCGCGATATCGCTTTCACCCGGCTTCGGACGGTCGAACTTGAAGTTCACGCCACGCAGGTCAATGACCACCGGCTTGGCGCAGCCATCCGGGCCGACAATGGTGCCGGCTTCGGTGTTGGGGCACTTGTCCTCGCAGTTGTTGACGCCATCGCTGTCGTCATCAAGCGTCGAGCAATCCGGCTTCGGCGGCGGCGGGGCCACCGGTGCTGGCGGCGGGGCCGGCGGCTCACCGAAGCGATTGACCAGGCTTACACCCAGCATGTAATCGCCAAAGTTGTCGGTCTGCGGCGCAAGGGTGTCGTTGTCCCTCTCATACCGATAGCCGAGCTCCAGGCGCATGTCGGTGTTCTTGCTCAGGGCAACTTCGGTACCCACGCCGGCCTGAACTGCGGGGTTCCAGTCCTTGTCCGCGCCGACATGGCGGCGTGTGCCAAGCGCACCGACCATGATGTAAGGCCGCCACTTTTCGAAGTGACCGGGGAAGAACCGGGCCGAAACGCCGGCTCCGAGACTGCTCCAGTTCCTGCTTGCATACTGAGCGTCGCGATCACGCTTGGTATGATCGATGAATCCTTCTACGGACAGGTTGGGCGTGATGAACTTGCCCAGACCGACGCCCCAGTAGTACTGGCGCGAGTTGGTGTTGCGATCGGTGTCGTTGTAGTACAGACCGAGCGTCGGTGCCCAGTACCAGCGGCCGTCAAAAGTCTGGCTGCTGTCACTGGTGGTGTTTGTGCTATCCATGTCTTGAGCATGGGCTGCACCAACTCCGGCAACGGCGAGGGCTACAAGCAGATACAAGCCTTTGCGTTTCATAGAAAAACTCCTCATTTTTGTTGTCGTACCCGGATCAAGCGATCATGCGGCGTGCCGCACCACCTCAGGTCGGATTGTCACGTCCGGGGGAATTCCTGTTTTCGCGAGCCCCATCACGTCGCGGACAGTTTAGCAAAAATTCAACAAATCACAGCGCCTTCCGCAATTCCATTCATAAATCAGTCAAGATTCCCCGGCTGGCACCCCGAAAGAGCGTTTATTCAGCTCCCCGGCTGGGAAAACAGGGCCATGAAGTCCTGCACCGGTGTAGCTTCCAGTTGCGCCCGATCCTCGCAAAGCTTGCGGATTTCTGCGGTCCGACCAGCGCCAAGCTGGGCCTCGAGCGCGGCATCGAACTTGGCCAGCAGGAGCGGGATACCCTCCTTGCGGCGTTCGCGGTGGCCGACCGGCACGTCGATGGCGACGCGCCCGGTGGAACTGCCGTCGGCAAAGAAAACCTCGACGGCATTGCCGATGTAGCGCTTTTCCGGGTCCAGGTAGTCCTTGCTGAACTGCTTGTTCTCCCTGACCTCCATCTTGTCGCGCAGCGCGTCAATACGCGGGTCGGCAGCGACATCGTCGTTGTAGTCGGCCGCGGTGAGGCGGCCGAAGATCAGGGGCACAGCCACCATGTACTGGATACAGTGGTCGCGGTCGGCATAATTGGCCAGCGGACCGGTCTTGTCGATGATGCGGCAACCCGCCTCCTGGGTCTCGATGACCACCTTGTCGATCTGGTCGATGCGGCCGGCAACCTTGTCGTGCAGCTGCATGGCACACTCGACCGCAGTCTGGGCATGGAACTCGGCCGGAAAGCTGATCTTGAACAGGATGTTCTCCATCACGTAGCTGCCGAATGGGCGCTCGAACTCGAACGGCTTGCCGCCAAAAGCAACGTCCTGGAAGCCCCATGTCGTTGCCGACAGGGCCGAGGGATAGCCGGTTTCACCGTGCACCGCATCCAGAGCGTGCGTCACGGCCCGTCGGCAGGCATCCCCGGCGGCCCAGCTCTTGCGCGGACCGGTATTGGGCGCATGCCGGTAGGTGCGCAAGGCACCATTGTCGATCCAGGCGTTGGACACGGCATTGATCACCGCCTCGCGATCGCCTCCCAGCATATGCGTGGCAACGGCGGTCGATGCCAGCCGCACCAGAATCACATGATCCATGCCCGCCCGATTGAAGCTGTTCTTCAAGGCGTAGCAACCCTGGATTTCATGTGCCTTGATGGCTGCCGTCAGCACATCCCCCACGGTCATGGGAGTGCCGCCCTCGCGTTCGGCCTTGCGACTGAGGTAGTCGGCCACCGCAAGAATCGACCCCAGATTGTCGGACGGGTGACCCCACTCGGCAGCCAGCCAGGTATCGTTGAAATCGAGCCAGCGAATCTGCGTGCCGATGCAGAACGCGGCCTGCACCGGATCCAGCTGCAGGTTTGTGCCGGGAACGCGCGCACCGCCATCGAGCGTGGCGCCCGGCACCAGCGGCGCCAGATGCTGCACGCAGCCGGGGAACTTCATCGCCAGCATGGCGCAGGCCAGCGAATCCATGAGCATGTAGCGTGCGGTATCGCGAGCCAGATCCGAGTCGACGGGGTGATTGACGACGTAGTCGGCAATGTCGACCATGGACTGATCGGGTTCTGGGCGCTGGGCGGAACGGATATCGGCGCTGCTCATGTGGGGATCCTTGCTGGCAAAACGGCTATTTTAGCGCAACAGGGCCGCGAGCCCACGATCCGGCGACGCCAATGAGCCTGGCGCCAGCCGAGAGGCGGCCTGAGAGGCAGCTCGCACTTCACAGTCGGACAATGCCTGTTTCTGGCTGCGCGCCGCTCACCACCAGGAAACGGCAACTTGACGGCTGCGGCCCGGAATCGGGACAATGCAGGTTCAAAGGGGAGTAGCTCCCAAGAGCGGTGATCGTCATCACGGGCTTTCCACCCCGGTCACCGCAGCGGCAAAAAGACCGCGAGCGAGACCTTTGCCGTGCCACCCGATGGAGGTGGCACGCGCTTGGTCATTGTTTGCGGAGTCTGCATGGAACTCATCCCGGATCACTTTCTTTCGAGCCTGCTGGCGATCATCCTGATTGACCTTGTACTGGCGGGCGACAACGCGATCGTGATTGCACTGGCTGCACGTTCGCTGCCCGCGAACCTGCAGAAGCAGGCCATCTTCTGGGGCACGCTGGGGGCCATCGGCGCCCGTATTGTCCTGACCGCCGGCGTGCTGTTCCTGCTCAAGCTGCCCGGCGTGATGCTGGCCGGTGGTCTTGTCCTGCTGCCGATCGCCTGGAAACTGTTGCGCCAGAGCGAGGAAGTGCACCCGCATGTGGATCCGGCTACCGGATTCTGGGTAGCCATTCGCACCATCGTCATCGCCGACGCGCTGATGGGCATGGACAACGTCCTCGGTATCGCCGGCGCGGCCAAGGGCCATCTGGGGCTGGTCATTATCGGGCTGCTGATCAGCGTGCCCCTGATCGTCTGGGGCTCGACCCTGATCCTGAGGCTGATCGAGCGTTTCCCGGTCATCATCTATGTGGGTGCGGCCGCCATTACCTGGACCGCCGCGCGCATGATCACCCACGATGAATTGCTGCTGGGCTGGTTCGACGGCCACGATGCCATGCGCTATGTGGTGGATGCGGTCCTGATCGCCGGCATCTGCGGGTTCGGCTGGCTGGCCGAGCGCCGCAGCCGCAGAATCAAACCGCCACCAGCCGACTCCTGACGGCAATCACTGGCACGATCTGGCGCCGTGGCTCATAATCAAACGATTGTTTGAGCGGAGTTCGCATGCCCAACTCGACCTGGCCTACCTTGCTGAGTCCACTCGACCTCGGCCATGTCACCCTGCCCAACCGGGTACTGATGGGGTCCATGCATACCGGCCTTGAGGATCGTGCACGCGACTTCGACAAGCTGGCAGCATTCTTTGCCGAGCGTGCCCGTGGTGGCGTCGGACTGATGGTCACCGGCGGCATTTCGCCAAGCATCGCCGGCTGGCTGAAACCGTTTGGCGGACGCATGTCGATGCCCTGGCACGTGGCGCGGCATCGCAAGGTGACCCGCGCCGTGCATGACGAGGGCGGGCGCATCTGCATGCAGATTCTGCACGCCGGTCGCTACGGCTATCATCCGCTGGCCGTGGCGCCCTCGAAGGTAAAGTCGCCGATCACGCCGTTCACGCCCCGAGCCCTGTCGTCACGCGGCGTCGAACGCAGCATCGCCGACTTTGTGACCAGCGCCCGCCTTGCACGCGATGCCGGCTACGACGGGGTCGAGATCATGGGCTCGGAAGGCTATTTCATCAACGAGTTTCTGGCCCTGCGCACCAACAAGCGCACCGATCGATGGGGCGGCGCCTACGAGAACCGCATGCGCCTGGCCGTGGAGATCGTGCAACGCACCCGCGAGGCGCTGGGGCCGGAATTCATCATCATCTACCGCCTGTCGATGCTGGATCTGGTCGAGGGCGGTCAGGAGTGGCAGCAGATTGTGCGCCTGGCCAAGGCCATTGAAGCGGCCGGCGTTACCCTGATCAACACCGGCATCGGATGGCATGAGGCTCGCGTGCCGACCATTGTCACCAGCGTCCCGCGAGGCGCTTTCAGCTGGGTCACGGCGGCCATGAAGAAGGAGGTCTCCACTCCCCTCATCACGACCAATCGAATCAACATGCCGGACATCGCCGAGCGCATCCTGAAAGCCGGCGAGGCAGACATGGTGTCGATGGCCAGACCCCTGCTGGCGGACCCCGAATGGGTCAACAAGGCACGCCGTGGCGCGGCTCGCGCCATCAACACCTGCATCGCCTGCAACCAGGCCTGCCTCGATCATGTATTCGAGAACCGTCGCGCTTCCTGCCTGGTCAACCCGCGCGCCTGTCACGAGACCGAGCTGGTGGTTCGCCCCGCTCAGCATCCCCGCCGCTTTGCCGTGGTGGGTGCCGGGCCGGCTGGCCTGGCCTGCAGCGCCACTCTGGCAGAACGCGGCCATCGCGTCACGCTGTTCGAACAGGAGGCAGCGATTGGCGGACAGTTCAACATGGCTCGCAGGATTCCGGGCAAGGAGGAGTTCGACGAAACCCTGCGCTACTTCCATCACCGCCTCGACGCGCTGGGCGTTCGCCAGCGACTCGGCCATGCCGCGGCGCCGGCGGACCTGCGTGACTACGATGCCGTAATCGTGGCCACCGGCGTGCACCCGCGGCAGATTGACCTGCCCGGCATTGATCATCCGATGGTACTGGGATACAGCCAGGTTCTGCGCGGCCATGCCGATGTCGGCCGGCGTGTGGCCATCATCGGTGCCGGGGGCATCGGCTTCGACATGGCCGAGTTTCTGATCCAGCCACCGCCCTCGCCCACCACCAATGTCGAACGCTGGTGCCATGAATGGGGCGTTGATACCGGCCTTGACCATCCCGGCGGACTCGCCGACCGCACGGTGGAACCGCCCGCACGCGAGGTATGGCTGTTGCAGCGCACCCAGGGGCGGCCGGGTCGGCGACTGAACAAGACCACCGGCTGGGTGCATCGCGCCACGCTGAAATCCAAGGGCGTGAAGATGCTGGGTGGGGTCGAGTACCAGCGCATCGACGATGCCGGCCTGCATGTACGTATCGAGGACAGGGAAACCGTGCTTGCCGTCGACAATGTGGTGGTGTGCGCCGGCCAGGTACCCAATCGCAGCCTGGCCGACCAGCTCGCCGAGTCGGGCACCGAAGTGCACGTGGTCGGCGGCGCCGACGTGGCTGCCGAGCTCGATGCCAGGCGCGCCATCGATCGCGCTACCAGACTGGCCGCACGGCTCTAGCCGTTCCGACTGCGCAACACTGTGTCCTGAACGGCAGCGTCAGGCGGGGCTTGATCGTGCTGGCGAGGAACGCCAGTTAATGGGGATACCCATTGCGAAGGAGCGTTTCATGAAACTGTATTGCATGCCCGGCGCCTGCTCGCTGGCCGACCATATCGTGCTGGAGTGGGTCGGTGCCGACTACGAGTTGAAGAAGCTCGAGCATGACCAGATCAAGCAGGACTGGTTTCTCAAGCTCAATCC
The DNA here is from genome assembly GCA_963734945.1 of uncultured Gammaproteobacteria bacterium. GTDB lineage: Bacteria > Pseudomonadota > Gammaproteobacteria > Xanthomonadales > Rhodanobacteraceae > DASSBG01. Next base: position 31,604 of record CAVTJF010000016.1, read on the forward strand.
CGCCGGCGCCGTACCCGTCCTGGTGCTGGACGACGACCGCGTGCTCACCCAGAACGTGGCCATCCTCCACTACCTGGCCGACATCCATCCGCAACCCGCCCTGGCCGGCATGGGCACGGCGGAGAGCCGTGCCGAGGTCAATCGCTGGCTGGGCTTTCTCAATGCCGACATGCACCCCGCATTCAAGCCGCTGTTCGGGGCTACCGGCTATCTCGAAGACAAGGACGCCATCGACAAGACACGGGACAATGCGAGGGAGACCTTGCGGGGCCTTTTCCAGCGTGTGGACCAGCAACTGGGCCGACACGAATGGTTGGCCGAGACCCGCTCGATCGCCGATCCCTACCTGTTCGTGATGACCCGGTGGGCCAAGTCGATGAAGGTGGACCTGTCCGGCCTGGACAAGCTTGATGCCTGGTTCGGCCGCATGCAGGAAGACCCGGGCGTGACCAAGGCGCTGCGCGATGAAGGGCTCGACTGAATGAAGGCATGGATGGCGGGCGCCGGCGACGCCCGCCATCCTACTCGCGCCGCCAGTAGCGCTCCATTTCCAGATAGGTGAACGAGGCCGACCAGGTAATCAGCACAAATCCTGCAAGGGCCTCGGTACCAACCAGAAAGCGGATGGGTCCGACAGGGATGACATCGCCGAATCCGACCGTGGAATAGGTCACGGCCGAGAAGTACACGTGATCCAGAAGGGATGATGCGGCAATGCCGTGGATATCCCCGAAGCGGATGTCGACCTTGAGCAGCAGGAAAAGCACCAGGGCGAAGATCCAGATCTCCGCCACATGCACCGCGAGCACGCCGAAGATCCCGCGCAGCACGCGTCGGCGCTTGCGCGGACCCATGTGCGACAGGTGCGTGGAAAGGAATCGCAGCGCCTCGTAGTGCAGGAGAACGCAACCGCTGACCGCGACAAAGGTGGCCAGGACAACCAGCAGATTGATGCCCCAGTGGCTGTAGTCGCTGGGGACTTCTGCCATCTGTCCTGCCACTGCCTGCCATCCGGAAACCATGAGTCGTTCTCCTCGGTGCAGCGGTTGTACGTTCGCGTCGACTCAGCGCTTCTCGATCGGAGTGTAGCTCTGGTCCTCCGGACCGATGTAGTTGGCGCTGGGCCGGATGATTTTCCTGTCATCGCGCTGTTCCATCACGTGAGCACTCCAGCCGGTAGTGCGCGCAATCACGAACAGCGGCGTGAACATGGCCGTCGGCACACCCAGCATGTGGTACGCCGAAGCACTGTACCAGTCCAGGTTGGGGAACATCTTCTTCATGTCCATCATGACGTTCTCGATCCGTTCGGAGATTTCGAACAGGCGCGGATTGCCGCCGTCGTTGCACAACTTGCGGCTGATCTCCTTGATGATGGGGTTGCGCGGATCGCCAACCGTATAGACCGGATGGCCGAAACCGATGATGACTTCCTTGTTGCCCACACGCTCGCGAATGTCTGCTTCGGCCTCGTCAGCGTCGCGATAGCGGCTGATGATCTCCATCGCCACCTCATTTGCACCGCCGTGCTTCGGACCGCGCAACGCGCCAATGGCACCGGTAATCGCCGAATAGATGTCCGAACCGGTACCGGCGATCACGCGCGCGGTGAAGGTCGACGCATTGAACTCGTGCTCGGCGTACAGGATCAGTGACTTGTCCAGGGCGTCGGCATGCATCTCACTGGGCGGCTCCCCGTGCAGAAGATGCAGAAAATGTCCTGCGGTAGTCTCGTCGTCTGTCTCGGTTTCGATCGGCTTGCCGTTCTGGCGGAAGTGGTACCAGTACAACAGCATCGAGCCGAAACTGGCAATCAGGCGATCGGCGATGTCACGCGCGCCGCTGACACTCTGGTCATCCTTTTCCGGCAGCACGGTGCCCAGGGCGGAACAACCCGTGCGCAGCACATCCATGGGGTGCGCGGCAGCCGGCAGACGTTCCAGAA
>CAVTJF010000017.1:0-68088 GCA_963734945.1 uncultured Gammaproteobacteria bacterium
AGGTTATTCATCGATTTGCGCAAGGCCTGCTCACCCATGTCCCGGCGCCCCATGGCCAGTGACGCCTGCCCCAGCAGGCCGGGCGACTGATAGTCGGCGGGGTTGGCTTCCGACGCCTTCATGAAAAGGTGGGCTGCCTTTTCCACGTTGCCAGCGGACATGCAGGCACGACCGTAAAAATAGTAGGGCTCAAACAGGTTCGGATTGAGCACGATGGCCGTCTCGAAATATTTCTCGGCTTCCACATGCCTGTTGTTGAACAACAGAGCCGTTCCGCGAGAGGTGTGCGCCTCGGGCGAATCCGGATCCAGTTCCACAGCTTTCTGGCTTGCCTGGTCGGCCAGAGCACCACACTCGGGGAAGTCGTCGCGGTAATAGCGGAACAGAAATGAACGGGCATCTGCCATGCCGGCGTAGGCCAGCGCATATTGCGGGTCAAGCTCGATTGCCTGCTCATACATGCGGATGGCGTGCAGGAAATTGCGCCGACTCATGGCGTAGAAGTAGCGGCGTCCCCTGAGGTAGAAATCGTAGGCCGTGGCATTCGACGTGGCGTCGTTCTGCAGTGAACGGCGCTGCTTCGGACTCAGCGTCAGCTGCAGCGCTTCGACAATGCTCTTGGCAATATCATCCTGAATGGCAAACACGTCCTGCATCTCGCGATCGTAGGTTTCCGACCACAAGTGCGAGTCGGATCTGGCGTCAATCAGCTGTGCGGTGATGCGCACGTGCTCGCCAGCGCGACGCACGCTGCCTTCCAGCACGGTACTCACGCCCAGCTCGCCAGCAACCGTCGGAATGCTGACTTCCTTCCCCTTGAAGACGAATGACGAGGTGCGCGAAGCTACCTTCAACTGTGGGAGCTTGGCCAGCAAGTTGAGGATCTCTTCGGAAATGCCGTCGCTGAAGTACTCGTTTTCGGGATCGCCACTCATGTTGACGAACGGCAGCACGGCGATGCTGCGTCGGCCGCTTTCAACATCCATGCCTGCCAGAAGCGGTCGCTTGTCGAGATTGGCTGAAGCATCTGCGCCCGTCGCAGAGGCCGCGCTGGCTGCCGTGACGGCCCCGCCATCGAGCGCAGGGGCCTGGGGCAAGGCCGCTTGGGCCGCTGTGCCACCGGGGTGCGCCGATGCGGTGGTGGCTGGCGTTCTTTCGACCCCGGCAGGGCCCATATCGAACATCCAGGCCATGATCACGGCCACGGGGAAGCCCAGCGCGATCAGCACGATCACCAGTTTCAGCGACCAGTCCGGCACGTTCAGCGGCGGCAGTACGGTGGAGGCCACCTCGATGATGATCCAGCCGACGGCGGCATACACGATCGCAATGCGGATTACTCGGCGCCGGCGCAGTTCGGAGAAGAATCTTCCCAGGGAAGAACCCTTGCCTGGCGCGTTCATCAGTGCATGTCCTTCAGCAATGCCGTGAAACGCGGCATGCCGCGCAAGGAGGCCAGGTCACTGTCGGTTTCCAGCCAGGCGCGGTCGCGCCAGCCGAGCCCCACTGCGCGCTCGAGCAGATCCATGCCGCGCTCGCTCTCTCCCAGCTGGGCGAATACGCAGGCGATGTTGTAGACCACGTTGGACTCGTTCTCGTTGCTTTCCAGCGCCATGTCGGCCCATTCCAAAGCACGCTCGCGATCACCCATGGATGCCAGCGTGATCGCGCCGAAGTAGCGGGCGCGTGCGTCATCGGGTGCCATTTGCAGGTGTTGCTCGATCAGGGACAGGCCCTTTTTCCGTATCGACTTCTTTTCTTCCTGCAGTCCCAGCGCATCGTAGGCCATGGCCAGATTGATCACGGGGTTGTAGTTGTCCGGTTCCACCTCGGCGGCGTGCCGATACAGGGATGCCGCCTTCTCCCACTTGCCGCGTGTACCGCAATAGCGGCCATACAGAAACCAGGCATCAAACAGCCGGGGGTTGAGTTCGATGGCCTTCTCGAAATGCTGCTTCGGCTTCGGCATCACGCTTGCCGATCGACAAGGCGATGCCGCGCGAGGTGTGGGCCTCGGCGGACTGGGGATCAAGTTCCACCGCACGGCCGCTGGCTTTAACCGCCATGGCGGCATTCTCGGGGGTATCAACGGCATAACGGTACAGTTCGGAATAGGCATCGGCCATGCCGGCCCAGGCCACCGCGTAGTTCGGGTCCAGTTCCAGGGCGCGCTGGTACATGGTGATGGCATGTTCGAACCCGCGCCGCGTCATGGCGTAGAAGTACTTGTGCCCGCGCAGATAGCAGTCGTAGGCCTGGGCGTTGCCGGTGGCGACGTACTGCAGCTTGCGGCGTTGCTGCGCGCTCAGCTTGACCAGCAGTGCGTCGACAATGCTGCTGGAAATATCATCCTGGATGGCAAACACGTCCTGCATTTCGCGATCGTAGGTTTCCGACCACAGGTGCGAGTCCGATTGAGCGTCAATAAGCTGTGCGGTGATGCGTACCCGGTTGCCGGCGCGACGCACGCTGCCCTCCAGCACCGTAGCCACCTCCAGTTTCCGGGCCACGGTGGGGATGTCGATGTCCTTGCCCTTGAAGCAGGCCGACGAGGTCCGCGAGGACACCTTCAACTGCGGCAGTTTGGCCAGCAGGTTGAGAATCTCCTCGGCGATGCCGTCACTGAAATATTCGTTCTCCTCGTCGCCGCTCATGTTCACGAACGGCAAAACCGCAATGCTGCGGCGCCCATCCCGACTGGCGGCTTGCTCCGGCTGCCTGTCGCTGGCGCGCTTGCCATGGTTGGTGCCGCGGATCTGTTCCGGTCCGGCTGCAAGCTGCGGCGCATCGGAGGTGCGCTGCATGCCCTGCGGGCCGATATCGAAAACCCAGCCCATCACGACGGCGATCGGAAAACCCAGCAACACCAGGGCAATCACGAAGGTGACCGTCCAGGGCGGCAGATGCAGACCCGGAAGCAGGGTCGATGCCACCTCGATGACAGCCCATCCGGCAACGACATAGACCGCGGTGACACGGATGACCCGGCGCCGGCGCAGCTCGGCGAAGAAATTGCTGAGCATGGATGGGATGCCCTCGCCGCTCATGAAAAGCCTGTTCCCGGCACGCGGCATCGTTCTCGAGCAAAGAGGTGCATGGCGATCACGTGGACCACAGCGACGCTGGCGGTGCGTCGTCGACGCGGCATGTGGAGAAACCGGCGTCGTGTCTTGGATTGGTCAACTGCAACCATGGCGTTGCCCTCTAGCTGAATAGTGACGGCAACGGGTGTGGCGCGCAAGCGTCCGGTTGCCTTGACAGGGCCATGAAAAAGGGCCGGGTGATGCATCACCCGGCCCTTCGTCCTGCGGCTTGAACCGTCCCTACTTGGCCGATTCAGTCTTTTCCGGCGTGATCACGGCGCCATCGGCGTTGATCACCTGTACCCGGCCCAGCTTGAGATCACGGACGGGCTTCTCGATCTTGTTCAGGTCGCCGACGATGACCCAGGTCAGGCGATCCGGCTGGATCACTTCCCTGGCGGCAGCACGCGCCTGATCGACAGTGACCGCGTCGGTCTTCTGCTTCAGGGTCTCGATGTAGTTGTCGGGGCGGTCGTATTTGACAATGCCGACCATGGCGCCGAGCACGGCACCGGTGGTCTCGAAGCGACCCGGCAGGCTGCGCACGTTCTTGTCCTTGATCTTCTGTACCTCGGCCTCGGTAAGCGGCTTGTCGCCGACGATGGCATTGGCTTCCTTCAGCACCTCGCTCACCGACGGACCGGTCTGGTCGGTCTGTACCGGGGCGTACATCACCAGCGGCCGCTGACCGATGGCATCGGGGGCGAAGGCGAACGCGCCATAGGCCCAGTGCTTGTCCTCGCGCAGGTTCATGTTCAGGCGCGAGGTGAAGGTGCCGCCGAAGGCGCCGATCATGGTGTCGATGGCCATGATGTTGTCGGCCTTGGTCGAAGGCGAGACTTCACCGGCCAGGATCACCGTCTGCTGGGCATTGGGACGGTCCAGCAGGTATACGCTGGGCTTGTCCGGACGATCGACGTGGGCCAGGTTCTTTGACGGCACCTTGCTGTCGCCCGCCTTCCAGTCGCCGAACACCTTGTTCAGCTGCGGCACGATCTTGTCCAGCGTGGTGTCGCCGGCGACCAGCAGCGTGGTGTTGTCCGGACGGATCCAGTCACGCATGAAGGTGCGCATGTCATCCGCGCTCAGCGAATTGATCGACTCGGGCGTGCCGGTGCCGGTGAACGGGATGCCGTACGCGTTGTCCTTGCCATACATCAGCGGCGGCAGCACACGAAGGCCCAGCGCGGTGGGCTGGCTCTTTTCCTGCGCGATGCCGGCCAGCCACTGGCCGCGGATGCGATTGATGTCGGCCTCGCGGAAGGCCGGGTTGCGCACGATGTCGGCGTACAGCGCCAGCGAGGGCTCGAGCTTGCTGTTGAGCGCGTCCAGCGACACGCTGCAGGTGTCGAGGCTGCAACCGGAGCCGATCTCGGCACCCAGGCGCTGCTTGCGCTTGGCGATCTCGACCGAATCCAGGTCCTTGGTGCCCTCATCCAGCATGCTCATGGTGAAGGCGGAGGTGCCCAGCTTCTTGCCCTGGTCGGCGGCGTAGCCTGCATCGAACAGCAGTTCCATCTGCACCACCGGAATGGTGTGGCGCTCGGCCAGAACCACCTTGATGCCGTTCTTCAGCGTGGCGTGCTGCAGCCTGGGGAAGTTGAGGTCGGGGAAGGTGTCGACCTCGGGCACGCCCTTGCTGCGGTCGATGTCGCTGTTGACGGTCTTGTAGTCGCCGGTGTCGTCCAGCTTGTCCGCGGGACGACCCTTGGCCGCCGGGTCGGCCCTTGATCTTGGCCACGTCACCCGGCTTGATCTTGCCCGGCACCACGGTCAGCGTGTAGGCGCCCCTGGACAGCCACTGATCGGCGGCGGCCTTGACCGCCTCGGGCGTGGCCTGCTCGACCTGCTTGTAGTAGATCTTCCAGGCACCCGGATCATCCTGGTACACCTGGCCCTGGGCCAGGGTCACGGCCTTGCCCGAGAAGCCGCCGACCTTTTCCAGGCCGCGGATGACGTCGGACTGGTAGATGGTCCTGGCGCGCTCGAGCTCGTCGGCGGTGGGGCCGTTCTTGAGGAACTTGTTCCACTCGTCGGCGATCGCGGCCTCGACCTTCTTCGGGTCCTTGCCCTTCTTCACCATCACGCGCATGGTCACCATGCCGGCCAGCACGCTGGAGTTGATGCCCACCGACACGCTGTCGGCCAGCTTGTCCTGGTAGACCAGGCGCTGGTACAGGCGCGAGGTCTTGCCGTAGCCCAGCACGGTGGTGGCGAGGTCCAGCAGCGGCACCTGCTTGTTGCCGATTTCGGGCACGTTCCACTCGCGGAAGATGCCGACCTGCGGCACGTTGTCGGTCATGCTGCCGCTGGTGTCCTTGTCACGCGCGGCGATCCACGGCTGCGGACGCGGCACCGGCGGGCCGGCCGGGATGTCGCCGAAGTACTCCATCATCTTCTTCTTCGCCGTTTCCGGCGTGATGTCGCCAGCCAGCACCACCACGGTGTTGGCGGCGCCGTAGTAGTGGCGGAACCAGTCCTTGACCGTCTCCAGCGAGGCGTCATTGAGATCATCCATCGAGCCGATGGTCGAGTGGTGGTAGGGATGGTTGGCCGGGAAACTGTGCGCCAGCATGTTGGTGTAGACGCGGCCGTAGGGCTGGTTCTCGCCCTGGCGCTTCTCGTTCTGCACCACGCCGCGCTGTTCATCCAGCTGGGACTGGTCGATCGCGCCGAGCAGATGGCCCATGCGGTCGGACTCCATCCACAGCGCCATGTCCAGTGCGGTGGTCGGAACGGTCTCGAAGTAGTTGGTGCGGTCCAGCGAGGTGGTGCCGTTCTGGTCGGTGGAACCGGCGCGCTCGAACGGCTTGAAGTACTCGACCTTGTGGTTTTCCGAGCCCTCGAACATCAGGTGCTCGAAAAGATGCGCGAAGCCGGTCTTGCCTTCGGGCTCGTAGCTGGAACCGACGTGGTACCACACACTCACTGCCACCACCGGCGCCTTGTGGTCCTCGTTGACCACCACGGTGAGGCCGTTGGGCAGGGTGAATCGGGTATAGGGGATGTCCGGCGCATCGCCGGCGCGAGCGGCGGGTAGTGCAGCCAGCAGCCCGAAGGCCAGGCCGGCGAGCATGCTCAGGGAGCGATTCATGGGTAGTTCCTTGACATGAAAGAACGCTTACCGTAGCCAGCGGCGTGCGGCTTGGCAATGGCAAAAAGTCATGACTCAGGGCCAATGGGATTGTCCCGGGAGGCCTGTTGCAGCGTTTTGCATTATCCTCAATCGGTCCGACCATGCTGCGAACGGGGCTGCCATGCGTCATTGCCTGATTACCGGAGCCAATCGCGGACTGGGCCTTGCACTCAGTCGCGAGTTGCTGCAGCGCGGCGCACGCATCGTGGCCTGCTGCCGTGAGCCCGATGCAGCCGATGCGCTGCAGACATTGCAGGCCGAGCACCCGGGACACTTGCAGATCGAGGCCCTGGATGTCACCGACAATACCGCCATGGCCGCATTGCATGACCGAGTCCGGCAGGATTTCCGGCGCGTGGATCTGCTCATCCACAATGCCGGCATCCTGGTATCCGGCGAGCGTTTCGGCAATGTGAAGGCCGATGACCTGGCGCGCAGTTTCGCGGTCAATGCCAGCGCCCCCCTGCTGCTGACCCAGGCCCTGGCCGACCTGTTGCGGCAGGGCCATCAGCCACGGGTGTTGTGCATCTCCAGCCAGCTCGGCTCGATCGCCCAGGCGTCGGCGTTCCGCACCGCCAGCTATGCCATGAGCAAGGCCGCGCTCAACATGGCGGTGAAACGGCTTGATGCGGAGCTGTCCGCGCACGGCATCACCGTGCTGGCGGTGCATCCGGGTTGGCTGAAGACCCGCATGGGCGGCGACAACGCCACGCTTGATCCGGCTGTCAGCGCACGCATGCTGCTGGATCACCTTGCCCGCCTCGGGCCCGGTGATGGCGGCCGCTTCCTGGCCTATGACGGGACCAGCCTGCCCTGGTAGCCGGCCGCAACTGTCGCCGGTTGCAGCGACCGGATCAGGCGGCCGCGAACAGGCGCTTGAGCTCGGCGCCGGGGTCGGGTGAGCGCATGAAGGTTTCGCCGACCAGAAAGGCCTCGATGCCTGCGTCGCGCAGAAGGCTCACGTCTTCCGGTGTGCGAATGCCGCTCTCGCTGACCAGCAGCCTGTCGTAAGGCACCGAGTCGCGCAGCTCGACGCTGGTGTCCAGCGAGGTCTGGAAGGTATGCAGGTTGCGGTTGTTGATGCCCAGCAGCGGCGCCGGCAGGGCCAGCGCGCGCTCCAGCTCCTCCTCGTCATGCACTTCCACCAGTACGTCCATGTCCAGCTCGGCGGCAAGAAGACTCAGTTCCAGCAATGCGTCGTCAGCCAGCGCGGCAACGATCAGCAGGATGCAGTCTGCACTGATGGTGCGCGCCTCCCAGACCTGGTACGGATCAATCATGAAGTCCTTGCGCAGTACCGGCAGGCTACAGGCCTCGCGTGCCTGGGTGAGAAATGTCTCGCTGCCCTGAAAGAAATGCGAATCGGTGAGCACCGAAAGGCAGCTTGCGCCCCCGGCTGCATAGCTCCTGGCGATATGCGCCGGATCAAAATCCTCGCGAATCAGGCCCTTGCTGGGGCTGGCTTTCTTGATCTCGGCGATGACCGCCGGCTCGCCGTTTTCGATACTCGCTTCCATGGCCGCGGCAAAACCGCGCGTGGGCGGCATGTCCTGGCATTGCGCCTGCAGTTCGCGCAGGGGGCGACGCCCGCGGCGCTCGAAAATCTCGTCCTGCTTTCGTTGCAGGATGCGTTGGAGAATGTCTGACATGCCGGACTCGCGGTTCGGGATTCGGGTGTAGGTTAACGCCTGAACGTGATGCAGGGAAATCAGTGAGCGTTTGCCGCGAGGGACTGCGTGACGCGGACAAACTCCTGCATTTTCTCGTGTGCCGCGCCGCTTTGCAGTGCTTTTCTGGCGCGCTGGATGCCGTCCGCGATCGAATCGGCAACATCCGCCGCATACAGCGCCGCGCCCGCATTCAGCGCAACGATATCCTGGGCAACTCCTGCCTCGCCTTCGAGCACGGCCTGCACGGTGCGTCGCGACTCTTCGGCATCCTCGACCCGCAGGTTGCGGCTGGATGCCATGGCCAGATTGAAGTCCTCCGGCTCGATCTCGTACTCGCGCACCCTGCCGTCGCGCAGCTCGCCGACCAGGGTACTGGCACCCAGCGAGATTTCGTCCAGTCCGTCGCGACCATAGACGACCAGCGCACGTTTTGCGCCCAGTCGCTCCAGTACGCGTACCTGGATGCCGACCAGATCCTCGTGAAAAACACCCATCAGGATATTCGGCGCCGCCGCCGGATTGGTCAGTGGACCAAGAATGTTGAACAGGCTCTTGATCCCCATTTCCCTGCGCACCGGCGCCACCACTTTCATCGCGGGATGGTGGTTTGGCGCGAACATGAAACCGATGCCCGTTTCGGCAAAGCAGGCCGAAACCTGCGCCGGCGCCAGGTCAATGCGGGCGCCCAGTGCCTCGAGCAGGTCGGCGCTGCCCGATTTGGACGATACGCTGCGGCCGCCGTGCTTGGCGACCTTGGCGCCCGCCGCCGCTGCCACGAACATGGCGGTGGTCGAGATGTTGAAGGTGCTGGCGCCATCGCCCCCGGTACCCACGATATCCACGAAGCCCTCGCTGTCGGCCACCTCGACCGGCGTTGCCAGCTCGCGCATGACCCGGGCCGCGCCGGTGATCTCGTCGATGGTTTCCTTCTTCACGCGCAAGCCGGCAATGATCGCCGCCGTCATCAGCGGGCTCACCTCGCCCGCCATGATCTGGCGCATCAGCGCGACCATTTCGTCATGAAAGATCTCGCGGTGCTCGATGACGCGCTTGAGCGCGTGCTGTGCGGAAAAGCTCATGTCGCCCGGCATGTTCATGCGGCCTGCGGCAGGGCCTGGCCCAGGAAGTTGCGCAGCAGGTCGTGACCGTTGCGGGTGAGGATGGATTCGGGATGAAACTGCACGCCTTCGATGGGCAGGTTCTTGTGTCGGAGCCCCATGATCTCATCCAGACTTCCGTCCGCAAGCTCGGTCCAGGCGGTGATTTCCAGGCAGTCCGGCACGCTGCCCTTGTCCACCACCAGGGAGTGATAGCGCGTGGCTTCGAACGGATCCGGCAAATGGGCAAACACGCCGGCCCCGCGATGGTGTACCGGCGAGGTCTTGCCATGCATGATCTGCTCGGCACGCACGACCTTGCCGCCAAACACCTGGCCAATGGCCTGGTGACCGAGGCAGACGCCGAAGATCGGCACCTCGCCGGCCATGTGCTGCAGAACCTGCATCGACACGCCCGAGTCGTCCGGAGTCCCCGGTCCTGGAGAAATCATGATGCGCTCCGGCGCCAGTGCGCGAATGCCGGCCACATCAATGGCATCGTTGCGCACCACCTTGACCTGTTGCCCCAGTTCGCCCAGGTACTGCACCAGGTTGAAGGTGAAGCTGTCGTAGTTGTCGATCATCAACAGCATGGGTGGGGTCCGGAGGCAGCGGCTGGAACGGGCATTTTATGGGCGCGTGCTGTTGGCGTACAGGGCGACAACGGCATGGTCACTGTTCCGTGGTCGCTTGCGACAACTCGCGCCACAGGTCGTCACGGTGCCACACCCGATTGTCACCCTGCTCGGCCTGGCGCACCAGGGCCACGAGGCGTGCGTTGGCCGGGGCGTCCAGGCCGTTGGCGCGGGCCAGGCGCACCACCTCGCCATTCAGGTATTCGATTTCCGTGGGACGTCCGGCGGCAAGATCTTCCCAGGTGGACGAGCGCGCCAGGGGGTCAATGGTCAGCAGGCTGCGTGCGACCAGGCGAAACACGAGGTCAGGGGCGCGCAGCAGCCGCGGCAACCATGCCGGCGGCAGCGGGGAAAGGCGTGCGGGACGGATATCGGCGGCAGCCAGCGCCCGCAGCGCTTCATCCTGCAACAGTGCCAGGCATCGGCGATAGGCGCGTCGCGCCAGCTCGTCGCGCAGCGGCAGATCCGACAGCGCATTGACGGCATTGTTGAGGTTCCACAGCATCTTCGCCCACTGCACCTCGTGCATGTCGCTCCGTTGCTCCAGCGGCAGGCCCGCCGCCGCGAAGGCCGGCAGAAACGGCGCCAGTGCGGGATGCTGCTCGACCATCAGGCTGCCGGATGTCGCCCGGTGCAGCCAGCCATGTCCGCGATGCACGACGTTGAAGGCGACCATCCCCGGCAGCACCACGTTGTCCGGCAGGTGCTGGCGAAGCATGTCGACATTGCGCACGCCATTCTGGATGCTGAGCACGATGGCATCGCCACTGAGCACCGCTGCAAGCTGACCGGCCAGCGCTTCGGTATCGCCGGACTTGACCGTGACCAGCACCAGTTGTGCCGATCCGATCGCCTTGATGTCGGTAGCAAAATCAAGCGATTCCGGTTGCAGCCGGAGCTCGCCACCATCCAGATCGGTCAGCAGCAGGCCGTATTCGGCGAGCAGGGCCTGCGTTCGCTCGCGACCAAGCAGGGTGACGCGAGCCGCATCATTGAGCTGCCCGCCGACGAAGCAGCCGATGCTGCCGGCACCGGCGACGGCAATGCGGGGACGCGGATCATTCATGCGTACATGGTACCGCCAGCACCCGAGTCATGCCGGACGCCGGCCCATTGCGTGGACGGGTACCGGCCTGCACGCTTTGCCGGCGCTACAGGCCGCGAGCCGCTTCGGCCACGGCCCGAAACAGGGCACGGCCCTTGTTCATGGTTTCCTCCCACTCGGTGGCGGGGTCGGAGTCGTAGACGATGCCGGCGCCGGCTTGCACATGCAGCTGGCCGTCGTGGATGACCGCCGTGCGTATGGCGATGGCGGTATCGGCGTCACCCCACCAGCCGATCCAGCCGATGGCGCCGGCGTAGATGTTGCGCTTGCATGGTTCCAGCTCCTGGATGATCTCCAGTGCGCGCACCTTGGGTGCGCCGCTCAGCGTTCCGGCGGGGAATGTTGCCTTGAGGACGTCCATGTAGCCGAGGCCATCGCGGACGGTGCCTTCGACCTGGGAGACGATATGCATGACGTGCGAATAGCGTTCGATGGCAAACGAATCGCTAAGCTCGACACTGCCAGTCTCGCAGATGCGTCCGATGTCGTTGCGGCCGAGGTCGATCAGCATGACATGCTCGGCGCGCTCCTTGGGATCGGCCAGAAGTTCGGCCTCCAGCGCCTGATCCTCGGCAGCGTCCTTGCCTCGGGGCCGGGTGCCGGCCAGTGGCCGCACGACGACCTTGCCGTCCTTCAGGCGCGCCAGGATCTCGGGCGAGGAGCCGACGATCTGCGTGTCGCCGAGGTCGAAGAAATACATGTACGGCGACGGGTTCAGTGCACGCAGCGCGCGGTACACGTCGACGGGACGTGAATCGAAGGGCACGCTGAGCCGCTGCGAGGGCACCACCTGGAAGATGTCGCCGGCGCGAATGTACTCCTTGGCGCGCTCGACCATGGCCTCGAACGCCTCGCGCGTGAAGGACGACTTGAAGTCGGCCTCGTCCAGCGGTTTCGGGTGCTGGGTTTCGGGATAGGTCGAGCCCGAGCGGCGCAGGCTGAATACCAGTTCCTCCAGGCGGCGCCGGGCACGCGCCCAGGCCTGCGGCTGCGCCGGGTCGGCATGCACGATCAGGTACAGACGGCCCCGGAGATTGTCGAACACGGCAACCTCTTCGGCCAGCATCAGCAGTACGTCGGGCGTACCCAGCTCGTCGGGGGGGTGCTGGCGGGCAAGGCGTGGCTCGATATAGGCAATGGTCTCGAAGCCGAAATAGCCGACCAGGCCACCGGTGAAGGCCGGTAGTTCCGGCAGGCGCGGCACGTCATGCTGCTGGCGCAGGCGCTCGATTTCCGCCAGCGGATCATCCACCTCGCGCGAATCGACGACCTCGCCATAGTCCTCGGTTTCCAGGGTATGGCCGCGCAGCTTGTACACACGTCTTGCCGGCAGGCCGATGATCGAGTGGCGGCCCCAGTTGTCGCCGCCCTCCACCGATTCCAGCAGAAAGGTGTAGGGGCCATCGGCCAGCTTGAGGTACACCGACAAGGGTGTATCAAGATCGGAAAAAACCTCGCGCACCAGCGGGATGCGCGTATGGCCGGCTGCAGCGAGTTCGTCGAATTGGGCTTGAGTGAGCACGTGACCGTCAGGGCGCTGGGGGAAACGGCAACGATAGCAGTGTTTGCACGATCGATGAACGGCCGGGAGCACCTGCGTTGCCACAAGGCGGCGGCATGCCCACGTCGCGGTATCGATCAGGCGCCGTCCGGGCAGGCATGGCCCCTGCCGGTCGCGGGGTCGCCATGCGCCACTGCCGTGTTCGGGATCAATCAGTTGGTGCTGCCGATCCTGGCCGAAACATGGCCTGGGTTACACTGGCCGGAAACGCAACCGGCCGGTCTGCGCCTGCCCGGCGCGGCATGCAAGCTGATGCCGGTGCGGGATTTCATCAGAGGTTTTTGACGTTGCCCAGGAAAACACCTTCACGCCAGGCCCGTCGCGGCACATTGTCCGGCAAGCGCCCGGCCCCGCCGCTGCGCCCGGAAGACAGCTCGGCGCGTTCCAACCGCGTCCTTGATGCCCTGCTGCAACGGCTGCCGGCCACACGCCGCGCCCGTGTGCGCGATTTGCTGGTGCTGGTGCGCCTGGACCGGCCGGTGGGTGCCCTGTTGCTGCTGTGGCCGACGTGGTGGGCCTTGTGGCTGGCAGCCGGTGATTTCCCGCCGCTGAAACCGTTGCTGATCTTCACGCTGGGTGTGTTCGTGATGCGCTCGGCCGGGTGTGCCATCAACGACTACGCCGATCGCAACCTGGACCCCAAGGTCAAACGGACTGCGGGCCGACCCCTGGCGTCGGGACGCGTGACGCCGCGCGATGCGCTTATGGTCTTCGGCGTGCTCCTGCTCGTGGCCCTGGGGCTGGTGCTGCTGACCAACCCGCTGACCATCAAGCTGGCTTTCGTTGGTGCGGCGCTGGCGGCCATCTATCCATTCACCAAGCGCGTTACCCATCTGGCCCAGGTCGTGCTGGGCGCGGCGTTCGGCTGGTCCATCCCGATGGCCTTCGCCGCCGTGAGCAACAGCCTGCCGCCACTGTGCTGGCTGCTGTTCCTGGCCAATGTGCTGTTTTCCACCATCTACGACACCGAATACGCCATGGTCGACCGCGAGGACGACCTCAAGGTCGGTGCCAAGTCCACCGCCATCCTGTTCGGCGATGCCGATTTGCCGATCCTGGCCATTCTCATGGGCTGCTTCATGCTGGCCATGCTGCTGGTGGGTACCCGTGTCGGCCTGGCGTGGCCCTACTGGATCGCTCTTGTCGCCGCCGCCGGCCTGTTCGGCTGGCAGTTGTGGATCATGCGCAAGCGCGATCGCCTGCGCTGCCTGGATGCCTTCCGCAACAACAACCTGCTTGGCGGCGTGCTGTGGGCAGGGATCATGCTTGCCCTGGCACTGTAGGGCCAAAGGAACCTCTGATCAGTCCCAGCGCCGTCGCGCGGGTGGCCGCTTCCGCCATGTGCATCTGCTCAACCGCCACGCGCCTTGTCGAAACCGTCGCTGAAGACAAGGTCGCTGAACTCATAGGCGCCCAGGTCCACGCTGGCGCCCTGGATGCGGAGTTGGCCGTCAAGGTCATGCGTGGTCAGTTGCCAGGGGGATCCGCCGGCGGGCTCGTCGCCCTGATCAATCAGGGGCGAGTCGTAGCGCAGCAGCAGGTCACCGGTCGCGGGCAGCTTGAAACCGGGGTCGAGGTTGAGGTTGTTGCTGCTTCCCGGCCCTGGTGTGCCGGAAAGTGTGGCGTAGTCATTGGTCACCAGATCAGCGGCCGTGTTCAGGACCAGGTCGTAATTGGTGTTGCCCCAGAAGATGTTGTTGACCAGCAGGGCCGGGCCCGCGCCGCCAATGCGCAGTCCACCGGCCGGCAAGGTCAATCCGCCACTGCAGTCGCTGCCAACGGTGTTGAAGCCGATCGTGTTGCTGATGAGATACGCCGGGGTCGAACCGTTGTAGGTCAGTGATGCAGCGCCGTTGCGGCAGTTGGCCTGGTTGCCGACGAACAGGTTGTTGCGCAGTGTCAGGCCTGTGGCGCTGCCTGCCGAAAGGCCACCACCAAATGTGTAGGCCTGGTTGTCCCGGAAGATGCAACGTTCCACCGAAACCGCGCCGAGATTGCCTGCAACATCCGCGATGTGCAGACCTGCGCCAGGACTGTTGCCCGTTTGTGCCGTGGTGATGCCGTTGACGAAGCTGATTCGTTCCACGTGAACATCGGTATGCACATTGGGCATCACCACCAACACGCGGGAGCTGTGGCCGCCATCCAGCCGGGTGGCCGCGGCACCGGACTGGAGCTGGATTCCGCAAGGGTCACTCAGGTAATCGGTCCAGCCGCCACTGATGGTGATGTTGTTGTCGTCGCCACCGAGATTGCTGAAGAAAAAGCCGTTGGTCGGCGTGCTGTAGCTGCCCGTATGGACGCGGATCACATCGTCCTGGCCATTGTTGGCGGCTGCATCCAGCGCATCCTGCAGTTCGGTGGAGGTAGTGGCGCAATAGACCGCCGCATGCACTTGCGGGCTTGCGGCAAGAAGCAGCGGGATCAAGCCGATCAGATGTTTCATGGTTGTCTTCCTTGTTGTGGCACGGGTTCTCACTTGTGTAATGCGCGACAGCAGCCAATCGCACAGCGGAGCGCGCGGCTGGGGTGCGTGCTCTGCTAGGAGCCCGAATCGAAGCCATTCGCAAAAATCAGCTCGGTATATTCGTATGCACCCAGGTCCACCGCGCCGTCGAGTATGCGCAGCTGGCCATCGACGTCGAACGAGCCCAGCGCCCAGCTTGTTGGTGGCAGCGGAATCAGCCCCACGTTGATCATGGGTGAATCGTTTCCGAGGTGCAGGTCGTCCGGGCTGGACAAACGGAATCCGGGATCGATCTGCAGGTTCATGCCGCTGCCCGAAGCAGGTGTGCCCTGCAGGACCTGATAGTTGTTGAACAGCAGGCGGGTGCTTGCCTGCAGCACCAGATCGACATGTTCATTGCCCCAGAAGATGTTGTTGGCCATGTAGCCGGGAGCGGTGCCGCCCAGCGAAAGCCCGCCGGCGGGTATCGGGTTCATGCCGAGGCAGTCGTTGCCGACCGTGTTGAAAGCCACGGTGTTGTTGGTCAGATACACCGTGGCCGAGCTGTAGGAAAAAAGTTCGGCCGCGCCAAGGGTGCACCCGGCCTGGTTGGCAACGAACACGTTATTGCGCAAGCGCAATTCCCCGCCGTCGGTTCCGGCATACAGCCCGCCCCCGGTCTCGCCGGCCGAATTGCCCATGAACACATTGTTTTGCACATCGATGTTGCCGAAATAGCCCTGGAATTGCGCTATATACAATCCCGCACCGCTGCGCGGGGAAGGGCCGCTCACAATGTGTCCCGACTGGAAGGTCAGGAACGCGATGCCGACATCGGTGGATGTGTTGGGAATGATCTGCATGACCCGCGAGCTGCCATGACCGTCGAGCCTGGTCTCGGATGCCATGTAGGTGACGCGGTGGCTGCAGGCAGGCTCAGTGCCCTGCGCCCAGCCCCCGGTGATGCTGATCGCGTTGTTGTCACCATCGGTGTTGTCGAACACGAATCCGCCGGGCGGTGCGCTGTAGGTCCCGGCCTCGATGCGGATCAGGTCGTCCTGGCCGTTGCTCGCGGCGAAATCCAGCGCCACCTGGAGCTCGGCCGAAGTGCCCACGCACAAGGTGGCTGCATCCACTCGAGCGCTCATGGCGAGCAGCAGCAGGGTCAGGCAGGTCAGGGTCTTCATGGTTTGGGTTCTCGTCGGCATCGGTTTCTCATTCCTGTCCAATGTGCGCCGTAAGCACTTTGCAAAACAGCGAATCAGGGCCCCGCTGCATGCTCTGTCATGGTGCCGCCCGCACATGCTGTCGCAGTGAGCTGCCCTAGACGCCCGTGTCGAAGCCATCGTTGAAGATCGCATCGGCATTCTCGTAAGCGCCCAGATCCACCGAGCTTCCCACCACGCGCGTGATGCCATCGAGGTCGAGTGCTGACAGCTGCCATCCGGCGCTGGGCAGAGGGACGATGCCAAGGTCGATCAGAGGCGAGTCATTGCCCAGGTGCATGTCGGTGAAGGTCGAGAATCGGAATTTCGGATCAACGTGGTAATCGATGCCGCTGCCGGGGGCCGGTGTGCCAGTGAGGGACTGATAATCATTGCTCACCAGGCGCACGCTGCCGACCAGGCGCAGATCGGAATTCTCGTTGCCCCAGAGGATGTTGTTTACCAGCAGAAATGGACTTGACCCGAACAGGGTCAGCCCACCTGTGGGCGCAGGGCTGGATCCGGTGCAATCCTCTCCTACCGAATTGAAGGCTACGGTATTGTTGATGACATGAGCCGTGCCGGGGCCATCGTAGCTCAGCGCGGCGGCGGCATTGGAGCAGCTGGCGCTGTTGGCGATGAACAGGTTATTTCTTACCAGCAGAGTGCCGCCATCGGTTCCGGCCCCCAGGCCCCCTGCGAAATCGCCGGACGCATTGCTCATGAAGATATTGCGTTCGATCGTGATGCTGCCCGCATAACCGAGGTATGTCCCGACGTCCAGGCCTGCGCCGGATTGTCCGGCGGGCAGGCTCTCGGTGTTGCCGCCCAGGAATGTCAGCAGCTCGACAGAGACGTCGGCGTTCGGACTGGGAAGAAGGCTCATCACGCGCGAGCTGCCATTGCCGTTGAGCTTGGTGTCGTAGGCGCCGGGAGCGCTCTGCTGTCCGCAAGGGTTGCCGAAGAACGGTGTCCAGCCGCCACTCAAGGTGATGTCGTTGTCCACAACCAGGGCAGCATTGAATACAAAGCCGCCGGCGGGCGCGCTATAGGTACCGGTCTGGACACGGATCACGTCAGCCTGACCGTTGCTGGCCGCGCTATCCAGGGCTGCCTGCAGTTCACTGGAACTGGTCGCGCAGAACGTGGCCCCGCGAACAGCAGGGCTGGTAGCGAGCAGCAGCAGGGTAAGGCAGATCAGGGATTTCATGGCGGGTTCCTCGCTTGCATCCGATGCTCAATACATTCCAATGCACGTTGCGCGAAAATCGCACAGGCGCGCGCCGTCCGTGGTCACACCATGCCGTCGAGGCGGGTCGGATCGATGGCGGGAAGTCCGCGCTGTGTCATCTGCGCCGCACCCGGCGCAGCCGCCACCCCGTTGCCAGCAACAGCAGCGCCAGCAGCAGCAGGCTGCGCGCATCCAGCATCGGCACCGGCGTGTACGGCGGCAATGCCAGTTTGGGGCAGTCGTCGACGCTGGCGGGCTGGGCCAGGAAGCCGCTGTAGTCGACGCTGCCGGCATCGCCGGTGGCCGCATCGCCGACCGCATCGCCGCTGCCACCCGGATTGCCCGGGTGGGTCGGGCCGGAGATCGCGCCCCAGTAGTTTGCGCGTGCATCGACGGCAGCGCCCTGGGCCAGTTGCAGACCGACTGTCGGGTTGCCGTTGAAGTTCGAGCAGCTGACGCGTGCTGCGGCGCCCGGCTGGACCACCATGTACATGCCGGTATCGTTGGCGGCGACCTGGGCAGTCTCCACCACCGCCTGCTGCGCGACATTCAGCAGCATGCCGATCGGACTGTTGCTGACGGTCGTATCGGCCATGCTGGCGCGGCTGAGCACTGGCAGGTTGATGCCCGCGGCCAGGTTGTTGCTGCTGGTCACCGCCTGCAGGTCGACATCGACCAGCCCGTCGCTGACGGCCGCGATACCCTGGTCATTGCCCGTGAACAGCCCGTTGGCAACCGTGTAGTGGGGGATGATCTGCGCCGGCATGTTGATCCATGCCAGCAGCAGGCCGGCGAAGGCATTGTTGCTGGCCTGGACCTGATCCAGGCTGGCTTCGGCGGCGGTGATGGCGATGCCGCTGCCCTCGACTGGCAGGTTTGCGCCGGTCACGCTGTCATCGGCGCTGACCATGCTCAATTCGGCCTGGGTTGCAATCACGGCCATGCCGAACAGATTGCCGCGGACATGCGAATCCTGCAGCACCAGCGAGGGCGCCTGCAGGATCAGGCCGCCGCCCAGATTGTCATCAGCACTGGCTTGCATCACGCTGGCCGTGCCTTCGGTGGCAAAGGCACCCAGACCCAGGTTGCCATTGCGGTTGGCGCTGACCTGGGTGATCTGCATGCTTGTGTTGCTGCCCCCGACGAAAGTCGGCAGTGTGCCGGGCGTGGCAGTCAGAGCGTGCAACCCGAATGATCCGGTATCACGCAATCGGGTGAGGGCGTTGTTGCACACGCTGGCGCCTACCTGCGCTTCCAGACCGTTGTCCGTGTTCAGTTCCACCTGCACATCCTGCATCAGCATGCCCGTGCAACCCAGCGCAGTCACGCCATCCTCGCCGTTAAGCGAGGCCTGAAGGCCGCTGGCATCAAGATGACCGCCGACCAGTTCCAGCCCGACCAGGCCATTGCCCAGTGCCGTTGCGTCCGTCACCGTCAGGCTGCCATTGGCGATGACACCCACACCGCTGTCGACATTCGCCAGCGCGTCGAGTCGGGTCACGCTGGCATCACCGGTGACGCCAAATACCAGGCCGCTGCCGCCGGCATCGTGTGCCAGCAGGTCCTGCAGCTGCAGATCACCATCGGCAAAGACAATGATGGCTGTTGTATCCGGCGAGGTGGCGCTCAGGCCGCGCAGGCTGACGCTGCCGTGGAAAACGCCATTGGTCAGGCCCCCGCTCAGTGCCGGGCCGGCACCGGGTCCACCCGCCGCGCCGGGATCGAGTTCCACGCCGCTGGTGGCCGGCTGGCCGGTCGTGTCCAGCGCCTGAATGCGGATGGTCCCCGGTGTGCCGCCGATGGCCGATCCCATCTGATCCAGATCCACGCTTTCGGCATAGGTGCCGGGGAACAGGCCGACTTCAGCCGGACCTGGTCCGGCGTTGTTCACGGCCGCCTGCAGGCTGGCATAGCACGGCGTCAGTCCGGCGCAGTTCATGGCGGGATCGGCGTACACCGGTGTGGCCGCGCCCGCTGCGCGCGCGGTCAGCAGCGCGGCCGCCAGCAACAGCGCTGCGGCATATGGCGCAAGGCGATGGGGAAACGGCATGGGCATGCTCCTTCGGAGGTGTCGGGGATCAACGAATCGGAGGCGCTCTGCAATCGGGCAGGCCACCTTCAGGGGGTCTCGAAGCCGTTGACGAAGATCGCGTCGACGTTCTCGTAGGCGCCCAGGTCGACCGAACTGCCGACCACGCGCGTCATGCCGTCCAGGGCGAGGGGCGAAAGTTGCCAGCCGGCCGTAGGCAGGGGCACGACACCGAGGTCGATCAGCGGCGAGTCGTTGCCCAGATGCATGTCGGTGAGGGTCGAGAAGCGGAATTTGGGGTCAAGACTGTAGTTGACACCGCTGCCTGCAGCCGGGGTGCCATCCAGGAACTGGAAGTCGTTGCCGACCAGGCGCACATCGGTGTCCAGCACCAGGTCAATGTTTTCGTTGCCCCAGAAAATGTTGTTGACCATGAAGGCGGGACTCAGTCCGCCTACGCGCAGGCCACCTGCCGCGGTGCTCCCGTTGCAATCGTTGCCAACCGAGTTGAAGGCCACCGTGTTGTTGACGAAATAGGCGGTACCGCTGCCGTTGTAGGTCAAGGACGCCGCACCGTTCCGACACATTGCCTGATTGGCCAGGAACAGGTTGTTGCGTATCGTGACTGCACTACCGTCAGCTCCCGCGAGACCGCCGCCGAAGTTGCCGGCGGTATTGCTCATGAAGATGTTGCGCTCAATGGTGATTTCGCCGAGATAGCCGGTGTAGGCATTGACATGGAGTCCGGCACCGGCCTGCGGCTGGGGCGCGCCCACGGTATTGCCGCCAAGGAAGGTGATCAGTTCGATGTGCACGTTCGAATGCACATTTGGTTGGATCTGCATCACGCGCGAGGTGCCGTTGCCGTTGAGCTTGGTCGCGATTGCGTCGGGCGATACCTGCTGGCCGCAAGGGTTGCCGAAGAACGGGGTCCAGCCTCCGCTCAGGGAGATGTTGAAGTCGTCGTTGCCAGCGACACTGTCGAACACGAAGCCGCCTGTCGGCGCGTTGTAGGTGCCGGTCTGTATCAGAATCACGTCATTCTGCTGATTGCTGTCGGCGCTGTTCAGGGCGGCCTGCAATTCGGCGGATGTAGTGACGCAGTAGGTGGCGGCACGGACAGGGGCGCTGCAGGCAAGCAGCAGGGTCAGGCAGATCAGGGTTCTCATGGCTTGGGTCCTCGTTGGGAAGGGGGTGCTCATCCCTTACCAATGCAGGCTGGCTACGCAATCGCACAGCCGACACGTTGTACCTGCGGGCGGGATCGGCGAAACTGACCCCGGAGGGCGCCGATGAGCGAACCGGGCAGGCTGGAAAACACCACCCGGCTGATCGGCATGATCCGGGCCGGTGACGGCGGCGCGCGCGAACGCCTGATCAGCCGCTACCTGCCCATGCTCCGGAAATGGGCGCACGGCCGCCTGCCGGCCTACGGGCGCGACCTGTCCGAAACCGATGATCTTGTGCAGATCACCTTCCTGCGTGCATTGAACAGGTTGGAGAGCTTCGAGTCGCAGCGTCCGGGTGCGTTCCTGGCCTACCTCAGGACCATCCTCATGAACGCCGTGCGCGAGGAGCTGCGCCGGCGCAGGACATCGCCGGCCACCACGCGCCTGCTGGACACGCTGCCGTCGCCGCAGGCCTCCGTGGTCGAGCAGGCGATCGGCGGCCAGACGCTGGAAGCCTACGAGCGCGCGCTGAGCCGGCTGCCGGAAAACAAGCGCATGGGTGTGATGATGCGGATCGAGTTCGAGATGAGCTTCCAGGAAATCGCCGACGAGCTGGAAATGCCTTCGGCCAACGCCAGCCGCATGATGGTGGTGCGCGCGATCGAGGACCTGGCAGGGGCGATGACCACATGAACGGCGACTTGCTGCGCCGGCTGGCCGAAGCGGTGGCCGACGGCAGCGTGCCACCGTGGCCGGTCGGCGAGGCAGATCCGCAGATCGACAGCCTGCGCAAGCTTTCACAGCTGGCTGGTGCCTTCAAGGCAAGCACTGCTTCTTCCGCAGCGCCGGCACGGAAGGTCTTGTTCAGCTGGCGTCATCTGGATGTGCTGGAACGCATCGGCAAGGGCAGTTCCGGCGAGGTCTATCGCGCCTACGATCCGCTGCTGCGACGCGATGTGGCATTGAAGCTGATCGGCGGCCCGCATGGCGGTTCGCATGCGCACGGGCTGATTGCGGCCGAGGCCCGGCGCATGGCGCGTTTGCGGCATCCGGCAATCCTGGCCATCCATGGCGCCGACGAACTGGATGGTCGTCTTGGCATCTGGAGCGATCTGCTGGGCGGGCGCACCATGGAAGCCCTGCTCGAGGAACAATCGACGCTGCCACCGGCGACGGTGCTGGAGCTGGCCGTACCGTTGTGCGAGGCGCTGGGCGCGGTGCATGCCAAGGCGCTGACCCACGGCGACTTCAAGCCGGCCAACATCATGATCCAGGAGGATGGCTCGCCGGTGCTGATGGACTTCGGCGCCGCCCGCGAGGCCCTGACCGAGCAGGTCACCACCGGCTCGCCGCTGGTGATGGCGCCGGAGCTGTTCGAGCAGTGTCGTGCCTCGCCGGCAGCCGACATGTATGCCTTCGGCGCCGTGCTCTACCGCATGCTGGCAGGCCGCTACCCGATTCAGGCCGATACGCTTGCCCAGCTCGAGGCTCGCCATGCGCAAGGGGCCGAGCCCGATCCCGGCATGCTGCCACGCCGCTGGCGCGGCCTGGTCGGCGCCCTGCTGGCGCGCGATCCGGAGCGTCGGCCCGATGCCCATGCCGTGTTGCTGCGGCTGAAGCGCATGCGCACGGCCAGACAGCGGTTGCTGCGGCGGCTGGCGGTGGCGGCGATCGTCGGCTCGCTGAGTCTGGGGCTGGTGATTGCCGGGCTGGGCTATCGCGAAGCAGCCAGCCAGCGTGACCGCGCCCAGACCACCACGGCGACGCTGCTTGACGTGCTCAAGTCGCCACGGCCCAGCCGCAGCGGGCGCAACCTGCGCGCCCTGGATCTGCTCAGGGACATGCGACCGCGGGTCGAGGCCCTGCTGCCCGATCAGCCCTATCTGCGCGCCCGGGTGATGCTTGAGCTGGCCGATACCTTCCTGTACTTCGACGATTTCGACAACGTGCGCAAGCTCGGCGACGGTGCGCTTGCGGCATGCGCAGACTGCGGCGGGCGGCAACAGGCATTGCTGCAGCTGCGCCATCATTACCAGTTGGCCGAGGCCGGCATTGTCGAACGACACATGCAGGAGGCGGAAGATCATGCGCGTGCTGCCCTGGCCATCGCCGACAGGCTGTATCCGCACGACTCGGCCGACTACGGTTATGCATTGGCACGTGTTGGCGATGCCCTTCTGGCGCGGCGAAAATTGAAACAGGCCGGGCCGTGGCTTGAACAGGCGATGCTGCTGGAGCGCACCGCGGTGTGGCAGGATGCCGAGAAACGGGCCTTCGTGCGCGGCACCTGGCTGACCTGGCTGACCGTGTCGAGTTCGCTGGACAAGGCCGAGGCCTGGGCGCGCAAGCAGGTGGCATGGACCGAAGCCACCTTTGGCCGGCGCCACAGCATTACCCTGTCGGCCCACATGGGCCTCAACCGGGTATTGATCGAGACCAACCAGATCGACGAGGCTGATCGGCGCCTGCGGCAGGATATCAAGCTGGCCGGAGACTGGCTGGGCGGGACCGACGCCACCACCCTGGCGCTGCGTCTGCAGCATGCTGCCGTGCTCAGTGAGCAGGGTCGGACCGACGATGCCATCAGCGCACTGGAGGCGATTCGCAGCCAGGTGCTGGCCAGCGAGCACCCGGATCAGAAGGTGCTGATGGTGGCCAGCGGCAATCTTGCCAGTCGCTACAAGGATGCCGGTCGTTTCGATGATGCCGCGGCCATGTACCGCTGGGTGATCAAGCGTGCAACCAGCACCCTGGGCCCGGCGCATGCAAGGGTGCTTCTGAATCGTGTCAATCTGGCCGAGCTCCACCTGACCCGCGGTGACGCCGCCAGGGCGCTGTCCGAATCGCTGGATATCGAGAAGACTGCGCGCGAGCATCTGGGCAAAAAACACCTGCTCACCTTGTTCGCGCAACTCATTGTCGGGCGCAGCCAGGCGGCGCTGGGTCATTATCCGCAGGCACTGCAATCGCTGCAGCAGGCGCGTTCCGGGCTTGCGGCCAAGCTGGGAACGGATGCGTCACTGAGTCTGCGTGCCGAGTATCGCTATGCCGATGCCCTGGCCGCCGCCGGCCGCAAGCGCGAAGCACGCAAAATCGCCGACCAGTTGAAGCCGCGCATGGTCAAGGCGTTGGGGCCCGAGCACGAGTACGTTGCTGATCTTCAGGCACTTCGCAAGCGCCTGCAGTAGCGGTAGTGCAAAGCGGCAAGCCGCAACCGGCATTCCCGGCGTTCGCAACGGCGCCCACACGGCAACGCGCCTGACGCCGGCGCGGCGCAGGGAGCGGGCGCTCAGGAGGTGCTGGTGGGAATGACCGTGGCGCTGTCGATCACCGGACGCCAGTCTTTCTCGACGCTGTCGAACGGCGCCGGATCGCTGGCCAGCAGAATCAGGGTGCCGTGGGCATCGGGCACCATGCGCACATGCATGCCGTCATGCTTGAAATTGCCGGCCTTGCGTTGCGTGCCCGGCAGGTACAGCACGGTCACGGTCTCGTTGTCTCGGCGCATCGCCAGATGGACGCCGCGGTAGCCGCCGACGACGCAGTCGTGCACGTAGGTGACATCGCCCGCCGGCAGCTTGCGCAGGGCCAGCTTGCGATCGCGGAATCCGGCGACCACCTCGTCCATGCTGACAGTCGAGGTCTTGTGCAGCACGGCGGCTTCCGCACCCATGACATGCTTTACGGCCAGGACGGGCATTGCCCTGGCGGTGCTCAGCGACCATGCGCCCAGGCCGGCGAAGACTGCAATCAGCAGGCTGGCTGCGAGCCCGAAAGCGGGCAGCCATCGAGTGGGCGCCGGGCGCGGCCCGCGATCATTGTGCAGCGAGCGAACCTGCGCACGCGTGTCCGGGGCCGCGTCGCGGATGCTCTGCAGCAGGGTCTGTGCAAAGTCGGCCGGCGGCGTGATCGCCAGGGCTTCGCCCAGCCTCGCTTCAAAGGCCTGCGCGCGTGCCGTCAGCGCGGCACAGTCGGCGCAATGCGCGCGATGTGCCTCGCACGCCGGGTCGAGACGCGCAGGGTCGGCCGCCAGACGACGCTGATAGTCAGCGCAGTTCATCATGGCCTCCATCACTGTCGGCGTCTCCTTCAAGCAGGTCCTTCAGTTTCTGCCGGGCACGAAACAGGCGGGTCATCACGGCACCGGACTTGAGCTCCAGTGCATCGGCGATCTCCTTGCAGGACATGCCGCCCAGTACCTGCATCAACAGCGGCTCGCGGTAATTGTGCGGCAGGCGCTCTATGGCCTGGCGAATTTCCTGGTCACTGCCGACCTGTTCAGGATCGGCCCATGCGGTGTGGTCGGCCACCTCGTGATCCTCGATATCGCTGGTCGGCAGACGCTTGCGCTGGAAATGGCGCGCATGCTCGCGGCGGATGATGGTGAACAGCCAGGCCTTGCCGGCATCAAGGTCATGCAATCTGGAAAACGAGCGCCATGCGCGCAGGCAGGCCTCCTGGACCACGTCCCGGGCCAATTGCTCGTCGCCGCCAAGCCAGAAGGCAAAGCGGTACATGTCGGCGCTGTATTCGGTCACCAGATTCTCGAATTGCCGCCGCATGGCAGCTTCATCCGAGGAGACCGGCTCAGACGCGGACATATTTCAGTCCTCGCCGCGCAATTTGTCGAGAACGCCCTCGAGCTGATCGGCGTCGTGGTAGCGGATGACCAGCTTGCCGCCGCCACCGCGGCCATGCTGCACGCTCACCTCGGTAGCCAGGGCCTCGGAAAGCTCGCGTTCCAGCGCCACGATGTCGGCATCGCGCGATGTCTTTGCCTTGCCCGCCCCGGGTTTGCTGCCGGACGGCTTGCGCGCCGCCTGCTCCAGCTGTCGCACGGACCAGCCCTTGGCGACGGCTTCCCGCGCCAGTTTGCGCGCCAGTGCCGGCTCCAGCGTCAGCAAGGCGCGCGCGTGGCCCATCTGCAACGCGCCATCGTCGAGCAGCTTGCTTACTGCCGCCGGCAGCTCCAGCAGGCGCAACAGGTTGCTGACCGCAGCGCGCGATCGGCCCACGGCCTCGGCCACCTGCTGATGGGTGAGTTCGAAATCCTTGATCAGGCGCGCCAGTGCCTGGGCTTCCTCCAGCGGTGACAGATCCTCGCGCTGAATGTTCTCGATCAGCGCCATCGCGGGTGCGGCGCTGGCGCTGACCTGTTTGACCAGCGCCGGAATGGCGTTGAGCCCGGCGCGCTGCGATGCGCGCCAGCGACGCTCACCGGCAATGAGCTCAAAGCGATTCTTGCCGATTTCGCGCACGACCACCGGTTGAATCAGACCCTGGGCGCGAATCGAGGCTGCCAGCTCGTCCAGAGCCGCCTCGTCCCAGTGGCGGCGAGGCTGATACTTGCCGGGCTGGATCTGCTCCAGCGGCAGGCTCTTCAGCTCGCTGTCGTTGTCTTCATCGCTGCCGCTGTCGCCGCTGCCCAGAAGAGCGTCCAGGTCACGCGATCCCAGGCCGCGCCGTTTTGCTGCCATGTTCAGATGTCCCTCGTTGTTGCCGCCTGCTGTCGCTGGCGGCGGATCATCTCGCCGGCCAGCCCCAGATAGGCGATGGCCCCGCGCGAAGCGCGATCATACAGGGTGATCGGCTTGCCGTGGCTGGGTGCCTCGGCAAGGCGGATGTTGCGCGGAATCACCGAGCGCAGAAGCTTGTCGCCAAAATGCTTGTCCAGCTGTGCCGACACATCGCCGCCCAGATTGTTGCGCACGTCGTACATGGTGCGCAGCAGACCCTCCAGCTCCAGATCCGGGTTGAGACGCTTGCGCACGGCCTTGATGGTGTCGAGCAGGGAGGTCAGGCCTTCCAGCGCGAAGTACTCGCACTGCATGGGAATCAGCACGCTGTTGGCAGCGGTGAGCGCATTGAGTGTGAGCAGGTGCAGGGACGGCGGGCAATCGATCAGAATGATCTGGTATCGCTCGCCCAGCTTGTCCAGCTGTTCCTTGAGGCGCGACTCGCGCGCGATCGCCTCCATCAGTTTCAGCTCGGCGGCGGTCAGGTCGCGGTTGGCCGGCAACAGATCGTAACCGGCTTCGGTGGCGATCACCGCGTCCTTGATCTCGGCCTCCTCCAGCAGCACCTCGCAACCGGTGGGGTGCGCCTCGCGCTTGTCCACGCCCGAGGCCATGGTGGCGTTGCCCTGGGGATCGAGATCCACCAGCAATATCTTGCGCCCGGCTTCGGCCAGCGCCGCCGCCAGATTGACGGCGGTGGTGGTCTTGCCGACCCCGCCTTTCTGATTGGCAATGGCGATGATTCGTGTCATGTCGCTTGTCGCTCTCCCCTGTCGATAACCAGCAGGTGGCGTTCGGCCTCCAGCCCCGGAATGGTCAAGGGTAGCGCCTCGGCGAGCCGAAAGGGAGCATCAAGGTGTGCGAGCTCGTCCTCGGGATAGCGGCCCTTGAGCGCAAGCAGGCGTCCGCGCGGTGCCAGCAGGTGGCCGCACCAGGCGAGCATGTCCGCCAGATTGGCCAGCGCACGGGTGGTAAGGCAGTCGAAACAGCCCTCGAGCTCTTCGGCACGCGATTGCACGGGTGTGACATTGGTCAGACCCAGTTCGCGCACGGCAGCACGCAGAAACCGCACCTTTTTACCGTTACTGTCCACCAGGGTGAACTGGCGTTCGGGCGAGGCCAGCGCCAGCGGAATGCCCGGCAGTCCGGCGCCGCTGCCGATATCGGCCACGGTATGGCCTCGCAGGTGCGGCAACGCAGCCAGCGAGTCAAGCAGGTGCAGGGTCACCATGGCCCGCGGATCGCGCACCGCGGTCAGGTTGTAGTGGGCGTTCCACTTGGCCAGCAGCTCCAGATAGTCAAGCTGCCTGCGCAGCACCCCGGCGGCAAGCTCCAGTCCAAGCGACCGGACTCCGGTTTCGAGCTGGGTGTGCAGGGATTCGCGGCTGGGCAAGGCTTACGGCCAATTGGCGGCGGGCCGCACAGTATCGTTGCCAGCGCGGCAGCGGACAAGTCAGTGAAGTTTCCGCGTCGCTTCGGGCGGACGCTTGCAGCAGGCTAGCGGGACAGCCCGGCATCGCCGGGCGAGGCGGCTGCACTGCCCGCGTGCAGGTCGACCCGGGTGATCAGCATGCCGCTCTGGCGCAGGTGCTGGTTCAAGGTGTGCTTGATGCGTGCATTGCGCGCGTGCGGTGATTCGTCGTGGCCGGCTGCCGGGTCGCTCAGGGCATCCAGCGTGGTACTGCGAATCAGGTCTTCGGCATTGTCGATTACGGCATCGGCGCGGTCGGGCTCCAGCACTTGCCAGTAGACGGTGCCGGCCACCTGCAGATCGCCGCTGGGGCGCGAAGCCTCCATGCGCATGGCGTGTCCGGCCAGGCTGATCTTGTGCGCCACGCGGTCAATCAGCGGCAGCACTACATGGAAGCCCGCATCGAGCATGCGGGCGGGACGGCCAAAACGGTACAGGCTGTAGACCTGCCCTTCGGGAATGCGCTTGAAAGCGCTGGCGAGCAGGGCAGCTACCAGGAGCAACGCAAGAATCAAGGTCAATTGAAACAACATGATTATTGTTTTCAGCCAGTTGCGTTCATGTTCTTACTGCATTGCGAGAAGTACGTGCAAGGCCATTGAACAACAGTAGGTTAATCCTAATTTAACAGAATGCAACCCCGCATGAACAAATGTGCTGGTGAACGCACACTTTGTGGTGCCGGTTGCGCAGCAAATGACATGCAGAAAGCGTGCCACGGCGAGTCGCAGGTCGCGCCCGGGCTGCCGACGATGGGGCGTCCGTTCAGCTTCGCGGCGGCTGGGCGTACAATGCGCCTCCGCACACCATGAATTCGGTCGCCATGAGTTTTCCAGCCACCCGCATGCGGCGCATGCGCCACGATGCCTTTTCACGCACGCTGATGCGCGAAACCCGTCTGCTGCCCGACGACCTGATCATGGTCGCCTTTGTCTGCGAAGGCGACAACACGCGCCAGCCGGTGCCGTCCATGCCCGGAGTCGAGCGCTTGTCGATTGATCTGCTCAGCGGTCTTGCTGGTGAATGTGTTGATGCGGGCATTCCGGCGCTGGCCCTGTTCCCGGCGCCGCCTGATTCGCAGCGCAGCGACGACGCCAGCGAAGCCTGGAACCCCGACAACCTGCTGCACCGCGCTGCCCGCAGCCTCAAGCGGCAGTTCCCGCAGCTGGGCCTGATCGGTGACGTGGCGCTGGATCCCTACACGCGCCACGGACAGGACGGTCTGGTCGATGAGCAAGGCCATGTACTCAACGATGCCACGGTCGAGGCTCTGGTGCGCATGGCACTGGCGCAAGCCGATGCGGGTGTGGATGTTGTTGCGCCATCGGACATGATGGACGGGCGTATTGGCGCCATCCGCGAGGCGCTGGAGCAGGCCGGTCACATTCATACCCGGATATTGTCCTACGCAGCCAAGTACGCTTCGGCCTTCTACGGGCCCTTCCGCGACGCCGTCGGGTCGGCGGCCGCGCTGGGCAAGGCCGACAAGCGCACCTACCAGATGGATATCGGCAACAGCGACGAGGCCCTGCACGAAGTGGCGCTGGACCTGGACGAAGGCGCCGACATGGTCATGGTCAAGCCGGGCCTGGTCTATCTGGATGTGATTCGGCGAGTCAAGCAGGAGTTCGCGGTGCCGACACTGGCCTACCAGGTCTCGGGCGAATACGCGATGCTCAAGGCGGCCTCGCAACAGGGATGGCTGGACGAAAGAGCCTGCGTACTCGAGGCGCTGACGGCGATCAAGCGCGCCGGGGCCGACGCCATCCTCAGCTACTATGCACTGGATGCGGCGCGCTGGATCCGATCCGGCACGTCCTGAACTGCATGTTGCCGCTGACACCTGCTCAGGGTTAATCAGAGGATCCCTAGAAAGGCAGTTTCAGGTTCGGGTTGACCGCCAGGATCTGTTCGCGGAAGGCGTCCTGGATGCGCTTGAGCGCAGCCTCGCTGTCTGCATCGAAGCGCAGCACCAGTGATGGCGTGGTATTTGATGCGCGGACCAGACCCCAGCCATCAGGCCAATCGGCCCGCAGGCCGTCAATGGTCGTGATGCGCGCGTCTTCGAAATGCGCCTTGCGGCAGAAACTGTCGACAAACTGGTGGTTTTCGCCTTCTTCGGTGGCGATCTTGAGTTCGGGCGTGGACACGCCCTTGGGCAGGGTGGCGAAAATGGCCTCGACGCTGCGCTCCTCCAGATCGCCGGCCAGGATCTCGATCAGGCGGGCGGCGGCATAGATGCCATCGTCAAAACCGTACCAGCGTTCGCGGAAGAAGAAGTGACCGCTCATCTCGCCCGCCAGCGCGGCGCCGGTCTCGCGCATCTTGGCCTTGATCAGCGAGTGGCCTGTCTTCCACATCAGCGGGCTGCCGCCCTGGCGCAGGATCAACTGCTGCAGGTGACCGGTGCATTTGACGTCGTAGATGATGGTCGCACCCGGGTCGCGAACCAGCACATCGGAGGCAAACAGCATCAACTGACGATCCGGATAGATGATCTCGCCCTCGGCCGTGACTACGCCCAGGCGATCACCATCGCCATCGAAGGCGATGCCGAGGTCGGCCTTCTGATGCTTCACCGACAGGATCAGATCGGCCAGATTGGCCGGGTCGGACGGATCCGGATGATGATTGGGGAAGTCGCCATCAATGTCTGCGTAGAGGGGAATCACCTCGCAACCGATCTCCTCCAGCACGCGCGGCCCGATGTCACCGGTGACGCCATTGCCGCAGTCGACTACCACCTTCAGTTGCCGCTGCGCCTGGACATCACCGGCGATGCGCTCGATGTAGTCATCGCTCAGGTCCATGGTGCGAAGCTGCCCCATGCCCTGCTCGAAGTTGTTCTCGGCGATACGCGCGTACAGGTCCTGGATGGCCTCCATGGCCAGGGTTTCCCCGCCCAGCACGATCTTGAAACCGTTGTAGTCGGGTGGATTGTGACTGCCTGTCACGGCCACGCCACTGCCGGTATTGAGCTGGAAGCAGGCGAAGTACACCACCGGGGTCGGCACCCGACCGATGTCGATCACGTCGATGCCGGTTGCCCGGATGCCCTCGATCAGTGCCGAGGCCAGCATGGGGCCCGAGTGGCGGCCGTCGCGACCGACCACGATTTCGTCCTGACCGCGGGCTCGGGCCTCGCTGCCAATGGCCTGGCCCAGCAGGCGCGCCACGCCGGCATCCAGGGTCTTGTCGATGACGCCGCGAATATCGTAGGCGCGGAAGATGCTCCGCTCCACGACCATGCCCTGCGCCGACCCGGTCTGCTCCGGCGCGCCCGCAGTGGCCGCCGCCTTCTGATCCGAGCTTGCCTGCGCTGCGGGGGCCGTGTCCTGCTTGAGCACCTCGGCAAAAGTCGGTTCGGCCTTGCCGCCGCGCTTGCTGCGAGCCATCTCGCGAACCCGTGACAGGCGCTCACCCCAGCTGATTACGCCGGCACCAAGCAAGGTCAGCAAGGACAATACCCAGAGTGGCGCCGACGGTACGCTGTCGGGCAGCCATGCGCGCCGTTTCGCACGAGTGCCGGTTACCCAGATGTCGGTGCCCCTGATCGGCCGCGCCACGTCGATGTCGGCGCGATCGGCTTCGCCTCGAGAAACCAGCAGGGCGCCATTCTCGTCCGGACCCATGCGCAAGTCGATGCGGCCCGAGGAGAGGTAGACGTCACTGGTGAAGCTGCGACGGATCGCATTGAATGGCAGGGCAATGGCCGCATAGGCAACGATCTGCCCGTTTGCCTTCACCGGCTGCACAATACTCAGGCGATGCTTGTCCTGGCGCTTGCCACTGACACCAACCTGGCGCTCGCCCTGGCTCTGGGCACGGGCCAGTTCGGCGGCACGCAGATAGCCCAGGGCGCTCTTGCCGGTTTTCAGCAGGGCATCCGGATCGGTCGAATAGACAGCCACGTCGGTCGCACCGGGCAGCATCGATTTCAGTTGCTGCGCGGCCTGCTCGCGTTCGGCGTCGGAACCACTGCCCAGCAGCGCCAGGAATGCCGGGTCGGCAAGCGCATCGTTTACCTTGGCCAGATCCGACTGCACCGGGCGAAGGATGTAGGGAACAGCCTGCTGGACAGTCTGTTGCAAGGCCTGGGTCGATGTCTGCGCCGCACGCAGCAACCAGGCCTGCCACGCAAGAAACAGGCCCAGTGCGAACAAGCCGATGGTCGCCGCCGGGCGCCACAGCATGACAAGCTGGCCACGCAAGGCCAGAAGCCTCTCATGGGGCTTCTTCGATTCGCTGCTCGTCGCATCCTTTGCTGGATCGATGTTGCTCATTGGTGACCGAAGCCTGTCTGGGAAGAAATGATGGTAAATGGCAGCGGAACGCGATACCAGTGCTGGCGGGCACCGGTATTGTCCTCCTAGCCGGACTGGCCCGTGGAACCAAAGCCGCCCATGCCGCGGCGGCTGTGTTGCGAAAACATGCTGACCAGCTTGAACCGTGGCCTGAGCACGGGTACGAACAGCATCTGCGCAATGCGATCGCCGGGCTCGATGACAATGGCCTCGCCATCGGGGTTGCGATTCCACACACTGACAAATATCTGGGCCATGTAGTCGGCGTCAATCACGCCGGTGCCATTGCCCAAAACCAGTCCGCGCTTGTGTCCGAGACCCGAGCGCGGCAGGATCAGTGCGCACAGATCCTCCGCGTCCATGTGCATGGCCAATCCGCTGGGTACAAGTTGTGCGGGCGCCTGCGGCCGCACCTGCAGCGGCTGATCGAGACAGGCCAGCAGGTCAATGCCGGCTGCCAGATCACTCTGATAGTCGGGCAGGCCCCATTCGCGGAGGCGTTCATCCAGCACCCGGATTTCGATTTCGTGCGTGCGGTTCATGAGGCGCTCCGGTCCCCTGCTTGCGCCCGGTACCGCTGGGCAATCAGGCCGACAAGCTTCTCAGCCAGGGCCTCCTTCGACTGTTGCGGCAGCGCCTGGCCACCATCGCGCCAGTACACGGACAGGGCGTTGTCCGGGCGGTCAAATCCGCGCTCCCTGCCCACCAGGTTGGCAGCAATCATGTCGATGTCCTTTGTCCGCAGTTTGGCCCGTGCGTGCTTTTCAAGATCGCCTGTTTCTGCGGCAAAACCGACCAGGAACGGGCGCGGCCTGTGTCGGGAGAGCGATGCGAGAATATCCGGGTTCTGCACCAGATCAAGATCGGGAGCCCTGCTGTCGGCGGACTTTTTCAGCTTCTCCGCCGCCTGATTGCGTGGGCGGTAGTCGGCCACCGCGGCCGCCGCAATCATGATGTCGGCATCACTGGCTGATGCCTGCATCGCTGCCAGCATCTCGGCGGCGCTGCGCACGTCGGTTCGTGCGGCAACCCCATCGGGCGTCTGCAGATGTACCGGACCGGCAACCAGGCGTACACGGGCGCCAGCCCGGGCGGCTGCGGCAGCCACGGCAAAGCCCATGCGCCCGGAACTGCGATTGCCGATGAAGCGCACCGGGTCGATATCCTCGTAGGTGGGCCCGGCACTGACGACTACGCGCACACCGGCAAGCGCACCATCGGCATGGTCCGAATCCAGCGCGGCAATGATCTGCGCGGGCTCCAGCATGCGGCCGGGGCCCACATCACCACAGGCCTGTTCGCCTTCGCCCGGCCCGAGCAGGGTCACGCCGCGGCCACGCAGCAGCTCGGCATTGGCCCGTGTGGCTGCATGTGCCCACATCTGCTGGTTCATCGCCGGCGCCAGCCACACCGGCGCAGCCGATGCCAGGCACAGCGTGGTCAGGAGATCATCGGCACGACCGCCTGCCAGGCGCGCCATGATGTCGGCCGTT
The DNA here is from genome assembly GCA_963734945.1 of uncultured Gammaproteobacteria bacterium. GTDB lineage: Bacteria > Pseudomonadota > Gammaproteobacteria > Xanthomonadales > Rhodanobacteraceae > DASSBG01. Next base: position 33,152 of record CAVTJF010000017.1, read on the forward strand.
GCCGGTGCAATCAGTATGCGATCAGCCCAGCGGGCCAGCTCGATATGGCCCATGGCCGCCTCGGCCGCCTCGTCCCACAGGCTGCTGCGCACGGGCTGACCGCTGAGCGCCTGCAAGGTGGCCCTGCCGACAAAGCGCTCGGCATTGGCCGTCATCACCACCCGCACCTCGTGACCCGCGGCGCGCAGGCCGCGGCACAGTTCACAGCTCTTGTAGGCGGCAATGCCACCGCAAACCCCAAGCAGTATTCGGCTCATGTAAGGCACGGACTACAGCCAATCGGCCTGCTAGCTTACCTGAAACAGGGACGCGAACGGATCGGCATGGCTGCAAGGGGCATGCACACTGGCTACCCCGGATCAGCGACGAGTCAAGCATGAGCATTCGAGAATGGCCCAGCATGGAACGCCCCCGCGAACGCCTCTTGAAGCGTGGTCCGGCCGCGCTCAGTGATGCCGAGTTGCTGGCGGTGCTGCTGGGCAGCGGCACGCGCGGCAAGAGTGCAGTGGAGATGGCGCGTGACCTGCTGGCGGTTGCCGGCAGCCTGGCTTCGCTGCTGGGCGCCGAGATTGCCCCGGTGTCGGGGCTGGGCCCGGCCAAGCGTGCGCGTCTGGCCGCAAGCCTGGAACTGGCGCGCCGCTGCCTGTGCGAGGAGCTCAAGCAATTGCCGGCGCTGAGCAGCCCGACCGACAGCGCACGTTTCATCAAGTCGCGCCTGGCGCACCTGCCGTACGAGGTGTTTGCCTGCCTCTACCTGGACAACCGGCACCGGGTACTTGAATTCGAGGAGCTGTTCCGCGGCACTATCGACGGCGCCAGCGTGCATCCGCGCGAGGTTGTTCGCTCTTGCCTGAAGCACAATGCCGCCGCCGTCATCTTCGCTCACAACCACCCATCGGGCGTGGCCGAGCCCAGCGCGGCTGATCGCGCCATCACCCGTGAATTGCGCGAGGCCCTGGCACTGGTCGGCATTCGCGTCCTCGACCATCTGGTGGTGGGTAGCGGTCAGCCCACGTCAATGGCCGCGCGCGGTTTGATCTGAGTCTGCCTGCGTTGCCGGCTACCCGCCTGCGGGCGCGCCCGTCGCGGCGATGGGTGCTTGCGCACAGGCGCTGCCGGCGCATGGATCGACAAAAAAACACCCACGCCGGTGGTGCGGCGCGGGTGACGGGGTTGCGCCCTCCGTGGCGCGGGATCCGAGGAGGATCTGATGCTGATTCGGTGGTCAGGACGGTGCAGCGAGCTCCCGCACGCCAGACACCGGCGACGCGGATGCGCTCAGTACCATGCCGTGCGCCAGGGTTCCTGCGTGACACCGCCATTCTAGGCGGCGCATATTGCATGCAGGTGACAGGTGAACGCGGTGGCGAACCTGGCAGCGGTCAATGCTCGGCAAACAAGGTGTCCAGGTCTTCCTCGCTGAAGCTCAGGCGATCACGGGTACCTCCGCCCGAGAGAATGGCATCGGCCAGCTCGGCCTTGCGCGCCTTCAGTGCCTCGATGCGCTGCTCGACGGTGTCGGCACAAATGAGGCGGTAGACGAAGACCGGCTTGTCCTGACCGATGCGGTGTGCGCGGTCACTGGCCTGGGCCTCGGCGGCCGGATTCCACCAGGGATCGTAGTGGATGACGGTATCGGCCGCGGTGAGGTTGAGACCGACGCCGCCGGCTTTCAGGCTGAGCAGGAACAGCGGCGTGTCCCCTTGCTGGAATTCCTGTACCGGTGCCGCGCGATCGCGGGTCTCACCGGTCAGGGTGGTATAGCGGATTTTTCGCTTGTCCAGTTCAGCAGCGATCAGGCCGAGCATTTCCGTGAACTGGCTGAACAGCAGGATGCGACGGCCCTCGGCAAGCAGTTCCGGCAGCATGGTCATCAGAAGTTCGAACTTGGCCGACTGCCTGATCTTGCGCGCGCTGTCGTGCTTGACCAGGCGCGGGTCGCAGCATACCTGGCGCAACTTCAGCAGGGCGTCCAGCACCATGATGCCGCTATGCTCGATTCCGCGCTCGGCAATCACTTCGCGCAGCTCCTCGAACAGGCTGGCGCGCAGGCTGTCGTACAGGCGGCGCTGGCTGCCCTCGAGGATGACACTGCGTGTCATTTCCGTCTTCGGCGGCAACTCGCGCGCGACGCCGCTCTTGCTGCGGCGCAGGATGAATGGGGCAATGCGGCGGTTGAGGCGTGCCTGACGGTCTGTATCGGCCTGCTTCTCGATGGGAATGCGGTACTGGGTGCGGAAGCTGCGCTCGTCTCCAAGCAATCCGGGCACCGCCAGGTCCAGCTGGGACCACAGCTCGCCCAGGTGGTTTTCAAGCGGCGTGCCGGTCAGGCAGACCCGGCGTTCGGCACGCAGTGCACAGGCGGCACGGCGCGCCTGGGTACGCGGATTCTTGACCTGTTGCGCCTCGTCCAGCACCAGCAGCGCGTACTTGTGGCGCTTGTACACTTTCAGGTCCCGCGGCAGCAAGGCGTAGCTGGTCAGAACCAGGTCATGATCTTCCAGTTTCTCCAGCTCGGCCGCGCGCTGCGGGCCGTGCACCGTGAGGCAGCTAAGGCCCGGGGTATAGCGCTTGATCTCCGATTCCCAGTTGGGCAGCAGACTGGTCGGGGCCACCACCAGGACCGGATGTTGCAGGGCACCGCCTTGCTTGAGGGAGAGCACATGCACCAGCAGCTGCACGGTCTTGCCCAGACCCATGTCATCGGCCAGCACCCCGCCAAGTCCGGCGCTGGCCAGCGCGTTGAGCCAGCGCAATCCTTCCAGCTGGTAGTGACGCAAGGTGCCGACGAAGCCGTCGGGCACCCTGGCTTCGGCCTTCCCGGCTGCATCTCGCAGGCGGCCGGCCAGGCCCTTGAGCCGGGCTGGCGCATCAATCACCCCGCCCTTGGGCATGGCCGCGGCCAGTTCCTCCAGCCGACCGGCCTGACCCCAGGGCAGGCGCAGCGTCTTGCCGGGCTGATCGAGGTATTCGGCAATCGGCTTCAGCAAGGCGCGCAGCTCGGCCAGGGCGACGGGTATACGACGGCGATCATCCAGCGGCGCATGCCAGCAGGCATCGGCAGGTTCGTTGTCGGGTGCGACCAGATCGAATTGCCCGTCAGTCAGAGCCGCGCCTACCGCGGGCAGCAGGTCCACGCGCTTGTCGTCCAGCTGCAGGCCAATCTCCAGCGTGTAGCTGCGCTGGCGACGATCCGGGGTAGCGCGCACGTACCAGTGCGGGTCGTCATCGAGTACCTCAAACGGGAAGCTGGGGGCGTATTCAATGGCAAAGCCTTCCGGCTCCAGGCGTGCGCGCATGGAAAGCCAGCGTGCCGGGGTGTTGACCTCCAGGGCGCCGGTATAGCCTGTTCCGGGGAACAGCCACGCGTCCTCGGGCAGGATTTCGGTCAGTTCCCACGGCAAGCCTTCGCAATCCACCGCCGGCACCAGTCCCTGGGCTTCAAGCCGCTCCAGCGCAGAAAGTTCTTCGGCGCGATGGCGCTTGATGGTGAGCAGGCGATTGCCGCGCACGCGACGCACTTCCGGGTCGCTTTCCAGGCCGGTCAGGCGCACGCCGCCGTAGTCGAATGCCAGGCGCACGTAGGCCAGTGGCGGCATGCCGGCGGCGAGCCGCGCGTGGCGGGTCAGCGCATGCAGGGTCAGGCACGGTGCGGGAACGCGGTCGAGCACCTTTGGCTCGGCAAATACGGTGGGTGCGGCCAGCAAGCCGCCCAGCGCTGAATCGGCAAGCGCCTCGGACAGGTGCTGGGCCTGTTCGGGCTCAAGCGCCGGGGCATCAATCAGGCCCGCCCGGGCAAGGGGTCCGTCCAGCCGGCCCAGCTCCGAACTCTCCGGATCGACGTACCAGAGCTGACCGACCTTCAGGGCATGCTGGCCGGCAGGCAGTTGCGGTTGCGCTTGCTGACTGCCATCGGGGTTGATCTGCCAGACCCACTTGGCACTGCGCGGCTCACCATGGCGCAACCAGAAGCCGGCTATGCCGCCCAGAAAGCAGCTTGCTTCGCTCAGCATGCGCGCCAGCAACTCGTCGCCATCAGTGCCCGCAATGCGGGCGTAGGTTCGGCCCTTGCGGTTCGATTGTGGCAGCGCCAGCACTGCTTGAAGAAGACTGTTCTCATGGGGCGTGAGACGGCCCTCGAGGACCTGCTCCGAGTCTATTGCCTCAGCTTGTTCCAACGCGCCATCAGGGTTTCTTGCGAGCAGCACCGGCGCTGCCTCGAGCTCGGCAAGTTGCCCCTTCTCGTGGCAGAAATCCAGAAAAAATCCGAGTGTGCTCTCGGTATCGCTGTTCGGTTTCGGGATCTGCGGTGCGGGCTCGGACTGGTATTCAAGGCTCAGCAGGCGGCGCCACTCGGGCGGCAGGTCTGCGTGATGGTCATCGCGGCGACGACAATCCGAGGGTTTCGTGCTGGCTGCCGAATCGGCATGTGCATTCTGCATGGGCTGGAGCAGACAATTTGCAGCGAGTCCAATGAACCAGCTTAGCAGGCCTTGCCGCGCACATGTTCACAACGCTTCAGAACAGCTTGTGATCGGGGTACTCGGGTTTCTGCTCGCGGGCCATGATGGCCGTGAGCGCATCGGCAGGCGTGATGTCACCGTGCAGCACGGCACGCACGTGACTGGCAATCGGCAGGTCCAGACCGTGTCGCTCGGCCAGGCGCATGACTTCGTTGGCGGTGACCGTGCTTTCGACCACCTGGCCGATCTCGGCCAGCGCCTGAGCGAGGGGTGTGCCACGACCCAGGGCCAGGCCCAGGCGCCGGTTGCGGGACAGGTCCCCGGTGCAGGTCAGTACCAGGTCGCCCAGCCCGGAAAGGCCCATCATGGTTTCCACCCGCGCGCCCAGTGCCAGGCCCAGGCGCAGCATCTCGTTCATGCCGCGCGTGATCAGCCCGGCGCGGGCGTTGAGCCCGAGTTCCATGCCGTCGGCCACGCCTGTGGCCACCGCCAGCACGTTCTTCATGGCGCCGCCAAGCTCCGCACCCAGCATGTCGGTGCCGGTATAGGCGCGAAAGTTGGGCGAGTGCAGCGCCTCGGCAATGATCTGCGCGAATTCGGCGCTGCTGGAGTTGACGGTGATGGCCGTGGGCTTGTTCAGTGCCACCTCGCGCGCGAACGACGGACCGGTGACCACGGCGGGGGCCGTGTCGGGCAGGCGTTCGGCTACCAGTTCGTGCAGGAAGCGGCCCGTGCCGGGCTCGAATCCCTTGGTGGCCCAGGCCAGCCCTGCCGCGGCAGGCAGGCATGCGGCCACCGCCTCGAGCTGACCGACGAAGGCTTCACTGGGCACAGCAATCAGTGCCCAGTCGACATCCGCCAGCGCTGCTTTCAGATCAGGTTGGAACGTCAGGCTTTCCGGCAAGGGGCAGTCCGGCAGATAGCGCCTGTTGCAGTGGCTGCTGGCCATCTCGGCCAGCATGGCGCGATCGCGTGCCCACAGCCGCGTGGGCACGCCATTGCGCGCCAGCAGGCTTGCCAGCGCTGTACCCCAGGAACCGGCCCCGAGTACCGCAACCCCCGGCGCTGCACCCATATCAGGGGGCCTTAGGCGTTGGCTGCCGGGGCGTCGTCACCCGCGTCGCCGCCTTCGGCCTGACGGCGCTGCTGCTCGGCGTAGAGGGCGTCGAAGTTGATCGGCTGCAGCAGGAACGGCGGGAAGCCGCCATTCTGCACCAGGTCCGACAGGATCTGTCGTGCATACGGGAACAGCACGTTGGGGCAGTAGCTGCCCAGCACGGCGTCCAGTCCGGCGTCATCAAAACCGGTGACACCGAAAATGCCGGCCTGGTGGACCTCGGCAAGATAGGCGGTGGAGTCGTTCATGGTGCAGGTGATGGTCAGGGTCAGCACCACTTCATGCACGTCCTCGGACAGCTTGGTGTGCTTCTGGCCCAGGTTGAGCTGGACCTGCGGCTGGCCCTGTTCCTGGTAGACCTGCGGAGCATTGGGTACCTCGAACGAGGCGTCCTTGATGTAGACCTTCTGCAGGTTCAGCTGAGCTTGTGCGGCCTGGCCATTGCTGGCTGCGGCCTGGCCGTTGGTGGCCGGAGTATTGTCTGCCATGAATCAGGTTCTCTTTGCGTGTTGACGGGAAAAGACGGTAATTGTCTCATAGAATCAGCACCCCGTGCACGCACGCGCGCCCGGTTCGACGCCAAAACCATTGTTGCACGGCGCGATTTCTGCTATAAAGTGCGGCTGGCCTGACCCATCCGGACGTTGTGGATGCTCCCGCTGCGCGATGCGGGCGTCGGTATCCGGCCATTTTTCCAGCATCGCGTGGCAGTCCGCTGTCGCTGGGCCGTTGCTGTTCTGGCCAAAGAACAGCTCAATCAGACGCTATAGGAACCGACCATGGCTCGTGTATGCCAAGTAACCGGAAAACGCGTGCAGACGGGTAACAACGTCTCGCATGCCAACAACACATCCCGCCGCCGCTGGCTGCCCAACCTGCACGAACGCCGTTTCTGGGTTCCCAGCGAAAAGCGCTGGATCAAGCTGCGCGTTTCCAACCACGCCCTGCGCACCATCGACAAGAACGGCATCGAAGCCGTGATTGCCGACATGCGTGCCCGCGGCGAAAAGATCTGAGGAGTAGACAACCATGGCTTCCAAACGCGACAAGATCCGCCTGACTTCCTCAGCCGGCACCGGTCATTTCTACACCACCGACAAGAACAAGAAGAACACGCCGGAAAAGATGGCTATCAAGAAGTACGACCCGGTCGTGCGCAAACACGTCATCTACAAGGAAGGCAAAATCAAGTGACGCACTGACGCGGCTGCGCGCAGCGCAGTCGCCTTTGTCAGTGCGTCATCCCGGACAGCGCGCAGCGCTGATCCGGGATCCAGAGTCCTCAGCACCTGCGGCTGCGCGCAGCGCAGTCGCCTTTGTCAGTGCGTCATCCCGGACAGCGCGCAGCGCTGATCCGGGATCCAGAGTCTCAGCACCGCGGCTGCGCGCAGCGCAGTCGCCCTTGTCAGTGCGTCATCCCGGACAGCGCGCCGCGCTGATCGGATCAGAGTCTTCAGCACCCGCGGCTGCGCGCAGCGCAGTCGCCTTCGTCAGTGCGTCATCCCGGGGCCTGTTCGTACCCACCTGTCTGTACCTGTTGCGTACAGTCCGCCACGCGGCGCTCTGCAGTTACTCGGCTCGAGCGCGTGCTGCGCGCGCCATGGTCAGCAGGCCATGCCCGCGTCATGCGACGTCCTGCCGGATGCTTCAATCTGAGTGTGCGTCCTCATCCGGCTCGGACGAGGCCTCCTTTTCCTTGCGGTGCCTGATGGTGGCCTCCACGTGGGATTGCTTGGCGAAGCCCGTGCGACGACGTTTGTCCAGCGCCTTGATGGCGTCCAGGTGACCGTACAGCACCAGATTGTCATGCGCGCCGATTTCGGTATCGCCATGCGGCACGCCGACAAACTCGCCATTGGCGCGCTTTACCGCCAGCACCAGCAGTCCCTCGCCGCGGATGTCCGCTTCCGAAAGCCGCATCCCGGCAAGCCAGTCCTGCTCGGAAATCGCCAGCTCCACCAGACGATAGTCGCCGGCCAGCTGCATCAGGCTCTCGTAGTCGCGCACATTCAGTCGTGTGTAGCGTTGCAGGCCGCGCTCGATGAGTACCGACAGGTGGCGATCCACCCAGGCGCTGGACGCCAGCAGCCAGAGGCAGCCGAGGCTCACGGCGAGCAGGGCGACCTTGATCGAAAAAGCCCACCAACCCTGCTGGCCCTGGTGCATGAATGTCAGCATGAGCGAGCCGATTCCGGTCACGATACCGGCGTTTCCAACCAGCATCAGCAGCATCACGATGCGGCGCCGCACCGGATGGTTGACCACCTTCTCCGACTCGTTGGTGGTGAAGCCGGCACCGGTCAGTGCCGAGCGCGCCTGAAAGCGCGCCGACTCCCGCGACAGGCCCGTATGGGTGAGCGCGATCGTGGCGATGCGGGTGACCAGCATCGATACAACCACAACCATCACCAGAGAGATGACCCCGAACATGCCTTCAGTTTACGCTGAAGCCTCCACCCGGGTCGCCGTCAGGGTGATTCGTCGGGCCCCACGCGCACCACCAGCTTGCCGAAGTTGCTTCCCTCGAGCATGCCGATGAATGCCTCGGGTGCCTTTTCCAGGCCTTCCACCACATCTTCCCGGTAGTGCATCTTGCCCTCGGCCACCCAGGTGCCCATGGCCTTGGCGAATTCGCCGTAGCGGTCGCCGTAGTCATCGAAGATGATGAATCCCTGCATGCGGATGCGCTTCTTCAGCATTGTCCCCATCAGCAGCGGCAGACGGTCGGGGCCGGGGGGCAGCTCGGTGGCGTTGTAGCCGGCAACGAGACCGCACAGGGGCACGCGTGCCTTGCTGTTGAGCAGCGGCATCACGGCATCGAATACCGCTCCGCCAACACTCTCGAAATAGACGTCGATACCGTCAGGGCAGGCCGCGGCAAGGCGTTCGTCCAGCTTGTCCTCATGGTGATCGAGGCAGGCATCGAAGCCCAGGGTTTCGGTCACATAGCGGCATTTCTTCTCGCCGCCGGCGATGCCGACGATGCGGCAACCCTTGAGTTTGGCAATTTGTCCCACTACCGATCCGACCGCGCCCGATGCGGCGGCCACCACCACGGTTTCGCCCGCCTGCGGCTGACCAATATCGAGCAGGCCCATGTAGGCGGTGAAGCCCGGCATGCCCAGGATGCCCAGCGCCCATGACGGATGCGACAGCTCATTGAGCTTGTTCAGCCCCTTGCCGTCGGAAAGTGCATAGTCCTGCCAGCCGGTGTAGGCCAGCACCCAGTCACCGGGCTTGTAGTCCGGATGCTTCGATGCAGCCACCCGGCAGACCGTGCCGCCAACCATCACATCATCAACCTCGACCGGGTCGGCGTAGGACGGCGCGTCACTCATGCGCCCGCGCATGTAGGGGTCGAGCGAAAGAAACACGGTGCGCAGGAGCACCTGGCCATCGGCCGGTGTCGGCACGTCCTGTTTCTCCAGGCGAAAATTGGCATCGGTGGGCGCGCCCTCGGGGCGCGAGGCGAGCACAACGCGTCGATTGCTGTTTGAAGGCTGGTTCATCATGGCGTCCTCTGGCTCAAGCGTATCCGCTCACGATACAGCCCGGTCCATGAACATGACTTGATCCAGGCTGGCCGCGGGCGGCAGGAGGGTGCTTCAGGCCGCGTGATGGCTGCCTGCGGAATGACCCGCGGACATCGTGCGCAACCAGCCGCCGCCAGTCGAAATGCGCCAGCTCATCCACGCCATGATGATGCCGCGCAGCAAGGTGAAACCCATGAAAGCCAACCACAGGCCGTGATTGCCCAGCGGCCGCAGCAGCCAGGCCAGCAGGGCAAAGCCGGCTGCCGAAAGCAGCATGGCGTTGCGCATCTCGCGTGCGCGTGTCGCGCCCACGAACAGGCCATCGAACGAAAGCCAACCACAGGCCGTGATTGCCCAGCGGCCGCAGCAGCCAGGCCAGCAGGGCAAAGCCGGCTGCCGAAAGCAGCATGGCGTTGCGCATCTCGCGTGCGCGTGTCGCGCCCACGAACAGGCCATCGAACAGGTAGCCCCAAAGCGCGAGCAAGGGCAGCGCGGTCAGATAGGGCAGGAAGGGATAGGCCGTTTGCCGCACTGTTTCAATGCTGCTTTGCAGATCCACAAAGACGTGACCACCCAGGGCGAACAGCAGCGTGAAGGCCAGGCCGCCGATCAGCGACCAGCCGCCGGAAACCACCACGGCGCGGCGCAGGGCAGTCGAATCGGCTGCGCCGATCGCGTGGCCGGCCAGCGCCTCGATGGCATTGGCCAGGCCGTCCAGTGCAAACGAGGTCAGCAGCAGACCATTGAGCAGCAGGGCGTTGGCTGCCACAACGTTGTCGCCCAGGCGCGAGCCCAGTGTGGTGATGGCAAAGAACACGCCCTGCAAGGCCAGGCTGCGCAGCATGATGTCACGATTGACCCCCAGCAATGCGGTCCAGCTCGCCCAGCGTCGCAAGCGCCGCAGATGTACCGTGCCCGGCCAGCGCGCCAGCATCGCCGGCAGCCTCAGCAGGCCACTGGCCAGACCGGCCCACTCGCCAAGCACCGATGCCAGGGCGATGCCGGGGACGCCCCAGCCGAAACCCAGCACGAAAAGCAGGTTCAGCACGATGTTGCTGATGTTGGTTACCACCAGGATGCGCATCGGCACACGCGCATCCTGGCCCCCCAGGAACCAGCCCATCAACGCGTAGTTTCCCAATGCCGCCGGCAGGCCGAACAGACGGATATGCAGGTACCCGCTGGCGATGTCCTGGAGCTCGGCTGATGGCCGCATCACAGCCAGCACCGGCTGCATGAAGACAAAAAGTGCCAGCATGCTGGCCAGTGCCAACACAAGTGCCAGCATCAACGCCTGCACGAGGATGCCGCGCAGGGCATCGCCATCGTCGCGGCCGGCCGCCTGCGAGGCAAAGCCCACGGTTCCCATGCGCAGAAAGCCGAACACCCACACCGGCACCTGGTAGATGATGCCGCCCACGGCGACCGCCGCCAGCTGCGCCGCGTGCGGAAGATGGCCGGCCACTGTGCTGTCGGTCAGCGTTACCAGCGGAACGGTGACATTGGAGGCGATCATCGGCAGGGCCAGCGCCCAGACCCTGCGCTGCGTCGGCCGATGACGCCAGTCGCCAAGCAATTTCTTTCTCAAACCGGTGCAGCCATGATGTTGACCGAATGCAGGGTAGCAGCAGACAAAAAGAAACCCGCCGGTGGGCGGGTTTCCAGATGAAATGCATACGCCTGTTCAGCGTGCCGCGACGGTGTAGCCTTTCAGTCGACCGGCAAAGTCCTGCAAAACGCGGATGCCGCTCTGCTCGGCTTCGTGCACCCACTGCTGCAAACCCTTGAGTGCGGCCTCGGGACCGCGCTGTTCCATCAGGGCGGCGAGACGGGCGCGGTATTCGCATACCGTCTGCAACTGCGGTCGGCGGGCTACCAGGCTGGACAGGCGCTCGCGACCCTCGGTATCCAGCCAGCGTCCACCGCTGGCCAGTGCGCGGCGCATGCGCCGCGGCATGTCTTTCAGGCCGCCGTCGGGCCTCGCGGCTTCCTGGCGCAGGACGGGCTTTATGACACCTTGCGAGAAGTCCTTCATCACCTTGAAGCGGTGGGTCAGTACTGCCTTCAGCGTGTCACTGTCGGGCAAGCTTGCATCGGGTCGTACATCAAGGCTCGGCGCCACGCGCAGCACCTTGGCCAGACCCAGCTTTTCGCAAGCGCGGATCACCACCCAGCCGATGTCGAATTCGAACTTGCGCAGGGCAAACCGGGCCGAACTCGGAAAGGCGTGGTGGTTGTTGTGCAGTTCCTCACCACCGATCCAGAAGCCCCACGGCGTCAGGTTGCGCGCCTGATCGGTGGTTTCGAAGTTGCGATACCCCCACCAGTGGCCCAGGCCGTTGACCACGCCCGCGGCCCAGAAAGGAATCCACAGCATCTGGATGCCCCAGATGGCCAGGCCGGCGACGCCGAACAGGGCCAGGTTGATCACCATCATCAGGCCCGGCCCGAAATACGGGTGTGCGCCATAGACGTGGCGCTCCAGCCAGTCATTCGGGCACCCGCGTCCATACTTCTCCAGCATCGGGCGGTCCTGCGAGGCGGTGCGATACAGCTCCACGCCTTGCCAGAACACCTTGTTGATACCCTCGACATGGGGACTGTGCGGGTCTTCGCTGGTCTCGCAGTGGGCGTGATGCTTGCGATGGATGGCGACCCACTCACGCGTCACCATGCCGGTGGTCAGCCAGCTCCAGAAGCGGAAAAAATGCGCCAGCAGCGGATGGAAATCCACCCCGCGATGGGTCTGGCTGCGGTGCAGGTACAAGGTGACGGTAAAGATGGTCAGCTGGGTGACCACCAGGAGGAACAGCGCCATGGCACCAAGACCGAAGCCGGTCAGGCCGTTGGCAGCAAAATCGAGAAGAAATTCAGACATGTCGAATAGGTTGGGGCGTCGGACGACCAATTCTACCCCGTTTGCCGCCCTGTTGCCTGAGCGACTGCGCAATGCGCAGGGGGCCCGGACTTGCGGTTTGGTGACCGCGCCAGCGACAATCGTCCCAATGACGACCGGGACACCACCATCGGCGCCACTCCTGGAACTTGATCGGGTCAGTCGCCACCGGGGCGGACGCCCGGCCGTGGCGGATCTGAGCCTGACTGTCGAGCGCGGCGACGTGCTGGGCCTGCTGGGCGTCAATGGTGCCGGCAAGTCGACCACCCTGGCGATGATGGTGGGTGCCCTGGCCCCTGATCGGGGCGCGGTACGCATTGATGGCCAGGATCTGATCGAGCATCCGCAGATCGTGCGCCGACAGGCAGGCTGGCTACCCGAGCACGCCCCGCTGTATGTGGAGTTGACGGTCGCCGAGCAACTGGACGCGATGGGCCGCCTGCACGGTTTGCGCGGCACGTCATTGCGGGAAAGCCGGGAAAAAATGCTTGCCTTGCTGCAGCTCGAACCCCTGGCCAGGCGCCTGCTGCGTCAGTTGTCGCAGGGCCAGCGCCAACGTGTCGGGCTGGCGTGCGCCTTGCTGCACGATCCGCCACTGCTGGTGCTCGATGAGCCCGCCAACGGGCTGGATCCGGTGCAGATCGAGCTCTGGCGCGAACGGGTCAGGGCCCTGTCCGCCGATCATGCCGTGGTGATTTCCACGCACGCGCTGGACGAGGTCACCACCACATGCAACCGCATCGCCATCCTGCACGAGGGCAGGCTGCGACATGCCGGCCCGGTGGAAGACAACACGCGTGAACTGCAACAGCGCTTCATGGCCATCGCCACCGGCAAGCAGGAGATGGCCGCATGAGCATGGCCCGGCTGGAATGGCTGCGTCTGCGGGTCAGCTCCCTGCCGTGGGTGCTGCTGGCCCTGGCGCTGGCGCTGCTGGCCTGGGCATTCCTGCAGTCACTGAACGGATTTCTGCAGGCGCAGACCAAGCTGGCGGCGATGCCCTCGGCGCCCGGGTTCACCGATCTGGTCGCGGTACCGCTGCTGTCGCAACTGGCGCAGCTGAGCCTGTTGCTGGCCCCGCTTGTGCTGATGTCGTCACTGGCCGGGGAACGGCGGCACGGCACGCTGCCGGGCCTGTTCGCTGCCGGCCTGTCGCCGCTACGCATCGTGCTGGGCAAATATGTCGTGGCATGGCTGTGGCTCCTGCTGCTGCTGGCGCTGACCGTGATGATGCCGCTGCTGCTGGCTTTCAGCACCCAGCTCGATTGGGGCAAGCTGGCCGCCGCCGCTCTCGGCGTCGCGCTGCTCATGGGAGCCCTGGCGGCCATTGGCCTGGCCTGTTCGGCTTTCACCCGCCACGCTGCTCTGGCCGCCGGTGCTGCCTGGCTGCTGAGCCTGGGCCTGTGGATGGTCAACGTGGCCGTACGCGCCAGCGGTGAGCGCGGCGGCATGCTTGACTGGCTGTCCCTGTCCAGCCATGTGCAGCCCATGCTGCGCGGCCTGGTGGCGAGCGAGGACGTGATCTACTTCGTCCTGCTGATCGTGCTTGCGCTGGCCTTGGCGACCTTGCGCCTGGGCCGCGAAAGGATGGCGCACTGATGCGCGCGCGGCTGGGCTTCTGGGCCAACATCGTGCTGTTGCTGGTGGCCGTGGCCTGCGGCGCATGGCTGTCCACGCGCTGGGGATTCGTCAGCGACTGGAGTGCCGGCGCCCGCGCCTCGCTGGACCCGGCCAGTCGCGATCTGCTGGCGCAGTTGCCCGGCGAGATCAAGGTGACCTCCTATGCCAAGCCCGATAGCGGCCTGCGCCCTACCGTGGCCGCGTTCATTGCCCGCTATCAGCGATTCAAGCCGGACATCAGCCTGCATTTCGTTGATCCGGATGCCGATCCTGCGGCAACACGCGCGGCGGGGATCCAGGTCAACGGCGAGCTGACCATTGCGTGGCATGACCATACCCTGCACCTGACCGAACTGTCCGACAGCCAGTTTGCCAATACCCTGGCGCGTCTGGCGCGGGGCGGCGAGCGCATGGTGGCCTTCGTTACCGGTGATGGCGAGCGCAACGCGGCGGGCAAGGCCAATGCGGATCTCGGCCAGTTCATGGCCGCGCTGGAACAGCGTGGCCTGCGGGCGCTGCCGCTCAATTTCGCCCAGGTCGGGCAGGTGCCGCAGAATACCGATCTGGTGGTGCTGGCCAGCCCGCTGGCCAGCGTCGGCTCGGGCGCGGTGCAGGCCCTGCTGGACTATGTGGCGCGCGGCGGCAATCTGTTGTGGCTGACCGAGCCGGACACCCGCGACCTGGGCCTCAAGCCGCTGGCTCGGGCGCTGGACATCGACGTGCTGCCCGGCATGCTGGTCGACGGTGGCGGCGCGGCGCTGGGGCTCAAGGATCCACGCGTGGTGGCAGTCGGCACCTACCCGCCGCATGCAATCACCGATGGCTTTGCCCTGACTACCGTTTTCCCCCAGGTCGCACCGCTGGCCAAGGTGGCGGCACAGGGCTGGGATATCCGCCCGATCCTCAGTTCCGGGCCGCAGAGCTGGAATGAGCTGCAGCCGATAGACCAGCAGAACACGTCGACCATCCAGTACGACGCCGACGCCGGCGAACTGAAGGGGCCGCTGGATTTCGGCTTTGCATTGACCCGGCTGTCACCCAGCCCGGACAAGCGCGAGCAGCGGGTGGTGGTCATCGGTGACGGTGATTTCCTGTCCAACAGCTTCCTCGGCAATGCCGGCAACGCGGCACTGGGTCGGCGCATCTTCAACTGGCTGCTGGGGGATGACAAGCTGGTCACCCTGCCGCCGCGACCGGCGCCCGATCGCCATCTGGATCTGAGCCAGACCGGCCTGACGGTGCTGGCCTTCGGCTTGCTGCTGGTGTTGCCACTGCTGTTGCTGCTGTTCGCGGCAGTCATGGCCTGGCGTCGACGGCGGCGGTAGCAGCGTGCGTCGCGCCAGTCGGCAGCTCATGTGGATGCTGGTCACGGCCGCGCTCCTGGCCGGGCTGGTGCTGTGGACCGTGCAGCGCCGCTCGGCCGGCGCCAGACCGCAAACGCTGCTGCCCTTCGCTGCCGAGACAGTCACGCGCATCGACATCAGGACCGGCAAGGCCGCGCTGCGCCGGTTCGAGAAGCGCGACGACCGCTGGCACATGCTGGCGCCACAGCAGGGCCGGGCCGACGCCGGCCACATGCAGCGCCTGAGCGCCATCGCCAATGCACGAATTCTGGACTGGCGACCAGCACGCGAGTTTGATCTGAAAAAGATTGGCCTGGCGCCGCCCTGGGCCGTGGTCACCCTCAACGGCCATACGCTCAAGTTCGGTTCCCTGGCGGCCCTGGCACCCCAGCGCTACGTGCTTGTCGACGGTCACATCGCGATGATTCCGGCCCGCTACGGTGCCGATATCGCCGCCACGGCAGACACCGAACTCGCGCACGCCGAATCCACCCTGCCCAGTCTGTGATGGGCACCTGACGACGGCAGCCGGCCCGGGAAACGGCGTGCGCCGTCGTTCCGTCAGCGTGCCCGTTGCATGACAATCACCGCTCCAGACCCTATGCTCGGCGCGCATGCCTGAACTGCCCGAAGTCGAAACCACACGCCGCGGAATCGCGCCGCACCTGGAAGGCCGCCTGATCAGGCGCGTCGTCCTGCGGCGCGCGGATCTGCGCTGGCCGATCCCGGATGAAATCAGTACCCGCCTGCCGGGGCAGCGGGTCGAGGGCATCGCGCGCCGCGCCAAGTACCTGCTGCTCAATACCCCGGCAGGCAGTGCGCTGATGCATCTGGGCATGTCGGGCAGTCTGCGCGTTCTGCCAGAGGGCGTGCCTGCGCTCAGGCATGATCATTTCGACATCACGCTTGATTCGGGCAGCATGCTGCGATTCACCGATCCGCGCCGTTTCGGTTCCCTGCTGTGGCAGGAACCGGGGGCAACACACCCGCTGCTTGCGCATCTGGGTCCGGAGCCGTTGGCGGAGGAATTCGGCAACCACCATTTGTGGCACCGTTCGCGCGGACGTCAGGCAGCCGTCAAGAGCTTCATCATGGATGGTCGTATCGTGGTCGGTGTCGGCAACATCTACGCCAGCGAGGCGCTGTTTGCCGCCGGCATCCATCCCCGCCGGTCAGCCGGTCGCATCTCGCGGCAACGCTACGTCGCGCTGACCGAGGCCATCCAGGGCATCCTGGAGCACGCGATCAGGCGCGGTGGCACCACCTTGCGCGACTTCATCAGCCCGGACGGGGTGCCCGGCTATTTCGAGCAGGAGCTGAACGTCTACGGGCGTGCCGGGGAGCCGTGCCGGCGATGCACTGCGCCCATTCGCAGCGCCATGATCGGCCAGCGCAATACCTTCTGGTGTCCGCGCTGCCAGCACTGAACGGGCGCATGCCGGAAATTCGCACTCCATGGCAGACCCACATGAGTTTGTCCGGCAACAAGACACCGCGGCGATCATGATCCGGGGCAAGCCGCCGAGTTGTGCAAGCTGCGCTCATCAGGGGCCTGCGCGCGCAAGGCTCATGATCTGGGCAGACATCGGACGCAGTCCTGTGCCGCCGTGCCTCAGGCCACGGGCGCCGATGTTGCCGGCTCCGCGCAGGTCAAGGAGCCGCGCCGAGATCTGATGCGGGGGCAAGCTGATGTCGTCACTCGGCAGCGATACCGAATATCACCACGACCAGGGCCAGCAGCATGCCCACGAGGTAGTAGGTACGGCGCAGCGGCCGGCCCTCGGCCAGGATCGCCGCCAGCAGGCATTGCAGGCCGTAGTACACCGCGAACGCGCGGCTGGCCAGCGCGATGATGCCGAAGATGTCGGTGATCCAGGTCATCGCGATCGCCGCCGCGGTGATGCCGGCGTAGGCCATGCGCGTGCTGACCCGCTCGAACATCGCGTCGAGCAGACCGCCGGCGCCGCCCATGTCGGCGATCGCGGCGGAAAGCTGCGAGGCCACCGCCGCCAGCACCAGCGCCGGTCCCAGCAGCCAGGCCACGTTCTGCACGATGTCGATGACCTGGGTTTCCTTGGCCATGCCGGTGTGCTCGGTCGACACATGCGGCAGCAGCAAGGCGACGAAGGCGACGTAGATCACCAGTGCCAGCAACTGCGCCCAGCGCATGCTCCTGACCCTCTGCGCGGCCTCGTAGTGGCGACCGAGGAAACGCGCGGTCTCGAAGCCCTGCACCAGGATCACGCTGCCCAGCAGCACGCGGATGTCGTGCCACAGGCTGTTGCTGCTGTCGGCCTCGGGCATGGACAGGTGCCCGAACTCGCTGACAGCGACCGCGCCCAGCGCCACGATCACGCCGGCGATCACCGCCAGCTTGAAGGTCACTGCATAGATCTCGGCCTTCTCGATGCCCTTGAAGCCGCGCAGCCAGCCGAGCACGCCGAGCCCGCCGATGATGGCCGTGGTCAGCCAGCGCGCCCATAGCGGATTGACGATGCCGATGCCCTTGAGCACGAACGCGCCAAGCAGATTGAGGTAGTAGGCGACCGAGATGAAGTAGGCCATCGCCAGGCAGACTTCGGCAATGCGATCCAGGCGGCGCAGCGCCTTGCGCTCTTCATTCTCGTGCAGCGGTTCGGCGTGGGCGATGTTGAAGCGCACCGCGCTGCCGAACAGCCAGGCCAGCGCGCACAGGCCGATCATCGCCGGCACCGCCCAGTGCCCGGCCACCCCGGCCAGGATCGGCCCGACCACCAGGAATCCCGAGCCGATGATCGAGGCCAATGGCGTGACCATCGAGCGCCAGGCATCGTGATGGCGCACGCGCTCCCACAGCAGCACGCCGAGCACCGGCAGGATCACCACGATCGCCAGGGTGTCGATCAGCCATTCGCTCACGGACCGACGCTTCCCTCGCGGCGGCGCACAGGCTTGGTGGCGGCAGTCGATCCGATCACGTGACGGATCATCGCATGTTTCAGCGCCTTCACCGGGCGAACCGGATCCTGCCGTTCAGACTCCTGCCGTGGTTGCCGCCGCCGTGTACGTCTTCAACGCCGCCGTGCAAAACCCGATGGGCCGTGCCTGGTGCGTCTCAGTCGGCCGGCCAGCGCAGCTCGATGTGGCTGTTGTTGAAGCGGGGATCGTTGATGTCGCCGGCGTGGCGCGCCACGAAACTGCCAGCCATGCCGTCGACTTCCAGTTGCTGACCCTCCTCTATCCAGGCACCCAGTGCCTGCATGTCGACCAGCTTCTGGCAGAGCGCCCCGGCACGCTCGATGTCGGCGTCCGGCACCCGGCGCACGCTGATATCGGGACGGGCAAACTTGCGCATGCCGCGAGTGCGAACCCACTGACCGCCGTCTTCATCGGGGTTGACCAGAATCAGCACGTGGTTGCGCGGGGGTGCGCCGTCAGGAATCAGATACCGGCCTCGCCACTGATCCGCCGCGAACAGGCTGAGCATCTGCGGGTCCACCACGCTTGCACCACCCAGATCCAGCAGTCCGGCCAGCACACCGATTGTATCGCGCAGGTAGTCCAGGCTGGGCGGGTCAGCCACCGTGCCGCGTACGCTGAGTACCTCGGCCGCGTTTTCGGCGCGTGCCACACCGGCCGGGCTGTCCTGGCGCAGAATGTCGCCCAGCGCACCGCCAAGCGGGTATCCCGCCCATGTCTTCAGTGCCTCGTGAGGATGGCGGAAAAGTTCGATACCGCCCGGCAGCCCGCGGCTCTGGTAGCGGCCAAGCGGTATTTTCAGTTGCCGGGGGAAGTCGCCGAACACGAAGTAGAGCAGTAGCGCGTCCTCACCGGGGTGTGCCTGCCAGTGGGGCCTGGGCCATCGGATCGCGTCATTCATGCCGGCCGGTCCTGGTCATCCCCGCGGGTACCCAGAGGCAATACTGTCTGCTGCAATTCGATACGTCCCTCGCCGGCGGTGATCTTCTTGAACTCGGCGCGGCTGACCGATACATAGCGCTCGTTGCCGCCAATCTCCACCTGCGGTCCGTCGGTCACGGCGCGCCCCTGCTCGTCCACGCGCACGACCATGGTGGCCTTGCTGCCGGAGTGGCAGATGGTCTTGATTTCCTCAAGCTCATCCGCCCAGGCCAGCAGGTAGCGGCTGCCTTCGAACAGCTCGCCACGAAAGTCGGTGCGCAGGCCGTAGGCCAGCACCGGAATGCGCAATTCATCGACCACATCGCTCAGTTGCCAGACCTGATCGCGGCCGAGGAACTGGGCCTCGTCGACCAGGACGCAATGCAGTCGTCCGTTTTCGGCGATATCGCGCTTGACCCGCTGCAGCAGGTCGTCGGCCTTGCCGAAGCGCAGGGCATTGGCCTTCAGGCCGATACGCGAGGCGACAACGCCTGCGCCATAGCGATTGTCCAGAGCCGGCGTCATGATCAGCGTGCGCATGCCGCGCTCGTGATAGTTGTGCGCACTTTGCAGCAGGGTAGTGGTCTTGCCGGCGTTCATCGCCGAATAGTAGAAATACAGTTTGGCCATTGCAGCGCCGGGATTCGTATCAAGGGTCAGGGCTTGCGAAGCAGCAGGCCAGTCAAGGCCCCAGTGTACCGTGTCTGCATCGCGACATAGCGGCTGCGCCGAGGGCCGCGGCGAATCTACTCGGCATTGATACCGGCCTGGGCCCGGGCGATGCGGCTTTCCCGCCATGACTTCAGCGGCTCCAGCAGGCTGACCAATGCATACAACAGGTGGAACAGACGCAGCTTGCGCAGTACACGGCGGTTGCCGAACACATCGCCGGCGAGCATGGAAATCACGCCGCGCTCGATATCCAGGACATTGCTCGGCTGATCGAAAAGACGGCGCATGCCCGGCGAGTTGAAGCGATAGATGAACCATGCGAAGCGACGCATGCCGGTACGCACCCGCTTTTCCATGCGCTTTTGCAGGGCTGCTTCGCGGAGCGGGTCCCTGAGAGCCGCGTCGACGACTTCCGCGGCCTGCTCGGCGCCGCTCATGGCCAGGAATACACCGGATGAGAATACCGGGTCGAGGAAGGCGAAGGCATCCCCGACAAGCATCCAGCCGGGGCCGGCCATGCGCATGGAGTCGTAGGTATAGTTGCCGGCAACCCGCACCGTGTCATCAATCAGTTGCGCGTTCTCCATGCGCGCGCTCATCGCCGGATTGATGCTTATGGTGTGCATCAGAAATTTGCGCATGTCCCCCCGGCGCTGGCGCAGGTAGGCCGGTCTGCACACGGCGCCGACGCTCATGCTGTCATCGGGCTGAGGGATCATCCACATCCAGCCGTGTTCGAAGCGGTAGATGCTGATGTTGCCCCGGTCCTGTCCCGGGCGGAACTGCGCGCCGCGAAAGTGACCGAATATGGCGGCGCTCTGGTGGCGCCTGCTCCGCCGTATCAGCTTCTTTTGCTGCGACAGCAGGGCGTCGCGGCCGCTGGCGTCGAGCACATAGCGGGCACGTATCCGGACCATGCGGCCTGTCTCGTCCTCGGCCCTGGCTACCGATTGGCGCGCGCCGAGGTGCTCGACGGCCACCACCTTGTGACCTTCGCGCGCATCGACACCCTGCTCGCGTGCGTGCCGGAAAAGCATCGCGTCGAAATCGGCACGGCGAACCTGGAACGCGTATCCCGGGCTGCTGCCCAGGGCGCGATTGAACGCAAAGCGGTGATAGCCGGTTTCCGAGTCGCACTCGAAATCGGCGGCCAGCTTGGGCACGCCCAGCGCCTCGACCTTGTCCATCACGCCGAGACGTTCGAATATGGGCAGGTTCATCGGCAACAGCGACTCGCCGATGTGAAAGCGCGGGTGCCGCGCCTTCTCCAGCATGATGACCGACCAGCCCTTGCGCCGCAGGAGACTGGCGGCGGTGCTGCCGGCCGGGCCGCCACCGATGATCAGCACATCACATGCGTCGTCCCCAGGCTGCGGTGCGGGCTGACCGTTCATCTGCTTTCCCTTGTGTCGAGGGCACGAGCCTACGCATATTCGAGCGACGAGTCCACGGACCCGCCAGACATGCCGGCGTCGGGCCTGACCGGGTGCCTGCCTGCCGTTGCTGACGGGCACCCCGGCAGCGGCATTCTGGCCGCCGGGGAGACTGTTATCATGCACGGGCATTTACCGGAAACCTGCGCTGGCCATGAACGACAATACGACGTTGCACACGGTGGGCTGGCGCGAATGGCTGGCACTGCCCGAGCTGGGCATTGCCGGCATCAAGGCCAAGCTCGACACGGGTGCGCGCACCTCGGCGCTGCATACCCATACGCTGGACATCGACAGGCAGGAAGGTGATCCGAGCGTGCGCTTCAGTGTCCACCCGGTGCACGGCAGCGAGGAACTGATCGAGTGCCGTGCGCCGCTGGTGGACGAGCGCTGGGTCACCGATTCGGGTGGGCACCGTGAACTGCGGCCGGTCATTCGCACCCTGGTTGCGGTGGGCAGCGAGCGCTGGCCCATCGAGGTGACCCTCACAAAACGCGAGACGATGCGCTTCCACATGCTGCTGGGGCGGACCGCCATGAACGGTCGCTTGCGGATAGACCCGGCCCAGTCCTATGTTCTCGGGCGCAGGCGGGCCAGCAAACAATCGGAGAGCGGTACATGAAAATTGCGATTCTGTCGCGCAACAGGAAGTTGTATTCAACACGTCGCCTCATGGAGGTCGCGCGCGCTCGCGGCCACGAGGTGGAGGTGGTGGATGCCCTGCGCTGCTACATGAATATCGCCAGCCACCAGCCGCGCATCCACTATCGGGGTGAACAGCTGCAGCATTTTGACGCCGTGATTCCGCGTATCGGCGCCTCGGTCACCTTCTACGGCACCGCGGTGCTGCGTCAGTTTGAAATGATGGGTGTCTACTGCATCAACGAGTCGGTAGCCATTACCCGCGCCCGCGACAAGCTGCGCTCGCTGCAATTGCTGTCACGCAAGGGCATTGGTCTGCCCGTCACCGGCTTTGCCCACTCGCCCGATGATATCGACGACCTGTTGAAGATGGTCGGTGGGCCGCCGGTGGTCATCAAGCTGCTGGAAGGCACCCAGGGCATCGGCGTCGTGCTGGCCGAGACGCGCAAGGCCGCCGAGAGCGTGATCGAGGCCTTCATGGGCCTAAAGGCCAGCGTGCTGGTGCAGGAGTACATCAAGGAAGCGGGCGGCTCGGATATCCGCTGCTTCGTGGTTGGCGGCAAGGTCGTGGCCAGCATGCGCCGGCAGGCCAAGGATGGCGAGTTCCGTTCCAATATCCACCGTGGCGGCAGCGCCAGCACGGTTCGTATCACGCCAGAGGAACGGTCCACGGCGGTGCGCGCGGCGCGCATCATGGGTCTGAACCTGGCCGGTGTCGACATTCTGCGTTCCAATCACGGACCGGTGGTGATGGAGGTCAACTCCTCGCCGGGGCTGGAAGGCATCGAGACGGCCACAGGCAAGGACGTGGCCGGCTCCATCCTGGACTTTCTGGAGAAGAACGCGCGGCCCCACCACAACCGCACACGCGGCAGCGGCTGATGCTGGCGCGTGACCAGGCACTCATGGTCGGTGACGAAGCCATCGCCGCCGGAACCCGCTGCTGTGTCGATGTACCCGTAGTCAGCCTGTACCACGCGCCCCTGAGCATGCCTGTGCAGGTGGTGCGGGGTCGCCGTTCGGGTCCGGTCCTGTTTGTCAGCGCCGCCCTGCACGGCGACGAGCTCAACGGCGTGGAAATCATCCGCCGCCTGCTGCGCATGAAGGCGCTCGGGGAACTGCGCGGCTGCCTACTGGCGGTGCCGATCGTCAACGTGCAGGGTTTTCTGATGCAGTCGCGCTACCTGCCCGATCGACGCGACCTGAACCGCAGTTTCCCCGGCAGCGAGAAAGGCTCGCTGGCATCCCGTCTGGCGCATGTATTCCTGCACGAAGTGGTAAAGCGCTCGGACTACGGAATCGATCTGCACACCGGGGCATTGCACCGCCCCAACCTGCCGCAGATACGGGGCGATCTGGAACACCCGGATGTGATGCGCATGGCGCGTGCATTCGGGGTGCCGCTGATCCTGAATTCCAGCCCGCGCCCGGGCAGTCTGCGCGAATACACCAGCGAACACCAGATACCGGTGCTGCTGTACGAATCGGGGGAAGCACTGCGATTCGATGAACTGGCCATCCGTACCGGCGTGCGTGGCGTGATGGCGGTGATGCGCGAGCTGGGCATGCTGCCGGCCAGGGCCCGGCGCGCAAGCCTGCCGAAGTGGTGGTGGCGCACAGCAGCAGCTGGATCCGGGCGCCGGCCAGCGGCATCCTGCGCACCCAGGTGCGCCTGGGCGAGCGGGTAAGGCCGGGGCAGGAACTGGCCTGGGTCAGCGATCCGTTCGTGTCCGCGGAGGTGCCCGTGGTCTCCACCGAAGATGGCGTGGTGATCGGCCGAACCCACCTGCCGCCGGTCAACGAGGGCGATGCGCTGTTTCACATAGCGCACGTGGACGAACCCAGGGCAACAGCCGAACTGGTAAAGCAGTTTCGCGCCGAAGCACAGACATCCGAATTGACGCGACGCTGACGCGGCCAAATGCAAGAGCCTGTCTTTCGCCTGACTCCCGTATCATGCGTTGCCACAACCTGATTCACGATTCCCGGCTTTTTCTCCATGCTCAACCCACCCCAACGCGCCGCTGTCGAATACCTGGATGGGCCGCTTCTGGTCCTGGCCGGCGCCGGCTCCGGCAAGACCCGCGTCATCACCGAAAAGATTGCCTGGCTGCTGCAGCGTCAGCACCTGTCCCCCTCGCGCATTGCCGCCATCACCTTCACCAACAAGGCCGCGCGCGAGATGCGCGAGCGCGTGGGCAAGCGCATCGGCTCCGAGAAGGCCGATCAGCTCAACGTGTGCACCTTCCATGCACTGGGCCTGAAGTTCCTGCATGTCGAGCATGAACATGCCGGATTGCGGCGCAACTTCACCGTGCTTGATGCCGACGATACCGGCAAGGTGATCAAGGAACTGGCGCCGACCGGGATCAAGCCCGATGCCCTGTGGCAGATACGCAATCTGATCAGTCAGGCCAAGGGCTCCGGACTGGATCCCGAGCAGGCTGCGGCAACCGCAGGCAGCCCGCGCGAGGTGCAGGCCGCGGAGATCTATGCGGCCTACCAGAAGCGGCTGGCCGCGTGGAATGCGGTGGATTTCGATGATCTCATACGTTTGCCGCTGAAGGTGCTGGAGGCCAGCGAACAGGCGCGCACCGAATGGCGCGAACGCCTGCGCTATCTGCTGGTGGACGAATACCAGGACACCAACGAGGCGCAGTATCGGTTGCTCAGCTTGCTTTCGGGTGATCGTGGCGCGTTTACCTGCGTCGGTGACGACGATCAGTCGATCTATGCCTGGCGCGGTGCGCGGCCTGAGAACCTGGATCAACTGGCACGCGACTGGCCGACGCTGAAGGTCATCAAGCTCGAGCAGAACTACCGTTGCGGCAAGCGCATCCTGCGCAGCGCCAATGCCCTGATCGGCAACAACCCGCACGCGCATCAGAAGAGCCTGTGGAGCGATCTGCCCGAAGGCGCGCCCATACGCGTGCTGGAATGTGACGACAGCAATCACGAAGCCGAGCGCATTGCCGCCATTGCCAGCCACCTGGCCGAAAGGCACGAGGCGCGCTGGCATGATTTTGCGGTGCTCTATCGCGGCAACCACCAGGCCAGGGCGCTGGAAAAGGCCATGCGCATGGCGCGCATTCCCTACCACCTTTCGGGCGCATTGAGCTTTCTCGATCGCGCCGAGGTGAAGGATCTGCTGGCCTACCTGCGCCTGATCGACAACCCGCGCGACGATGCGGCCTTCGTGCGCATTGTCAATACGCCGCGCCGGGGTATCGGCGCCGGAACGCTGGAACAGCTGGGTCACCTGGCGCAATCCCGGCACGCCTCCATGCTCGACTGTGCGCGGGATCCCGCCGCGCTCAAGCAACTGCCATCGCGGCCTGCCGCTGCGCTGGCGGGTTTTGGTGACCTGATCGAGTCGCTGCGCAAGCGCAGCCATCAGCTCAGTCCGGCGGATCTTGCTGGCGAGATCATCGAGCGCACGGGCTATGCCGCGCATATCGCCCAGGAAACCGGCGATGCCGGCGTTCGCCAGCGTCGCAGCGGCAATCTGGACGAACTGCTGCAATGGTTCCGTGCCATGCACAAGCCGGGCAGTGGCGCGGGCGAGCTGTCGAGACAGCTCGCCCTGCTGAGCCACGCCGACCGCGACGACCCGGGCAACACGCTGCGCCTGATGACCTTGCATGCGGCCAAGGGTCTGGAGTTCCGTTTCGTGTTCATCGCCGGCTGCATCGATGGTCTGCTGCCGCACGAAGGCGCAATCGAGGAAGGCCGTCTGGACGAAGAGCGGCGATTGCTCTATGTCGGCATCACCCGCGCCCGCGAGTTGCTGACACTGAGCTGGGCGTCACGCAGCCGGCGATTCGGCGAAGTGCAGGCCAACAAGCCCAGCCGTTTTCTCGAGGAACTGCCCGAGGCCGACATCCACTGGCAGGGTCGTGATCCGGACGCCGATGCCGAGGTGGTGCGCGAGACTGCCGAAGCCGCCTTCGCCAGGATGCATGCGCTGCTGGGAACGTCGGACTAGGAGCCTCCGGTGAGCCGTGCCGGACGGACGGAGCCGGCATGGCGGTTCGGAAACCGCTCGGCACGGGTGGCGCGGCGCAGACATGGCCTCGCTCTGGCGCATCAGGCAGGTCAGATCATTCGGCAGCGACAAGCTCGCGCTTGAGGTAGGCGTAGTAGATTGGCGCGGCGACCAGGCCGGCCAGGCCGAAGGCGGCCTCCATGATCAGCATTGCCAGCAACAGCTCCCAGGCGCTGGCGCGGATCTGGTTGCCGACGATGCGCGCATTGAGAAAATATTCCAGTTTGTGGATGGCAATCAGGAATACCAGTGCCGCCAGGGCAGCCCACATCGAAATGGACAAGGCCACCACGACAACCAGGGTATTCGAGATCAGGTTGCCGACCACGGGCAGCAGGCCCGCCACGAAGGTGATGAGTACCAGGACCTTGGCCAGTGGCAGGTTGATGCCGAACAGGGGCAGCGCCACCAGCAAAAACAGTGCGGTGAACAGCGTGTTGAGCAGCGAAATGCGCACCTGGGCAAAGACAATATCGTGGAAGGCGCTGGACAGATTTTCGCAGCGTGCGGACAGCGCCTGCGCAAGCGGAGCCTGGTTCGACTCGCCGCGTGCCGCGTGCAGGGCCACCAGCGCCCCCATTGCCATGCCGATCAGCAGGTGCGCCAGAACGCGCACGGTCTCCTTGCCGGCCAGTTGCAAGGCGGCGGTATGACTGCTCATCCAGTCCGTCAGCACACGGCGCACCTCTTCGCTTGAGGCCGGCAGTTGCCGGTCGATCCAGGTCGGCAGTTGCGCCCGGGCCTGGTCGATGATGGTCATCATGCGCTTGTACAGTTCGGTCGGGTTGCCGGCGTCACTGCGAAAGAACAGCACGATACCGACAATCAGCAGCACAAGCAGGCCGATGACGACAGCGGCCAGCAGCGCCACGGCCAGCCAGCGTGCGCGCTCCCCCGCAAGCATGCGTTGCAGTTGCGGCGTCAGCGTGTTGACGACCTCGTAGACCAGCAGTCCCGCCAGCAGGGCGGCGAGCAGGTTCAGATGAAATACCAGCAGCAAGCCGAAAGCGGCGATCAGGTAGCTGGCGATGCGAGTGGATTGGGAGCGGTCAAGGTTCATTGGCGTTGGCTTGTCTGTAGGGTGCTGCTGAGCGAAGCGAAGCGCACCATGGCGAAGGTCTCAACGGTGCGCTTCGCTTCGCTCAGCAGCACCCTACCCGGAGCCAGGCGACCTCCGGGTCACGTCAGAACCCCAGTTTCAGGAAGCCGCCATCCACGGCCAGACACTCGCCGGTGATGTAGCTGGCGGCCGGCAGGCACAGGAAGGTGACGGCGGCCGCGACTTCTTCGGGCTCGCCGATTCGGTCCATGGGGGTGCGGTCGAGCACGTCGTCCAGATAGTCGGGATCGGCCAGGGCGGCCTCCGAGCGCTGGGTGCGGATGTACCAGGGTGATACCGCATTGACGCGGATGCCGTCGTCGGCCCACTCGCAGGCCAGGTTTCGGGTCAGCTGTTCCAGACCGGCCTTGCTCATGGCGTAGGGCGCGCCGGTACCGACATGGGTTCGCGCGGCCACCGAGCCGATATTGACGATGGCCGTACTGGCGTGCTGGCTCAGGTGCGGGTGTGCCAGGCGACACATGGCAAAGGCACTCACAAGATTCAGCTCCAGCAGTTTGCGCAGCTCATCCTCGCTGTAATCGAGCATGGCGCGAATGCGGTTGCCGCCGACATTGTTGACCAGCAAGGACAGCGGCTCGTCCAGATCCCGGATCCAGTCGAATACAGCCAGCCGCTCCTCGGCCTCCGCCAGATCGGCGGCAAAGGTCCACAGGCTGGCATCGGGACACTCTTCGGCCAGTTCGTCCAGGGCATTGTCGAGCGCCGCCTCATCACGCGCGACCATCAGTACATTGGCCCCGCGCATGGCCAGTTCGCGCGCGCAGGCCAGGCCGATGCCGCGGCTGGCACCGGTTACCAGGGCGGTCTGACCATCCAGCCGCCAGCGAAGGTCGTGGTCACTCATGCTGGCGAGCTTACATGATTGCGGCGTGACGGATTGCATTGCGCGGCCGGGCGCGGGACACTTTGCTCACCGAACCGGAGACTCATCATGCGAATCGTGCTTTTTGCCGTGGCCGCGTTGCTGCTCGCCGCCTGCTCCAAGCCCCCCCAGCCGGAGGCCGATACAAGCCAGGCGGCGGTGCCGGCCAGGTCATCGACGGCGCACCGGCCGACGCCGTTCGACACGATGCTGAAGACCGAGGACAAGGCTCGCGGCGTCGAAAAGACGATCAAGGCCGCCGATGACAAGCGTCGCAAGGAACTGGATGACATGGGCGGCTGAGAGGGCGTGGCCATGCTGCGCATGCCCACCCCAAAAAAGTTTGCTGCGCAAAATTCCAGGCTCCGGCATGCGTTGCGTCAGCCATGCTGAGCATGGCTGACCCCAAAACTTCGCTTTGCGAAGTTCCGGGCCCCGGCATGCATCTCCACACCCCCATCCGCGGCTGCGCCGCGGATCGCCCCCTCACTCAGGGGGCTGAGTCGGTTCTGCGCAGGGCTGCGCAAGAAATTTGCGTTGCAAAATTCCGGGCCCCGGCATGCGTGCCCACATCCCAATCCGCGCCGATGGCGCGCGCGGGTCGCCCCGAATTAATGGGCTGAGCGCGATACACGATCGCACTTCCGTGCTTCCGCGTGCGGGATGAAAGAGCCTTTCAGGCTGGCTGATCCGCGTCCATGCCGATCACGAAACGGAAGCGCACGTCGCCGCGCAGCATTCTTTCCCAGGCCTGGTTGACCTGATCCATGCCCACTTTCTCGATTTGCGCGGTGATGTTGTGTTCACCGCAGAAGTCGAGCAGTTCCTGGGTTTCCCTGATGCCGCCGATCAGCGAGCCGGCCACGGACTTGCGACCGAAGATCATGCCCAGGGTATTGGGGGCCGGGTGCGGGGTGCTGTCGATGCCGAGCAGGCAGTGCACGCCATCGCGAGCCAGGGCGTTGATGTAGGGGTCGAGTGCATGACTGGCCGACACCGTATCCAGTGTCAGGTCGAGGCTGCCCGCCTGTTGCGCCATGGCCTCTTCGTCCTTGCTGATGACCACCCTGGCCGCGCCCAGCCGGCGCGCCTCGTCCGCCTTCGCCGGCGTGGTGGTGAAAGCCGTCACCTCCGCACCAAGAGCGCTGGCCAGCTTGATGGCCATGTGACCCAGCCCGCCCAGGCCGACCACGCCGACACGGGAGTTGCCATCCACGCCCCAGTGACGCAGCGGCGACCAGGTGGTGATTCCGGCGCACAACAGGGGCGCGGCACCGGCCGGGTCAAGATTCTCCGGTACCGACAACACGAAGTCCTCGTTCACCACGATGGCCTTGGAATAGCCGCCCTGGGTCATGCCGCCGCCATACGGGTCGGGGGCGCCGTAAGTAAAGGTGGAGCCACCCGTACAGTAGTTTTCCAGATCATGCTGGCAACTGTCGCAGGCGCGGCACGACTCGACCAGGCAGCCCACGCCGACAAGGTCGCCCACATTGTGGCGGTTCACCTCGTTGACCGACTGCGGTGACGCGCCGATAAACTCGTGCCCTGGCACGCGCTATTCCACTGCATGACCTGCTGCGCTCGACGTAATGTCCGAGGAATACGCCATCGCGCATCTTGATGGCCAGTCGCGTGTCCCGGATCGCGCCGTTCAATCTGGTGCGGTCCGAGCGGCGAGGTGGCGTCGAATGCGGCAATAGCGGAAGTCGTGGTCGGCATGCCTTGCTCCGGTTTGTGATGGCGCGACGTGCGCCGGTTCAGGCTAGCACGGCAGCTGGCCGTCGGCGTGGTTCGACCACCACACGGGCCGCGCGCCCGGCCGACGCTCCGACACGGACCGGTGTCGCGACGGACGCTGATGAATAACCGCCGTGCTAGCGCACCTCGCAAAAACAATAGGCCATCTTCTGCGGCTGGCCCGGTTTCAGGTTGCTCAGCATCTTCAGTGCCGGGGGCAGTTCAACCATGCGCAGCCATGCCGCAGGCACCTTCAGGCCGACGGCTTGCAGCAGCGCGCCACCCTGACCTTGGCCGAGGCTCAGCAGCAGGCGCTCCAGGTTGCCCATGTTCCGCTGCGGGTATTCCACACGGTAATCCTTGCCCAGCCCGGCCATCTTGGCCGCCAGCCTGGTGGCGTCCTCGAGGCCGCCAAGCTGGTCGACAAGGCCGCGAGCCTGGGCTTGCCTGCCGCTCCAGACCCGGCCCTGGGCAATGGCATCGATATCCTCGAAACTCTTGCCGCGAGCCGCCGCCACATGGCCGACAAAATCACGATAGCCCTTGTTGATGACACTCTGGATGATGCGTCCGACGCGCGGGTCCAGCGGACGGCGGAAGTCGAACGCACCGGTCCATGGCGTGGTACCGACACCGTCGGTATGCACGCCGACCCGGGCCAGCGTATCCGGTATCTCGGCGTACAGGCCGAAGATGCCGATCGAGCCGGTGATGGTATTGGGTTCGGCCAGGATGCGGTTGGCGTTCATGCCGATCCAGTAGCCGCCGCTGGCGGCCACATCACCCATCGACACGATCACCGGCTTGCCCGCCTTGCGCGTCAATTCGACTTCGCGGCGGATCTGCTCGGCCGGATAGACGGCGCCGCCAGGCGAGTCGACGCGCAACACCATGGCTGCCACGCTGCCATCGTTGCGCACGTGACGAATCTGCTCGGCGGTCGAATCACCGCCGATACTGCCCGGTGGCTGATTGCCACCTGAAATCTCGCCCTCGGCGACCACCACGGCAACTTTCCTGCCCAGGCCAAGGCCGTCGGTTCGTGTTGCTGCCAGATAGTGGTCCAGATCAATCTGGCGGAATCCATCGCTACCCGCCGGCTGCCCGTGCGCGCGCAGCCAGGCGCGCATGTCCGGCTTGCTCATCAGCGCATCCACCAGATGCTGCTGCATGGCCAGATCGGCCAGCGAGCCCTTCGCGGCCTCGACTTCCGAGGGCATCGCGGCAATATCGGCCCTGATCTGTCCGGGCGTGATCTTGCGATTGGCAGCCACTTCATCGAGCAGGGTATCCCACAGCCCGTTCATCCAGTAGGCATCGGCTTTCTTCGCTGCATCGGATGCATGATTGAGCACATACGGTTCGGCTGCTGACTTGTATTGCCCGACCCGGAACAGGTGCACGGTGACGCCCAGCTTGTCGAGCAGGTCCTTGTAGTAGGCGCGGTAACCGCCGATGCCGGTCAGCATGACGCTACCCTGCGGATCCAGCACGATGCGGTTGGCGTGTGCGGCCAGATAGTACTGTGCCTGCTGCATCCCGGCCGACCAGACATAGACCTTCTTGCCCGCGGCCTTGAATCGGTCCAGTGCCTTGCCCACTTCGCGCAGCGCTGCATAGCCGCCCACCTGTAGCTGATCTGGCAGCAGCAGCATGCTGCGTATGTGCGAGTCGCTCGCGGCCCGGTCAATGCCGCGCAGCAGATCGCGCAGTCGTACCTGGCCGGTCTTCTGATTGCCGAGACCGGCCAGTGCGCGCTGCAGCGGATCAATGCTGTATTGCTCTACCAGCTCGCCACTCGGTTCGATGACCAGCACGCTGCCCGCTGCCACGCGTGCGGTCTCGCGCGCCGCCATGCCACCGAAAAGCAGCGCCAGCAAGCCGAAGAAGATCAGGTTGAGGATGACTATGCGGGTGATGTTGATACCGCGACCCACTATCCTCAGAAAACCCAGGAACCCGCTGGATGTGCTCATGCTGCACTTTGCCTGTGACCAAAAAGCCAGAGTAGCGCATGCGGCTCGCGGCACCAACGTTGC
Organism: uncultured Gammaproteobacteria bacterium; assembly: GCA_963734945.1. Taxonomy (GTDB): domain Bacteria; phylum Pseudomonadota; class Gammaproteobacteria; order Xanthomonadales; family Rhodanobacteraceae; genus DASSBG01. Next base: position 64,559 of record CAVTJF010000017.1, read on the forward strand.
CGGCATTGGCTGTTGGCGTGATCCGGATCTATTCGGCGCATGTGCACAAAGATCCCTCGAAGGAACAGGTCCCATGCGCATGCTGCATCAGCTTCGATACCCGGTTGTTCTGGCCGCCGCGACTTTCGCGTTGACCGCGTTCGCTGGACACGGTTGGCAGTCTCGTCCCACTGTGACCTCCTCCGCCATCACCGCTGTCTCGGCGCCATCGCTGGACTTCGCCATTGGGGTCGGAAATGGCGGGGCCATCGTGCGTTTCGACCATGGCAATAGCGGCACGTTGATGAATTCGGGTACGAGCAGCGACTTCTTCGACGTTTTTGCCGCCTCCAGCAACCTGGCCGTGGCGACCGGCCTGGACACCGTGCGACTCTGGGATGGCGTCGAGTGGAGCGAGATAAAGTCCAGCTCTTATGGCGCAATCTATACCGGCGCCTGGATCGCTCCGGAGCAGGACATCGTTTTGTACGGTGTATATGACACCACGTTCGGCTTTGTCTGCCCATACGTCCCAGGCGCTGCCGGCCAGGGCTTTTGTCGCAGCCTCGGCGGATCCATGCTGACTGCCTGCGGGCGCAGCAACGACATCAAGATCATCAACACGGATGGCGAAATCTACAACGTCGACAATGCCCTCGGCGATCTTGTGGGCAGCGGGCCCATCCATACTCCGGCATTTCCCCTGAATCTTACTGCGGTTTATGCGCCGCTCAGCGACTGCATCCCCGGCCCAACCGCCCCGCAATCGATGTTTGCGATCAGGAACTTTCGTGAATTCTGGTCCTTCGACGGACAGGCCTGGAGCAACTCCGGTGTCAGCGTGCCCGGCGACCAGACGCTCACTGCGCTGGCCGGTACTGGTACCGGGCTGGTCATCGCCAGCGGATACCGACCCGATGGCAATGGCGGCAACGAAGGCGTGGCATGGATATTCGATGGCAGCACCTGGACCGAAGACCTCGGACTGCCCTCGGGTACACCCGGGCTGCTTGATGTCAGCGTGAATATGGCAGCGGTCGAGGAGTACATATTTTCCTCGAGTTTCGATCCTGCGCCCGGTGCGGCATCGGGTTCAACCATACCCGGCGTGGAATCGCGAGTGCAGGTGGTGGGCGAATTGGGGCGCGAGCTCATAAGTGCCGTGCTGCAGCCGGCCCGCGCCTGTGACGTGGCGACCGAAGTGACCTTGCTGACCACGCCGCCGATCAGCATCCTGCAGAACGTCGATTATCGGCTGAGGGCCGTCAACACAAGCGCACATGCCTGTGCCGATTTCACCCTGAGCGAGGATCGCGACGGCAGCCAGTTGATGGAATTCAGCGATACCTGCGCTTTTGACCGGGTGGTGACCCAGGGCGATCGGGTCTCGCGTTACCGAAACATTCCCGGGCTTGCTCCTGGCGAGGCATTCACTTGCAATGTCAGCTTCGTGGTCTCCGCCGTTGTCAATGAGGAAGTGGACTATCGCGCTGCCGCCATCAAGCTGGATGATTTCGACTATTCCAGCAATTTCGATGGTGCAGCATTCATCGCCCACTAGGGAGCCACTGATCAGGCCCTGCGCAGGCGTCAGGTTTCTGGGTGCGCGCAGGCGACAGGACCGTCAATGAAGGCAGACTATTGGTCTGCTCAAGACATGGACGAGTCGCTGCGGTCCGTCTGGCCATCACTCCGCCTGCGCCGGATTCAATCAGAGGTCCCCGACCGGCCCGGCCTCGATGCCGGGCCGGCAAATGACCTGTTCCTGATGGCCGGCTCGCGCCGAGACGTCTGCTTCAAATGGCGCTTGCGGAGCGCAGCCTGCGCACTTGCCAGTCATCAGAGCCACGCAGGCGAATCAGGGCCTGCATGGCGGATAGTTCCAGTTTGCGGCCCCGTTCGACCTGCCCCGCCCATTCGAGAATGCGGCCCAGCCGCAGCTCGATTTCCTGCGTGCGCCAGTTCTCCACGCCGCGCTTGTCCTGACTGATGCGCAAGGCCTGTTCGGCCAGTGCAACCACATCTGCAGGCGCCTGCGCGGCAACGCGCTGACGGGCACGAGCCAGCAAGATCAAGGTATCGGCCAGATGCGGATGGCGGCCATCACCTTGCCGGGAGCGCAGTTCCCTGGCCCGCTCCAATTGCAGGATCGCCGCATCAGTCCGATCGAGCGCCAGAAGCGCCATCCCGCGCACGTGCGCGATGAAGGCAGTGCTGGGGTGCTGTTCTGGCAGATGCTGCCTGCGTATCGTGTCGGCACGATCCAGAAGCACCAGAGCATCCCCGGGCTGATCCTGGTCCAGTTCAAGCAGGGCAAGATCGACCAAAGGCGCGATCTGGCGCTCGGAACCTTTCGGGTGCTCGGTGCTGTCCAGTGCTATCGCACGCCGATACAGATGCTGCGCCTGCGTGAACTGTCCCAGATCATGCTCGACCAGCGCCAGATTGCCCAGTACCCGGATCAGACGAGGCGAGTTTCCACCGAACAACTTCTCCTCCATCGCCAGGGCCTCGCGATAATGCTCTCTTGCCTGCGCCGAATGCCCGGACTGATAGAGCGTGGCTCCGAGCGCATTCTGGGTGCGCGCGGTCAACGGGTGCACCGGCTCGTACATGCTTTGCATCAAGCTCAGGGTCCGGTTCAGGTAATCCGTGGCGCGGGCGTAGTTGCCCTGTTGCAAGTGCACCGCACCAAGTGCATAAAGGGTATCGGCCGTGCGTGCATGGTGCTCGCCATAGATATCGACAATGGTGCTGTAAACCTGCTCGTATTGCTCCTGCGCCTTTCTGTAGTTGCCGTCGGACCAGTACAGTGATGCCATCTTGCTGCGCGCATCGGCAAGTTGCAGGCGTTCGCGACGGCTACCCCGGTCGTGCAAGCCTTGCAGAGCTTCCAGTAACAGCGCACGGGCCTGATCGCGCTGCCCGGCATTGCTCAGAATCATGCCCAGACCGGCCTTGGCGGCTCGAATCCTGAGCGCGTCACCACTCACCAGCGCCAGCGCCAGCGCCTGGCGCTGGTGACGCAAGGCAGGCGCGATCTTGTCAGCCATGTTTTCCGCTTGCGCCAGGCTGGTCAGAGCGCGCAGACGCGGGATGGTCGCCGAGTCGGGCAATTCCTCGAGAGCCTCGAGCAGGGTGCGTTGTCCGCGTTGCAGCTCCCCGATGTCGACCAGAGCTGCACCCATGGTCTGTTTCAGGTCGCCCGAGATGTCGGGCGCCAGCGCGGCCGCATCGATTTGGGCCACGCCCTGGGTGAGCAGCTTGCGCAGATCCGGAGCCTCGCGAGCCTGCTTGCGCGGGCTGGCCTGGTTGAACAGGTCCGAGAGGAAATCCGAGACTGTCTGGGCGCGCACGGTCTGCGAGCGTGCCACATCCAGCGCTGCGCGAAGCCTGTGACTCTGCAAGGCAAGGAACGCCGACAGCGCCACCAATCCAAGCACTGCAGTGGTACCTGCGATCACGCCGTGCGGATGGCGGCCGACAAACTTGCGCAAGCGATAGCCGGGAGAATCGGCGCGCGCACCCACGGGTCTGCCTGCGAGCCAGTT